>NZ_CP121194.1:1346147-2019220 GCF_039993895.1 Edaphobacter paludis
CTTTAAATGATTATCCCTTTGACTCACGTTGAGCGGGTTCTCACTAAACAAGTAGAAATAGTCTTGACACGGAAAGGCTTCATCCACTGTGTCAACTTATTTTTCGACTGTAATTATCCCTGCAAAGGGTCATTTAGGAACGGTGTCGGTTCCAAGTCCGACAAACCCACAAATTCGACATTCTCCGTTGTTACGTGGGTGGTCGAACCGCATGTTGAGCCATCATCGCAAAGATAGGGGCAGGTTTGGAAACCCCCTAGTTTTTGTTCCTGTTCTAGTTTGGTTCGCAACTCTTCGATTTGAGCGTCGGCGGGGAGATCCACGAAGTCAACTTGGAGCATTCTTCCGCAGTTCCAGCACTTTACTCCGTAGACACGCTTTTCGAGTTTATCGGTGGGGATTCGAGACTGGACTGATTGGCTCATACGCGGAAGAATAACGCATGGAAGACGAAACTCTCTACGATAAAGATAAATTTGACGCTGTTCTACGCCGCATGGTGAACATGAAACCCATGACGGTCAAGGAACTAAGCGCAAAGCTAAAGGTCGAGAAAGCGGCCAAAGCCACCAAAGAAGCGGAAGCCTTGAGAGCAAAAATAGCTGAAAGACGTGTCCAGAAAATGGACAAATAGGTTCTGAGAATAGACACAATCCGGTACCTATTCCTTTGCGCGGGAACCACCCACGGCAGCGATTCAACACAGCAGGTCTACATTGCCTTACGGCTTTTTAGTTTTCACCCAATCTGAGTAATCCAACCCAGACCAGAAGGATGCGTCATCACTAGTAAATAACGGCTTTGTAGTCAGCCTCTCGCTGTAGAGGAAGGGTAGGCCCCGTGACTACTTTGCACTGCGTGGTGCCGGGACCGAGCAAAAATTTGGCCGATAAAGCCTCCAATCCGCCGTTTCCGGTCACCCGCAGTCTAGAACGTCAGATCCTTATAGGGCAATGGCTTTTTGTTGAGCATGTTGGTCAATGCCATATCGAATAGCCAAGGCTGCATCTTGCGGCGATTGTATCTCCAACAAAATTCACCCAGGTAACGATCCAGATGGTCGGCACTGAGTTTGTGATAGTTGCCGACGATACCCCGTTTGAAGAGTGAAAAGGCGTTCTCGACTGTCTGTGTTCGCGTCCAGTTTTTATCTTTCAATTCTTCTGCATGGTTGCCGCGTTCGTGTTTTGCTCTGGGAATAGCGCCTTTGTAGAGTTGGTTGCCGTCGGTCACGATCTTTGGGGTTTCAGGATCAATTTTGGTGTTTACCGTTTCCCGAATGTTTTCCAATGACGCCCGATTGACGCGCTGCATGTGAATCTGGCCATCGCGTTCAGCCAACCCGAGCACTACCGCTTTCGCGTTCTTACCTGCTTTCACGCCGTGTAGCCGTTTGCGGCCGCCAACATACATCTCATCCATTTCAACAGTTGTAGCTGGTCCGCCAACCTTGAAGCTAGGATCTTCCTGCATGGCTTCTCTGATGCGATGACATACATACCAAGCGGTCTTGTAGCTCATCGGAACATGACGCCGAACCTGATTAGCTGAAATGCCTTTCTTCCCCTCCACCATGAGGCAAAGCACGGCAAACCATTTCGTTAGTGGCAGGTGAGAGTCATGAAATAGCGTATTGGCTGTTGCACTGAATTGCAGCCCACACTCCGCACATTGGAAGAGTTTGCGCGGTTTACCAGTCTTTCCCTTAGCTTCGATCAGCCAGCAACGGTCATGGTCACAAGCTATGCACCGAACCCCATGAGGCCAGCGCGTCTTTATCAAGTGCAACAGCGCCATATCTTCATTGGGGAATTTCTTAGCCAGAGAGTAGAGATTCATGAATTGCCTTCCTATTTCGCCTGCGTTGCTTGAGAAAATGTCTCGGATGTCTCTTGAGGATCGGGAACGAGTACAACATGCTTGGACGCTCGCAGCCTCTCCAGTTCCGCCAGATATAACTTGTCAAACTCAGGTGAAATGCGCGAGAGAGCTATTCGGGTCGCGTGAGCAACGTCAAAAGCAAGTTCCGCGAAGGCTATCGGTGTCAGTGCTTGTTCTTTCATTGAAGCGATTAGTTGGTCTATTTCGTTCATGGCTAAAACTCTTTCTAATTACCGAACCATAATGCTCTTTCACTCAACATGAGTCAAAGGGATAATCATTTACCTTTATTAGTTTCTCGTTTTTGCAGGTACCAAAGATGGGTCATTTATTCCATAATTCCCATTTTGAAATTGACCCATGCAAAATATTTCACATTCGCCTTGTCACCTCGTTCCCGATCAACCAAGGTAGTTACACGCCGTCGGAGATTGGAACACGACGGGTTGGGAGGCAAGAACATGCAGGTATTGATTGTTGAAGATGATTTGGCCTTGGGATCGTTTCTACAGAAGGGGATGAAGCTGGAGGGACATGATGTGGAGTGGGTCGGGGACGGAGAGGCGGCACTGCTCCACGCCGAAGAGCACCGCCCGGACCTGATGGTGCTGGACCTGAGCCTTCCGCGGAAGGACGGAACCGAGGTACTGGCAGAGATGCAGGGCCGTTTCAATGAGATGGCGGTCCTGGTGCTGACCGGACGGAGCCAGGTTGAGGAGAGGGTGAAGTGCCTGAATCTCGGCGCGGATGATTGCCTCTTGAAGCCGTTCAGCTTTCATGAGTTGACTGCCCGGTGCCGGGCGCTGCTGCGACGGCGTGAGCAGTTTGCCGATCCGATGCTGCGGCACGGTGACGTTGAACTGAACCGCATGGATCGGCGGGTGGCGCGGAGTGGAGTTGGAGTGGAGTTGACGGTGAAGGAGTTCAACCTGCTGGAGTTTCTGATGTTGCGGCGCGGGCGATGCTGTAGCCGGACTGAGCTGCTCAAGGAGGTCTGGCATATGTCCCCGGATGCAGGGACAAATGTTGTTGATGTGTACATCAATTACCTGAGAAAGAAACTGAGCGCGGCGAGCGGAGGCCTCGATGCGGGATACTCCGTTATTGAGACGGTGCGCGGCGAGGGGTATCAGATGGGCAGCGTGAAAAGGCTGTCGCAGCGGGTCAACGAGTTTCCGCGGCGCGCGGTATTTGCCAGTGCCTGATGCGGGGAAACAGCTCCAGGCAGGCCTTGCGGCGCGGATGGATGATGCGCTTCACGAGCTTTGCCAACCGTTGACGGTTCTTCAATGCAGGCTGGCGATGGGCGAGTTGATCGGTGGCCCGGATGCTATGCGCAATGCGATTGCCGAAGCCTTGGTGCAGTGTACGCGGGTAAACCTGGCTGTGGAGTTAATGCGTGGGATATTGCAGCGCGCTTTGCAGGCAGATCGAGATGAGCAGGAGAGGATGAGGTGAATCAGATGGGCGCAGGACAGGTGATGTTGGCGGGTGTGGGCGGAGTGGATGCGGCAATGCGAACGGTTGTGCTGGCGAGCGCGGATGCAGGACTACGGCAGCGGTTGCGGCGATCGCTGACGGACCTGCGGTGGCAGGTGCGTGAAGCGAGCGGCGGCGCTGAGGCGATGGCGCAGTTGGAAGCTTCGCGCCCGGAGGCGCTGCTGGTGGATAGCTGGCTACCTGATCTCGAGGTAGGTGAGTTCGCCGGGCAGGTGAGGATGATGTATCCGGCGATGGAGATGCTGCGGGTGGATGGCGGCGTGGATGGTGGGGCGCGCAGTCCGAGGAGGAACGAGTTGCTCCATGCGTTGCGGGAGGCGCAGAGTGCTCCGCTGAACGATACGGCGGCGTGGAAGGCTGCTCCTGTGTCTGTGCCTCGGATTGCGGCACGAGCGCCCGCGGTAGCAAAGAATTTTGATCAGGAGGCGGCGAGGCGCGCACTTTCGGTTCTGCTGGGAGGCGATGAGCCTTTGCGGCAGGAGAGTGTTGCGGGAAATGCATTGCAGGATAACGTTCTGTTGCCAGAGATGGTGGGTTCGAGCGAGTCGATGCGGGAGCTGGCGCGATTGATTCGTTTGGTGGCTCCGCGTTCGACTACGGTGCTGATCGAAGGGGAGACGGGGACGGGCAAGGAGGTTGTAGCGCGGGCGTTGCATAGATTAAGTGAACGCGCGGGGAAGCCGTTTGCGGTGCTGAATTGCGCGGCCATTCCAGAGGCTCTGCTGGAGGCGGAGTTGTTTGGTCATGCTCGCGGTGCGTTTACTGGAGCGGTGCAATCGCGAACGGGACGAATCGAGGCGGCACATGGAGGGACGCTGTTTCTGGATGAGATTGGCGAGATGCCGATGGCGTTGCAGGCGAAGATGCTGCGCTTTCTGGAGTGCGGAGAGTTGCAACGCGTAGGTGACAATGAGACGGTGCGCGTGGATGTGCGGGTGATTGCGGCGACGCATCAGCCCTTGCAGCAGAGATCCGAAGAGCGCACATTTCGATTAGATCTTTATCATCGGCTCGCTGTGTTCCCGGTGGAGGTTCCTGCGCTGCGCGACAGGATGGAAGATATTGGTGCATTGGCCGAGCATTTCCTCGAGAAGATGGGGCAGGAGATGCCACGGAAGCGGTTGAGCGTGGAGGCTGAGGCCAAGCTGCATGAGCATCACTGGCCAGGAAATGTGCGGGAGCTGATGCATGTGTTGGAGAGAGGTGCGATTCTTTCCGGTGACAGGATGGAGATTGGCGCGGAAGAGATTCGATATCGCAGGGCAACACGGGATTAAAGGGTAAAGAAAGTCAGTGACTTGCCGATAGATAAGAGCGCTCTCATCCGAGGGCGCTTTTGTTTGGGCGTTGACCTGCATAGGTAATCGCGTGGAGGTGACGAGTATGGAAGTGACTACTCCTTTGAGCGATGCGCTGAACCGGTATTTGGATCTGACCAGCGAGCAGATGAAGTTGACGGCGAGCAACATGGCCAATGTCGATACGCCTGGCTATAAGACTGAGGGCTTCAATTTTGAGCAGCAGTTTATGCAACAGATGAATGGCAGCGAGCAGGCGGACTTTGGTGCGGGGGCGACGGTGCAGGATGTTGACGGTCTGGTGGCGCGGCCGGATGGCAACAATGTCTCGATGGATCGCGAAGGAATGCAGATGGCGAAGTCACAGTTGCAGTTTCGGCTGGGCGTGGAACTGCTGAAGCAGCAATTTACGAATGTGATGGATGCAATTCACGCGGAGGCGAAGTAGGCAATGAATTTATTTGGCGTGATGGATGTAAGTGCGTCGGCGTTGAAGGCAGAGCGGGTGCGGGCTGAAGTGGTCGCCTCGAATATGGCGAACGCAGAGACGACACGGACACCGGAGGGCGGCCCTTATCAGCGGCATCATGTGGTCTTCGAGGCGGAGGGTGATGCGAGTTTTCAGCACTCATTGATGAGCCAGATGGGTGGCGTTCTCAGCGATGGGGCTGATGGGTTCGGTTCCGGTTTTAGCAGCTTGTCCGGCGACGTAACCGCAGCGGGTGAAACACCAGGCGGGGTTGCGGTAACGGGAGTGATCGCGGACAACAGCGCTCCGCTGCGTAGATACGATCCGCAGCATCCCGATGCGGGACCTGATGGATTTGTGGCTTATCCGGACATCAATCCGCTGACGGAGATGACGGACCTGATGGGCGCGACACGATCGTATGGGATGAATGCTTCCGCAGTTCAGGCAGAGAAGAACATGGTCACGTCATCACTGGACATTTTGAAGTAGAGAAAAGCAAAAGGGGCTTGAACAATGATTGACGCTGGAACAATTGCCGGGGTGATGAAGGGGATTCAGGGTGGGGCCGGATCCGCGGGCTTTCTGGATACCACAACGAATACAGCAGCGAGCGCGGGTGACGCGCCCTTTGCCGGGATGTTTCAAACGATGGTGCAGCAGACGAGTGCTTTGGACAAGAAAGCTTCGCAGGCAGTGACCGGCGTGTTGACAGGGCAGGGGGTAGAGATTCATGACGCGATGATCGCGACGCAGAAGGCTGATATGGCTTTTGAGCTGGCGTTGCAGGTGCGCAACAAGGCGGTGGCGGCGTACCAGCAGATGATGGGCATGCAGTTCTAACGAACCTGAAGGATTGCTGAGGCGAGATGGCGGAGACGGAACGAGCAGGGCTGGAGAGGACTGGGCAACAGGGCGCTGCCTTGGCGGGCGACGGCCCCGTCGAGAAGGCGTCGGCGATGGCTTCGGCGATGCGGCAGCGTTTGATGGCGATGCCTGCCGGCAAGCGGACCTGGCTGATTGCATCGGCTGCATTTCTGGCGGCGGCATGTGTCGGCATGATGTGGTTTGTGCAGCGTCCGGACTGGCGTGTATTGTTCAGCGGTCTTGATGGGAAGGACACGCAGCAGGTATCGCAGGAGCTTGCAGCAGCGAGTATTCCTTTTGAGATGACCGCGGATGGGACAGGCGTTGAAGTGCCAGCGGACATGCTGGACAAGGCGCGGATGGAGGTTGCGGCGAAGGGAATGCCGCAATCGGGTCGGCTGGGGTTTGAGTTATTCGACAAGCCTAACTGGGTGGGGAGTGAGTTCGACGAACGAGTCAATTATCAGCGAGCGCTTGAGGGAGAGTTGGAGCACACGATTGAGACGCTGGATGTGGTTCGGTCGGCGCGAGTGCATCTGGTGCTACCGCAGCAGAGTCTGTTCGCGTCGGAGGAGAAGATGGCGAAGGCTTCCGTCGTGCTGAAGTTGAGGCGTGCGACGGTAGCTCCGGAGCAGGCCGATGCTATTCGCAGCCTGGTGGCTGGGGCGGTCGAAAATCTGAGCCCGGAACAGGTGACGCTGGTGGATGCGGATGGGCGGGCGAACTTGAAGCCGAGATCGGGAGACGCCAGCAAGGACGAGGCAGAGCAGGAGATGGAGGCGAAGCTGGTCGCGATGCTCGAGCCGCTTGCGGGGCATGACAATGTGCGGGCGACGGTGAACGTCAGTTACGACGAGGGCAGCGAAGAACGGACAGACGAAGTCTACGATCCGAGCCAGACGGCAACGCTGAGTATGCAGAAGAAGGAACAGGTTTCGGCGCTGCCTGCTACAGCCTCGGGGGTACCAGGGACGGCGAGCAATTCTCCAGGGGGCGCACCGGCGGGTTCGGTGGCAGGCTCGCAGGCGGCTGCTGCTCCGGGAACTCCACCCTTGTTGCAGAAGCAGGCGCTGCCGGTTTATCCGCAGCAAGGTAATGGAAGAGACCAAAGCATTCAGGAAGAGAACGGCACGTATGGAGTGACGAAGCATCTGCTGCATTCGGAAGAAGGGCCGGGGCGAGTGCGAAGAGTGACTGCGGCTGTGGTCGTAAATGATCGTGCGATGACAGAGGGTACGGGCAAATTAGAGCACACGGTGTGGAAGCCGAGAAGCGCTGATGAGATGCATCGGCTGGAGCAACTGGCACAGGCAGCGGTGGGTTTCGATCCGCGACGGGGCGACCAGGTTGTGATGGAGAACATCAGCTTCAGCACGAATGCGGCGGAGATGAAGCCGCCGGTGATGGATAGGGTGATGGAAGAGACGCGCACGCTTGCAGCCTCACAGCCGGGAATGATGCGGACGATATTGATAGGAGTATGCGGCATCCTGCTGGTGATGTTTGTGCTGCGTCCGGTGGCGAGACAGATGACTGCAACGCTGCGTGAGCCAATAGTGCTGACCGCAGGGGCGAAGGCTTCGGCTGCCTTAGGAGGTCAGCAGGAGCGGATGCTGGCAGCGGAGCCGGAGTGGAGCGCGGACGATACCGATCATGGGGCAATCCCGCTGCCGGTCAAAAGCAGGGCGCAGCGGCAGCAGCAGGGGATCTTCGACCATGTATCCGAGCATATTCGGCGAGAGCCCGTACAGAGTACGCGGCTGCTCGAGGCGTGGATCGGTTCAACAGAGGACGGTGAGTAATGAGTGCAGCGATACAGATGCGAGAGGCTGAGAGTGTGCGGCATAATCCGCTGCTGTTGCCGGCGGAGTCAGGATTCGCGCCAGCGGAGATTCCGGGATTGCGAAAAGCCGCCATCCTGATGGTGGCGCTGGGAGATGAACTTGCGAAGACTCTGTTTCTGAGCTTGTCCGAGGCGGATGTCCGGCGGGTGACCGAGGAAATTACGCGGTTGGGAGAGATTCCGGCGCAGCAGTTGACCCAGGTACTGACAGAGTTCTACGGCTTGCTGGAGACGCAGCAATACATGGTGCGTGGTGGGCCGGAGTATGCGCTGAAGCTGCTGACCGAGGCGTTTGGGTCGGGCAAGGCCGAGGACCTGCTGGCGCAAGTTAGGAAGATCAGGGAGCGGACCAACGGGGACATGGCAAAGCTGCAGAAGATGGACCCACAGCACCTGAGTAAATTTTTGGAGACAGAGCATCCGCAGACGATTGCTCTGGTGCTGGCGCATCTGGATGCGAAGCGGGGATCGGCGGTGCTGATGAGCCTTCATGGCCAGATGCGCGTGGAAGTGGTACGCAGACTGGCCGAGATGCGGCAGTTTTCGCCGGAGATGGCGCAGACAGTTGCCCTTGTATTGCATAAGCGGATGGAGGGAGATGGAACGAGTGGAAGAAAATCCTACTCAGGCTTTAAAGCGGTGGCGGAGCTGCTGAACCGGTTGGACCAGATCGAGAGCAAGGGAATTCTTGAAGAGATTGAGCATGACGAACCGCAACTGGCCATTGGGATCAGAAACCTGATGTTTACGTTTGAAGATCTGGTGACGGTGCCGCCGGAGAGCATCCGCGAGTTTGTTGCGGCCGCCGACAAGAAGGTGATGGCACTGGCGTTGAAGGGCGGACGCGACAACGTGAAATCTCACCTGTTCAAAGCAATGAGTTCGAGGGCGGTGGAGATGCTGAAGGAGGATATGGAGGTGATGGGGCCGGTGCGGCTGAAGGATGTCAATCATGCGCAGCAGGAGTTGCTGGCCCTGGCGCGGCAGCTTGAAAGTGAAGGCCGCATGATTCTGAAGATGGAGGTGGACGATGACCTCGCTATCTGAGAACGCGGAGGACGTGGGCTCATACAATCCTCTGCCGGGAATGCCTGACAGATGGATCAAGGATGCAAGGAAAAGCAAGAACGTATCCAGGCTTGAGTTTCATACGCTCGATTGGCTGGAAAAGGATGCAGCTCAGGATGTGGATACGGCGGCGCCTTTGAATGCGGCGGAAGCTTCCATCGAAGAGCGAATCGCGGAGATGGAGCGGCAGTTGAAATTGCAGCAGCAGGAAGCGCTTGCGGAGATTGAGGCGGCGCAAAGAGTAGCGAGAGTCGAGTCGCGGCAGGAGTGGAAAGAGGAGTTGGAAGAGCGAGTAGCAATGGAACGTGCTCGCGTGGCGCGAGTTTGTGATGAGTTTGGAAGGGAACGCGCTCGTTACTTTTCCGATGTAGAGGGTGAAGTTGTGAAGCTGGCGTTGGCGATTGCGGCACGTGTGTTACATCGCGAGGCCAACCTCGATCCGCTGTTTCTCACTGCAGCGGTGCGAGTTGTGCTGGAGAAGGTGGCGGACCAAAGCACGATGCAACTGCGTGTGCCTGCCGAAGAGGTGGAGAGATGGAAAGAAGCCATGTCGGCTGATGCGGAATCGAGATTGCAATTCATCGGAGAAGAGCGGATGAGTGCGGGGGAATGCGTTCTTGAAACGAGTGTCGGGAGAGTGGAACTGGGTGTGAAGGCCCAGTTGGAAGAGATTGAAAAGGGATTCTTCGATCTTCTGCAGCAGAGGCCAGCTTGATGCTGGTCGTGCATCCGGCAAAGGAGAGGCTCTCCTCGTATTTCACGCGGCTGGCAGATCGTTCAGCATGGCGTTGGAGTGGACGTGTGGTAGAGGCTAATGGGCAAACCATCGAGGCGGAGGGTCCTCTGTGTTCGGTGGGTGAGTGCTGCGAGATATTGGATGGAGACGGCAGACGGCACCGCGCGGAGGTGATTGGCTTTCGCGGACGGCATGTGTTGGCGATGCCGCTTGAGGCGACGCAGGGAATTCGCTATGGCGACACGCTAAGGGCAATGGGCGTTACACCTGGGATTGCGGTTGGGGAGGAGATGGAAGGACGAATTTTGAATGCGCTGGGTGGGCCGCTGGATGGTTTGCCAGCGCCGAGAGTAGCGCAGATGTGGCCGCTCGATGGCGCAGTACCTCACCCGATGGAGAGAGAGCCGATTCGCGAGCCATTACAAACGGGACTGCGCGTGCTGGATGGGATGTTGACGGTCGGCCGTGGGCAGAGAATAGGCATCTTCGGTGGCTCGGGTGTGGGCAAGAGCACTCTGATTGGAATGATGACGAGAAATACCGCGGCGGACCTGACTGTAGTGGGACTGGTCGGTGAGCGTGGGCGCGAGGTGCGAGAGTTTGTCGAAGATTCATTGGGCGAGGAGGGACGGCGGCGTTCGGTAGTGCTGGTGTCTACTTCGGACCAGAGTCCGCTCTTGCGGATGCGAGCGGCAATGGCGGCTACCTCTGTTGCGGAGTTTTACGCTGCACGGGGAAAACATGTGCTACTGGTGTTGGACTCATTGACCCGGTATGCGATGGCGGCGCGGGAGATTGGTTTGGCTGCGGGAGAGCCTCCTGCCAGCAAAGGGTATACGCCGTCGGTGTTTGCGCGGCTGGCAAAGCTGGTGGAGCGCGCGGGGAATTTTCAGAATGGCAGTATTACGGCGTTCTATACGGTGCTGATGGAGGGAGATGACCAGCAGGACCCTGTGGTGGACGCCGTGCGTTCACTCTTGGACGGACATGTGGTTCTGTCGCGATCAATGGCGGCTGGGGGATGGTATCCGCCGGTGAATGTTCTGGATTCGTTAAGCCGTTTGATGCCTGCGGTCACGACACCGGAGCATCGGGGAAAGGCGGCGATGGCACGGAGACTGCTCGCGGCCCACGCCCGGTCAGAGGACCTGATTCGCATTGGGGCGTACAAAACAGGGACAGACGAAGAACTGGATCGTGCGATGCGCGCGATGCCCGTATTGCGTGAGTTTCTCGAGCAGGGAAGCCAGGAGCGCGTGACGATGGAGCAAAGCGTGACTCGATTAAACGCAATGGAACTCTAACGATGCATTCGCGGGTAGATGCGCTAAAGCGGCTGATGTCTCTCTACGTCCGCATCGAAGAGATGCATTCGATAGAACTGCAGCGGACGACCGCAGCGGTTAAAGAAGCGGAGCAGGCAATTGATGCGCAGGAGGAGACGGCGCGCTCTTCGAGTTACCTTGGTCGCGATGCGCTGATTGCAGGGGACCAGATGGATTGGGCGGCAGCCCGCACACAGCGGGAGGTCGCGGAATGGAAGCAGCAACGATTGCAGCAGATTCGATTGGAACGCGAGATGTTGAGTGAACAAGCGGGAAGAATGTATCGCTCAAGCCATCTTCGAAGTGAGCAGATTCGACATGTCGTCGATGATGCGGCAATGCAAATTGCGAGCAAAACAGATCGGCAGGCTCAGGCGGCACTAGATGACCGATTTCTTGCTCGACGAAGATGGACGGACGCACGCGAAGATTTGCGTGCAGCGGCAGAAATAAATATTTCCTAATGTTTTCAGCGGTCATTTCGGCGCGTGAAATGCACTTCGTTGATAGAGCGTAAGAGGAAGAGACATGCTGACAGCAACGACGGTTTTGACGTCACTCGGCACCGATTTGGTGAACGTTCGTGCTCCGGCCGAACGCGCTAATTCCGCTGACATTTCTTTTGCGAGAAGCTTTGATGAGAGCTCGGCTCTTGCGGTCGGTGTGCCATCGCAGACTGCCGATCAAAAGCTGAAAGATATTGTCGAATCTGAAAGTAGCGTTCCTGTGAACAGCGCTGGGAACAGCCGAAGAGCGACTGCTGCTGTTGCCGACCTAAAGATGAAGCAGGATGCGAACGCTGGAGACGAGACGCAGAAGGAATCTACTGCCGCAAAGAGCGGATACTCATTCCCGAGCCAGAAAGGCACAGCACCTACAACCGTCGGAGTAATAATTCCTTCAATGGGCGTAACTGTTCAGCATGGCCAAAGATCGGATAAGGATTCGTCACCACCCATTTCAATGGAGATGTCTGAGGTCCCGATTCCATCGGAGGATGTGAAGGATCTCGATCATAAAAATGTGTCATCAGTCATTGACGACACGAAGACGGATGCTACGAAGATAATCGCAGAGCTTCAGACGGATGGGACTGATTCGCAAGTAGCCGATATTCCAGGGAAGCAGGTCACGCCTGTCACCCAGAATCTCAAAGAGACGCCCACGTTAAATAAAGACCAAGGAAAGGTGTTAACTAAAAGAGAAGCAAATGACCACGGCCGCTCTGTAAAAACGGAGAAAAGCGCCAAGGCCGAAAAGGGAAAAGCTGTTCTGGTTGTGGAGAATGCGACGGCAGTCGAAGCGCAGCCCGTTGCTACCACGTCTCCTGTTTCCATACCGATCATGGTGCCTTCGGTAGATGGACCACAGCATGGGTCGAAAGCCGTTGCTGAAGATGGTGCGGTCTCCTCTACAAGTTCGTCGGCGCCCACTTGCGGTGTCGGAACAACGGCGGTAAAGCCTGACGGGCACGACACAAAGACTGAGGACATCAAGAAAACGGATGACGGCACCGTGAAAACACAAGGCCCCGTTTTGACGGATAATTCTGTCTCACGGAAGACAGGAGTTGATGAACCAAAGACAGCGTTGGCTCCGATCAAGGCGACCGACGGTGAGAATGCAGACACCAAGAGTACGGCGCAGCCTCTGGCAGTTAGCGTTGCGGCCCATGGTGAGTTAAGGGTGGCCGGAGTTCCTGGCGGTGGTGCTGCACACGTGATTGCTACGGGCAGCGCGCAGACGACGGAGGCCAGCACCCATACGGCGACCGGGCAGTCCGGCTCGGGTGTGATTGACAGTGCGGCGTCGACGGACGCTACGCATAAGACATTGATGGCGACGCCCACGTCGCTCGAAATCGGCGTTGTCAATGGAACACACGGATGGCTGAAGATTCGCGCTGACATGACAGATGGTGGCGTGGTGAATGCATCCTTGTCGACGGCTACATCGTCGGGACAGGAGATGCTGCATCGGGAACTTCCCTCGCTGACAGCGTATCTCCAGACTGAGCGGGTTGCGGTAAACGCGGTTGTTATACAGCCGCCGATGGCGTCGGGTACTGACTTCCGGGGATTTGACGGGGGAAGGAACGGTAATGGACAAGGGTCGGCTCAGCAGAGCGGTAATCAAGGAGGAGACAGCCGGCAGGGAGCAGCGAGCTCGGCTCCGAATCGCGTTGAAAAGGAGGGATTTTATAGCGGCGTGAGCGGAGTGGGAGGAGATGAATTGTTGTCATTAGCCTCGCTCGCGGGCGGAGGAAATTGGCTGAACGTAAGAGCCTGAATGGATGTCCTGTTCAACCGCTTTTGTAAGTGAAGCAACTACGAACGACTTAATTGGAAAGGATGAAGATGAGCGCATTACAGATGAATTCGATTACGGGAGCAGGATCGGCAGCGGCAGCTAGAGTTGCTTCAGCGTTGGCGCCGAAAGACACCAGCGGGACAGGGGGGGCGGCAGCAGGCAGCACGACAAATTCCGCGTCATCCTCGGCAACGATCACATCGGCCGATTTTATGACGCTTCTGGTGACGGAACTGAAAAATCAGGATCCTACACAGCCCACAGATCCGAATGCCTATATTCAGCAACTGGTGGGCGTGAACAGCCTGCAGCAGTTGATTTCAATCAATCAGGATCTGACACCGGTGACGACACCTGCGCCAACGACCGGAACGTAGGATTCGGCATAGAGACGGAACAAGAAAGACGCAGCTCGACGGCAGCGGACAACGATAACGAAGATATAACCAGGAGCAAGGAGAGCGACGATGGGATCATTTTCAACGGCTTTGAGTGGTTTGAATGCTGACTCGGTGGCGCTGAACACGATTGGAAATAATTTGGCGAACCTGAATACAACTGCTTTCAAAAAGCAGACAACGAATTTTGAAGACCTCTTTTATCAGCAGATTGGCGAAAACGGATCGAACGACGCGTTACAGGTCGGTGTCGGCACAAAAGTGGCAAGCACGACGACGAGCTTTCTGCAGGGAAGTGTCAACCCGACGAGCGATTCAAAAGACATGATGTTGACCGGAGATGGTTTTTTCGTTGTGCAACAGAATGGTGTTCAGTCTCTGACGCGGGCTGGTGCTTTTCAACTCGACGCAAATGGCAACCTAACGACGGCCGAAGGGGAGAATGTGATGGGCTACAACGCCGCGAACGGTGTTATCAGTGGCAGCAGTGCACTGGGAGCCCTAGTGCTACCGACTGGATCCACTGAATCAGCGAGGGCAACCCAAAACTTCTCGCTGACAGCAAATTTGAATGCCAGTGCTGCTGTGGGAACTTCGTTTTCTACTCAGGGGGTACAAGTATTTGATTCACTCGGACAGACACATCAGGCGACGCTCTCGTTTACTAAAACTGCGGCGAATACCTGGAGCTATGATGTCACGCTCCCTCCGGGCGATTTTACGGGAGTTGCGACAGGGAATACGGGCACGTTGACGTTTGATTCGTCGGGCAACCTGCTTATGCCGACCGCAGCCGCGTGGCCGGCAGCCACCGCTGCAACTCCGGGAACTACCATTTTGGACTCCAACGGCAACTTAGAAAGAGTGACGTCAATCAACGGTACAGGCACTACCGGAGCTGCGGCCCCGGCATGGAGTACGACTGTTGGAGCGTCGACTACGGACAACGCCGGAGCAAACCAGGTAGTGTGGACAAATCTGGGCCCCGCAAGTTCTATTGGAAACCCTCTTACGTTCCCTGGTCTGCCGAATGGAGCAAGCAATCTCAGCTTCAAATGGAATTTGGATGATGCCAATGGCAATCCGACGATCTCTCAAACTACGGCAGCCTCGGCAGGCAGCGCAAGCAGCCAGGATGGGTTTACAAGTGGCGTGTATAACGGGTTTTCAGTCGATTCGAGTGGAATCATCACGGCCAGCTACAGCAATGGGCAAAAGCAAACAGTTGGCCAGGTAGCTGTGGCAACGGTGGCAAATAATCAGGGCCTGACTGTCACCGGCAATAATAACTTCGCTACGACGGCAGCTTCCGGTCAGGCGAACGTTGGAGTTGCGGGGACTGGCTCTCGGGGAACGATTACGGACAGCGCATTAGAACTGTCGAATGTCGACATATCCTCCGAGTTTGCCGATCTGATCGTGGCGCAGCGTGCCTTTGAGGCGAACTCGAAGACGGTGACTACGTTCGATACGGTGACGCAGGACACACTTGCGATGATTCGATAAGCATCATTGCAGCGCTCATGAGGCGGGTGCAGCTTGAAAGATCGAGTGCGCCCGCCTCGTCCGACTCTGTCAGGTCGCGTCAGTCGTAGTGACGACGTAACGCTCGGTTCTGGTCGTTTGATCCTGAAGATTCACTAATGTTCGAGCAGAACAAATTGGCGCTTGACTTGCATCGTTGTTCAGCATCATGGCTACTTCCATTCCAGTTACTGACACAGCTTCATCTTCTCCTGGGGTCGCTGCCACTGGACCGGTTAGGCCATCGATTACATACTTACTGATTGCGATGCTGATTGGCGCAGCGATTGCATCCCTGGCATTTGGCGGTGTTGTTTATTACTTTGCACGATCGGGACGGTTGTCAATACGCAGAGATGCTGCCCCAACCACGCGGATTCCATCCGAGCCCAGTACACACCTTCTAGTGCTTGATCCGCTCCTTGTGAACCTGGCCGGTGAGGGTGCCTATTTGCGGTTATCCGTAAGCTTGCAAGTGGCAGATACCCCCGCGAAGAAAGAATCCGGAACGAAGAATGACAAAAGTGGAGACGAGGCAATCGCGGCGGTTCGCGACACGGCCTTGACCGTTCTCGGCAGGCAAACGGCGGATGGCCTGCTCGCGCTGGATGGCAAAGAGCACTTAAAAGTCGAGCTAAAAAAAGCTCTTGCCGAACACAATGCTGATTTGAAAGTCACCAAGATATTTTTTACGGAATTTCTGGTGCAACGGTAGCCATCGTACATCTGCGCGTATGACCAGCAGATCAAGTGGAGAGAGTGATGACGGAGACGGGACTGATGGCACACGCGGCAGCCGCGTCGAACGCTGAGGTGAAGCCAGAGGCAAATCCGGAGATGCCCTGGATGTCGCGAATCGAAGAGCACTCTTCGTGGCCGATTCTGTCGCAACTGGCTGTGACGATGACAGTCGAAATACCGCTAAGCCGGTTCAAGGTGCAGGACCTGCTGGGATTGAAAGAAGGACAGATTTTTCAAAGCGCTTCTCCGGACACGGAGGACGTACCCCTGAAAATTGGCGACGTGCAACTGGGTTGGACCGAGTTTGAAGTGGTGGAACAGAAGATCGCCCTTCGACTGACGCGCCTGGTTTAGCGGTGCCAGGAATATAAGACCGGGATGATTTTAGAGATTGGGAATGGAGCAGGAATGCAATTTCCGCAAGACGCAGCTCGAACGGGTCGAACAAGGGTTTCGCCAAATGTTGGTGGCATTGGCGCATGGCTGCTGGATCTTCTACGAGGTATACGTAGCGAGCGTCAATCTGCGATGAGGCAAATGCATTTACTGGAGACACTGTCGCTCGGCGGGAAAAAGACATTGATGCTCGTGAGCTGTGGGGGGGAACGCTTTCTAGTGGGGGGTGGGTTGGAAAGTGTCGAGACGATTGTGCCGCTAAAGAGCGAAATTTCGCTGGACGTCACGGCGAGAAAGTCGGATGGCCCATGTCTTTAGCTCACCGGCGGCGTCGATGTTGCGTGCTGCTGCTTGTGTTGGGAAGTGTGTCCCCGAAGCTCCATGCGCAGCAGGTCCAGAGTTCTCGATTTCTTGTTGCTTTTGTCTCCCCCGAGTCGTTCTGGGTAAACCACGCACCTGAAGCTGTGAAGTCCGTGCATGGTAATGGACAGAAATCTGCTGGAGCGGTGAGAGGCAAGATCAACAAGAGCCAGAGCTCCATTTCAGGGGTTGCTCCGGCGTCGAACGGTAAAGATTCGATTACGCAGGCGATTGAGGCAAACAGAAGCGTGCCTTGGTCGATCGTTCTGGGTCTCACGCTGTTGACCTTGCTCCCGGCGATACTTTTATCGATTACGCCGATGGTGCGACTACTTGTCGTATTTCACTTTCTGCGGCAGGCCCTGGGGACACAGACTGCCCCATCAAACCAGATCCTGATGGGGCTGGCGCTGATGATGACCTGGTTTCTGATGCAGCCGGTGTTGCAGAAGGTAGAACAGGTTGCGGTGGTGCCTTATCAGGCCGGGACCATTTCAGGGATGGAGGCCATGGATCGTGGTCTCGCTCCGGTCAAGCAATACATGCTTCGGTACGCGCGCGAAAAAGATCTTGAGGTCTTCGCTGCGGCAGGGATGGGGACACGACCCCAGTCTCGGGAGGATCTTCCAATCCAGGTAGTCGTGCCGGCTTACATCCTGAGCGAGCTGAAAGCGGGGTTCCAGATTGGGGCGGTGCTGTTTCTTCCGTTTCTGCTCGTAGACCTGGTGGTGGCGAGCGTAACGACATCGGTAGGCATGATGCAACTGCCTCCGGTGGTGATCTCTACCCCCTTGAAGATTCTGTTGTTCGTGATGGTCGACGGATGGAACTTGTTGGCGCACCAGTTGATTAAAAGTTTCTAATCTTTATTTCCGAGGCCGAATTGGGACCTGACCAGACAGTCGAAATGATGAGAAAGGTGCTTATGGAGGCGATGATGCTGAGCGCGCCGCTGTTGGTGGCGGCTTGCCTGGTAAGCCTCGTAGTCAGTCTTCTGCAGACGCTGACCAGCGTGCAGGAGCAGACATTGACCATTGTTCCGAGATTAGTGGTTGTGTTCGTTGTGACGATGGCGACGCTCCCCTGGATGGTGCATCGGTTAGTAAGTTTTACGGTGCGTATGTTCACCGACTTCCACAGGTACCTGGGATAGAGCCGGCATGAACGCTGAGACGAATACGTTGATACAGGATTGGCCGCAGTTTCTGATAGCGGCGGTGCTGGTGATGATTCGGTTAAGCGGCCTGATGATGTTTGCCCCGGTGTTCTCCTCTGCGGCGATCGCGCCGCGGATCAAAGCAGGATTTGTCATTGCTATGACGGTGCTGCTGGCGCCCGCCATCGCGACGGTACCTAACGCGAGGGCCACGCTGGATGTGCAGGCGGTGCTGGGCGAACTGGGTGTGGGGTTGGTCTTTGGCCTTTCGCTGATGTTGCTGACAGAGGCGCTCATGTTTGCGGGGATGCTGCTGGGAATGCAGTTCAGTTTTTCGCTGGTGAATCTGATGGATCCGAACTCCATGATCGAAACGCCGGTTCTGGGACAGATGCTCAATTGGTTAGGCGTTCTTGTCATCATTGGTTCTGGATTGGATCGGAGCCTGCTGGCGGCATTGGTGCGGAGCTTTCGAATCGTACCTGTGGGGCAGGCAGTGATTCAAGCAAAGACTGGTGCCGGATTGGCGATGATGGCTGGCGGGATATTTTTGGCGGGGTTGCAACTTGCGGCACCCGTGATTGCAGCAGCGCTTGCTGTCGAGATGACAATTTCGCTGGTGGGACGACTATCGCCGCAGCTACCGGCGATGGTGATGAGTATTCCACTGAAGACGATGGTGTCTTACGCCGTTCTGATCGGAAGCCTGGCGGTGTGGCCGGGATGGATCGAGCACCACTTCACAGCGTTGCTCGACGCGGCCGGAAAATTGGTGGCAACCCTATGAGTGAAAAGGGAACAGAACAGGCCACACCCCAACGGAAGAAGAAGGCGAAAGAAAAGGGAGACGGCGTTCGCAGTCGTGAACTCCTCTCCGCGATTGCGATGCTTGGCGGCGTGTTGATGCTTGGAGCTACAGCACATGGATTTGTCTCAAGTTGGGGGAAGGTCTATTCAGAAAGCCTGCACTCCGCGGCCGTGGGCGAGGTGAATGGTGAGCAGCGGTGGAATGAGGCAATTCGAAAGATGCTCGAGCCTGCGCTGTTGCCCGTGGGCCTTGTTCTGGCCGCGAGCTTTACCGGAGCGCTGATGGCTGGCGTGGCCCAGGCAGGAGGTGTAGAGATTCATCCGAATGCAATTGAGCCGCAGTTCTCGAAGCTAAATCCAGCTACTAATCTGGGTCATCTGTTCAGTCTGCGGTCTGCCACACGGGTGATGAAGTCGCTGGTGCCCGCTGCTGCGATGGTCATGCTTGGATGGAGCGCGCTAAAGGCGCTGATGCTGCCGATGCCGGTGATGAGTCTGGTGCGGCTTCCGGCTACGTTTTCGGCGGCGTACGGGCTGGCGTTAGATGCGGCATGGATCACGCTTGCGTGGTCGGCGCTGGATTATGCGATCGAGTGGAGAAGCTGGAATGAGCGGCTCAAGATGAGCAAGCAGGAGATGCGCGAAGAGATGAAGGATGCGATGGGAAATCCACAAATTAAGGGACGAATCCGGCAGATACAAAGGGCGATGCGCAAGCGCAAAGTGAAGGCGGACATGTCGAGAGCAAGTGTTGTCATCACCAACCCCACGCATTATGCAGTGGCTCTGGAGTTCAGCTTCGAGACGATGCAAGCCCCTGTCGTGCTGGCGAAGGGGCGCGACCTGCTGGCCGCGGAGATTCGTGAAGAGGCGCGCTGGGCGGGAATTCCAATTATTGAAAATCCTCCATTGGCGCGCAGTCTCTACAAAACTGTCGAGCAGGGGCAATCGATCCCATTTGAACTCTACGCAGCAGTGGCAGGAATCTTGGCATATCTGTATCGACAAAAAGTAGAAGAACGAATGAAACGGGAACGTCAGGCCCAGCAGGCACAACAGGAAGCCGGGCATCGAGGAACGGTTGGACTGGTTGGATTGCGCGGTTACGGAGGTGGGATGTGAGTGAAGCGTTGATAAAGAAGAGCGGGACTTGGGAAGCCACCAAGCTAAGGCCGCTACTGCTGCCGGTGGCGGCGATCAGCATGATCTTTGTCATGCTGATTCCAGTGCCGAGTTTTGTGCTGGACTTGTTGCTGGCAGCGTCGATTACGGCGTCGGTGATTGTTTTTCTGACCGCAGTGCAGGTACGTCGCGCAGTGGATTTTTCTGTATTTCCGACGCTGCTGCTGTTGTTGACCATGTTTCGGTTGTCTCTGAATCTGGCGTCCAGTCGAAGGATTCTGTTGCACGGACACGAGGGAACACATGCTGCCGGTTCGGTCATCGAGGCCTTTGGGCAGTTTGTGGTCGGTGGCAATTACGTGGTGGGATTCGTGTTGTTTCTTGCCCTCATCGCGATCCAATTTCTCGTAGTCAGCCATGGTGCCGTACGAACGGCTGAGGTGACAGCCCGCTTCACACTGGATGCGTTGCCCGGTAAACAGATGGCCATCGACGCGGACATGAATGCCGGCCTAATCGACGAGCAGGGCGCGAGAAAACGGCGGCAGGCAATCGCGCGCGAGGCTGAGTTCTATGGCGCGATGGATGGCGCCGCGAGGTTCAACCAGCGCGACTCGATGGCAACCATTTTAATTACGGCGATTAACATCATCGCCGGCTTACTGATTGGCGTGCTTCAGCAGGGTGCGGATCTAACGACAGCCGTCAAGACGTATACGATTCTCACCGTCGGCGATGGCCTGGTGACAATGATTCCCAGCCTGCTGGTGTCGATTGCAGGGGGCATCGTACTCACGCGCGCCTCTTCTTCGGGGTCACTCGACACAGAGCTTGGGACGCAGTTGCTGCGAGGAAAAAACACGCTCTGGATCGCCTGTGGGGTTCTACTGGCGCTGGCTCTGATTCCGGGATTGCCGAAGCTGTCGTTTGTGCTGATGGCTGTGGGAGTTGCATTGATTGCGCGAAAACTGCCCGCGGCAAAAGAGGAAGCAGTCTTGCTGGCGGATGAGGCGGCGGAAGATGGAGCCACACCAAAAGATAAAACCAAATCGATCGACAGCGCTAAGAACGAGAACTTGGCTTCACTGCTGAAGATGGACGAACTGACCCTCGAGATCGGCTTCCAATTGATTCCCATGGTTGATGAGAAACAAGGGGGGCAGATGCTCAATCGCGTGAGAGCCCTCCGTCGTCATCTTGCGACGGAGCTTGGGTTCATTGTCCCCCCTATCCACATCACGGACAACCTGCGGCTGAAGCCGCGAGAGTATGTGGTCAGTCTCCGTGGCATTGAGATAGCACGCTGGCAGACGGAACAAAATTGTCTGCTGGCGGTGAATGCAGACTCGAAGGCGCGTGCGTTGCCTGGCGTAGAGACGCGAGAACCCGCGTTCGGCGTGTTGGCTCGATGGATTCAGCCAGGGCTGGAAGAGCAGGCATTGGCGGCTGGCTATTCCGTGGTTGATCAGACCACGGTCATCGGAACTCATCTCGGCGAGTTGATTCGTCGTCACGCCCACGAACTGCTGGGCAGACAAGAGGTCAAGCGTCTTCTGGATAGCATGAATGATAGCTATCCCAAGCTGGTCGAAGAGCTGGTTCCGAAGCTGATGACGCTGGGTGAGGTTCAGCGGGTGTTACAGCAGTTATTGCGCGAACAGGTATCGATCCGTGATCTCGGCTCAATTCTCGAGTATCTGGTAGAAGCGGCACAGTCGTCGAAGAACGTGGTGCATCTGGTGGAGACGGTGCGCCAGTCGCTTGGACGAGGGCTTATCCATCCGCTGCTTGACGGAGAAGGCAGTCTACGGGTGCTGATGCTGGAGCCGATGCTTGAGGCAGATCTGCTGAACACATTCGATCCGAAGAGCACTCTGCTGTTGGGCGATGGTGCCAAGCCAGGAACGATGCCTGTGGATTTTCTGCGTCGGCTTGTTGAATCTGTGAAACGCCTAACCGGAGGGAACTCTACATCGGCACTTCCCGTGCTCTTATGTCCGAGTCCGGCCCGTTATCATGTGCGGCGTTGGCTGGAGCCGTTTCTGCCGAAGGTGACAGTACTGGCCCCGGCCGAGATACCGAATGAGATTCGAGTACGAAGTATGGGAACCGTTGGTTGAACAGAAGAAATCGCAGGTGAGCGGAAGTGAAAGCACGAAAGGCAGAGCAAGACACGGAGGAAGTGATGAGCACAGGCAGTGCGGTTCCGGTACAGATTTTGCATGGGTTGTCTCAGGGGCAGCTGCTCGGTGACGGACAGGCGACAGAGGCAGCGGTCTTTATTCCATTTACAGACAGTGACAGGCCAAAAGGAAAGCTTGTGAGTGAAAGCGTGATGGACCGCGATCTCATGTTGATGGAACATCTCCCGACGGTGCGTTATCTGGCGCGCCGCATCCACGAGCGACTGCCGCAGCACGTGGAACTCGATGATCTCATCTCCGCCGGGGTGGTGGGACTTATCGATGCTTTTTCAAAGTTCGATCACACTAAGAAAGTCCAGTTCAAAAGCTATGCACAGTTCAGGATTCGCGGTGCGATCCTCGATTCACTGCGAACGCTCGACTGGAGTCCAAGAGAGTTGCGTAGAAAAGGAAGAGCGGTGGAAGAGGCGATCCGCTCTGTCACGCAGCGAGTTGGGCGCGCACCATCGGAACAGGAGATCGCCGGCGAGATGGAGCTGAGTCTGGCCGACTATCAACAACTCCTCGGCGACCTGAAGGGACTGGAGATTGGCAGTCTGCATATAGAACGCTCGGAGGATTCGGGAGATGAGGAACTGGCATATATTCCGGGGTCTCCAGAGGAAGATCCATTGTTTCGCTGCCTGAAAGGGGAGATGAAGCAGCGATTAGCCGATGCCATTGACGAACTCCCAGAAAAAGAGCGAATGGTATTGACTCTCTATTACTACGAAGAACTGACCATGAAGGAGATTGGACTCACACTCGGAGTTGTGGAATCGCGGGTCTCACAGATCCATTCCTCTGCTGTCTTGCGGCTGCGCACCGCGCTTGCCGGATTGCGTTCTACTCAATCTGCCAAAGGTGACAAGGCTGCGAGTGGCAAGCGGCGCGCTTCGTCCTAAATCCGGCATCAACTCAATCGAACCAGCGAGAAATAGAGAAGCAAGGAAAGAGGTTTCATGGGCAAGCAGCTTGAGCAGGGCGATATCGATGCATTATTTGCGGCCGCTGGAGCGAATGTCGCCACCCATGCCACGGCAGACGGAGATTCAATTCCGCCTGAGAGATATAACTTCAGCAGAGCAGGTCAAATCAGTAACGAACAGATGCGGGCCATCAGTACAGTGAACGATCTGTTTGCGCGTAATCTGATGCATACCCTTGGAGCGTGGTTGAGGACTCCGTTGCGGGTGAAGCTGGTAGCGGGTGAGCAGTTGCCGTTCAAGGAGTTTCTGGAGCGGCTCTCGATTCATACCTTTGTCTGTTCGCTTCGATTGGAACCGCTGGGCGCCGTCGGTTTGCTGGAGCTTGAACTTGCCATTTCGTCACCGATCGTCGATGTCTTATTGGGCGGCGCGGGCAAAGCGTGGCCAGTACGTGAATTGACCGACATCGAGGAGGCGATTCTCACCTCGGTCGTGCAGCTTACTGTGCAGGAACTTAATCTCGCCTGGCAATCGGTCGGACTCGAATTTGTCTTTGAGAAGCGGGAGACGGAGGCGGCAGTGGCTCGCATGATGACTCCAGGTGAAAAGACCTTGTGTGTGAGCTTCGAAGTTCGGATGCCAGAGGCTCAGGGTGTCCTTAACCTTTGCCTACCGGCTGTTGTGCTCAATGCAATTCTCAGGCGGCTGATCTCAGAAGGAGACCGCCCGCGCAGGCGATCGAAAGAAGCGCATATGAGGATCAGAGAGTTGTTGGGACAGATGAAAATCGGGACACTGTTGCAGTTTCCACAGATGCGTTTACGCGCCAGCGAGGTGGCGACGCTGGTGCCCGGCACGGTGTTGCGGCTGCCGCTGCCGCGTACGTCGGCTGCGGAGTTGCGCGTGGGCAACCTGCATCTTGGACGTGCACATCCTGTACGGACGGGAGAACATCGGGGAGCTCAATTGGAAGGCGAGATCGATCGCGATGAAATCAGCGGACATCTCGCCCATGCTTTGGGTCAACAGGCGGATGAAGCAACAATGAGTGTGAATTGAGCGAGGACGTCGATATGGATCAGGCGATGAGTGCAGGTGAAACAGCACGAGCAGAGGCGATAAGCCTCTTATGCGATATTGAGCTCGATGCGTCGTTGCAATTTGGTTCGCGGGAGATGCCTCTGCAAGAGGTGCTGGAACTGGGGCCCGGAGATGTAATTGAACTTGACCGGCATGTGTCCGAACCGGTGGATCTTGTGATCGGAGACCGGATCGTGGCTCGTGGCGAAGTGGTGATTGTGAGCGGCAACTTCGCTCTTCGGATTACGGAAGTAGCAACGCCGCAACTGCGGCTGGAGAGCATACGATGCCTTTTCTAAACAGGACGAGTCATAGTCAGGCAGGCGAAGCCCTGTTGTGGGAAGGCGATGCGTACCTGCCAAATAGTTCGCCTGAGCGTGGACTAAACGAAGTTGGATTGCCTGCGTTGCTGGCGCAACGACGTTTGTGCGGACACGTCGATTGCTCGAATGGCTGGACGATGCCCTGGCGAAGCCGTCGGCGGCCAATCTTTGAGGACCAGTGGGGTTGCAGTGGACGCTGCGTGCTGGCGATGGTTCGCGAGGCGCTTCGCCGGGAAGCCGGAGATGGAATCACGAGGGCAGCAACAACACCTCACCGCCATAGAGTTCCGCTGGGACTGCTGATGCTGGCGCAGGGTTGGATCACGCATCCTCAGCTACAGCGAGCGCTTGAGGCACAGCGTCGGAACGGCACCGGAAAGATCGGTGAGTGGCTGATTGCTGAGTGCGGGCTTGAGGCCGAGCAGGTTACTCGCGGTTTAAGTATGCAATGGAACTGTCCCGTGCTGAGCGCGGAGGGATTTTTGCCTGAAACAATGGCGCTCGTGATGCCCGGATTTTTTGTTGAAAGATTTGGGTTGATGCCGCTGCGGATTGCAGGAAGCCGTATTCTCTACCTCGCCTTTGAAGATGGCCTTGACGCTTCGGCTTCGCTGGCCGTCGAGCAGATGGCTGGACTTAAGGTTGAGAGTGGAGTCCTGAACGAAGTTCATCTACGGGCTGCGCGCCGCAGAGTGTTGCAGTGCGATTCGGTTGAAACGAAGCTCGAAGCGGCTTCCGATGCGGACACGCTTGCGGGACGGATAACCGCGATTCTCGAGCAGAAGCAGCCTGTCGCATCCCGCCTGGTGCGGTTGCACCAATACTATTGGCTGAGACTGTGGCTCGAGGAGGGAACAACCGGGAAGTTGGGCAGGCTTCCCATCAGTCGCGAGGACATGTGTGACTATGTCTTTTCTGTCGGCCCGCAAAGCTGATGCTGTGCCAAACGTTGAGCAGTAAAAAGAGGGCCAAGTGGCCCTCTTTTTACTGCGGCGAAGGACAATCTATTGCGAGATTGTGGATGCCGAAGCGGATTCCGTCGTACCCAGCGTGGATGCTGCCGTTGCTCGATCCGCATCATGATCCGGACCGAGGCCCAGTTTGATGATGGCACGGGAGTCTGGGACCAACTTGGTCTGCCAGCCATTATCGGCCTGATACTTCTCCATCGCAGCTGAGGTGTTAGCGTCCCAGTGGCCGGAGGGGTCGGAGAGGTAGCCCGATTTGACGAGCGCGGCTTGAATCTGGGTGGCGCGACTGTCATCAATGGAGCGTTGCCCAATCGACCTTGCAGCTATCTTGGAGTGCTTCTGGCCGCGGGCATGGAACAGGCTGTGATGCGATGTGGGGCCGCGGCGAGCGTGAACTACCGCCATCGCGGGCATTGCCGTAGCTATAACGAGTCCAGTGCACAGGACGAGTTGAGCAAACCTCATTAAATAGACCTCAAACTTCAGTATGGAATAGATGATGCTCTGCTTCTATTCACCCTTTAACCAGACTACCGCTAGAGTAACTCTTGCACAATAGGAATGATATTCCCCATTTGCGGCACTTTTGGCAGTCAGGATGGATGAAAACTCCAAGGTTGCTCCTTTTGGGAAGAATTATCTCAATAGGAAAAGGGGTGCCGAGGAACGGCACCCCCTCTCTTGTACCAAGTAGTTCTACGGAAGTGTGCCGCCGATGTAAGAGTTTCCGCTGTTCTTCTGCATGGGGAAGTGAACAACGAAGACCACATCGTCTTTGGATTTGAGGGTTGAGACGATGGCCCTGTAGCTGGCCTCGTCAGTAACCGGCTTTTTGTTGATCGCGGTGATGATCAAACCTTTGCCCAGGTTGATCTCATCGGCGAAGGAGCCGGGACGAACGCTCGTGATAATGACACCTTTGCTGATGCCGGTTTTGGATGCGATGTCCGGAGGAATCGCCGAGACGGTGATTCCAAGCGTGGCCTGTCCAGCATCGGACTGCTTCGGCCCGGCATTATTGTCCTCTCCGCCGAGGATATCGGCGTAGGTCTTGGCGCGGTCTCCAATGACTACGTTGGCAACGTCCTGCTTCCCGTTGCGGATGTAACCGAGCTTCACGGTCGATCCAACGTGACGCGCAGAGATGTCATTGACCAGATCGTCGCCGCCTTTGATGTTGCGTCCATCGATCGAAACGATGATGTCGCCTGGCTGTATGCCAGCCTTGGCGGCGCCTCCGCTGGGAGTGACCGTGCTGACGATGACACCATTGGAGAACCCATACATGCGGTTGACCGCAGAGTTGACCGCAGGCTGGAAGCTGACGCCGATGGAGCCGCGTACGACCTTATGCTCCGGCCCGATGAGCATGTTGTAGATATTCGCAATGGTGTTGGACGGCATGGCGAAACCGACACCCTGCGAGCCCATGGATTGGGTATAGATTGCGGTATTCATGCCGACGACCTGGCCAGCCATATCGACCAGCGGGCCACCGGAGTTGCCGGGGTTGATGGCAGCATCTGTTTGGATGAAGCGCTGGAACTGGCTCTGCGAGATGCCGTTGGGGCCGGGTTCATCGATGGAACGGTCCTTCGCAGAGATGATGCCGGCGGTGACGGTTTTGGAGAGTGCAAATGGGCTGCCGATGGCAAGTACCCAGTCGCCGACCTGTGCGCCGTCCGAATTACCGAGCTTGACGGTGGGGAGCGGCTTGTCCGTATCGATCTTGATGACGGCGATATCAGTGTCTTTATCGACACCTACGACTGTGGCGCGACGGCCTTCATAGCCGGACTGGCCATCGGGGTCGGTGGACAGCTTGACGAAGATCTTATCGGCCCCATCGACTACGTGATTGTTGGTGATGATGTAGCCGCGGGGATCGACGATGAAGCCGGAACCGAGAGCGCGTCGCTCTCCGCCAGCCATGCCGTCTCCTCCATCTTCGTCACCCTGGCCGCCCTGACCGCCGAAGAACCGCTTGAAAAAGTCCTGCATGTCGCCCTGCTGGTCATCGCCATTCCCATCCTGGGAAGGAGGACCTTGCAGACCGCGACGCCCGTGCGGGTTCATAGACTGTTTCGGGATTTCTTCGGTATTAATGTTGACGACGGCTGGTCCCACTTCCTTGACGATCTGGGAGAAGCCGTTGGAGAGCGCTACCGGGGAGGGAATCACGATGGGTTTCGCGTCGGAAGTATCGACGGCGGCCTGCTCCTTGCCGCTGACATTTCGCGTGAGAACGGAACCGACGAGGATGCCGATAGAGAGTGTGGCGAGGAGGGTGAAGGTCGTCGTGAGGCGGTGGGTGCGCATGCGATCCAGCAGGCTCGGAGAAGGGTTGTTTCGTATATCCATTAGAAAGTCTGACCTCTTTTCGTGCATTCCGTTGCGCCCGTCCGGTGCGCGGGCGAAAGTCTGAGTATAGTCAATTGTTTCAGATACCCATCTGGTTAGAGGGCATCAATGTCTTCACAGTTGTTTAGACGATAGCGACAGCTAAAGGTGATTTGGTTTGCGGTCGGATACGACGGTTCTGATTTGTGCCGAAAGGTCCGTCTCATTTCGTATTTAAGGTGAGATCTTGTATGACAGAGTTAAGTGGTCGATACTTCAGGGGGTACCCCTGTACTTTATCGGCAAAGTCTTGCATCTAAAAGACTTACCGGTAAAGTATTCTTTCTAAATGAGTTAGGCCCAGCGTAACCGCTGGGCCTCTTGCATTTATCTACTTTCATTAATAGTAGCAGACTTGAGGAAACTCTTTTGCAAAGTCTATTTCTTTTGTTTTGTGTAGGTTAGGTGGCATTGGAGCTTGACAGGACTTTGAGGGGAGTTTGCCGAATCGGGCGAATGCAAAATATGGGGGGCTTTCCACTCCGCTCCGGTCGAGATGACGTGCTGTTGTATCTTGCAAAATAGCGCTTCAGGTCACTTAGGGTTGCTACGAAAGCTACGACATTAGAGGCGCTCTGCTCTATCGCGTGAAGAGGTCTTTGACCTGCTGGATGAAGACGTCGCGGCCCATGTCGGAGATGGCCTCGGTGAGAGGCAATTCCTTGGGGCAGGCCTGAACGCAGTTCTGGGCGAAGCTGCACTCCTGAATGCCGCCGTCTCCGGCGAGGGCGCGGAGGCGATCTTCTTTAAGGACGGAGCCGCTTGGGTCTATATTAAAGAGCTTTACCTGGGCGATGGTGGCAGCGCCGACGAAGTTGGTGACGTCGTTGAACTGGGGGCAGACCTCCATGCAGATGGTGCAGGAGATGCAATTGGAGAGCGGGTAGCGCTGCTCCTGAATCTGCGGGGCCTGGCGGGGGCCGGCTCCGAGATCGTAGGAGCCGTCGATGGGGACCCAGGCTTTGACGCGCTTGAGGTTCTCGAAGAGGACGCTGCGGTCGACGGCGAGGTCGCGGACTACGGGGAATTTGGAGAGGGGAGCGAGCGTGATGGGCTGGTCGTTATTGGGTCCGCGTAGCTTATCGACCAGAGCGGAGCAGGCCATGCGGGCCTTGCCGTTGATGAGCATCGCGCAGCTACCGCAGATCTCTTCGAGGCAGTTGGAGTCGTAGGTGATGGGCGTGGTCTGTTTGCCGGAGACGTCGACGGGATTGAGCGCGATTTCGCCGAGCAGTGAGGTGATGTTCATGCCGGAGCGGTAGGGGACCTCGAACTTCTCGGTGGTGGCGGGGGAGTTCGGGTTGGACTGACGCTTGATCTCGACTTTGATGCTCTGTGCCATGCAAATGCTCCCGTAAGACCGGAACTCACCCTACGCCTTCGACGCGTGGAGAGTGTGGAGGCCTTTCTTGCTATAGATTTCATTCGCCGGCAGGGGTAGATGCTTGCTGCGGCGGTGCGCTAATGGTGGCCGATCGGCGGATGGGGTCTCGATCTGAGGGCCTTCTGCCGGTTGTTGGTGCGGATGTTGTACACAAACATATACGTGAGGAAGCAAGCGAATATGAGTGCAAGGACGAGATAGACAACGTGTATGCCTGACATGTCCGGTTAGATGGTGCGAACGAGTTTTGAGGCGATACGTTGTTTGCATCTTGCTGAACCTTAGGCGGTGGCGTCGTAGCGGCGCGGCCGGGGTGGGATGTGGCTGATGTCGACGGCTTCGAACTCGAAGGCGGGGGCATCGTCTTTGAAGGCTGCTTTGGTGGTCTTGAGGAACTTTTCGTCGTTGCGCTCGGGGAAGTCGGGCTTGTAGTGGGCTCCGCGGGACTCGTCGCGGAGGCGTGCGCCCTGGACGATGACGCGGCCGAGCTGGAGCATGTTGTAGAGCTGGCGGGTGAAGGCGAAGCTGGTGTTGGCCCACTGGCTCTTGTCGGAGAGGTTGACGTTGCGGTAGCGGTCGAGGAGCTCGACGATCTTGGCGTCGGCTTCGTCGAGGCCCGCGTTGTAGCGGATGATGGTGGCGTGCTTGGTCATGGTCTCGCCAAGCTCGCGCCATAGCTTGAAGGGGTTCTCGGTGCCGGGGTTGTTGAGCAGGAGATTGTTGCTCTCCTTCTGGCGTTGGAGTTCGGCGGCGTGGCCACCGTCGCCTTCCTGTGCGGGGAGCGATTTGGCGTAGGCCAGAGCCTGCGGCCCGGCGACGAAGCCTCCGTAGATGCAGGAGAGCAGGGAGTTGGCGCCGAGGCGGTTGGCTCCGTGGATGGAGTAGTCGGCCTCGCCCGCGGCAAAAACGCCGGGGATGTTGGTCTGCTGGTTGAAGTCGACCCAGAGCCCGCCCATGGTGTAGTGCATGCCGGGGAAGATCTTCATGGGGACCTTGCGGGGGTCGTCGCCGACGAACTTCTCGTAGATTTCGAGGATGCCTTCGAGTTTGTGCTGGGCGGCGGGCGGAAGGTGGGAGACGTCGAGGTAGACCATGGGCTGGCCGTCGATGCCCATGCCGTGCTCGTAGACGACTTTGAAGATGGCTCGGGTGGCTACGTCGCGGGGGACGAGGTTGCCGTATTTCGGGTACCACTCTTCGAGGAAGTACCAGCGGTCGCCCTCGGGGATGGATTGCGCGGCTCGCTTGTCGTTCTTGTCGCGGGGCACCCAGACGCGGCCGCCTTCGCCGCGGGCCGACTCGGACATGAGACGGAGCTTGTCTTCGCCGGGGATGGCGGTGGGGTGGACCTGGATGAACTCGCCGTTGGCGTAGAAGGCTCCCTGTTGATAGAGCGCGGATTGGGCGGAGCCGGTGCACACCACGGAATTTGTCGATTTGCCGAAGATGGCTCCGTTGCCGCCGGTGCAGACGATGATGGCGTCGGCGGGGAAGGTGCGGGTCTCCATGGTGCGGAGGTCCATGGCGCAGATGCCGCGTGCGGCTCCCTTGCTGTCGAGGACGGCGGAGAGAAACTCCCAGCCTTCGTACTTGGTGACTTTGCCCTCGGCCTCGAAGCGGCGGACCTGCTCGTCGAGCGCATAGAGAAGCTGCTGGCCGGTGGTGGCTCCGGCGAAGGCGGTGCGGTGGAAGAGGGTGCCACCGAAGCGGCGGAAGTCGAGTAGACCTTCGGGCGTGCGGTTGAAGGGGACGCCCATGCGGTCGAGCAGGTCGATGATGGCGGGGCCTTGCTCGCACATCTGCTTGACGGGGGTCTGGTTGGCGAGGAAGTCGCCGCCGTAGACGGTGTCGTCGAAGTGGGCCCAGGTGCTGTCGCCTTCGCCCTTGAGGTTCTTGGCGGAGTTAATGCCGCCCTGCGCGCAGACGGAGTGCGAACGCTTGACCGGGACGATGGAGAAGAGGTCGACCTTGCCGCCAGCTTCGGCGATCTTGATGACGGCGGAGAGTCCGGCGAGGCCGCCACCTACTACGATGATTCTGGGAGTTGCTGCTGCCATTTGATTCTTACCTCAGGGGCTAAAGCCCCTTTCCGTGGATGGCGTTCGGTGGCACGGCTGAAGCCGTGCCCTTAACAAAATTTACTGTTGCAAAGACGATGGCTCCGGATTGGTTGATCCGGGTGGCGGAGTCGTTGGAGCAGGCATGGTGACTCCTGCGGGTTGGGCAGGCATAACGTCTGCCGGGGCGTTCTGGTACTTTGGCCCGACGAAGGCGTAGATGCTGACGAGGCCCATGATGCAGAGGGCTGATCCTGCCGCGGCGCAGACGTAGCCGAACTTCTTGCGGGCCTTGTCGCCGGGGGTGATGCCCCACTTGGCGGCGAAGAGCCAGACTCCAGCGGAGAAGTGCCAGCAAGTCGCGATCATCGCAATAATATAGATAGCCAGCATCCAGGGGTTGTGGAGCTCGTGCTGGACTTTGGCGAAGGCTGCGCCGGGATGCTCGGGCAGGCTGACGCCGGAGAAGCGCTGCCGCCAGACATGCTGAATGATGTAAGCCAGCGCGATCACGCCGGTGACTCGCTGCATGAGGTACAGCTTGTTGCCGACCCAGGGGTAGACATTGACGTTGGAGCGGCCGCGCAGCCAGATGAAGACGCCGTATCCGGCGTGGAAGGCGAGGGGAATGAAGATGAAGGCCCACTCGAGGATGCGGACAAGCGGAAGGCTGTTGAGGAACTTGACCTGCTGCGCGTAGGCGAGGGGGCCGTTGATGGCTTCGAAGTTGGAGATGATGTGCTCGACCAGGAAGGCGCCGATGGGGACGATTCCTGAGAGCGAGTGCAGCTTGCGCCAGAAGTAGGAATGACCCTCGCCGGCACGAAGCGGCTGCACGCCGCCTTTAATCCCGTGGGGATGAGGTGCGGCAGGGGTTGCTGGCGGTGCGGCTGCGGCCATGAGGACTCCTTGAATATCTTGAAGGGTGCACTGCTGAAGATATAGTGCAGCATGGTGATTATTCCGCTGCGGTCTTGTCAGCGTCAAGAAAAGTGGCTGGATTTGTGCGGTTATCGTTTCGTTTGTGCGAATTTATAGTGCGTGACTCGTCAGGGCAGCGAGGAGGGCTTTGAAGGCGCGTCCGCGATGGCTGAAGGAGAGCTTGGTTTGGGGGTCGAGTTCGGCCATGGTTTTGCCGCGTTCGGGTAGATAGAAGAGAGGGTCATAGCCGAAGCCTTCTGAGCCGCGTGGGGCGCGCAGGATTTGGCCTTCGACTTCGCCGCTGCCGATTGCGAGGACTTTGCCGTCGCGGGCTGCGGCAAGGACGCAATGGTATCGGGCCTGGTGGTGTTCGTGCGGGGTGGCTCGGAGTGCGGCGAGGAGGAAGAGGTTGTTGCGTTCGTCTGTCGTGGTCTGAGATGGTGCGGGGAAGTTCTCGTCTTCCGCGTAGCGGGCGGAGCGGACGCCGGGTGCGCCTTGCAGTGCGTCGACTTCGAGGCCGGAGTCGTCGGCGATGACGATTGCGCCGGGTGTGAGCAGAGAGTAGTAGATCGCTTTGGTTCGGGCGTTGCCTTCGAAGGTGGGTTCGTCTTCGGGAGGCGGGGGGATTTCTTTCAGGTTGGGCAGTGGGGTTAGTGAAATGTCTTGTGTGGCGGCAGCGGCGAAGTCTCGTAGTTTGCCGGGATTTGAGGTGGCTATGTAGAGGATCATTTTTATCTTCGAACCAGTTTAGTGGAGGCGAAAGCGGATGAAGGCGACGACTCCGCAGGGGTGATGTCCGTAAGTGGAGATGAGAGGATGGGGAGCGATGTAGGTGGTGAATTGTGCTCCGGGGGCGGCTAGCAGGTGCGGGGCTAAGTGGAAGTCGCGGTCGTAGCCGACGGTGTAAGCCTGAACGTGGCCGATGGGGGACTCTTCGAAGTTGGGTGGGAGTTGGCTGTCGGGAGAGAGAAGGAGTTCGTTGGAGCGGCCTGCGTTTTCGATGCGGGTCCAGAGATAGTTGCGGTTGGCGAACTGGAGTAGTGATTCGGCGAGGTAGCTGTTCTCTTTGCTGTTGTCGGAGAGCGAGCGAGTACGTCCCCAGAGGAGCGTGCTCGACCAGTTGCCGGAACGGGTGCCGTCGTGGCGGGTGCCGCCGAAGGGCTTGTTGTACATGATGGAGGCCGTCTGGCGCTGCTGGTCTTCGTGGGGGTAGAGGGCTTCAGGGCTGACGATATGGGCAATGGAGTATTGGCCACTCCAGTTCGGCGAGGGCGAGAACGTAATGCGCGAGGAGTAACTGTCGATGGCGTGCCCGTTGGGAGAGGGTTGGAATCCCCAGCGCTGCTCGGAGGGCTCGCCGCCGTGGAAGCCGGACTCTTCGAAGCGGAGGCCGCGCCAGGTGATGCCAGCGGTGAGGACGTTGTAGGCAATGTGCGTGGAATCTTCCTGATGGTGGCCGAGGGCGGCGATGGGATCTTCTGATGCAGAGAGGCGGTGGGGATAGGCGGTGGGGCCTATGGCTGGGTCGCCGATGGGCGCTGCATAGAAGCTAAGCAGAGTTTGCTTGCCGAGAGGGATGTCGTAGAGAGCGGTAACTTCCATGAAGAAGTTGTGAGGGTGCTGGCCGTCGATGATGGGTTTGCCGAAGGCGGTCTCACCCTGCTGGAAGAGTTCGGGATATTGGCGGCCACTGACGGTTGCGGGCTCGAGCGAGAACATTGTTCGCAGAGTGAGTTGGCCGGGGCCGAGATGCCTTGTCGCCATGGGCATGAGCCAGTTTGTGGAGAAGAGTTTGTCGGCGCCGCGGGGGCCTGATTGCTGTGTGTCGGAGAGAAAAGCGGTGCCGTGGAGCATCAGCATCCATTGGCCGTGGTGCGACATGAGCATGGGAGTTGGCGTGGAGGCAGGCTCTGCGCTGGTGCCGGAGGAGGCATGGTGGAGTTCTGCTTCGATGAGCGTGGATGGTTGGTGCATGCTGCTCATCTTCATCGGCATGGAACCCATGTTCATGCCGGGCATGTCGGGTTGCTGCGCTCGGGTGCCGGCCGGGAAGAGGAAGAGTGCAAGAAGGACTGCGGCGAGGGTGCAGGGCATAACGGATTCTTCTCCTGAAGATTGCGTGGTCGGCGTACAGCGTGAATCGCTGTGTGACGGCGAGGCTCAGGGTGGAATCAGATGCGAAGCGTGAGACGTGGGAGGAGCGGAGGCGGCCAGATGAGTTGATCGGGAGGCGACAGGATAGCGAGGGTGCTTATGCGAATGGCCGAAGTTTCAGCGACTGTGATTTGAGCAGGCTGTTCGATTGTTATGGTGGTTGCGGTAGCCGAAGGTTGATGGTGGGCGTCGCAGCATACAGGAATCTGCTGGTTGATCGGCTGATGTTTTGTGCAGTGACTGCACGATGCCTGGCGATGACTCGCTATGTCCATGCAGGATGCAGAGCTGGCGATCAGCATCAACATACAGAGGACTGCGGCGAGACTGCGTATGGCTTGCTTCATTCAGCACCGGCTCATTTGCAGTATAAATCGAGTAAGACGTGTCGAGTGTCGATACAAGATTGAAGAGCGGAGTTCACCATGTCAACGATAAAAGCGCATACCGAATATCTGTCCTTCCATACGGACGAACGCTACGAGATGGTCCACATTACACCGCAGATCGAGGAGATTGTGCGTCGCAGCGGTGTTGAGGATGGCCTTTGCTTTGTGTCTCCGATGCACATTACGGCGGCTATTTATGTGAACGACAATGAGGATGGGCTGATCGAAGATATTGGGACGTGGCTGGAGAAACTTGCTCCGGCGTGGCCGGGATATAAGCATCATCAGACCGGCGAAGATAATGCCGATGCTCATCTGAAGGCGCTGCTGCTGCATCATGAGACGACGCTGCCGGTTACCAAAGGACGGCTGGATCTGGGGACATGGCAGCGTATCTTTTATGCGGAGTTCGATGGGCAGCGGCGCAAACGCGTCATCGTGAAGCTGCTGGGCGTCGCAAAAGAATAATGTCTACGCGGCGGTTTTGGGCGCGTCCATCTTCGGTTGCGTTGCTGGCTACGGGATGAAACTCCGCATATCCGGCGGCGGAGACATTGGCCGGATCGATGGGACCGCGTTCGAGGAGAAGGCGTGCAATGGCGGTGGCGCGCGCGGTGGACAGCTCCCAGTTGGTGGCGAATTGAGTGGTGTGGATAGGCACGTTGTCGGTGTGACCTTCGATACGCAATGGGCCAGTAGGCAGAGTTTTCGCCAGACTGGAGAGCAGGGGAATGGAGGCGGCGCGGACCTCGGCTGAGCCGGAGGGAAAGAAGCCGGCCTCATGCAGAGAGATGACGAGGCCCTCTGTTGTGATGCGCATGGTCACGCTGCCTGGTGGAATGTGTCCGGCGGCTACTTGTGCGGCCAATAAACGGTTCAGGTGCTTTTCTGTCTCCTCTGCTGTTTCTACTCGTATGGAGGGGAGGGGAAGTGGCATTGCGGCTGGGGTCGAGTTGGCGGGAGCGCTGCGGCGATCGGTAAGGGGAGGGGTTTTTGAGTGGGCCTCAAAGACGCCGAGAGGCGTAAATGCCGATTGCATTGCGGTGGATAGCTCGGTCTGCTTGGATTTATTTGCCTGGCTGGATGCGAACAGGACAACAAAAAATGCGAAGAGAAGGGTGATGAAGTCGGCATAGGAGACCAGCCAGCGCTCGTGATTGACGTGCTCGTGTTTCTTCTTGCGGCTCATGCGGCGATGACCTCGGCTGGTTTTTCAGGTTTGCTGTCGAAGAGGAAGGTGCGGAGTTTCGTTTCGATCATGCGCGGGTTCATCCCCTCGAGAATGGAGATGACACCTTCGAGCATCATTTCTTTGATCATCTGCTCTTCGCGCTGGCGAATCTTCAGTTTGCCAGCGGCGGGGAGAAAGACGAGGTTTGCGAGCGCCACTCCGTATATTGTTGCGACGAACGCGACGGCGATGCCGCGACCGACTTCGTCGATGTTATTGAGGTGCTGCATGACCTGAATCAGGCCGATGACCGCGCCGATGATGCCGACGGTGGGAGAGTATCCGCCGGCGGCTTCGAAGACTTGCGGGATTTTTTCTTCCATCTCGGTTTTGTTGTCGATCTCCATCTGCATGATCTTGCGAACTTCGCTGGGTTCGGTCCCGTCGATGGCGAGCATCAATGCCTGTTTGAGAAAAGGGTCTTCTACTCCAGAGAGATCCTGGTCGAGCGAGACGATTCCACTTTTTCTTGCCTTGTTGGCAAACTTGACGATCTGCATCACGACGGCTTCACCGTCGGAACCGTGGGAGAAGAAGATAGATGTTGCCTGCTTAAGTGCGGTCAGGAAGATCTTCATGGGAAACTGAAGCATGACTGCGCCGACGGTGCCTCCTATGACGATCATCGCTGCGGTGGGCTGGGTGATCTGAGAGATGCTGCCGCCTTCGATCATCATGCCTGCCATGATGCCGACGATGGCAAGTGCGATGCCGCCGATGCTGGCGAAATCCATATAAAGTCCTCTCCCGGGGGCTTAGTCTTTCGATGATTGGCGTTCGAGGTCGCGGATGGTTTTTTGCGCGTCGTGGGCGGACTTCGCGCTGAGCGAGGCCGCAGCTTCGGGCCACGCTGCGGCGAGGACGCGGGCGCGGTAATCGAGTGTGCGCCGCGAGATCTCGATGGATGGCTCCAAGACAACGAGCTTCTCCCCGGTAATTAGAGTCAGCACGGTGTCTGGCGCGGATTCGGCGTATTTAATCAGGTCGCAGTTGACGATGAGGCGACTGCCGTTCAAGCGTGTCAGTTCAATCATGCGGAGAGGCCCTCTGTCTTGTTCTATCGGCAACGATGCCGCCATCAATAGGAGAGGCAGTCGTGTTGACCAAAAGTAATGGGACAGCGGCTAAAGTGCCTATGCGCCGGGCCGATGAGGTGTGTGAACGCGGAGTCTTCCGCAAGGTGAACCGGAGCTTCTGGCTGCTTGATGGCAGGAGGAGTTTCAGATCAACACCCGGGGACAGTCGACGCGGTAGTTCAAATCGAGCAATACAGGAGTGTTTCCTCATGTCCTTGGGTGTCTTGAACAACATCGCAGCAATCTACGCGCAGAACAATCTGAACCAGACGCAGAATAGTCTTCAGAATGTTTTGCAGCAGCTCTCCTCCGGTTCGCGCATCAACAGTGGCGCGGACGACGCGGCCGGTCTTGCCCTGGCAGACGGTCTTCACGCAAACGAAGCAGCGCTGAATCAGTCTTCGCAGAATGCCTCGTCGGGCGTTGGATTGTTGCAGACCGCCGATGGAGCGCTTTCGCAGGTGACTAACCTGTTGAACCGCGCGGTTACTCTGGCGACCGAAGCGTCCAACGGAACGCTGAACTCCAGCCAGGTCAGCTCAGCGAATCAGGAGTATCAAAACATCCTGACCGAGATCGGCAATATCGGATCGACGACAAACTTCAACGGGAACAGCGTGTTTTCCAGCACTGCGAAGACAGTATTCGTGAGCGATGGAACATCGTCCGGCGCGACCACCTTCAATGAAGTTGTTGGAAGTCTCAGCGCTGCCAGCGTGGGCACGACAGCTCCTGGCGCAGGTGTTACGTCAGCAATCACCAACCCAGTCCCAGGTGCATCGGTGGCTGCGGTCCAGTCGACCAGCACGTTGACCTTTTCGGCGGGTGGCACGGAATCCGGCACTCTCTCGTTGGGAGTGGGAACGGGATCTCAGCACGTTATTACAATCGCTGCAGCCACCTCGCAGGCTGCTCTGGCGGCTCAGATCAACGGCGATTCCACCTTTGCAGCAGAAGGGATCAGTGCATCGCTCGCGGGCAATGTATTGACATTAAAGGGGCCCGCGAACGGATCGGGCAGCCTTGTGATAGGCACGAGCAATGTCGTGGACTCGACCTCCGGTGCGATCACGCCGACTGTTCCCTCGACTGCATCAGCCGCGATTGCCTCCACTGGATCCATCACGCTGGGTGCGACCACGGACACCATTTCTGGCACACTGAGTATTGCGGTGGGAGCCGGAGCGGCGCATAGCATCGCCATCGCAGCCGGCACCACAGGTGCGGGCTTGGCTGCTCAGATCAATGGAGACAGCACTTACAACACGGCGGGTGTTACAGCGGCGTACAACTCCACCACGGGCGCTCTGACGATCTCCGGACCGGCAGCAGGAGCCAGCAACCTCAGCTTTACCGGCACCTCCCTCAGCCAGACGACAGTCCTGGGACCCGGAGCCGGAGCCGACTTCACCGGCTCTAGTGCATCTCTCACCGCAGCAAACGCGACGTCAGTTTTGACCACTGTGACCTCTGCGATCCAGAACATTGACTTCCAGCGCGGTAACATCGGCGCCAACATCAATGAGCTGAATGCGGCATCGAACGTCGCCAGTTCGGAGTCGGTGAACCTTACCTCTGCCGAAGATAGCGTCCGTTCGACCAACTACGGTCAGGCGACCAGCGACATGGCCAAGTACCAGGTGCTGAGCCAGACCGGTATCAGCGCGCTGGCGCAGGCCAACAGCGTTCAGCAGGAGATCCTCAAACTGATGCAATAGGTTCTATTGAAGGCGCGGTGGCTGCGGGGTTGTTGGCGTGGCCGCCGCGATTTCATCTTCGATGAGATGACATTAACTGCTTCTAATTCGCCCAAGGTCTGCATGGCCTGGTGATTGCTACGGACTGCATGGAATGGTGACTGGAAGGTGACATGGGTACGGTCGGAATAAATTTTGGAGCGGCCAGCAGCGGGCAGGGCTTTGATGTGGCGTCCACTGTCACGGCAATTCTCGCGAGTCAACAGGCGATTGAAAGTCCTTGGAAGAGCCAATTGACCGCGTTGCAGGCACAGGATGCAGTCTTTACGACGCTCGGCACTGATCTTTCGACACTCACGACTGCTATGCAGTCGCTGACCGACTTCAACGGCGTGCTGGCGCAAAAACAGGGGGCCAGTTCCGATACCAATGTGCTGGCGTTGACTTCGGCTACTTCCACCGCTATCGCCGGCAGCCATACTATCTCCGTCACTGCGCTGGCGCAGACATCGTCCGACTACTCGGACACGCTTGCGAATGGAGCGGACACGTTGTCCGGCAGCCTGACTATTCAGGGACATACGATCACGGTGGACAGCAGCAGCAACACGCTTGCGTCGCTGGCAGGGGCCATCAATCTGGCTGGGATAGGCGTCAATGCCAGCGTTATTACCGACGTCTCCGGTTCGCGACTCTCTCTGGTGAGCGGAACCAGCGGCTCAGCAGGGCAGCTTACGATTACCGGCAATAGCCTGACCGATGCGACTACGAGTACAGCCATTGGGTTTAATACTGGACAAACCGGACAGGACGCCAGTCTGAACGTGGATGGGGTTGCTCTCCAGAGTGCTTCCAATACTGTGAGCAGCGCGATTCCGGGTGTCACCTTTCAACTGCTGACCTTGTCCGCGGCGCCGGTGCAGGTACAGATCACCAACGATACGTCGGCGGTGGGGACAGCCATAGGGAGTGTCGTGGCCGCTTACAATGCCGTGGTCAAAGACATCAATGGTCAGGAAGGGAACGATTCGAGCGGGAACGCTCAACCGCTCTTTGGCAGCACCACATTGGCTTCGCTGCAGAACGATCTATCGAGCGCGCTCCTTGGCGGAGCCGCGAGCGGTTCCATCAGCAGCATTACTCAATTAGGCATCGGGTTCAACCAGGACGGGACATTGAGCCTGAACGCTGACAACCTCAATACGGCGTTGAACAACAACTTCTCCGACGTTGTTGGATTTCTGCAGAATGCGAGCAGCTTTGGACAGACCTTCGCCAACACGCTGAACAACCTTGGTACCCAGTCGCCTAACGGCGCCATTTATCTCGCCCAACAGCAGAACAGCGCGCAGGAAGCGACACTCACGCAGAGCATCAGTAACGAGGATGCGCTGCTGGCCACGGAAAAAACCACACTTACAACGGAATTGAATACGGCCAACCAGGTTTTGCAGTCGATTCCCGCTCAACTCAATCAAGTCAACGAGATGTATAGCGCCGTGACTGGCTACAACACAACTCCAGGAGGATAGTCACATGAATGAGACGAGCTATCAGCAGCAGGCTTTAGTAGGAGCGACAGGGGTGGAACTTGTGGTCGCTCTCTATGACGCGGCTATCCGCTTTCTTTATCGGGCGATGCAGTGCGTGGAAGAGGGAGACGTTCGCGGGCGGCGGGTTGCCGTGAACAAGGTGATCGATATCCTGATGTATCTACAGGCACGGCTGCGCCCGGATGTGGGTGCGAGCGTTGCGTCGTCGCTGGCCGACTTCTATGCTGCGATGTTCACCATGACGCTGGAGGCATCGCATATTGCCTCGAAGGAGCAGTTTGAAGAGGTGATTGCCTGTGTGCGGAACGTTCGCGATGCATGGGTGATTGTCGCTCGCGATCCGGAGGCGGGAAGGGTACTGCCCCGAGAACTGCGGACGAGAGAAGAGAAGTTTGTGCGGGTCACAGAGATTCAGACCACGACGAGCGAACCCGTCGTATCGCGTTGGCTTGCTTAATTATGTAGCGATGGATAATTCTTCTTCGAGCCGCTGCTTTTCAAACAGGCTGGTGTAATAGCCATTTCGTGCAAGCAACTCATCGTGTGTTCCTCGTTCTGCGATGCGGCCGTTGACCAGCACGGCGATCTGATCGGCGTTGCGCGCAGTGGAGATGCGATGCGAGATGAAGACAGTGGTGCGGCCCCGCATGCCTTGTCGCAGCCCGCTCAGGATGCGCTCTTCTGTATAGGTATCGACGCTGGCAAGAGCATCGTCGAGAACGAGAATGCGGGGGTCGCGGATGACTGCGCGGGCGATGGAGGTGCGCTGTTTCTGCCCTCCGGAGAGCGTCACACCGCGCTCACCAACCATGGTATCGAACCCTTTTGGGAACTCTAGAATCTCGGTGCTGATGTGGGCGATGCTGGCGGCATCCTCCACTTCTTCGCTGGTGGCGTCAGGCTTGCCAAAGGCAATGTTTTTGCGGATGGTCTCAGAGAAAAGAAATGTCTCCTGTGGGACAAACCCGATGCTCTTGCGAAGTTCGTCGAGCGTGAAGTGGCGAATGGGTTGACCGTCGATGAGGACCGAGCCGGGTGGTGCGTCGTGCAGGCGGGGGATGAGGCTAACCAGGGTTGACTTGCCTGAGCCGGTGGGTCCGACGATTGCCAGGCTGGTGCCGGCAGGAATGTGAAGGTTGATGTTGTGCAGGACGTCGGCCGAGTTGGGATACGCGAAGGTGAGATTGCGGAATTCGATGTCGCCGGTGATAGGGCTGTCGGTGGCGTTTGGATCGTCTGCTATCAAAGGCTTCTGCTTGAGGAGTTCGTCGATGCGGACGACTGAGGCGGTGCCGCGCTGGAAGAGGTTGACGACCCAGCCGACGGCGATCATGGGCCAAGTGAGCTGCACCATGTAGACGATGAATGAGGTGAACTGACCGACTGAGATGCGGTGGGAGACGACTTCGTGACCACCTACGAGCAGCGTAATCATGAGCGACAGGCCGAGGACGAATTCAAGCGTCGGCCAGAGCATGGCCATGAGACGGACGAGGTAGAGGCTGCGACGGATGTATTCCTGGTTGGCGGTCTCAAAGGAGGCTATCTCGGCCTCTTCCTGAACGAAGGCACGGATGAGGCGGGCTCCTGAGAAGTTCTCCTGCGCTTTGGCAGAAATGTCAGAGAACATGGCCTGGATGCGCTCGAAGCGGCGATGGATACGCGCGCCGAAGTATTGCACCAGGACCGAGGCGATGGGGAGGGGAACGAAGGCATAGAGGGTCAGCTTTGGGCTGATGCGAATCATGAAGGGCAGCGCGGCGGCGGTGAAGACGATGGTATTGGCGCTGTACATGATGGCCGGGCCGAGAAGCTGCCGGACGGCGTTGAGATCGTTGGTCGTGCGAGCCATGATGTCGCCGGTGCGGTGTGTGTGGAAGAAGCTGGCGGACTGGCGTTCGAGATTGGCGAAGAGATCGTTGCGGAGGTCGTATTCGATGTCACGTGAGGCGCCGATGATGACCTGTCGTGTGATGTAAAGAAATATGGCGGATAATACGGCAATTACGACAAGCCGGAGTGCGTGGTGGACGACTTTGGCTTCGGTGAGGCCATGTTGCATGTCGTCGATTGCGCCGCCGATGACAAGCGGGATGAGGACTTTGATGACGTTGTAGAAGATGACAGCTACGCCGCCCCAGGCGAGGCTTTTCCAGTATCGCCGGAGGTAGGGGAAGAGCGGTCTGAGTCTTTCGAGCATAAGCGTTGGTCTAGGTGGGCCAGTCGGTTTACGTTGCCTCGGATTAGACGCGATTAGAGGGCCTCTGGATGCGAAGAAGATTGGGTCTGGGCACCGGATGCTGCCGCGGCCGGTTTGGTCTCCTGTGCGGGTGATTCTGCCGGAGCGGAGCCGGCTTCGGGCTGCGATGTGGAATCTGCGGCGGCGGGCTTGGGGGCAGGAGGTTCCGGCTGGGTGTCGGACATGCTTACCAGTTCGACATCGAAGACGAGGTTGGACTTGGCGGGAATGACGGGTGGGCGGCCTGTTTCTCCGTAGGCGAGCTGATAGGGGATGAAGAGACGGCGTTTGCCACCGACGTGCATGCCTTCAAAGCCGGTGTCCCAGCCGATGATGACTCGCTTGGCTCCGTAAGGAAAGCTGATGGGTTCGCCGCCGGGATGGTCGTAGGAGGAGTCGAACTTGGTGCCATCAGGAAGCCAGCCGGTGTAGCGGACCGTGTACCACTTCTGGGTCTCGGCGATGGGGCCTTTGCCAATGATGATGTCGATGTACTTCAGCGAGTAGAGGGGCTTGGGAATTCCGGGCACTCTCGGGATTTTGGGGACAGGGGATGTTGTTGCGGGGTGATGGTGAACGACGGTAGTTTTATGGGTTGTAGTCTGGGCGGTGGAGGCTACAGTGATGGTGGCCAGCAGGGCGAGCGAGGAGAGCATTAGCTTCATTGGGGGTCTCAGATTCAGGGAATTAGGAGAGAGTGATGCTTGCGTCGTTGAGGTGCTCGCGCAGGAGGCGTTGTGTGAGGGTCTTCAGGTCTTCTCCGGTTTTGGGGAGGACGAAGGCGCTGGTGGCCTCGGACCATTCGAGCTTGAAGCTGGTGGAGGTGGCGGAGATCCAGAGCTGGCGGACGGGGGTGTTGGGCGTGAGAACGAACTTGCTGGTACCGTCTTCGAAGACGATGTTGAGCACGCCGTTGTTCTCTTCGGCTTCGAAGGCCTCGGAGTCCTCTTCGGCGACGATGAGGGATTGCTTGAGAGCTTCGAGGGCGCGGTCGTATTCGCGGCGGAACGTTGTTTCGTCGAGCATAGCTTTAGTTTAGCGCGGGTGAGTAAGAACGGATTTTCCAGATGGTTTACCGCTAGGATGGGAATATCCATGGCCGATCCTAAAGTCCTCTCCCCTGAAATTCTTCTTCATATCGCTACTTCGTTGAATGTGCCCATGCGTGGGTTGGTTGCTGTGATTGAACTGCTCAATGAGGGTGGAACTGTCCCTTTTATTGCGCGGTATCGGAAGGAAGCTACCGGAAATCTTGACGAGGTTCAGATCCGCGACATCGAGGAGAAGCTGGCTTACTTTCGCGATCTGGTGGCTCGGCGGGAGACGATTCTGGCCTCCATTCTGGAGCAGGGTAAGCTTACGGATGATCTGAAGGCGCGCATCGAGGCCACTTTGGATAAGAGCGAGTTGGAGGACCTTTATCTTCCTTACAAGCCGAAGCGGCGGACCAAGGCTACGATTGCCCGAGAGAAGGGGTTAGAGCCGCTGGCGCTTTATCTGATGGCGCAGGAGAGCGGGGCGCAGTCACTGGCTGAGTTGGCTGCTGGGTTTGTGAATGCAGAGAAGGAAGTGAACAGTGTGGACGAGGCGCTGGAGGGTGCGCGACATATTGTTGCCGAGGTATTGAGCGAGGATGCCGACTTGCGAAAGGCGCTGCGGCAGCTGATGTTTGACGAAGGCGTGATCGTGAGCCGTAAGGCGATGGACGCGGTGGATGAGCAGGAAAAGTTCAAGATGTACTACGAGTATCGTGAGCCGGTGAAGACGATTCCGTCGCATAGAATGCTGGCAGTGCGACGGGGTGAGAGCGAGTCAGTACTTTACTTTCTAATCGAGATGGAGCCTCTGCGGGCGTTGGGTGTGATGCGTGCGCGAGTGCTGCGAAGAGAGGGAGATTGGACGGCGCAGCTTGAGCTGGCGATCGAGGACGCATGGAAGCGGCTGCTGAATCCTTCGATCCAAGGCGAGCTTCGGCTGGAATTGAAGAAACGTTCGGAGACGGATGCGATTCAGGTCTTTCGGGATAATTTGCATCATCTGTTGCTGGCTCCTCCGGCAGGGCCGATTTCGATTCTGGGGATCGATCCTGGGCTGCGGACTGGCTGCAAGGTTGCCGTGGTGGATGAGACTGGCAAGTTTCTGGCGAATGACGTGCTTTATCTGCATACGTCGAAGGGCGCTGCGGATGGCGCGGCGAAGGTGCTGGAGAAGTTGCTGGTGCAGCACAATGTTCGTGCGATTGCGATTGGTAATGGAACGGCTTCGCGAGAGACAGATGCTTTTGTGCGTGACTTTCTACGCGAGCGGCGGCTGGACAATATCTTTTCGGTGACGGTGAGCGAGTCGGGCGCGAGTATTTATTCGGCTTCGGATATTGCGCGGCAGGAGTTTCCTGATCTTGATCTGACGGTGCGGGGCGCGATCTCGATTGCGCGGCGGTTGCAGGATCCGCTGTCGGAGTTGGTGAAGGTCGATCCGAAGTCGATTGGTGTGGGGCAGTATCAGCACGACGTCGATCAGCGGCAGTTGCAGCAGTCGCTGGAGACGGTGATTGAGAGTTGCGTGAACCGTGTCGGTGTGGATTTGAATACCTCTTCGTGGACGCTGCTGCGCTATGTTTCGGGGATTACGGAGCGGACTGCGCTGAATATCGTCAGCTATCGGAATGAGCATGGGCAGTTTCGCTCGCGGGCCGAGTTGAATAAAGTTACCGGGATTGGCGCGAAGACGTTTGAGCAGGCTGCGGGATTTTTGCGGATACGCAATGGAGAAAATCCGCTGGATATGACGGCGGTGCATCCTGAGTCGTATGGAGTGGTGGAGGAGATTGCGCGGTCGCTGGATGCTCCTGTGGGCGAGCTGATTCGCAGGCCGGAGCTGCTGGCGAAGGTGGATGCGAAGCAGCTTTCGGCAGGGACTTACACGCTGAAGGACATTCTTGAGGAGCTAAAGAAGCCGGGGCGTGATCCTCGCGACAAGTTCGTTGCGCCGAGCTTCAATGAAACGGTACGGGAGTTCGCCGATGTACAGCCGGAGATGGTGCTGGAGGGCGTGGTGACGAATGTGACGAAGTTTGGCGCGTTTGTCGATATCGGTGTGCATCAGGATGGGCTGGTGCATGTCAGCGAGTTGTCGAACCGGTTTATTAAGGATCCTTCAGAGGCTGTGAAAGCGGGACAGATTGTTAAGGTGAAGGTGTTGAGCGCGGATGCGAAGTCGAAGCGGATTGCACTTTCGATGAAGGCGCTGATGGGACCGGCGCAGCGCGTACAGCGGGAGGCTCCGAAGAAGCCTGAGGTTTCGATGAACGACAAGTTGAATATGCTGAATACGAAGTGGAAGGTTTCTTAGGGTGATGTCGCGAGCTCTTTAACGAGCCGACAATAGTTTTTCGATAATTTGCTGGACTTGTTTTGCCTGTGCGGCGCTGCCTGCTTCGGTGTAGTGAACGCTGCCGTTGTGCAGGTCGTCGTGAGCGGCCATGAGGGCGTGCTGATCGTCGATGGGGATATGAAAGCGCTGCATGGTGCGGAGGGATTCTGCGTTGCGCTGGTCGATGCGCGGGTTGGTGGCTCCGCCGGAGTCTGCCGTGTGGACAGGTGTGGTGGTGGCCCAGACTAACTTTGCTCCATTGGATTTTGCTTGCAGAGCTTCAACAAGTTTGGGAAGGGAACTGCCGTAGGCGGCTTCGGTGTACTTCCATCCGTGCATTCCGTTGTTGAAGTGAATGACGGCAAACTTCAGCGGCATCATTGCGAAGTAGTCGTCTACCTGCTGGATGAGGCGAGGATCGCCGGAGGCGGCGGAGGTGGCGAAGAGATAACAGTTGGCGCGGCCGGCGAGCAGTTTCGTGACCTCGGGATAGTAGCCGCGGGTGATGGAGTCGCCGAGGAGAAGGACGTTGGGGAGCGCGGGATTGGGGTTGTCGGGTTTCGCGGCCCATGTCCATTCGATTGTTTCGAGGATGCTTTTTTGTGCAGGGTCTTTTGGAGTCTGTGCGATAGAGGCTGGAAGGGCGAGGATAGCGCTCAGGAGAAGAACGACGGTGCGGAGATTACGTTGCATGAGTTCCCCTGTCAGTATTATTTATATGTGAAATTATAATTTCGCTTGTGGTGGCTAGAGATGCTTATAGAACTTCGCTCCCGGCGCTGTCAAATAGTTATGTGCGTTGGCTTATAGAGAGGCGCCGCGGATGAGCGCGGCCTGGGGAGCATCAGATCCGCTCCAGATTACGTAGATGTCTCCGTCAGGGGAGAGGCTGGCGGTTGGGTAGCGCTCTCCTGACGTGTCGGCGGGGATGTGGGTTGTCGCTGAGACGTGACCTTTGGTATCGATGCGGAGTGCATAAGGAGTGAGACTGTTCCAGTCGCCGCTTTTTGTGGATTGGCGACCTGAGAAGACGAGGGCGATGGTGCCGTCGTCGGCCATGGAGAGATAGGGGTGGTTTGCACCTTCGATGCCCTTGCTGACGGAGATTTCTTTTGAGAAGGTTTGGCCGCCATCGCTCGACGACGTCAGGCGGATGCCGGGGTGACCGCCTGTGGCGGTGTACCACGCGACGATAAGCTTATCGCCCTGCACTGCCAGGACTGGGCCGGATTCGGGACAGCCGAAGAGCTTCCAGCGATCGTTGGCGATGCGGACGGGCGCGCCGAAGTGTTCGCCGTGATCGGTGGAGGTAGCGACGGCAATGTCCCGCTCGTTGTCGGCGTAGACATGGCGGTAAGCGACGTAGACCTTGCCGTTGGCTGCGATGGCGACCGAGGGACGGCAGCAGGGACAGGCGAGGGTTGCTACTTTTACGTTGTGGTGAAAGGTCGCGCCGCGATCGGTGGAGCGGGCCAGGTAGACATTGAAGGTTCCGGTGGAGCCTGAGGTGTTGTCGCGGCCATCGAGCCATGCGGCGTAGACGTCACCGTTGGGAGCGACGGCGAGAGTGGCGAAGCCGGAGTAAGACTTGTCCGTGGCTGGCTTGTCGGTGACCAGGGTCGTCACTGGCGGCGTTGTGCCCATGCCGGAAGAACGGGCTTCTACGAGTTGAGTTTCGTCGGAGTCGTTTTTCTGCTGCCAGAGTGCGAAGGCATACATCCCATGTGCGACTAGTTGTGGAGCGTTTTCTGCGGAGGTGTTTACGGTTTCGCCGGATGAACTGAGTGTGGTTGGAGGCATCCAGTGTTCTCCGGCCTCGTGGGACATGCGCAGGATGAGTTCTGTCTTTTCTACGGCGAGGAGATAGAGGCCGCCGGTGACGGTGGCGGCAATGATGGGACGTTTTGCCTCGATGCCGAGTACGTGCGGATGGGGTTCGAAGACGAAGGCCTGGTGCTGCGTTTGGATGAGAGGCCGCGTGTACTGCCAGAGAAGAAACGCAATGATCAGCAGGAACGCTAATGTGAGACTGATTGCAATGGTGCGGTTGATCGAGCTTCTGGTCATCACGTTTCCTTTTGATTGTTAGAAGTTCAGGCGGGCTGCGAGTTGGACCTGTCTGGGATCGCCGACTGCGGTTGGGTGGCCGAAGCTGGAGTTGGATGCGTTGGGGTACGTGCCTGTGCCGAAGGTCCCGTTGGGGATAAGGTCGTTGCGGTGGTTGAGTGCGTTGAAGGCTTCGGCGATGGCTTCGAGACGGAAGCGGTTGCCAAGTGGAAAGGTACGGCTAAGACGGGTGTTCATGTTGAAGAAGTTGAAGCCTACACCGGAGTTGCGTGCGATGACAGTTCCGGGTAGCGCACGGGTGCAATTGGTGATGCCGGGCACGCAGGGGCGCAACGTTGTGCCCTGAATGCTGTTGGTTCCTGTAGTGATGTTGAGGGGGAGCGGCGAATAGTACTGAAGCATGGTGCTGAGGAGGAAGCCGTTGGAGAGGTGGCTCCATAGGCTGTGTGATGGGTTCATCGAGCTATGAATGGTGCCATCAAAGACGAGGCGGTTTCGCTGGTCGTCGTCGGAGAAACCGCGGTCTTCAGCTATGTCAAAGTTATTGATAGGAGAGCTGAAGAAGAACTCACCCACGTCGTCAATAGCCTTTGACCAGTTGTAGGAGATGCGATAGGCACCCCAGCGTGTGGGCTTTTGCTGGAAGGAGACGGAGAGGCCATCGTAGTAGGAGTCGCCTGCGGACTGGTACTGCTTGTTGTTACCGTAGGCGGCGTTGGGGCGGCAGCCGTTGTTGTTGCCGGTGGCGATGCAGGTGGGAGTGTTCTGGTTGATGGAGGCTAGTAGATGGAGCCCGCGCAGGTGCTGGTAGCTTATGCTCAGAGTGCTGCTGGCGTTGAGTTGCTGCTCGACTTCGAGGCTGGCCTGTTCAGAGTATGCGTTCTGGATATGTGGGGCCATCGTCGTGAAGTTGACCAGAACTCCGGTGGGGAGCGTAGTGAGAATGTTGGGGAAGGCGGGGGCTCCGGTTTGCGTGGGTGAGACGCTGACGGTGACGAACGTCGAGCTGTTGATGTTGGTTGTGTTGCCGCTGGACTGGAGCGCGTTTGAGAGCGGTCGCAAGGGAACTCGATCGTAAAAGATGCCATAGCTGCCGCGCACGACGGTGGTGCGGTGAGTAAAGGGTGACCAGGCAAAGCCGAGGCGCGGGGAGATATTGTTGGTGTCGGTGGCGATGGATTTCAGGAATTGCAGATCGTAGCGCAGACCGGCGTTGAAGGTGAGGGATGGTGTGAGTTTCCACTCGTCCTGCGCGTAGAGGCCGAGGTTGGGGTTGGTCTGAGGGACGATGGGGTTGCCGAAGGATTGCGTATATCCGGAGTTGTTATAGGTTCCGTTGAGGAAGTTACTGAGAGACGAAAAGGAGTAGCTGCCTCGGTTGGACATGGGGAAGGTGATGGTGAGGTCGTTGAAGAGGAAGTCCGTACCGACTCGCAGGGAGTGATTGCCTGTCTGATGAGAGAGGTTGTCGACTACTTCGTAGAGATTGTCGAGTCGTCCGGTGGGCGACGCGGAGAGTGTGCCGAAGGATGCAATGCCGGAGATGCTGACGGCGGGACCGATGGCATCGTTGGGCAGCGCGGTCAGGTTGCTTCGAGTGAACTGGCCGCGAGTTTCGTTGACGGTGCGAGGAGAGATGGTGAAGATATTGCTGATGGCTATGGTCTGGTCGAGATCGTGGAGCGACGCGGCGGCACTGACGGCGCTTAATCCACCGACGCCTCGTGAGTTCTGACTCTCTACTTCATAAAGACTGTAACGCGCGCTGAGTTGGTCGCTATCGTTGAGGTGATGGTCGATCTTGGCGAAGATGTTATTGGTGCGGATTGGGTTGGAGTAAAGCCCGGTGGTGATCTGTGGACCTTGGTATCCGATGGTTTGGAGGTGGCTGTTGATGGCGGCAACGTTGGCGGGAGCGATGGTGATAAGGCCGTCCTGATTGAGCTGCTTGCGCTCAAAATTGGCGAAGTAGAAGGTGCGATTGCGCAGGATTGGGCCGGCGAGGCTGGCTCCGTATTGGGCTTGCGTGATGGGGAGTTTGCTTTGCGAGAGAGCGTTGTCGGCGTTAAGGCGTTGATTGCGCAGGTAGCCGTAGAGACTGCCGTGGAGTGCGTTGGTACCGCTCTTGGTCACCATGTTGATGTAGCCGCCGAGGGCGCGGCCGAACTCAGCCTGACCGCCGGAGGTGACGACCTGAAACTCGCGGACGACGTCGAGGGCATAGAAGGTTCCGGTGAGTCCGGCCGCGTCGTCATTGGCAGAGAGACCGTCGACGACGAAGCTGTTGGAGAAGTTGCGCTGGCTGCCGATGGAGATGCCCTGGCCGGGAACGGCGGATGTTTCGGCGAAGAGTTGAGTGCTGGCAGTGTTGGTGGCGGAGACGCCGGGGACGAGAAGAGCGAGGTCGAGGAAGTTGCGGCCGAGTAAAGAGAGGTTTTGGATCTCTCCGGGTGAGATTGTATTGGCTACTTCGCTTCGGTTGGTTTCCAGTATCGGGGGTTGGCTGGATACGTTGACTGAGGTTTGGGTTCCGGCAAGGGCGAGTGAGATTTGCAGGTCGAAATCAGCGCCGACGGTGAGGGTGATGGAGCGGTTCGCTTCGGCGAAACCTTGTTGATGGACCAGGACGTTGTAAGTGCCAAGGGAGAGATAGGGAAAGCGGAAACGTCCGTCTTTGCTGGTTGAGGTCGTGCGAGAGAAGTTGGTTGCTGTCTGGGTTGCCGTGACGTGCGCGCCGGCGATGACTGCGCCCGATGGGTCGGTTACCCTGCCGCTGAGAGAGGCATTGTTGACGGTTTGCTGCGCGCCGGCTATTGCGATAGCTGCAAAGATAAATGCGATGACTGCAAGGTGATGCTTAAGAAGCTGCACTGATTCCTCCGGTGGTTCGGGTGCGGCGGACAATTCTTGTGGCATGCCGCACTGTCCATTTCCTGCGCTTAGGAGCGGGAGAGGATCGGTGAAGGAGGGCCGCGCTTCTGGTGGGAACGGTCAGGGGAGAGGCTAAAGGGAGCTTCTGTTTGGGGCAGGTTAGTCCGAATGCTGACTGTGTCTGCGGAGACTGCTGTCTGAACCTCGTCGGAGACGAAGGGAAGATTGATCGCTATGACCGTGAAGAGGTTGTAGGGGCAGGTCTCTTGAATGCTTACGGTGTGTGCTTGGCCGGTGTCGCTGGCGGAACGCTGCGCTAGCTTGGCCATCATGCAATGGTGCTTGCCGTCGCGGCGGCAGCAGACGGGCACGTTCGCATCTACCGCAGACGCCGTGAAGAGCGGCGAGACCAGCGGCAGCGTGAACAGCAACAGCAGCGAGAGGGAGAGAAGGCGGCGCACGAGCGACCCGATGCAGCGATAGTTGGAGATTGGCTTTAGCCGATGACTGGAGGTGATTCGGGTTCGCTGAGGCGTTCCATCAGTATCGGAACCTTGAGTTGCACGGGCGAACGAAGCGGAGTCAGATCGGCTTCAGAGACTAGGAGGCTTGCGTGGGAGGGCCCCGCTTTTGCCATGCCGTGTCGAGCACAATCCGGACGTGAGCGTAGATAGGCGCCTTGATTGTGGCGTGATGAACTGATTCACGAAGCAGACGCGCAGTGGCATTAAGCCGGGCATCATTATGCCGGACCAAGGTGGCTGGTTTGGGATAGAAAGGGCACTTCGTCGAAAGAGTGGAGATTGTGACCTGATGGGCGGAGATGTTCGACCGCCGCATCTTCATCTGGCAGTGATGAACTCCATTGCGGCGGCAACAGGCTGGCAGGTTAGCGTCTGAATTTGTGGAGAGCGCAAGTAGAGGTGACACCAGCGGAAAGCTGAAGAGCAGCAACAGCGAAAGTGCCAGAAGGCGGCGCACACTGCGATTGTAGCTGACGGCACTTGCAAGGATTTTGCATTGGGAGCGACCCGCGCGAGGCTTCTGCGTTTATTGAGAGGGTTATCCATCGGGTTCCTGCGAAAGACAGGGTGATTCGCCAGGGTTAAACTTGGTAGATGAATCAGAGATATTTCAAAATGTGTTTGCTGGGGATGATGACGTTGGGACTCGCTGGAATGGCACGCGCGCAGACGGCGATTTATGGTGAGTTCACTGCGGCCAAGCTCAGTGCTCCTAATACGTCGTGGATGTATGGACCGACGATCGGTTTGTATCACGACTCAGGACATGGGTTGTTGGCCACTGGGCTTGATGTTCGAGGAACCTTTGCGGGTCGTGGAAACACAAATGGAGCGTATTCCAGCGAGACGCTCGATACCCTGCTGGGCGGAGTGCGGCTTGCGGTGACGCCTCGTGTTTTGCCGTTCAAGCCGTATGGAGAGGTGTTGGGTGGCTTCGGACATTTGAAGACCGGACAAGGGACAGCGCGGACTTCGTCGACCAAATTTGCCTATCAGTTTGTTGGTGGTGTTGACTTTACCATTTTGCCGAGGTTGGATTGGCGGGCGGTGGAGTTCAGCTATGGCAGGCTTGCGGGACTCGGCGACAGCTTCGTTCCGAAGACGCTGAGCACGGGAATTGTGTTTCGGCTGCCGTAAATGGGCAGCCTCGTACGAATGTATTTTGCGGAATCGCCATTACCTTTTATCATTTAAGGATGACTGAGGTTTTGGAGCAGGAAGCTAAGGGAGCGCAGACGCACGCGCCGAAGTACACACGCAATAATCCGTATTCTTCGACGGTTACTGTAAACGAGCTATTGACGGCTGAGGGATCGGAAAAAGAAACTCGGCATGTCGAATTATCGCTCGAAGAGGGAATGACTTATACCCCCGGAGATGCGGTCGGGATTATCCCCGAAAATCGCCCTGAAGCCGTTGCAGAGGTTTTGGCGGCGCTGGGTTTCAAGGGTGATGAGCGTGTGCTCGACCACTATAAGGTCGAGATCAGTCTCGAGGAGGCGCTGCGGACGCGGCTGGGTATCGGAAAGCTGGCGCGTGGCAGCGTGAACCAGTACGCAAAGCTGGCCCCCGAGATTGAAGGGCTGAAGGTGATGGTCGGCCCGGAGCACAAGGCGCGCGCAGAGGAGTATTGCTGGGGACGCGAATTTGTTGACCTCGCGACGGATTTTCCGCATGTGGTGAAAGATCCGCAAGAGCTGTTCCATGTGCTGCAACGGCTGACGCCGCGGATGTACTCCATTGCTTCGAGCCAGGCAATGCACAAGGACAATGTGCAGACGACGGTGCGGGTGGTTCGGTATGACGCGCACGGCCGCACCCGCCAGGGAGTGGCGAGCGGCCATCTCGGCGACCGCGCCGGCGTGGGTGTGAAGATGCCGATCTTCCTTCATGCGAATGGCAACTTCCGGCTGCCGGAAGACACGTCAGCTCCCGTCATTATGATTGGACCGGGAACCGGCATTGCGCCGTTCCGCGCCTTTCTCGAAGAGCGGCAGGCCAAAGGCGAACCGGGCGACAACTGGCTCTTCTTCGGCGAACAGCGAGAGGCGCTGGATTTTCTGTATAAGGACCAACTGCAGAAGATGCACAAGGATGGCGTGCTGACCCATCTGGATACGGCATTTTCACGGGATCAGGCAAAGAAGGTCTATGTTCAGGATCGCATGCAGGAGAAGGCCGCGGAGTTGTACGCGTGGCTGGAGCGCGGCGCCTATTTCTATGTCTGCGGAGACGCGACGCGTATGGCGAAGGATGTGGAGACAGCTCTGCTGGATGTGATCGCCAGGGGGTCGAACGGGACGCTTGATCATGCGACAGAGTATCTGGCGGCAATGAAGAAACAGAAGCGGTATCAGAGAGACGTGTATTAGAGAGGTTGAGTCTGTCAGCTAAACAATAATTCAGACCAGTTTCCGGATTCTGGAAGTTGGCCTGAGTTTCTTGACGGACTTTTTCGATCCTGGCTTGTTAGCGGGTTCAGCAACAGGTGTAGTCCAATTTCTATCTGTGGATACACGTCAATTTACGAGGAGACTCGATTTACTCGACTTCACACGCAACCATTATTAAAGCGGGATCCATCATACTCAGATGTCTTTCTTTCTAGACACACAGGAGACGACCCAGCGCTTCGGCAGTCATGTCACGGAGCTCGGCTCTCTACTCGATATCAATCACATCAGGCATGGCTCGCCTAACGACCTCTTCGAATTTGCAAGAACCCTGGACAGCAGCAGCCAGTTTCGATTGGAACTTTCGGCATGGGTCAAATCGGTGGTGAAACGAGCGAACGATGAACTCCTTCTCACAGATATGATGAGTATCATCGCTGCATCTGTTGGCGGCCCCTCGGTTACGGAAACCAACGCCGACATCACTGGGCCGACAAGAACCTTGATGGAGTTCCTCCTGGGCACCGGTTGCTGGAGGCAGTTCGGCGCAGCGTCCCGGCCAATCTCCCCCCGACCCCAACCGCCGACGAAGCAGCGTGTTCCTGCTGAGGAACCGACGTCGGTACGGATCTCTCTGCCCATATCTACTGGGGGCAGCAGCACCGACGATCGTAGTAGTTTGATTGACATTTCCAATGAACTTCGCCAGACGCTTTCTCGTCTGGAAAGCAGTACGGAGCAGGTCAAACATCATCTGGACTCCATTGAGCAGCGAATCAGTAAAATAGCACCTACACCTGGGCTTCCGCCTGCACTGGCATCTGTGGGGCTTGAACCGCTTGTGCATCGTGACATCGGGACTAGCAAGCCCTCCAAGGTTGGACAATCCAATGTAGTTGATATACCCATATCTGATCCAGAACTGCCAAATCGGGGGCGCGCCGTATTCTTGCATTCAGCCTCTCTCGCTGAATCTCATCCTGAGGAGGATGAATTCTCCTCTCCAACTTTTACTTATGGCACCGACAGAGGAAAGAGCACCATTGCTCTCTGGATTTTTCTAGCTCTGGTAGTGATTGGCACGGCGATCTTTTTCTTGATTCATTCCGGACAGGGCGTTGCAACACCCGCAGTCTCGAGTTCAACGTCATCGGCTACAGGGCCGTCACCTTCTTCTCCCGCAATCGAGTCTCATCCCGGCGTTACAGAGAGTGCAGTCGGAGCTACAACTCCACATTCAATTGCATCCGATGGAGCCTCCTCGAAGGGCGCATCCGGGGATCAGGCTGGTCCCAATCGGCCCACAGTCAGGTATGTCCCCGCTAATGTAATGGAAGGATATTTAATTTCGGCACCCAGGCCTCAGTATCCTCCACAAGCTCGGATGGATCACATCGAGGGGCAGGTAGCGTTGCAGGCTACGATATCGAGGAGCGGTTCGATTGAAACGTTACATGTGGTCAAGGGGCCTCCCTCCCTGCGCGGCGCGGCGATCGACGCTGTGCGCCATTGGCGCTACAGGCCATACACTGCGGATGGGCAGGCCGTGAAAGTTGCCACTATGGTGTATGTCGATTTCACCTTGCGACCCCCTCCTGCGATGGCTCACTAAGCGTTCATTTAGCTTCTCGGGTGTTCATTGCATGGTAAGTCTGTAGACTGTGCCTGCAGGCCCTTTTGCAAATCAATTATTAGAAGCTTTCGGTCTCTGAGGCGTGTGTCGAAATGCCTTGCCGTTTCCCGCAAATTATTTCGCCGACGTTCGCCATAAGACTCTTTGTTCGCGTGAGCCTAGGGTGAAAGACCTGCTTATTTAGAGAGTTAGGCATTGCGATTGCTGGACCTAAGTGTTCCGTATTTTGGTGATCGATTGTCTGCGTGTTTTTCCGACGTCGTCAGCGGAAAAGGTAAGCTGAGTTATGCTTATAGACGGAATGCCCGGATGGTGGAATCGGCAGACACAGCGGACTTAAAATCCGCAGACCCTAATCGGTCGTGGGGGTTCAAGTCCCCCTCTGGGCACCATAGAATCAATGACTTAGAGTCGTTAATTATTTTGGATTTTGGTGATTTTTTTGCTTGGTGACTGTTTGCTTCTATGACGACTAGGGCGAGATCAAAGCGTATGCGACTCTCCTGTTGCTACTCTCGCCTGAACATGGAGCAAACTGTTTAGTCTGGCATTCCCTCGATATTTGATTCTGCAATTCTGAAATTCAAGTCAAGCGTAATGACCTCGAACGCCAAGTACGGCGACCTTGACTTCGCGGGTTACTTGAGCAACGGTTGACCAAGGAGCGTGGTCTCCAAGAACGTGGGCTCGAAGCCCAATGACGATCAAGCTGGCGCACTCCGATTCGGAAACAGCGGCAATGACTTCGGCGACCTTACCATATTCGACACGTACGTCGGCCTTACAGTAGCAATCTGCATCCGGCGGAATTAGTCGTTTGAGGTCAGCGATAGGCTCATCTTCGCGGCTGGGCGTGGGGCGCTGTTTCATCACATGAAGAAGAGTGAGCTTTGAATGAAAACGTTCTGCAAGCCCTGTAGCATACTGTGCTGCACGCAATCCGGTTGTCCTCAGGTCGGTCGCAAACAGAATGGAGCGGAAAGGATATCGTTCGGGCCTGCATTGGGGTCCGACGATCAGGACCGGACACCTCGCCTGGTGCAATACAGCCTCGGCAACCGATCCCAGGGCCAGCCGTTCTAGGCCGCTGGCGCCGTGAGACCCGACGACGATCAGGTCTATATTATCTTTGCGTGAAACTTGATTGATGAGATCTACCGTTTCGGCATAAGCAACAGTGATACTGGGCTTTAGCTGGCCGAGCCCTGGCTCGCTTAGAACGAGTTGATTAATCTGTTCCTTATCTGCATCCAGGTTGGCGTTCAATACTTCGATGGGAACGGCGCCTGTATCGATTCCGTATCCGACTGGAGTCGCGGCATGCACTATGGACAGCTTCGCTCCGAATGTCTCGCTGATCAAGATTGCCATCTTCAAAGCTAGGGTCGCGGGTCCCGAGAAATCGGTTGCAACGAGTATCCGTGAGAAAATAATTTCGCTGGTCGCCAAATGCGGTTCCTGGTCGACGGTAGGAAGGGTGGTGGCTGCGTCTCGGGAGTCCATAAGCATGCCTTTCGAACCGAAATAACGGTTATAAATTGCGATCGAAGCTCAGACTATTGCTTCAGGTCGATGGGCGCGGTGATTTAGATCACAAAATAGACGAGGCAAAGGCTATTGGAAACGCAGTGTGCGACCTGTTCCCGCATGACCATCGTCCCCTTCTTTAGAAATCCATCAGCTCTTTTGTTGAAACTGATGCACGAATCGCATTGAGGACGGCAAACAAATCGATGATCTCTTGGCCGATTGACCCCACAAGTGGCGAAAGAAAACCGAGGGCTGCGGCGATCATTCCAAGTGAACTGAGTAGCATTCCTCCTATTGCGCTTTGGAGTGCAATTCGCCGCATTCGTCTTCCGATGTGAAGAAGTTCGTCGAGCTTACCGAGCGTGGGTTCAAGAATCACAGCTCCGGCCGCTTCTGCCGTAATATCGCTGTTCTGACCGAACGCAACTCCCACGGTTGCAGCCATCATCGCCGGGGCATCATTAATACCATCTCCAAGAAAGAGTGTCGGTGCTTTCCTAGTTTCGGCGCGCACGATCTCGAGCTTTTCTTCAGGGGTTAGATTCGCACGGACATCTGCAATCCCGACGATAGCGGCAAGATGCTGGACCTCACTGTCACGATCTCCGGACAGGATCATCAGGTGCTTCACGTGATGCTTTGGTGTAAGGTGGCCAATAAATGACTTTCCTTCTTTTCTGGGGCGGTCATGAAATCTGAGTAGGCCGGACAAGCGACCATCCACAACGACTACACACTCCATGCCTGAAGTGCTCGGCGGCAAAAGAGTCGCCATTTCGGAGGGAAGCTTGCGTCTTCCCGTGACGAGGATTTTCTGTCCCCCGATGTGTCCCGTCAAGCCTTCGCCTGGTTTTTCGCTGATGTTCTCCACGTTTTGCAGAACAACGCTCCTTTCTTCGGCGGCGCGAAGAATGGCCGCCCCAAGCGGGTGCTTCGAATACTGTTCGAGACTTGCTGCCAAGCGGAGGATATTGATGGGGTCGGCGTCAGCAAGACAGACGATGTCGGTGACCACTGGCTCGCCGTGAGTCAATGTTCCTGTTTTATCGAATAACATCGTCTGAATCTGTCCGACCTGTTCGAGAACCAAAGGCTTTTTGATGACAATTCCCCGTTTTGCTGAGAGCGAAATGGCTCCAATGATCGATATGGGAATCGCTAACAGGAGGGGACAAGGTGTGGCGATGACGATGACAGCCAAAAACCGTCCCGGGCTACCACTCGTCAACCATGCAGCCGTGGCCACGATGAGCGCGATCGGCGTGTAAATAGCGCCTAAACGGTCAGCCAAGCGACGTATCCGGGGAGGATGCTGCTCAGCCATCTTCATCACCTTCATGATGCGTGCGTAGCGTGAATCGGCGGGAAGCTTCTCGGCCACGATAGTGAGAGCAAAATCTTCATTCAACGCACCGGAGATTACCTGGGAGCCAGCAATTTTCCGCATCCGAAATGGCTCACCTGTCAGAAATGATTCATCCATTGTTCCGGTCCCCGATTCAACTGTCCCGTCCACAGGACATATTTCATGCGGGAAGATAATGAGGCGATCACCGATAGCAATATCAGTTACGGCGATCTCATAGGCTTTGTCATCTATGACGTGATGAGCTACGTTAGGCATGCGTTTAGCTAGCGCGTTCAAAACGGAGGATGCGCGCTGTGTCGCGTAGTCCTCCAGTGTCTGCCCTCCTGAAAACATCAGGACAATAATGGTTGCGACCAGGTGTTCCCCCAGCATAGTGGCCGCAATGATCGAAAGGCCTGCCAAGAAATCGGAACCAAATTGCCGCTTAAGCGCTTCCCGGGATAGAGCGTATAACAAAGGCAACCCACCGACGATGATTGCGAACCATAACGGCAGAGTCGAGATCCTGTTCTTGACATGGAACGTGTAGTGCAGCAGAAGATACAGAATGATCGCCAGGAACGACACACTTACAGAGATACGATTGTATTTTTCGGTCATAGTCCATTAGGGAGAATGACGGCCGGGCCACTCAACCTGTCTTCCTTCAGACCACGGAGAGCTTCATTGATCTGATCCAGGCCAAAGGGCACGACTGCAGGTTTTAGACCGATTTCGGTCGCGACTCTCAGGAAATCTGTCCCATCCTGCCGGGTCATGTTTGTCACGCTGCGGAGTTGTCTCTCGCCCCACAGGAGCGAGTCATAGTCAAACTGCGGCATGCGATCCAAATGGATAGCATTAATCGCAACGATTCCGCCCTTATCGATCGACCGCAACGCCGCGACCACAACATCCCCCGAAGGAGCGAAGGTAATTGCAGAATCTAAGAGTTCAGGTGGAACTTCTGTACCGCCGCCGACCCATTCCGCCCCGAGAGTACGTGCCAGCCGCTGGTGATGCGACTCGCGGGTGGAAACATAGACAAGGCAATTCCACGCCTTGAGTACTTGAAATAAAAGCTGTGCTGACGAACCAAAGCCAAAAAGACCAACGTGCTGGCCCGGTTTGACTTCCGCAATTCTAAGACTTCGAAAGCCAATGATGCCGGCGCAGAGTAAGGGGGCAGCAGCGCGGTCCTCGAGCGCTTTTGGTAAGGGGAAGAGAAAGTCCGTTCGTGCAGTCATGTACTCCGCGAACCCGCCATGTTGTGTGTAACCGGTATAGGTGGGATGATCGCAAAGATTTTCGCGGCCGGTTCGACAGAAATGGCAGGATCCATCTGTGCCCCCAATCCAGGAGACACCCACTCTGTCACCCTTCTGAAAGCTGGGATCGGGAGACTGAACAATCTCTGCAACAATCTGATGGCCCGGGATGACCCAGTCCAGCTTTGGGGGCAACTCGCCTTCCACAATATGAAGGTCGGTACGACACACGCCGCAGGCATGGATTTTGAGAAGAGCATGTCCTGGCCTTGAGATAGGTATAGGAATCTCCTCAATCCTCAGGGAAGTTTCGTTGAGGGGACCTGGCGTTCTCAAAATTGCCGCTTTCATGACATCCCTATTCCGCAACTAGCCACGGGCACCGAACGATAGCCAGGAAGGCGAAAACCTTAAGGACAAAAATAGCTATAGTCCACAATTCCTCTGGCCAAGCCCAATCCTCTGACATGGTGAATTGCGATGAATACCCACCGCAAACTGCCTGCGGTGCTGTGAATGATTTGGAGAAGGAATATTGTGAATGTGCCATTTCTGTCCTCCGGCCTATAGACCACGTACATGTGCTAACTCGACGACCTGGTAATCGGCGTACAACATCCGCGCTGCCGTCAGGCACTGTGCCATACCGAATGCGACCAAATAGCCGTAGATAAGCCACGCGACGTCACGGGACGAAAGACGTTCCCCAAGAACTGCTGCAGCTGCAGCATAAGTAATCAAGAAGAGCAACGCCACGCTTGCGGCCGCATAATTCCAATGCGATATTGATCGAGTGAAAGCATGCCGCGCAACAATTGATTCTGCCATGGCTGTACAAAGAGCCTGGAATGCAATGAGGTATAGAAACCAATGAAGAGGAAAGCGGTTGTAAACGACAAAGAATAGAAGGAGGCCGACCAGCACGCCGCAAGCGCCTTGAAGTCGAAGTGCAATTCGTGGACGTCGGAGAGAGACCATGAAGCTGCTGACAAAGATCACCGTGCTATCCAACACACCATATGCAGCAAGACAGAGAATTGAAACCGCAACGGCGAAGGGCATCAGTAGCAAAGTGGAGGCCATATCTGGGATCACCATGACAGCGCTGCCTACAATTAGGGCCAGCGCGCCGCGAATCAGAATTGCAATCCAAAAATGGACATCGTTTTTCATGAGTAACCCTCCCGGATTCACATCAACAGACAAATGGCTCTCAACAACTGAGCGGTGAATTAGATCATGACGAACGCGGTACTCCGTATGGCCTTGGTGGCAAATCATCGGCCAGACAACCGTAAGTTTATGTGCGGATTTACAGCAGAGATGTGACAACCATCACACGCCCGAGTACAAGCGGTCACACTTCAGAAAGCTTAGTGAGCAATACTCTACAAGTAATGACGAGAGGTTTTGTTCCATCGACGAAGAGGTGACAAATGGCTGTGATCGGAGACCAAGTAGGACTGACGGTGGACCGCATTGTTTTGGCAACAGATTTCTCGCCGTCTTCTGAGTCGGCAACTAAATATGCAAAGCTGCTAGCCAAGCGCTTCTCTTCAAACCTCACCCTTGCTCACGTTGTAGATCTCTCAATGGCTGCCCGTTCCGAGCAAGCAGTAGTTGGGTATCCAATCGGTGATATGCGCCGAGCCAGTAGCGAAAATTTGGAACGGCTGCTCAAGGACCTGACCTCCGACAGAATTCGCGCCACGGCCCAGATACTGGAGGCCCATAATCCTGCTGCGGCGATAGTGGGTTTAGCAGAACAACTCAAGGCCGATCTGATCGTGACCGGTACACACGCGCGTCATGGATTGAATAAGGCGATCCTGGGGTCGTGCGCGGAAGGTATTTTTCGGCATGCAAGCTGTCCTGTCTTTACCGTTGGGCCAAAACTAAAGGCTCCTTCAGCGGAGAATATTGCTTTCGATAGGATCGTCTTTGCGACCGACTTCACCTCCAGCGCCGCCGAGAAAGCTGCCGTGGCTCTAGCATTCGCACAAGATAGCATGGCGACGATTTATCTCTGCCATGTTCTAAAAGACGCAGGTGCGGACATCTCCGAGATGTTTGAACTGCAGGTCAAATTTCAGTCTGCGCTCAAAAAAATGGTCCCACAATCGACCTTGGATTGGTGCACCCCAGAATGCGTGGTGGAATTAGGTGAAGTTGCTCCCCATATTCTTGGGCTAGCCAAGAGGGTTGGAGCTGACGTCATTATTTTGGGAGCTCGACGCAGTTCCACGTGGTTCGCACATTTAGCTGACGGCGTGGTTGGACACGTGCTTGCGAATGCCGAATGCCCCGTGATGACCATCTGCTCGAGCTAAATTGCCAGACAAATTGTTCCACCTTGGTTTCCTTAAGGTGAAATACAAAGCAGCGATCCGAGACAAAACGATGAAACTGAGGAAAGGATTCTTGACGAATTGGCGTCAAATGTTCGTTGTCTGTTTGCTGCTGGTGTTGTGTGGAAGGCTGATAAAAGCTCAGGAGTTTCCCATCCTTGTCTATCATCGCTTTGATTCCGCAATGCCTGGATTGACAACCGTACGAACATCCACATTTGAATTGCAGCTCGAATGGCTCGAAGACCATCATTACCAGATACTTTCTTTACGTACAGTCACCGACAAGTTAAGGACTATGAGGGATACTAATGCGCCGGCGGTCGCGATTACAGTCGACGATGGTCATCGTTCGATCTATGCAGAGATGTTTCCATTAATTCTCAAGCACCACATTCCGGTGACTCTATTTATCTACCCCTCCGTTATCTCAAATGCTTCCTATGCTCTTACATGGGAACAAATTCGACAAATGAAGCGATCCGGTCTGGTCGATGTCCAGTCCCACACTCTCTGGCATCCGAACTTTCGAAAAGAGCGGGCACGGCTTTCGGATGCTGAATATGAAGCTTTTGTTATTAAGCAACTGACACGTTCTAAGGATATCCTTTCCAGTCGGTTGGGTGGCCAAATAGATAGTCTCGCTTGGCCTTTTGGAATCCACAATTCTTATCTCGAAAACGCGGCCCAGCGTGCCGGATATAAAACCGCATTTGCGTTAGGAGGGGCCCCCGCCCGTGCCGGCGGTAATATGCTCGCCATCCCACGAATACCGGTCTCAGACAACGATACCGGTGCAAGGTTCTATCGATTGTTGATGGACCCGAGAAGAAATAGGAGAGAGAAGTAATGCAAATGCTTGTTCGACATTACCTGCTCGTTCTTTTGGTGTTGTTGGCATCATCGGCCTCTCAGGCGAGTGATGGACGAGTGATCGATGCAAGCACTCATATCGGGATCCCAAATGCTACGGTTACTGTCGGGAACAGCGTCGTTACTACCGATGGCAGCGGTAGGTTTCATTTCAAAGAGGCGAGCGGGACGATTATGGCTCGAGCGCCCGGGTACCGCGCATCTCGTGCGATGGCGAAGGACACGGTGACGGACGGCGCAACTATCCCGCTCATTTCATTTTTTCCTAGGGCGCTGTATTTAACGGTGTATGGAATCGGTTCACAGACCTTGCGAGGTGGAGCCATGGCGTTTGCGCGAGGCGGACAGATCAATGCACTGGTGATCGATTTGAAGGGAGACAGGGGTCTTATCCCCTATCCAACTGCAGTGTCCCTGGCTCGGAGGAGCGGTGCGCGCCGTCTTACAACAATCCGTGATTTGCCTCGACTTGCCAGCGAACTCCATCGGGCGGGTATTTACGCCATCGCGAGGATTGTTGTCTTCAAAGACAATCCCCTTGCCGAAGCGCGGTCAGATTTGGCTGTAAAGCGGCGTGACGGCAGTCTATTTCGAGATCGGGAGGGGCTCGCATGGGTGGATCCATTTCAAGCAGAAGTCCGAACATATAATATCGAAATCGCCGTCGAAGCTGCTGAGGCGGGCTTCGATGAGATTCAGTTCGACTACGTACGGTTTCCCGATGTATCACAAAAACTGCGCTTTGCTCAAGCGCCAACAGAAGAGATGCGTGTGCAGGCGATTGATCGCTTTCTTACAGAGGCGCGTGAGCGGCTAGTGCCTTACAACGTCTTTCTTAGCATCGATATCTTCGGCTATGTCTGTTGGAATACTAATGACACAGGTATAGGGCAACAACTTGAGCAAATCGTCAAGATTGTCGACTATCTTTCGCCCATGGTATATCCATCCGGATACAAATATGGGATACCCGGCTGCCAAGAGCCCGTCTCTCATCCCTATGAGATCGTCCACGATACTTTGGAGAATGCGCGACGACGTGCAAATGTATCGCCTCAGCGATTTCGTCCATGGTTGCAAGCGTTCAGGGACTACGCATTTGATCATCGTGCCTTCGGCCCGTCTCAAGTCGCAGAGCAGATTCGTGCAGCTGACGAGTTTGGAACAGACGGATGGATGCTCTGGAACCCTCACAATCGATATGACGATCTTGGATTAGATACTCTTCATCCTCTCACTAGAACGGCAATACCACCTCGGCCGGACCAGTAGCGTCATGGTGAGCGCGAACGCTTTGTAAGAGGTGTTTCGGATGACGCAAACAAGGGTTTCGATTTCCATAATCGTTAGAGACGGATTTCTGGGATGCAGACGAGAATCTTCCCGTGAACCATCGATTGTTCTCTATGTTGTTGATGGAGTCGTGTATTTCTCTCTCAATTCGGCGGGCCACTTCCAGTTTCTTATTTCGGGTCTGTCCTGCCCTTCGGTGTATGCGTAGGCAATACTTTCGATGATCTGCCCTTTTCCAGATAGCAGTTCGAAATACTAGCAGGCGCTCCATGGCCCGGACCGCCAATAGGCATCCATTCTCTGAAGGTCTTGAGCAGTCAATACCCGATCGGAAATCGCCAATGGTGATTCGTTGCCCTGGGATAATTCCATAACTTTCACGCTCCTACTCTTAAATTCGACTGGTCCCAATCTTGAGTTAGCACCTCTCAGGGGGTCTACCAAAATCTGATAACTAATATTGGGGCAGTCTTTTCACGTAGATGGTGACGATTGTCACAATGAGTTGGTGGTGGATCTGGGTAATTGCTGCGAACAGAACTAGTTTATTAGCCCTGATCAATCGGCACTCTGATGAGTGCTAACGCCCTACCATGCACATCTTTTGGAGTCTTGTGATGCGCGTCACAGTCGATTTCCTACATCGAGTCGTATCCTTCACTCGTTATTCAAGTGGGTAGGTAATCCTCTGTATGTCGTACTCTCGCGTCCTTTGAGGAAAATTGCACATGCGGCATTGGTTCTATACGCTCGCGATTCTACTATGGATGAGCGGGGCAGGGGGAGTCGTGTCTGCGCAGGCGGATGGCGCGTTGCAACCGCAGACTGCAATATCTTCCCGAAAGGCAGTTTTGAACCCGACAGATTACGTCGGTTCGGAAACCTGTGCCCTGTGCCACGCCGATCTCACAAAAAAGTTCGACTCCAATCCTCATTCGAAACTTGTGCTAATGCACGGCGGCAAAGGTGTTACTTGCGAGAGCTGCCATGGTTCGGCCAAAGCCCACGTGGAGTCGGGTGGTGATGTAACCAAGATCTTTCGATTCACAAAGGCAACACCAAAAGAGGTGGATCAAAAGTGCCTCAGTTGCCATCTGGGGACACACGCTAACTTCGATCGTTCCGCTCACGGCGCAGCCGGCGTCAGTTGTATCGGTTGCCACAGCAATCATGCCTTCCAGAGTGAGGCGCATCTCTTGAAGGTAGAAGAGCCGAAGTTGTGCTACAGCTGCCATACGGATGTGAAGGCCGCCTTCGCCCAGCCCTTTCATCACAAGGTAAATGAAGGTCTGCTTGTTTGCACTGATTGTCATAATCCCCATGGCACTTTCCAGGACAAACTGCTCAAGACGAATGCAGATCAGAATGCCGTCTGCACGAAGTGTCATGCGGAGACTCTTGGTCCATTTGTCTACGAACATCCTCCGCTGAAGCTGGAGGGTTGCACCTCTTGCCATCTTCCTCATGGTTCGCCGAATGCAAGGCTGCTCAACCGGAGCAACGTCAATTCGCTGTGCCTGCAGTGTCATTCGGCGTCGATGAACTTTACGGCACCCGGTACGCCTTCGTTCCATAACCAGGCTAATCAGTATCAGGCCTGCACCAACTGCCACGTTCAGATACACGGCTCAAACGCCAGCAACGTTTTCTTCAAGTAAGGGAGGGCCACATGATGAGCTCAAATTCCATGATGTCGCTCCTCCCGAATCGATGGCGCATGGCTTTGGCTGTTTCGTCCATCTTCATCACTGTGGGTCTCATTATGGGTACTCCGTCAAGCGCACAGGATAAATCCCCCGTAACCATGCCAACCCCTTCGGACAATATTCGTTATGGATACGTCATCCATCAGTCGGTCGATCTCGGCGGACACATCGTGGATCATTCCGGGAGTGGCGCAGTTTACGACACGATGGTCAACCTGCAGTCAGGGCCACGCATACTCAATCAATCCCTGGATTTGCGCGCTGTGAATCCATCCCATGCGATCCTGTTCGATCACCTCTCCACGAGCAGCTTCGGCTACGGAGGCGATCCCAACAGTGTCTCGTTTCTCAACGTCGTCAAGGGTAAACTTTACGATTTTCGGGGAAGCTTTCGCCGGGATCGCCAGTATTTCGACTACAACCTATTGGCTAATCCCCTGATCCCACCGACGTCGAGCCCCTACGTTCCTCTCCTGGACACGCCACATCTCTACAACACTGTGCGTCGCATGACCGACCTCAATCTCACATTGGCTCCGCTGTCAATTGTCAGTGTGCGCCTCAGCTACAACCACAACATCAGCGAAGGGCCTTCCAACAGCACACTTCACTATGGCACCGAAGCCCTTCTTAGCCAGTTCTGGCGCAACTCGACTGACAGTTGGATAGTCGGCGCTGACTGGAAACCCGTCCAGCGCACCTCATTCAGTTACGACGAGTTCATTACACATTACAAAGGGAACACCAGTTGGCAGCTTACGGGGCTTAACTACCAGCTATCCAATGGAACTCCGGTCAGCCTGGGAATAGACATATCTTCTATCTGGAAGACTCCCTGCGCAGCGCCCTTCAGGGTAGATGGCACAGTCAGTCCAACTTGCAACGGCTATCTCGCTTATAGCCGTTCCGCACCCACACGCACACTAATTCCAACCGAGCAACTTCGTTTCCAGAGTGCATCTATTCCAAATATAACGATGAATGGACGGCTCCTCTACAGTGCTGCCACCAACAATCTGGATCATTTAAACGAAATGTTCAACGGCCTTTCTTCGAAGATCCGTGAATCGCTCATAACGGGGGCTGCCCGTGTCCATCGCATCAACGTCAATGGCGACTACAGCCTCACATGGCAGATCACTCCTACGATTATTGCCACAAATCTCTTCGACTTCTGGGATTTCCGCATGCCGGGAACGAACAACTTCACCACGACTACCTATGCCGGGACTACAATGCTTGCACCTCCTGGTGCCGCAACCACGACAACAGCGTCTGATTACCAATTTCTCAATCAGAAGACGAAAACCAACACGTTTGTGGTTGCGTGGGATGTCACGGGCCGTGCACGTGTGTCGGTCGGCTACCGCTATCGCAGCCGCATTATCACGGATGCTGGCGGAGATTTCATACCCATTCACGAAAACTGGGGACTCTTCGGAGTCTCGCTCAGGCCAACGCCTCAATGGCGCATCAACCTTAATGTAGATGCCATGTACGCCGACAATGCCTTTACACGCATCAGCCCACGCCAGTTGCAACATTACATTATGCGGACCACCTACAAGCCGCATCTATGGCTCACTTTTTCCGGAACGGTCAACATCCGCGAGAGCCGAGACAATATTCAGACGGTTAATCATCTGGAACACAATCGCGATTTTTCTTTCGGGACGTCGATCTCTCCCAGTGAGCATTGGTCACTTGACCTAAACTACGCCTACGACAGCGTGTACTCCAGCACCATTGAGTGCTATGCGTCTACTCCCGCTCCGTCTTTATCTGGAATAGCACCGCCAGTCTGCGTTGCGGCAGGAACTCCGTGGCTCAGCACCGGATATTACAATGCGCCTACGCAATTCGGCTCTATCGGATTCATGTTGTCGCCCGTCAAGCGTGTACGTCTCAATGGGGGCTACCAGATGTCGACAGTCAACGGTACAAGTAACTTCATCAATATTCGTCAGGTGAGCGGCTCACTTCAGTCGCAGTTTCAGTCGCCATACGCCAATCTAGTTATAGATATTGCGCCCAACTGGTCCTGGAAGGCCAACTACAACTATTACGGCTATGGTGAAGGTTCACCCATCGGCCCCACGCTGCCTCGGAGCTTTCGCGGGAATGTCTACACTCTCGCGGTTCATTATGCTTTCTAGTTTTAACAATCGGACGTCATTTCAGTCCGCCAAACTACCAGAGGAGTATTCCAGATGATGAAGTACATTACTCACGGTACCGCAATTGGCTTAGTTATATTGTTCGCTGCGCTTACGAGTTTCGGTCAAAGTGGTGTCGATATCTACAAAGCCAAATGCCAGATGTGTCATGGCGCTGACGGATTTGGTAACACGCCGGCGGGTAAGGCTATGAAAACACGCCCACTCAATTCCCCCGATGTTTTGAAAGAGTCGGACACCGATCTTATTACCGTGATCAAGAATGGAAAAAACAAGATGCCTGCTTTTTCCGGCAAACTCACTGATCCGCAGATCCACGACATCATAGAGTATGTTCACACTTTGCAAAAGTGAAAGACATTACGGGCAAGAAGACGCGGTCGCTGAAATGACGCCAACTAAAATCTCGCAAACCAAGGAGTGGATTAATGGAACTGATACCAGAGACTAAGGACGAATTTAAAGTGGAACCTTCGGGGCGTCGTTCATTTCTGGGTGCGTTGCTCGGGATGAGTGCAGTAGGGGTGAGTGCGCTGTTGGCGATTCCACTCGTGCGGTTTTCCACGTATCCGCTGCGTAGACGTGCGACAGAAACCGACTGGTCAGACGTAGGACCGGTGGACGAATTCAACTCGCTCACGGAGCCGCTAGCGAAGACCATAACTTTGGAACGCCGAGATGCCTGGCAGACCACTTCGTCGCAGACCGCGGTCTATGTATTGCCATCGAAGACTGGGCAATTCCGTATATTGTCACCCATCTGCCCACATCTGGGATGCTCGGTTCGTTGGGAAGGGACTCAAGATAAATTCATTTGTCCATGCCACTCTGGATCGTTTACGGCAGGTGGACAACGCATTGCAGGGCCGCCTCCTCGCTCTATGGACATCCTTGAATCTAGAGTGGAGGGCGGAATGTTGAAGGTGCGCTACCAATATTTTCGCCAATTAGTTTCCAACAAAGAAGTAATGGCCTGAGGCGGATGAGTCTATGACGAACCAACCTTCACCTAAGTCGACAGGGAGCCCCAACATCGCAACCAAGCTCGATGACTGGCTGGACCAACGCACCGGCATAGACTCGATCTTGCATGAGACTCTCGATGAGCCTATTCCGGGAGGCGCCAGCTGGGCTTATATTTTTGGCTCGGGGTTGCTCTTCCTCTTTGTTTCGCAAGTCATTACCGGCGTCTTCCTTGCCCTATACTATGTTCCGTCAGCCGATCACGCGCATACAGTCGTATCGTACATTGTGAAAGAAGTGACCTCGGGATCATTCATTCGTAGCATTCATGCGTATGGATCGAGTGGCATCATTATTCTGCTTTTGCTGCACATCGGGCAGACCATCCTCTATGGTTCCTACAAAGGGCGTCGCGAACTGCTTTGGCTCTCAGGCTGTATTTTGTTGGCGCTGATGCTTGGAATGGCCTTCACCGGCTATCTACTACCCTGGGATGAGAAAGCGTATTTTGCTACCGCTGTCGGAACAAACCTGGTTGCAGAAGTGCCTTTTATCGGCCCAATATTACAGAAGCTTTTACGGGGAGGTGATCAAATGGGCACTTTGACGCTCTCCCGTTTCTATGTGCTGCACGTCTTCGTGTTGCCAGCAATGATTATAGGTTTTGTCGCAGCGCATGTGTTTTTCTTTCGCAAAGCTGGAGCAGCCGGCCCGATCAGAGAGGATCCAATCAAACCCAAGCTTCCGGCCGTTCCGTTTTATCCCCGTCAGGTATTCATGGATGCGGTCTTTGCAGTGGTGTTGATCGGGATACTGGCGATCATCGCAAAAGCCATTCCGATGAGCTTGGGACCAGCTGCTAACCCGGCGGACACGCATTTTCTCCCACGTCCCGAATGGTATTATCGACCAGCCTTTCAATGGCTTAAGTATCTGAGTGGGCACTGGTCTTTGATGGGTGGCATTTTTCTGCCAGCGTTGCTCGCGTTGATCTTTGCCGGAGCGCCATTTCTGGATCGGAGGCTCGAACGTCGTCCACGGCGAAGGCCAATCTCGGTGGGAGCATTCGTTATTTTCTTGCTCGCCTATATATCTCTCGGCATAGCCAGCTACAGAGATGACTACCGCGACCCTGGCATGGCGGTGCAGATGCACAAGCAGGATGAGGATGCGAAGGCCTTCATGCAGAAGCCTTTCGTCCCGGAAGCGGCTGCGGGAAGCCCAGTAGCCGCGCTGGCTGCTGCTGATCCGAAGGTGCTGAAGGGACTAGCTATCTTTCAGGCTCAGTCATGCAACTCATGCCACGGAGAAGGTGGGATAGGAACAGCGGCTGCTGGTCCGTTGACAGGTGTCGGCCTAAAGTACACAGATGCGCAACTTATCGCGCTGATTCATGCTCCCAATAGCTCTATGACCAACGGCGGCATGACTCCGGTCACTTTGAAGGCGGAGGATCTCGAGGCCTTGGCGGCATATCTAGACACACTGCGCTGACCCGCAATCATCATTCGCGACTAGACATCGCTTTACGGCAGACCACAAGCTCATCGAATCTGCCAGAGTGTCAAGAGTTATTAAGCAATGATTTCACACAAAGCGTGCGTTGCTACTACTTTCATTGTTGACAAAACTTCGACCGCACTTAATGCAGGCTGCCACCAGATTCCATGAGCCGTTAAAGATGTATGGATGTTTTTTTGAATATTTATGGTGTTCAGTTGATTGGTTTTCCTATTGTGATGACCATCACATTTTATTGCCTACAACCCAAGATATGGTGAAGATCTGATCCTTCGGAGGAACGAAGATGAGACTATTTGAGGACCACCTTGAATTTGGCTCCAACTCGATATTACTTGCGACAGATTTGTCTTCATCTTCTGACACGGCAACGGTGTATGCAGCGCAACTTGCGCGAAGATATAACGCCAAGATTACCGCCTTAGAAGTCTTCGATTATGCCTGGGCAGGTAGCCCAAAGACCGGAGGGATCCCCATCGGTCTTGCCGTCATGGAATCTGCAGCCGAAGATGCCTTGGAGGAATTGCGGGTTAATTTGTGCAAGGAAAAGGTGCAGTGCGATGCCATGCTCGTTGATGGCGATCCAGCAAGTGAAATCCTGAAGGCAATTGCCCAAAAGAATGTTGATGTTGTCGTCTTAGGGACGCATGGTAAAGAGGGATTCGATCGTTTCGCCTGGGGTTCTGTGGCTGAGGAGGTCTTACGAAAAGCGAGTTGCGCGGTTCTAATTGTTGGCCCCAAAGTTCCCAGGCCCACACAGTACGAATTAACACTTCGGAATTTAGTATTTGCTACAGACTTTAGTCCTCCATCGAGGAGAGCCGCCTCTTACGCGTTCACGCTAGCCTCTGATTTCGACGCATGTCTGCACCTGGTTCACATTTTGCCCTCTTCGATTGAGGGATGTTCAGATGAAACAGAACTTGCAAATGCTTCTAAGCAAGCTTTGATAGTTATAAGTCAGAACCAAACCTCGGCTTGTCACAATTTAAGCAATGAAGTCAGTTATGGTGAACATGTTGACGACGCGATTCTTGCGCGTGCAGACGTGGACAGTGCCGATTTGATTGTCTTGGGAGTACGGAGGGCATCCCAGTTGGCATCTCATGTTCCCGACATCACATCTCACATCATTGGTGAAGCGAAATGTCCTGTTCTGACTATAAGTTCATAGTAATGAGGAAAGTCGAATACCGGAGGAGCTTTCTGTTATCCGACGCAATGCGCTGTAGGGAGGTTCTCTTTCCGGATGACAGAGATATTTGCATTCCAGACTGCATCGGCATTAATGGTTGCATGTTTGAAGGTCGTATTTTCATCGAAAACTGCGCCTCGGAAGCTGGCTCCTAAGAGCTCTGCATAGCTCAAATCGGCTCCAGTAAGGATGGCATTACTCAGATCAGCCCCACAAAGGTTCGCGGCCCTAAGCTTTGAATCGCTCATATTTACGCCTTTGAGGTTAGCGCTCATCATATCTGCGTCGGTGAGATTGGCTTCGATAAGTATAGTACCGCGCAGATCGGAATACCTGAGTGTGGCGTGTGGCAGATTGGCTTTATGGAGATTCGCGCTTCTGAGCCTAACTCCCTTGAGGCTGGCGGTTGCAAAATCGGCTCCCTGGAGGTCTGCGCCGCGAAGATCAGCACCCGCGAGATCGGAGCCTGTGAAGTTAACATGGCTAAGATCGGCATGCCTAAAATCAGTTCCGCACAATTTTGCACCCACGAGGCTTGCATTACGTAATTGCGCACCGCGCATATCATCTCCCGCCAAATCGAGACGTATTCCCTCTGTCCCCAAAGTCTTCAGCCAGACTGCATGCAGTTCAAGTCTCTTCGAGATTGAAAAGTCTTTCATGACTAGCTCCATCTTTGTCAGGTCAAGGTCCAGACCGCTGTTAAGGGCTGTATCAATTGACGACGAAACTTGCCCCGGATTTTTGAGATCCTAAAGAAAGAATCTACGAGTCAGGGTGTGCAAGATCTGTGATGTCGATCACAGTGCGCAATCGATATGATTGCACCCAGACGATTCAGATGCAAGCATCGGAGAAGCGGAATGTCAGATGGATCAATTTGTAGACTCTCCGAAGTTTTCTTCTTCTGAAGATCGAGGCAGACAGTCTATTTGTATCGAATGGTTATTCATGATGTAGTTGTAATACAAGATGACGATGGATCGCGGATTGACCGCATAACTAGTCCCGTCGACCCGTATTCCATTTCTTTCCTCAACGATATCGTCAGGAGAGGGCAGCGAGGTGTCAATTAGACGTAGCCAGCCTCCGTTCGGTTCGTTCGTGACAGGAGGGAGTTCAAACTCCAATGGTTTCCAATAGGCATTGATCGCGATGTAATGGACCTGGCCAACCGATGAGTCTTGCAATGAGAAGGCAATACTATGGGAGTTGCTGTTCCAGTCAGGCTTGCCCAGTTTAACCCCATGCCATTCGATACGGGTCCTGCTCAAATACTCTTCCAGAGTCTCTTGTCGATCTCCGCCTCTCCCGCCAAAGTTGAGTCGAATGCGAATCATGAGCTGTACAAACCGGAGGAGATCGCAGTTGGCAGCACAGAGCCCCCAATCGAACCAAGAGGTCTCGTTATCCTGGCAGTATGGATTGTTATTGCCGGATTGCGTTCGTCGAACTTCATCTCCCATAAGTATCATCGGCGTACCGGCCGAGATCAGTGTGAGAGTGAAGAAATTCTTCATCTGCTGCGCCCGGAGGATCGTAATCTCGGCATTGTTAGTTGGGCCTTCGATTCCGCAGTTCCAACTGAAATTTACGTCTGTGCCATCGCGGTTAAGCTCATGGTTTGCTTCATTGTGTTTGCTGTTGTAGGAGACCAGATCATTGAGAGTGAAGCCGTCATGGCACGTAACGAAGTTGATACTCTGCGCTGGCGAATGAGTGGCCGTTCTATACAGATCGAGGCTACCGGTTAAACGTTCCCTAAGCTTAAGGACAGTATTCGGATCACCTCTAACAAAACATCGAATGTCATCGCGAAATTGTCCGTTCCATTCCTTCCACTTGTCCTGTCCGAAACTGCCGACCTGATATAAGCCACCTTTGTCCCATGCCTCAGCAATTAGCTTCGTACCTGCGAGGACGGGATCCGAATCGATTTCCCAAACGATCGGAGAATTTACCATTGGCTCACCTGACTCGCTTCGGGAAAAGATCGAGGCGAGATCAAAACGAAAGCCGTCTACGTGCATCTCTGAGACCCAATATCTTAGACTATCGAGAATGAGGCGTTTGACCACTGAATGGTTTGCCTTGAGAGTATTGCCGGCACCAGTGTAGTTTGCATACGTAGATTTATCCTTATTAAGTAAATAGTAAAAACTGTTTTCTAGTCCACGAAAACATAGAGTGGGGCCGTGCTCATCAGACTCAGCAGTGTGGTTGTATACAACATCGAGGATTACCTCAATCCCAGCACGGTGGAGTTCCTTTACCATAGTTCTAAATTCATCGAGACAAGCAATAGGATCACTCGAGGTACTATAGGCCAGATGAGGAGCAAAAAAAGACACTGGACTATAGCCCCAGTAATTGCTAAGTCCCGGCGGAGCGTCTTGGGCGTCAAACTGGAAGATGGGTAGTAGTTCGACCGCCGTGATCCCTAACTCTTGGAGATACGAAATCTTTTCGATGACCCCAAGATAGGTACCTCGCTTCACCCTATCTAGACCCGAGGCATGGTGTCGTGTAAAACCTCCCACATGCATCTCGTAGATGACAGTCTCGCGGAAGGATCGGTTGAGTGGCCTGTCTCCCTCCCAATCGAAGTTGCTGAGATCAGCCACAACGGTCTTCATTGCGGAAGCCGCATTATTCCCTGGTTGGCTGGAAGCCGCGCGGCTATAGAGTTTACCAACGGCAACACTCTTGCCATAAGGATCGATCAGGACTTTCTGACTGTCAAAACGATGTCCGCTTGAAGGATTGTCTGGGCCATAGGCGCGATATCCATAAAGTTGTCCCGACCGTATTGCGGGTACAAAGATGTGCCAGTAATGAGACGTGCGATGGAGATCTGGATCAAGACGGATGATGCGGGCTGGCTGAAGGGAATCCACATGGTCAAACAGAACAATCTCCATTCCCGTGGCGGTAGCTGAAAAAACGCTAAAGTTTGTACCGTCAGGACTCACTGTAGGGCCAAGGGGATAGGGATGGCTGACAGATCTCTCCTGAGAGGTAAATTTATGCGGCTCTGCACGTACGTGATGCCAGTTACCCATCCTGCTCTCCGTTAGACGCAAATGCTCATATCTTTGGCTCGCCCTAACACTGTAAGTCCAAATGGTGCGCTCGGTTACTATCGTCCCCATAAGATTCGCTCAGTTTCGAGCGGCACAAAAGCATTCGCATGATACGGGATGACCCGTGGAGTGAAGTCGCTAGCGGGACGAGCTGCAGATACCTTTGCCAAGTAAATCTGTGAGTTCGGGTCCGAGCATCCTTCACATGCAGTCATTACTTCGCGAACCGGTACGCTACCCTGCGCTGCATTCGCATACAGCTCTACTCTCAGTTCATGTGGATCGAGGTCACCAAGGAACACCTGAATGCGGAAAAAATGTTGATTATCATGCGTTTCGCTGTCCATTGTTCCAAATCGCATGTTGCTCCATTTTTCTGCAATCTTTTTCTGCCAACGGAGCAAATCAATACCCAGCTTACTGTTGTCGGATGCACGTTCGCGAAAACCGATAGCGGCGGGAAGATAATAGTGGTCAGTATATTCGCGAACGGCGCGCCCCGCAGAAAATCTTGGGGTAAGCCGAGCCATACTTTCGCGGATGCGCCCCAACCACTGGGACGGCATTCCCTTGTCATTTCGGTCGTAGAATTCTGGAACTATGACTTCCTCTAGTAGCCCATACAGGGTTTCGGCTTCCACTGCGTCTAATGCAGGATCACCACCGTGTTCTCGCCCGTCCCCTATAGCCCATCCAACCTCGGGGGAGTAAGCTTCTGCCCACCAACCGTCAAGTTCAGAAAGATTCAGTCCGCCATTGACAAGGACCTTCATTCCACTCGTCCCGCAAGCCTCCCAGGGGCGCTCCGGTGTGTTGATCCACAGATCGATACCTTGTACGATTTCCTGTGCGAGCAGCATGTCATAATCGCTTAGGAATAGGACATGAGCGCCTACCTCTGAGTGTTTGATGAAGTTGTTCCACTGCTCGATCAGTGCCTGTCCCGGAAAATCCTGAGGATGGGCCTTACCAGCCAAAATTAGCTGCAGCGGACGCCCCGGATTAGAAAGAAGGCGGATCAGTCTCTCAGGATTGTGTAGCAGAAGATTGGGTCGTTTATAGGTGGCGAAACGCCGCGCAAAACCAATTGTCATCACATTGTCGTCGAAGATTTTGGTGGCGACAAGTTGTCTTTTACCCTCCGATGCAAGTTGCCGCTCGTACCGCACGCTTATCCGATCGATCAATGCTTTTCGGCTTGCAGTACGCAGTTGCCACAGTTGAGCATCGGTCAACTGGCGAATGTCATCTTCTACAGGGCGATCTCCACGCCAGCGCTTCTTGCCGCAAGCTGTGGTCCAGAGTGTGTCTGCCGCAGCTGAATCCCATGTCGGTACATGAATGCCATTGGTCACGGAGCCTATGGGAACTTCTTCTTGCGGCCATCGCGGGAAAAGCGATTGGAAGATTTGCCGGCTAACCTGGCCATGCAGCTTGCTCACGCCATTTATCTGGCCGCTGCCACGGAGTGCGAGATAGGCCATGTTGAAACATTCCGAAATGTCGGTTGCGTTCTGCCTGCCCAGTGCAAGCAGATCCTCAAGCGGAAGAGCGAGCTCTTCCTTCGCGTAACGGCTAAGATACTTGCGCACAAGTTCAGGGTTGAAACGATCAAACCCCGCGTCCACTGCAGTGTGCGTCGTAAATATATTTCCGACCCGTGTGACCATCAAGGCCAGATGGAAGGAGGTTGCGTGATCTTCCATATAGCATCGTGTTCTTTCAAGAATGGCAAAGGCGGCATGACCTTCGTTCAGATGGCATACTTCAGGCTGTATCCCTAAGGCTCGCAGCAAACGCCAGCCCCCAATGCCAAGAACGATCTCCTGTTTTAAACGCATCTCTGCATCGCCTCCATAGAGCTCACTTGTAATACCTCTATAAGCAGCGGTATTGGCGAAATCGTTCGAATCGAGCAAATATAGCTTAGTCCTTCCGATCGAGGCCTCCCAGCAACGTATCCAGATTTTGGATCCGGGAAGTTGAATCTGCAGCCGTAACCATTCACCATCCGGTTGCCGTAGCGGGCGTATGGGTAATTGGCCTGGATCATTAACCGGATAGAGTACTTGCTGACGGCCTTCCGCATCGAAATTTTGACGGAAGTATCCTTGGCCGTAGAGTAGTCCGATTCCGATTACTGGAACGCCTAGGTCGCTGGCAGCTTTCATCTGATCTCCTGCGACGTTGCCGAGTCCTCCTGAGTAGATTGGCAGGGCTTCTGTCAACATGAACTCCATGCTGAAGTAGGCGACTGCCGTGAGAGAAAAACCAGGGTGCTTTTTCTGGAACCATGCATCGGATTTATAAGACTGATAATTTGTGCTGAGCAAGTCGTCGAGGTGTTGACGAAATTCTAACGTTGTCAACGCAGCCCGGATCTTCTCTCTAGATACCGTCTGTAGGACGACCCATGGATTTTGCGTAGCCTCCCACAATTCGGGATCCAGATATTTCCACAAGTTATCCGCCGCATGATTCCAGGACCAATGCAGGTTCAGCGCAAGCTCCGCCAATGCATCGAGTCCTTCTATCTTCGACCAACCGGTGACTGCCTTCGGATCGTTCATTGGGTACTCCGGATGTTGATCATGGTGTGGAACCAGATACATCTTGATCCGGACTCAGCAGACAGTTAGAACCGGGCAGTTCGCAGCTGCGAGCAGCGCAGGTGTAAGACCAGTCCGAACATATTCAACCCAGAAGGAAGGCTTCCTCGCCCCGAGCACAATGAGATCGGCATTGACCCGGCTTGCAAGTGCAAGGATTGCTTCCGATGATTTTCCGTGTTCCACAATACATTTCGGATTGCACCAGTCGTGAACGGATTCAGGGATCAGTGCCTCGAGGGAGGAGATAGATCTGGCTTCGCTGTCATCATGGTTCAACTTGTCCTCTTCAGTAAGGACATGGCATAGATACACCTTGGCACCACATGTTTGCCCCAGAGAGAGCGCAAGGCCGGCCGCTTTTGACGCTTGCGAAGAGAAGTCCGTCGCATACACAATGCGCTCAAAGCAAACCGGAAAGTTGGGTGGAGGTAGGACGTGCGGACCTACCGTTAGTATCGGGCAAGGTGCTGTGCGGATGACTGCTTCTGCTGTGGAGCCGAGAGCGAGCTTCTTAAATCCGTGTTTGGATGTTGTCCCAAGGACAATCAAGTCGGCATTGGAGTTGACGGCCTCTTCAACGATCAGAGATGCCGGCTGAAATCCTTCAATTACTTTTCTGGTGACTGTTATTCCGGCAATATGTTCGGCAAGCCGTCGCAAGTCATTTTCACTGGTGCGTCGAAGCGCCTCGAGAGTAGATTCATGGATAACTTCCATGGATGGCAGAGTGAGAGAGAGATCGACGATCGTCGCGAGTTCTAGCGTAGATGAATAATGCAAGGCCAGCCCGACGGCGTAAGCCTGCGCTATCTCGGACGCAGGAGAGAAATCCGTCGCCAACATAATCCGCTCAAACTTGACTGGTCGTTGCAGGTCAATTGCTGCCATAAGTCCTCCGTTGATCTCGACACATTTTGAAGTTAATCCTGGCCTAGCAAACGTGTTGTGATTCTGGTCACGAAATGTCAGGCTAATGAGAAGCCTGTTTTGGAGAGGGAAGCTTGGTAGTTTCCCATCCACCCCCCAGAGCCTCAATCAGTTGCACGGTTGCAAGCTTCTGTTGCGTTTGGAAACCCACGTAGGTCTGTTGGTAGACCAAAAGACTCACCTGGGCGGTCAAGACGTTCAGATATGGGTCGAGTCCAGCTGTATTGCGTGCCATAGCCTGAGACACATACCTTCTGGCTGATTGCACGGCCGCATCCTGCTCCTGCAGATCCTGCGACAGGATGCGAAGGGCTGCAAGATTGTCTTCCACTTGCTGAAAGGCTGTAAGGGCTGTCTGCCGATAATTTGCGACGGATTCGTCATACATGGCCCTATACTGAGCGGCAGTCGCCCTACGTAATCCACTATCAAGGAGGGTCTCCATGGCGGCTGGGCCGATCGACCAGAAGCGGCTTGGCCACGCGAACCAATCCGCGAAAGACAGGCTCTCAATCCCTCCTGTAGCACTCAGCAGGACGTTCGGAAAGTAAGCGGTCCTGGCCACGCCGATTTGTGCGTTCGCTGCTGCTATGGCCCGTTCTGTCGTGGCGATATCCGGTCTCCGCTCCAACAACTCGGCAGGAACTCCAATGGGTATCTGCGGAAGATGAACATCCTTCGTCGCTGCCGGAAGTGAAACGGCGGAGGGGGGCTTTCCCAGCAGAACGGCGATTGCATGCTCGTACTGAGCGCGAGCGATGTCGAGATTCGTGTCCTGCGCCTGAGCCGCTTTCAATTGTGATTCTGCGGCTGCCACTGCCTCCTCGGTGGCCAAGCCGCTCTTCATGAGACCTCGGGTCAGGCTCAGATACTTCTGCCAGGCCATGAGTGTCGAGTCTAGAATTTCCTTTTGTGCCTCGACACCGCGAAGCTGAAAGTAATCAGATGCCAGGTCGGCATGGGCGAGGAGGCGGACATTCTCCATGTCGGCGGCACTGCTCTGCGCGGTATATGCATTTACCTGGACATTCTTCCGGACGCGGCCCCAGAAGTCCGGCTCCCATGATGCAGTCACTGGAAAGCTGTACTCGGTGTAGGTTGTCCCTGAAGCCGCTACTGTATAAGGAACGACAGCTACCCTTGAATTTGAAAGAGCCGGAGTGGTTGTGACTGTAGGGAAATATTGTGAGCGAGTCTGCCGCACCACTGCGCGAGCCGCGTCATAACGGGCAATAGCGGCAGCAATGTTCTGGTTTCCTGCGTCAACGCGCTCTTCCAGTGCGTTTAGTTGCGGATCTTGAAACATCTGCCACCATCGCCCCCGGATGGCTCCGTCCTTCGGCTCGGCAGTTTTCCAGAGGGAGGGCCCCTTCTCTTCGTAGCTTGGAGTTGTAGGAACAGCCGGTAGGCGATACGCAGGTCCAAGGTGGCAACCGCTCGCAAGCAGGCACAGCATTACCAGAGAGGCTCGTGCCACATGAGCAATAACAGTATGAAATCTGGGTGCATTCATCGTCTTCCTCGCCTAGTGGCCGATATACACATCGACCAATTCACCCGGATAAAGGTTCACGTTTTTTGGCCGGTCGAGTTGAAAGATGATTGGAAGCACCCTCACGTCGACGCGCTCCTGCCTCTGATTGGAGAGTTCGATCTTGGGTGATATGAATGGCTGAATACGGTCGAAGGTAAGTGGAATTTCTGTCGTCGTTCCACGAACCGTCATGCGGGCCTTGATTTGCGAACTCGGGGGTAAATGCGATACCAGGATTTCATCGACATAACAGCGCACATTGAGATGATTTCCCGAATTGCTCAGCGAAATGATCGGATTCGATCCCTGAGTGTATGTGTCGTACGCGCCCTGCTGGGATACGTACGCCCCCGCAACAGTGTTGACCACGAGGACCACGCCATCCTGAGGAGCCAGCAGCATATACTTCGCGAGCAACGCGCGGGAGGAGGCATATGCCTTCATAAGTGCGTCATACTGCTTCTGCTGATTGGCGATGTCGTAGACCCAAGCGCCGGCTTTAGATAGATCGTATTGTCGTTTAGCTACATCGAGGTTCCGTTCGGCTACAGCCTTCGCGTTGATGGCACCATCGAGAGCATCCTTGCTGATTGAGCCGGGGTCGATCTTGTAAGCAGCCAGCTGCTTATCCAACTCATCCGATGCCGTTTTGAGACTAGCCCCTGCAGCATTCATCTGTGCCACGGTTACGTCCAGAGTCTCTTTCCGAGGCTCGGCTTTCAGTTCGTCCAGCATTGCGTGGGCAGCCTGCGCCTGCGAGAGTTGCTGCTCGGTCGTAGCACGCTGGATCGAATCGTCGATGAGCAACAGCGGGGTACCCTTTTTCACCAACTGACCTTCACTTACAAAGATCCGTTTCACTGTGCCCGGGACTTCGGGATACATATTGATGTTTTCGCCGCTAGTCTGCACACCCTCTACAATGCCTTCGGCGTAGATTCCATCAAAATAGGGATTCGCGGCAGGATTGAACAAAGGCGGTTGAGCGGCCCGCGTGATCGTGGCAAAGTAAGCTACGTAGCAAGCACCGAGCAGCCCTAACGCTGAGAGAATGAATAGCCATTTAATTTTCATCGTGCCTCCCGTCCTCTTCGCTTCTCAGCCTACCGTCTTCCATGTGCAGGATTCTGGTCGCGAATTCGTAGATTCTGCTGTCGTGAGTAACGATGAGGATGCAACGATTTTCGTTAAGCACCTTCTCCTTGACGAAACTAACTATCGCGCGCCCGGTATCTCCGTCGAGCGAGGCCGTCGGCTCGTCCATTATAAGAATGTCTGGCTGACCGACGATCGCGCGGGCGATGGCTACGCGCTGCTGTTCGCCGCCGCTGAGCTTCACAGGCGGAAGATTCGCACGTCCTTTGAGCCCTACAATTTCAAGATATTTCATTGCCTCTTCGATCGCCTTGTCCCATTCGATGTGCTTCAGGATAAGAGGAATGGCGACATTTTCCGCCACAGTCAATCTCGGAAAAAGGTGGTAATCCTGAAAGGCGAACCCAATCTTGTTGAGCCGAAAGGCTGCCAGCTCATCGGTCGTGAGAGTCCAAAGATTCATTTTCTCGGCGATGACAGTGCCCGCATCTGGCCGCAGAATTCCAGAGAGGACGCTGAGCAGTGTTGTCTTGCCGCTGCCCGAAGGACCGACCACATAGATCATCTCGCCAAAGCGCATCTCCAGATTGACGTCCCGTAATGCGGCGGTTCGAACCTCTCCCTCGCCGAACCACTTTGTGATTCCATCGGCCTTGATCGCTATCTTAGTGTCGATGGTTGGCATTTCTAGCCCCTGAAGATGTCAAATGACTCGATGCGAAGAACTCTTCGTATGCCGATGTAGCTGGAAAACCCGGCGATGATGACAACCATGCCGAGGGCAAGGAGCAGATTTTTATAGGTAAGCATCGCGGCGTAGTCGGGAAGCCGCATCTTTGCCAAGGTCATGGCGAGAGTGGAAAGTCCGATGCCAAGGCCGTAGCCTGTCAACGCGGTGAATGTGGCCTGAAAAAGGATCATGAAGATCAGGACGCGGCTGCTTGTGCCGATCGCTTTTAAGGCACCGAACTTGTCGATGTTTTCGAGGATGAACGTGTAAAACGTTTGCCCCGAGATTGACAATCCCACGATGAAGCTAATGGTGGTCATCAGCATGATGTTCATGCCGAGACCGGTCTGAAAAACGTAGAAATTTGAGATCCTTCGCTCAAACTGCTCACGCGTCAGCGCAAGATAGCCGAGCGACTGCACCTGGCGCTGAATTTGTTGAACGTCGGCCACGTTCTTCGGCTCCACCAGGACATAGGAAATCGTATATCGGGGGTTCGGGATATACTGGATCGCTCGGTAGTAGGTCGTATACAGGGTTGGAATGCCGAAAAGACTGCTGGTTGTAGCTTGCGCGGTGCCGACGATTACTCCACGGTGGTCGTTCAACTCAAAGGTGGTCCCTTTTGACGGATTGCCCAGCTTCGAGAACTCAGAGTCGCGCACTGCGATAAACGAGTTTTCGGCATAGATATCCTCAATGCGCCCTTCGGCCATCGCGGGTCTCCCGAAGAGGCTCGAGTCGTCGAGGCCGATCACAGTGACTGGCTGGTAGGTGCCGTTGTCCAACTTGACCAGTGCACCACCGGAGAAGAGCGGTACCGCATATTTGACGCCGTGCATGCTACGCACTGCGTCCAGAGTATAGTCAGGCAGTCCTATAGAGTTGGATACGGTGTTGACCGCCGGATCCATAACCCAGATCTTCGCTCCGATATTGATGACCGTGGAGGACGCCCGGTTCAATACGCCAGCAAACATCGATAACATCATGATCATCAGGAAGACGGAGAAGCTGATGCCGACCAGGAGCGTAACGAACTTTGCCCGGTCATTGACGAGCAGCTTGTACGCCAGTTTGAGGATTCCGCGCATACTCAAAATCCTGACTGAACATTACAGAATGTGCGGGGTGGCTTATCACTAGTGGGTGTGATCGAGGTCACATTCAAATGAATGTGACAGCGATCACAATCCTGTGTGTAGACGCTCCCTTGGCGGATCGGGGGCGACAGACTTAGTCTTCTGGCAAGCTCCTCCAATCCGGCGGCGGCCTAAAATGAAACTCGCTCTATGCATCCTCCTGCTGCTGAGTCGCCCTTGGAACCAAATGCACGCTGCTCCTATGACGGCGTTTCCGGAGTATTGCCATTCCATTCCTGCATCACTAAACGAGGAAGACTATCTCCTGAGTGCAAAGATCGCTCAGAGCATCTTGTTGTTGCCGACGTCAGATGCGCAATTGCTGGGCGCCTTCTATAGAGCTTGCAGCGATGTTCCTGCCTGGGTATTGAACGGTAAAGTTACTCCTTCGGCGCTCGCCATGTTGCAGGTGTTCCGAGATGTGTCTGGAAGGGGATTAGATCCGGACGATTATCCTATTTTTCTCATACCGCCTCTGGGCAGTATGGAAACGACACCAAATTCCGTTGTCACTTTTACCGATTTTGAACTTCAACTCAGTCTTGGAGCGTTGCATCTTGCGGGTGATCTGCGATGTGGGCGGATCGATCCCCATGCTCTTCACGTCGATCTGCCTCACTCCTGTGAAGGCTTTCGGCCAGTTGAATTTGTGTGGAATCTTTCGCACACCCAAAATCCATCGATAGAGTTTGATTTCTTGGAACCAACGACTGCTGGATATCTCAGGACAAAGACTGCCTTAATAAAGTATCTAAACTTCGCTCGTACTCCTCAGACGGTTCTTTCTCCATTCCGTGGAACGGTGCATCCGGGGCAACTCTCCGAAAGCGTCGTAGCTTTACGAACGGCTCTGACCAGGACAGGAGATCTCCCCGGCGTTCAAGATGCTAGTAACTCCTTGTATGACGATGCGTTGGCTGCTGCAGTCCGGTCCTTTCAAGTACGGCACGGTCTCATGCCAGACGGACTATTGACTACAGAGACATACAAACAGCTTGGAGTGCCGATGCAAGAACGCGCGGAGCAACTCGAACTCACACTAGAGCGGTGGCGTTGGTTTGAAAGGTCCTTTGCTCAACCACCCATCGTGGTGAATATCCCAGAATTCAGACTTCGTGCTTACGGAAGCGACATGCGGGTTGCACTTTCCATGAAGGTAATCGTCGGCGGCGCTTACCATCGCAAGACTCCTGTCTTTGAGAATCAGAATCGTCCGTCATCTTTCGCCCATACTGGAATATCCCTCCGAGTATTCAGCGCAGCGAAATCGCACCAGCGATGCGACGGGATCCGAAATATCTTGAAAAACACGGGTATGAACTCGTACATGAACCTCGAGGCTCTGTTCGCATCCGGCAACGGCCGGGAGATCAAAATGCTCTCGGCCTGCTCAAATTCTCCTTACCTAATGTGCATGACGTCTATCTTCACGGCACGCCGGCACAAAGTCTATTTGATAAGCCACGACGTGATTTTAGCCACGGATGCATCCGGGTCGAAGATCCAGCGGCTCTTGCAGTTTGGGTCTTGAGGAACAACCCTGGTTGGACACATGAGAAGATCGAAGCCGCCATGTACGGTTCGGAGACACTGTCCGTTGCAGTGAGTCATCCGATTCCTGTTCTCATCGTGTATGGAACAGGGTTCGCCGCAGAAGACGGAGCTGTGTATTTTCTCCCCGATATCTACAACGAGGATGCGGCCCTGCGTGCTGCTCTCCGAAAATTGACGATGCACAGACAGGAAGAAATTCGCGCTATCACCAGTGCAGTTCGCCCATAAACAGTAGGAGTGGAAGCCTCCAAGTTAATCCTTTGTTGGCGGTTGCCCCAATCTCCATCGAAGCCCTATGCTCACAATTGAAAGAAAGAGGCTTAGTAGCCAACCCGCCGAGGTTGGGAAGATAAAACCCGCTCTTGCTGTCAGCTAAGAGCGACTTCCTCATGTCCCTGCTTATGTATGATCAGGACAGGGCATGGCGTATCTGTAATAATTTGCGGCACGAGCCCACGCATGAGATGTGTTGCAGTGGAGGAAGCGGTGTGTGCACCCATCACAATCAGATCTGCGTTACGATCCGTCGCGAAATCAACGATTGCAAAGCCTGCGTTTCCTGGACTCATGTTCCGAAATGCGACGATTGGACTTGGTTGATCGGGAAGAATGTGTTCGAATGCCTTTTCGAATAACTGCAGATCGCTTTTTTTTTCTTTTTTAACGGGATCTTGGACATGCAATAAAGTGAATGCAGCCTGAAATTCACGAGCGATCATATAGGCATAAGCCGCTATTGTCGCTGTATCTGGATTGAGATCGCTAGCACAAACGATGTTGCTGGGGTGCCAAGCCAGATTGCTCGGAGATTGCGTGACAGGGCCAATAACCAACACGGGGCAGGGTGAATTTCGCAATAGAGCCTCCGCATCCGACCCAAACAATAGACGCTCGATCCCGGTCTCGCCGTGGGTACCAAGCACAACCAGGTCAGCTTTCTCCCTATTCACTGCTGAGAGAACCTCCTCTTGTACCTTTCCCGTAACCGAGATTGTTCGGACGTGGAATCCTTCAGATCGCAGCTCTGCTCCTTCCTGTTCAAGTTGCTGTTCGATCGCCTGTTGAATCGCATTACTAAGTCCCCCTTCATCAATAGGAGGGGCCGAATGAACCTGCTGATTCACGTGCGTAAGCAAGATCTGTGCGTTATAACGAGTGGCAATGCTCTTGCCATATTCGATTGCGCGCCCAGAGACATCCGAGAAGTCAGTCGGGATGAGAATTCGCTCGAAGGTAATTTGGGCTGGTGCAGAAGTGATCATCTTTTCCCCTTTCTATCGCTTTTGTCGAGCAAATTTCATCGCACTGACTTCAACAAGTTAAGTTGAAGAATGCCCCTTGTCCGATTTACATCAACCCTATCTGCATCCGTGGACTGGGTAACTCCATGTGGCAGAGCTAACTAGCAGAACCTTCGCTATGCTTCAAATCCCTTCCGCTCTTATCTTTAATGTTGAGCGTCATTTCGCGACCGTTCGGTGATTTCGGTCACATCGCCGGACGAAGTCTCTGCTCTATATCGCAGTGATGCTGATCACCGTAATCTCCCCAATTGCTCCATACGATCATTATGTCGGACCGAGGAGATACTTTCGTTCAACTGGAATCTGCGATACGACCTGATTCGTCATGCCTTGTTTATGGAAAAGTCTCTTTCCATGCCGCATGCTTTTCAGGACTTACAGTATCTTTGTGAAGAAATTGCCACGGCTCTCCGTGAGCCAGGCGTGACGGTCTCAGAATCGCTGCTGTTCGGAAAGCCCGACGGAACCATAGTCTCGCGAAGCCAAGAACTGCAAAGCTCATTCATTTTGATTCCACTTAAAATCAGAGAACGCACTTCTGCAACGAAGTCTGACAATGTCGCTGCGAATGTTATTAGGGTGACTTACAGAATGCGCTAGCAATGCTAAATATCATTAGTATTGGATGGAGTTGTGGTCGTCAGACAGAGACTTCCAACGAAATCTTTCGATACTGGAAGCTGAATCTTCCGTGATCCTTCAGCTTCCGGCAGAGATCAATCGAAAAATGGTGTTGTCATCCAAGTAAAAATCCCTGTCACCAGAAGCTTTCGACTTATAAGTCTTTACGGGCCTTCTTGCCTGTCGTGCAATGCAAAGAAAGCCTTGAATAAGATGCGTGGATCGTGATATCCCTTGTATACGGGCGGTGGGTCCCTAGGCAGTCCCAGTAACGCATAAACTGCAGTTTGTGCCGAGCGAATTGAATATTCTATAGTGAATACTACATCGTCCGGAAGTTCACAAAATTGTCCGACAAAGGCGAGATTCTTTGAGCGCTTCGGTACTACCTGAGGACGATCTCCTTTGGCTCGACATAAAAACTGGCTAGTAATGAAGGGCATCATACAGGGGATACAGATGCATTTACCTAAAATTTGTTGCGCATCAGACTCAATCCTCAGGTGACCCATAATTTCCGTCATAATCTCTCGTCCCGTACATGAAGACATAGGTTTCTTCACAAAATTTCCGGGTTTATCCACAAAGAGACCGTAGCCCCAAAAGACCTGAGTATCAGTTGGCTGTCCTATGAAATGGGGCTGCTGGGGTATGACGATCGATGCTAGCCAATTGGAGTCCGGAAACGTTACGAGGCCTCCTTCTCCAGGAATATTTCCTGTCATGTCTTTAACGAGACGAAAGAAAGTTGGATCGTAGAGTGTTGTGGTGAAAGAAATCCATTTGGACTGGTCTATATGATCGGCGAAGGTTGCAGGACAGCCAAATTGCGGATGGCCATCTGCTATTTTTTCCCACAAAGCCCAAGACCCTTCTCTCGCCTTATTTTTTAGCACAGGCGCTAAATCCATGGATCCCAAACTAGAACTCTCTGTCATCGACCCCAAAGTAACTATGACCGAGTCTTTTCCTTTTATCAGGATTTGTTGTTTGCGACCCTCGCACTGACAAGTAATGCGATCGACACGATAGCCTTCGGCATCATGACAAAATCCAAGATCTGTGACGCAGGTAGCATACTCAAATCGCACGCCGTGGGCCTCCAACCACCTCTGGAGCGGACGAATCATGGAGTCGTATTGGTTATAGGGGGTTCGCATGATCCCGCCGAGCGTGTTGAATCCTGAAACCAGGTGGGTGAAGCGCAGCAGATAACGCTTGAATTCGACCGCACTGTGCCAGGGCTGAAAGGCGAAGGTCGAACACCACATGATCCAGAAATCTGTTTCAAAGAATGAAGGTTCGAAATGATCGGAAATACTGGTGCGCCCTAGTATCATTTCTGGTTGGAGTTCGAGACGTTCGATCGCCAGAATATGTCCTTCGCTGAGTCCAAATTTAGGGGCATTTATCCTATGTCCCTCTCGAAAGAGGCGGGATTTCGACGAGATTTTCATCGCTCTGTTCCATTCGAAGATCTCTTCCGTGACTGTTTTGCTGTCATCGAGGGTTGGAATTGAAGAAAATAAATCATATGTACAGAGATATTTACTTTCGATCATTCGACCGCCACGTATAACGTAGCCATTTCTCGAGGTTCCGGCGGCGTCAAGGCTGCCGCCGATTTTCTCTGCCTCTTCGAACACGATGATGTTACCGCCCCGTACGTCTCCGTCGCGAATGAGGAAGGCAGCCGCTGCAAGCGATGCGATTCCGCCGCCCACCAGGTAAATGAGAGAGTTCTTATCGGCTGAGTTTTGTAGCATCGAGATCACGCTTTCTTTTCGTTCAGAACATTTTTATCGAGGTTTGAAGAATGACCATCGATTTGCTCATGGAATGCTCATAAGCACGTTGCCTGGTGCGGGTGTAATTTCGATGCGTAGGCGATCGTCAGTACCGAGCATGGAGACTCCGTGATGATACGGTACGCAATGTGATCGGGAACATGCGACGCGAGAATTGATGCCCGCTGAATGCCGAGGACAATTAGCCATGCCCTGTGCTGCCTAGCATATTCGCTGATTGCTTTTGCGACGTCGTTGCCATAGGTAACGCTGTAAATAGCAGGAGGATCTGCTGAGCTCTTTTCGATAGCGACGTGATGCAACGCCTCCGTCATGATCTGCGGAACGATTTGGCTTGGTGTGCCGGATTCAAGCGTTTCTGGGAGTACATGGAGGCAATGCAGTGGCGATTGTGTTGCCTTACAGAAAACCCCCGCATAACGAATTGCATGAGTCGTCGTGTGATCGAAGTCAGTCGCGAAGAGCACCGGGCTCTTACACTCATCTTGCATTGCTTGATCTGTCACATGAGGGCCTACCGTCAATACCGGGCATGAAGCTTCACGAAGGACGGTTTCGGCAGTTGAACCGAAGACAATACGTTCAAACCCGTGGGGGTCGCTCGTTCCCAAGATAACCAGATCGTACTTGTTATGTGAAAGGGCCTTCAGGATTGTTAGGGATGGGATTCCAGTAGACATTGTCGTTTCGCATGTGACCCCCTCTTGTTTAGCTGTTGTACGGAGCCTTTCAAGTGATATTAGAGCGACTTTCTTAAGGGAGTCTAATTCAAGGATCTGACCTCTCCGCTCGGATGCAATAGCCTTGGGGTACTCAAAGACGTGCAGGATGGAAAGACTCGCTTTGAACGCTGTGCACACACGAAGGGCCACGGGGAAGGCAGCTTGCGCTGCCTCAGAGAAGTCACTCGCGAAAATAATTCGTCCAAACGTCCGTGCTGTTTCATTCTCTGAGGCCTGCATACTTGCCGTTCCTTTCTGTCCTGTTTGGAGATTTCATGAAAATGCATCGGATGTTTAAAATTGACATAGACCGACCTTTCCGGAATGCGCTAATTCCCTCGGTCGGCTGGCTTGATACGATGATGTATACTCCGCGAAGTCGGGAAGGAATTGAGTCTTCGCGAATCGTCTTTCGACACCATCGTGATGTAAAAGTGTGAAGTGTTTCTAGACTTCGGTCCGGCAATCAGGATATACACAGGAGTTAATCGTGGTCACCTCCGCATTCAACGTATGAGGCGACCAGAGATCATGCTGTGACCGCCGTCACAGAACGGCCGTTCGGGGAGGCTGTAGAGGTAAAACATGGCGGAGTAGAGCATGCCTAGGCAAATAAGAGGGTTCATAAAGACCAGCGGAAGTACGGTTATCATTCTCCCCACATCGGACTGCAGCGAACTGCACCTGATCCAAACCGACCTGACTGCTTCAACTGCAACGGCAGCAGCGTACACCCGCACACATCGCCTTGACGAATCGTCCCAGGAAATATTGTCGCGGTCTTTGAAGAGCACTCCAACTGGTATGTGGATGGCTCGCTCGAGATGGTCTGTAGCAGGCGGGTTGTCCATGAAAGTTAAGGTGCTGGTGATCAAATAAATCCCATAATCTCGCTCTCTATTCACCAACTAGGAAAGAGAGTGGACCTTAGTAAACCAGTGCGCGCCGACTGAGCAGCAAGAGGGATCTGCCCCGATGAGGAAGAAGAAGTCCGCAATTTTAATATTAACGAATCTTATCAATCGAAATGCAGCGTGACGTTACCAGGAGAGAAGCCAGGAATCAGCCGAGTAGTTGGTTGGAAGAGTTAGTTATTGGGATGCGGCACTTCGATCATGGCTATTGGCACCGCCCTCAAGCGTGACAGACGTCACAGCATAGACGAGAGGTTAGTCATATTTTGTAATCTAAGTTCCGCGCGCGGCCTCTGTTGGGCGGCCGGATCGGCTATGTCTGCTGTTCTCGATTCGGCAACTCACCGGTAACGAGGAATTTGATGTAACCCACCATAAAGTTATTTATGAAAACCGGGGACCGACGTATTCAGGACGACGTGACACAACAAATTGCGTGGCAACCGGAGGTTCATTCTAAAGACATCAGCGTCAAGGTGCGTGACGGGAATGTAACTCTTACCGGTTTTTTCCACGGATATCTGGAAAAAATGGCCGCGGAACGCGCAACGCAGGGGGTCTACAGTATTGTCTCCTTAGCGAACGACATTGAAGTTAAACCAGTGGGGCATGCGCACCGCTCCTGAAATAGCACGTGATGTAGTGGAAGCCCTCCGTCTCCATGCCGGTGTGCCAGACAAGAAAATCAAAGTTATTGTCGCCAATGGCTTCGTAACCTTGACCGGAACTTCGGACTGGCACCACGAACTGGAAAATGCGGAGATTGCGGCACATTCGGTCAATGGAGTACGCGGCATCGTGAATATCCTGGAGATCAAGCCGTGAGCCTCCAGTCAACAGGTGCGCGAGAATATCGAGGACGCGCTTCGGCGCATGGTCGATCTTGACGCGCGTTCCATGTCTGTGGAGACAAGCGACGGAACGGTAACGCTTTACGGAAATGTACATTCCTGGTCCGAGCTCGAAAAGGCTGAACGCGCTGCCTGTCAGGCCCCCGGTGTCCAGCAAGTATCCAATCATCTGACGATTCACCCTTAGGCTCTTCACAGTTGGAAGGTTGCTGGCCCAGCATTGATGATTCTCATCATTTGTCCAAAAAAAAGGAGAAAGAAACATGTCAACCGCGATTGCCATTCAACCCAAAACCGCTGGAAGATCTATTATTGATTTTCCGCAAAGCCGGAGTATTTTCGATGACTTCGAAGCCATTACCAACCAAATTGCTCAGCGTGCCTTCAGCTTGTTCCGGGAGAGAGGCACTGAAGGCAGGGACTTGGAGGATTGGTTTCGTGCTGAGTCAGAACTCCTGAAACCGATGCCTGTGGAACTGAGTGAGAGCGATAAAGACTTCACAGTGAAGGCCGAGGTCGCCGGATTCTCAATCAAAGACCTAACTGTTCGAGCTGAACCGAACTCCGTCTGTATCCATGGCAAGAAACAGGAAACCAAAGAGGAGAAGGAGGGCAAGAAGGTCAGATACAGTGAAGTGTCATCGAGCGAGATCTGCCGGCGCATTGACCTTCCTGCCTCCATCAATCCCGACAAGGTGTCTGCCAACTTGAATAACGGTGTGCTTGAACTGAACATACCAAAAGCCGCGCCTCCGAAGACCATTGAGGTCACGGCTGCGTAAAGCAATTTGTGATATCCCGAAAGGCGCCGGCTTCCGTGAGGCTGGCGCTTCTTTTTGAATGGGACATTCATCCATGGATGGTTTGCTCCGGCATCATAGCAAGAGACAAACGGAGCCCCTCAAGCGTAGCCCTAAGTGGATTCTGCAAACCAACAGAGTCTATGTTTCTCTCTGAAGAGAGACAGGCTAACGGGCTATTGTGTTTAGAGGCTGCGGACGGCATTTTCTACCTGTTTCGCGAGATCGGAATAGGCTTGTCCTTTCAGCGTTATCGGAGCGCCAAACCGCACGTCCACGCGACCGGGGTGCAGCTTTGCCGAGCCGCGATGCAGGACCTTATCCAGACCGATAAGACGAATAGGTATGATGGGCACCTGCATGCGAGAGGCGATCATGGCTATGCCGGGATAGAAGTGACCGATGTCGCCGGTCATGGTCCGCTCTCCTTCAGGGAAGATCAGGATGGACCATTTTTCTTCGGTAAGTTCACCAATATAACGCAGGGTCTGTCGTGTGCCTGTTTCCGCTTGGGATAGCGGGAATGCGTTGAAGAGGAAGGTTAGCAAACAATAGAGAATCGTGGTGCCGAGTCGCGTAGAGAATGGAAAACGCTCCGGGTGGAAGTGCGGATCAAAATACTCCATCCACATTGCGGGGGCTATATGGTAACGCCAATCTGAAGGGAGGCTTGCCAGAATGACGGATGCGTCGATGTAGCTCTGGTGATTGGCAGCGAAAATGATAGGGCCTTCTATTCCACGAAGATGATGTCGTCCTGAAATTGCAGGGCGGGCGATGACGCGAGTGAGAGGCAAGAATATGGATGGAAGAAGAATTCGACGGGCGAGCTTCGCTATCCAGGTGCGGTTATAGGTGGGTTCGGGGATGGGTTCAGCCAAGGTGAGAGGCTGTGCGAGATCGGAGACTTTGCTTACGGAGGAGAAGGCGCTGTCATCGATGGTGATATTGAGCTTCTCTTCAAGGTCGAGGATCAGTTCGACACGATCCAGTGAACTGAGTCCCAGCTCGTCCAGTGTGGTATCGGTTGTGACTTTGCGTCCGGGTGCGTACTTCTGGACCAGATCGATGATTGATAACGCGGGCTTTGCTGTGATTGTGCCCCCCGTGCGGATTGCGGCGGCGATATCGTTGCGGCGAAGCTTCTGCGTAGAGCTGGTTCGGGGGAGTCCAGCCTGCGGCCAGATGGAGAAGGAGCGGATTCTCTGGTAGGCTTCGAGTTGCTGGTTGGCCTGATGTATGACTGCTTCGCCCTGAGCCCCGGGCTCGAGGATGAGTACTGCGTACACTCCGTTGTTGTCGATGACGGCGGATTCGCGCACGCCGGCGATGCCGTTGAGAATGTGTTCGACGTCGCTAGGATGAATTTTTAGGCCGGAAGGAGTGACGATGAGATCCTTCTTTCGGCCGCGGATGATGAGATCGCCTTTCGCGGTAAGCTCTCCAATGTCGCCGGTGTGTAACCAACCGTTCTCAAATGCTGCCGCGGTTTCGCCAGGAAGCTGGAAGTAGCCGGGCGTGACATTGTCCCCGCGTACAAGCACCTCCCCGTCGGGGCCGAGCCGAAGCTGCAAGCCAGCGATGGGTTTTCCGACAGTGTTCTTTTCAGCGTGAAAGGGATGGTTGAAGCTGATGATCGGCGCGGTTTCAGTAAGCCCATAGCCCTGGGCGACGACAAAGCCGAGGGCCAACCAGAACTGTTCGACCTCCGGTGACAGCGCGGCTCCGCCGACGTAGAGGCAGCAGAACCTACAGCCGAAAAAACGATGAACGGTACGATAACGCCACCAGCGCTGGGGCCAGGCTCCCATCTCGTTCGCGGCGTTTGCTGTCTCGGGAAAGCGATGCAGCACATACTTACGTAACACTTCGAGTATCTGTGGCACAGATACGATGGCGCAGATTTTTCGCCGGCGGATCTGCGCTGCAATTTCTTCCGGGCTGGTGCTATCGAGAAAGACAGCCGTGCCTGGGATCAGTGGCAGCACGAAGAGAGTAACCGCTTGCCCGAAGAGGTGGCTCATCGGAAGCAGGTTAAGCACGCGAAATGGGTGTATTAGGTTGAGATATTTGCGATAGGGTGCGAGCTGCGCTTCGAGCGGCTGAAGGGCTGCGGCCAGATTGCGGTGGGTCATGATCACGCCCTTAGGCTCCGCGGTGCTGCCGGACGTGTAGATAATTTCCGCGACGTCGTCTCGGTAGAGTGCTGGCCGTTTCTCGGGAGGCTGGGCGCGGTCTGTTTCCACGTCGCGAAGAAATCGGACGGGGAACTGTGTCGTGTCTTCGATATAGGTGACGAGGTCGCCAAGTAGGACGAGCCGAGGTCTAATCTGCTGCTCGATGCGACGCAGCAATGCCAGCGTTGCATGAAACTCGACCGGAACAAGTATCACGCCTTCGAGCAGGCACGCCCATAGAGCTGCGATCCATCCGGCGCGACTTTCCGACCAGATCAGCACGTGGTCGCCTTTGCCGATGCCAATGGATCGAAATTGTGCGGTCAGCGCTCCAGCCATCTGTGCTACATCGCTGTAACGGTAGGTCCAACCCCGCCACCCATCGTCATAGACGATGAAGTCGCTATCAATCTGTGCGATGCGCTGAAAGAATTCTGATAATGCGCTTGGGGTTCCCGGCTGTGTGGCGTGCGCTGGTTCGAGATGCCTAGATGGGGCTGAAGATGCGATCATGGGTTTCCTCCACATCCGTGAACCGCTTTTCGGGGGATGGAGTGGTGACCGTTAGTAATTGAATTGTTATTGGACGCAACCGGCCGGATTCTATGCGTGTTATATCTTCCGCTCCATGATTGTTTTATAGATAGACAAGCAAAGCCTCGCGAGACAAGATTCCCTGCACGACTATAGATCAGCGACAATGCTGGCCTAGAACCGAAGCGATGATCGTGAAGACGTGCGTTCGACCTCATCATTCTTCAAACTCAGCAAGCCCTCAGTGATAGCTGTCACACTTACCAGCATGCTACTCGAAACGAAGTGCATCGATTGGATTCAAAGCGGCCGCCTTCCTTGCCGGATAAAAGCCAAAGAAGACGCCAACTGCCCCCGAGAATAGGAAGCCCCCTATCATGGACGATGGAGCCAGCATCGTCGGCCAATGGCCGATTGATGAAAGCAGTTGCGTTACCAGAGAACCTCCGAAGATCCCTGCAACTCCGCCAAAGCCGCTTAGAAGGACCGCCTCTACGAGAAATTGCATCAGCACTTGTCTGCGCTGCGCTCCAATAGCCATACGTAGCCCGATTTCTCTTGTCCGCTCCGTCACCGAGACGAGCAAGATATTCATGATGCCGATGCCACCCACGAGTAACGAGATGGATGCGACAATCGCCAGCAACAGTGCCATTACGTGACTGCTGCTCTCCGCCGTCGATGCGATCTGACTCAGGTTGCGCACCGCGAAGTCGGGCACGTCATTGGGTTTGAGATGATGTTGACGAGTGAGTGTAGCGGTCACCTGCTTGATCGCGGACTGAACGTCCGATGGTGCGTCGGCCTGCACATAAATCTGATTCACCAGCCCGGTCAATCGAGGTGGTATTCCGAAAGGGTTGGCCGGTGGAAGGTATGCCCAGTTGGCGTCTATGGATTGACTGGGGGCTGCGACGCCCAAAACACGTCGTTCCGCGGTTGTGAAGGGAATCATGACGATGTCATCCTGATCCTGACCGTATGTGGATTGCCCCTTCGCCGCGAGTAGCCCAATCACCTGCACAGGCACACCTTTGATGAGGATTCTTGCTCCGACCGGGTTGGAGTTGCCACCAAAGAGCTGCTGAGATACGGACTGGCCGAGCAACGCAACCGAAGCACCACTGTTCTCATCGGCTTCTGTGATCGAACGTCCCTCGGCGATTTGCCAGTTCGTAGCAGGAGGATAGTTAGCTGTGACGCCTTGTATAGAAGTAGTCCAGTTCTGATCGCGGTATTGCACCTGTGCGGACTGACGAATCAGATACGCCACTTGGGATACCGATGAGTCCTCGCGCAGGATGGCCTTGGCATCGTTGACGCGCAGGGTGGAGGCGCTTCCGAAGCCGCCCCGCACCCCCGAGGTCGTGACCGTGCCTGGTACGACAACCATTAAATTAGTGCCGAGGCTCGCGATCTGTTTCTGGACAGCGAGGTTTGCTCCACGTCCCACCGCTACCATCGCGATCAGAGCTGCCACACCGATAAATACCCCGAGCATAGTCAACGCAGAGCGCATGATGTTTCGCGTGATCGCCTGAAATGCCACACCAAGCACCATAGTGTTAATGTGGGACGAGACGGCACTTGCAGCGGGGCGCGCCATCTGTCGCCTGATTGGAGCCTTGTTATCTCGAGGCACAGCACTCCTCTGCTGGGCGTCGGAGATGATGAGCCCATCCCGCATCGTGATGATACGGTCTGCGAAAGCAGCAATACCGCTGTCGTGAGTCACCAGGATGACGGTAACGCCCTGTTCGCGATTCATGCGCACCAGGATGTCCATGATTTCATGTGCTGTTTTCGTATCGAGATTTCCTGTCGGTTCATCCGCCAAAAGGACAGTGGGATGCCGGATAAGCGCGCGAGCGATCGCGACGCGCTGCTGCTGGCCGCCTGACAACTGCCCGGGAGTGTTTTGAAGCCTTTCCGCCATGCCCACGGCCGCTAGAGCTTCGCGTGCTCGTGTTGTGCGGTCTGGCGCCTGTTCGCTGCGCAAGCCATAAAACAGCGGAAGCATTGTGTTCTCGAGGGCCGTGGTCCGAGGTAGCAGATTGAAGGTCTGGAATACAAAGCCAATCCACTCGCTCCGGAGGTGTGCCAACTCAGGTTCCGCGAGATGCGAGACATCACAGCCCTGAAGCCGATACTCGCCGGAAGTGGGACGGTCGAGGCAGCCCAAAATGCCCATCAGCGTGGACTTGCCGGAACCGGAGCTTCCCATGATCGCGAGGAACTCGCCTGCTGAAACCGAAAAGCTCACGTCCTGAAGTGCGAGCACCGAAACGTCGCCCAACTCATAGACCTTGCGCAGGTGGCGTACTTCGAGAATGGACGGGCTGGCGGGGGATAGAGGCATAGGCTTCACAGTCGAGGAGCCCCCGTCGCGGGGCGACTCTGGGAACTCACTTGCTCATTAAGAATGACCGCGTCGGATTCGTGTAGGTCACCTCCGGTTACTTCAGTGAAGGTGTCGCCCTCCAGACCGAGCTGGACGGAAACCGGATGCGGAGCGCTGTTTTTCATGACCCACACTATTCCTGATCTCCGAGCCTGATCGGTGCTCTCCTTGCCCCTCGGAGTTCCGGAGGGCACAAAGCGCAGCGCCTGGTTCGGCACACGCAAAGCATTTGAACGCTGATCGGTCACAATGCGCACTGTCGCTGTCATTCCCGGCTTCAGTTCGAAATCCTTATTGCTCACTCTGACTACCACGTCGTACGTAACGACGTTCTGAACCGCTTGCGGTGCTTGGCGGACCTGTACTACTTGTCCGTGGAAGGGACGGTCAGGATAACTCTCGACAGTGAAAACTGCATCATTGTGGTCGGCTAGGTGTGCGAGATCGCTTTCACTCACGTTGGTATCGACCTGCATGCTGGTGAGGTCCGTGGCGATCAGAAAGAGGGTTGGCGTCTGAAAGCTTGCGGCCACAGTCTGCCCGATCGTTACGTTCCGCTGAACCACCGTACCGCTCACCGGCGAACGTATATCCGTATAGGAGAGGTTGACCAGGGCGCTCTGGAGTTCGGCTTGATGCTGTGAGATCGTGGCCTGATCCAGCGCAACCTGTGCCCTCAAAGCGTCCCGCGCACTGCGGGCGTTGTCCAGCGAGTCTTGGGAGGTAACCCCCTCGCCGAATAAAGCCGACTGACGAGAGAAGGTCAGTTCGGCATAAGCCAGGCCGGCTTGATCTTTCGCCAACTGAGCGTCTGCAGTCATCACATTCGCCCTGTCTTGATCGACGATTGTCTGGTATGGACGAGGATCGATCTTTGCACAGAGTTGACCCTTCGACACGCGGGTATTGAAGTCGCAATAGAGGCTCTCAATTACCCCGGAGACGTAGCTGCCAACGATGATGTTCAGCACGGGATTGACAGTTCCGGTGGTGGTGATGCTCTGTGTCACAGGACCACGGTCAACAGCAACCGTCGTGTAGCCAACACGCGCAGCATGTTGTGCCCTCCACAACGAAGTGAGAAGAACAGCCGCGACAGCGAGACCGAGGATCGTCGCCCATACTAGCCACGATTTGTACCGCTTATGAGATCGGGATCCTATAGTGGCCGGCGGAGAGGAAATAACCGGGAGATCGAGAGCGGCGCCTTCTGGTCCGATCTGTACATCTGCTCCCATGCCGTCCTCCACATTCTTCGCGCTTCGTCATCGCCCCCAATACTGGACGTGCACGTATACGCCAGTATTGATGTTGTAGAGCAGGTACCATCCGATGTGGACTGGATCTTCGTAGATCACAAAGTCCTCGCCGCAATCCCAGCACCAGTCGAGAAACAGAGGCCAGTCCCATGGAGCGACAACGAAATAGAACCCACCCGGAATCCAGAAGCGATGCATATTTCGGTCAACTCGCAGAAGAGGATAACGAAAGTTGCGGCCGGTGCGGGGGAAAGTGCCGTGTTCAAAAGGCCTCTGCAAACGATACCGTGCATCGCCTGCAGAATCGTGTCCAAACCATTGGTCGTGATTGACGTGCGGCAGACTGTTTGTGCGGCCATCGGAGTACCGTTCAGCGGACTGTCCTTGCGCTCCGCCTTGTGAAGGCGGCGGCGGAAGATGTCCTTGGTTGGCTCGAGGCAGAGAGGTATGCGTTGACGGTCCTGTTCGCCCCGCGTTCCGCTGTAATGGAACGAAAGATGCCAGAAGAAAAGCGCACGCCAGTGGGGCAAGCTTGAACATATTAATCCTCGATCTTTCGCTAATCACTGTGCTCCGCAACATATGCCCACGCTGTGATGCGCATCACACGGAACAATGCTTGTCCGAGGAAAGTCCTACGCCATACCTTCCCTGAGGCCTCATTGTCGACCGCTCTCAATACCTTAGAAGCGCTGGCCAGCGTGTTGCGCAAAAAGATGTCCGTGTAGCCCGCCAGCGAGACGACGCCCTCCGACTTCGTATGCCTGATAGTGCTCCTCGCTGGCAGGAGCAATGATCTCTGCGCCGCTCCAGCAGCGCTTGGCAACCGATAAATTCGTCGATGGACACTGGATTTAGTTGCTGTCCGGAGCAGTAGATACACTGAGAGGACATCCCGGGCCGTGATCTTCCGCAGGCTGGGTATTCGATGAGTTCTCCATCCGGTATGGAACCCAGAAAGAGTTTGTGAACGCGGCCGCTATCTAGGCACTCCAAAAGTTTCTCAGATCCGACCGCGCTATGCCCCGCGACGCGGCAGCAAACTCTGGATAGGAAAATGACCGACCCGATCGGCGGGTCCTTTTATGCTACGGACGCCCCGAACCCATTCGGTTGCCGCTCCAGCGGCTCCACAAGAAGAGGAAGGTTGAAGAGCAGGTTTAGCGCATATTTTTGGTATTGTGCAGGCCGCAGGCGCTCCCATCGCAAATGAGACCATCCCATATTGGCGCCCCTACACAGTCAAGCCATGGCTTCTGATTAGTCAAAAAAGCTTTCCCCTAAATAGGAAGACCAGTTCCACGATCAGAATGATCACAACGGTTAATTCAAGAAAGAAAGCACGGCTCTGGTTAAACTGATCCACCATGAAACGGTAAAGCTCTTCAGCCGTCCGAACTTTCTGAGTCACGAGGTCTTTGTAATCCGGGACACCGACCTTCGCCGCAGCCAGCTTGTACAGTCGCGCAGAAAACATGTCGCTGAGAAACTTGATGGCGTTATCGGCATGTTCAGTCAGTTCCGCGACCTCGAGAAGCGTGGTGTGGAGGTGAGTTGCTGACCGCGCTAACCGCCAGCGCGCGAACGTTCCGGTTCCTTCTTCCAGTTGCTTGTAAACGTGTTCCAACTCTCGCGTTAGCAACTCGTCATAATGACGAAACTCCAGCAACTGGGAGTTTGAGTACTCCAACAATTGGATAGCTGTCTCCGCTCCGGCACTCGTGTCATACAGGAACGCTGCGTTCCATCCGATTACTGTCAGGTCCGTCGTATAGTATGAGATGCGCGACTGCATCACTTCTGCAATCTCGCTTTCGGCGAGCTCAACCAAATCGCCGCGCACAACCTGGGCAATACGTCCCCCATACTTTGAAACCGCATGCTTCGCTGACGGGGCCCCGGAAATGTCCGTCACGTGGAAGATGAGGTAGTCTTCACTCAGATACTCCGCATAAGGTTTGCTCATTGCTGCTGCGGCACGCTTTATTTTTTCGCGGACAATGCGTTCAGCATGTGAAGCGAAATCGACATCCCATACCCAGCGGCTTGCCAGTCCGACCAGCCGCCTCCAGTCTCCGGAAAACGGAAGCTGAAAGACGACGCTCACAACCCCATAATCGTAATACTTGATTTCGCCGCTCAGTCTTTCCCCGCTTGGGAGTTCCAACTCTTCAATGCCTTCGACTACAGGGGGTCGTTCGTAGCGGACGTAGCCAAGCGCAGGATGTTTCGGCTGCATTACTGTGCCCGCACCAAGAATCGCACCCAACCGATCCAGTAGAATCTCTTCGCAGACATCAAACTGCACCAGGACCAGCACGGCGCCTGTGAGGATGGGTCCAGTCGACTCCGCGCCTTCTAGGGGTTCTGCTGTCATATCCAAAGTCTATTCGATGAAAGAGACGGTTTAATTGGCCTGCGGCTAGATCGAGATTTTCGCTATGGGTGTAGAAAGCAGATTTGTGGAACGGGATGTTACCGCGCGCAAAAAGCGGGGCAGGCAAAAATAGTTCCATAAGCGTTCCCAAGGCTCCTAGAGGTTCCTCTTAAGACCAGCCGTTTCTATCGTTTCAGAACAACCCTTTCACGGCGGTAATACGGGTTTCCCCAACATGTTCATCAGTCTCTCTCTTGATCTCTAGATAGCCCAGATGTTCTTTGCAGCAATCTCGTTACGATACAGTCAGTACTGGACAACGCGCCTCTGCCACTAGATTGGGTGTTACACCCTGATCGAGATTCGTTAGCCAAAATGAAGCACTACGCGTGCCGAGGACGATTAGGTCTGCCCGAATTCTAGCAGCGAGTTCGAGAATGGCTTTCGCCGCATTTCCATGCTCCACTACAAATTCCGGATGGCAATGATCGGAAAAATATTCAGGAACTATTTTCTTTATAGCGGATCGAAAGGCGGTGTCCAGTAGCTGTCTCTTTGGGGAGTTATCTGCTTTCAGACCCCGTACATAACAGAAGTAAAGGTGGGCGCTGCTATCTGCGGCGAAAGAGAGAGCATACTGCGCAGCTTTCGTGGCTTCAGATGAGAAGTCGGCAGCGCAAACTATCGTCTTAAAGGCTATCGGAGCGTCTACAGGGAGCGTGACCTTTGGGCCTACGGTAAGGATCGCACACTCGGCATTGCGTATGAGTTGTTCTGCCGTCGAGCCAAGGACCAGCCTCTCCTTTGCAGACTTGGATCCCGTACCAGCCACTATAAGATTGACCTCCTCGTCCCTCGCAAGTTTGAGGAGGCCAGCAAACGGCCGATATCCCTCCGGTAATGCAGTTCGAACCGCAATCTCTGAAAGGCGGAAGTCGGCACACAGATCCTGGAGATACTCCTCACAAACGCGCCGATTTTCTGGTAGATTGGCAATTCCTTCTGAGGAGGATAAGTATTTACCGGGATTGAAGACGTGTGCGATTTCGACGGTCGAAGAGAAATGGAGAGCTAAAGCTTTTGCATACAAGGCGGCTTTGTGCGATGTAGCGGAGAAGTCTGTGGCAAATAGTATCTTTTTGATAGAAATAGAGGCATTTTCTACAATGACTGACATAGACCCCCAATATCTTTTAAAGGTGTTCTGCGCCCAACTTCACCGACAGTGCGGCTTCTATCTAAGGTGCTAACGCATACTGCGTCGGTGACGACCATCACATTGGTCAAAGAAGCTCTTGGGTTTCCTGAGATTTATTAGTCTTACATCCTCTTCTCTTGGTGCAGATCAGTTGAAACCACAATGAAGGTCACCTCTTAATGGAGAGGTTCAGGTACTCGAACGTGATATACCTCTTCCCGATGGTAGAGTGCCGACGATCACAGGTGCATGAAGCTCGGAGTAACGCTTGATTTCGGGTCATGTCGAAGGATTGTCTATATTACGGAAGTAGCAGTAAAATGCACAGCTATGACGTCCCTGTGTGAAAATGCCCCCAATTCAACGACCAATCCGGCAAATCGACGAGGCGATACCCTCGCAGAGCCTACCTTATATACCTGATGCCCAACAATGGCTTGCGTCTATTGTCGAATCTTCTGACGATGCGATTATCGGCGAATCTCTTGAAGGCATAGTGACAAGTTGGAACAACAGTGCTAAGAGAATCTTCGGTTACGAAGCTTCTGAAGTGCTTGGAAGGCATATTTCTTTATTGGCGTGGCCGGGAAATGAAGAGGATACGCCGCGGTTCATCGAAGCAATCCGTCGTGGGGAACGAGTTGATCATTACGAGACAACAAGACGTCATAAAGATGGCAGCCAGATATTTGTCTCACTCACGTTGTCCGGCATTCATGATGCGGAAGGCAAACTGATCGGCATTTCGAAGATTTCTCGTGATCTCTCAAGCAGGAACGCTGCTGACGCAACTCTCGTTCGGCAGGCTCGGCTCCTAGATCAGGTCTACGAACCAATTCTGGTGCTGTCGAGAGATGATCGCATTATGTATTGGAATAAGGGCGCCGAGCGGGTCTATGGGTGGACTGCTACGGAAGCGATCGGCCGAACCGGGAGGGATCTCCTTCAGACGGAGTTCCTCGAACCGGAATTATCAATGCGTGAGGCACTAGAGATCGAAGGAAATTGGGAAGGCGAGCTAGCCAATGTAACCCGCGATGGTGTGCGGCGAACGATGTTAAGTCGACGAAAGAGGCAAGAGGGGACTGTTGGCTGGGAAGTTATCGAGACCAGCTTCGATATTACGGAACGAAAAATTGCCCGCGAACTGGAAGAACAGACTCGAGCGATCGTGCTCGCTGAGGCGAAGTTTCGGGAGCTAATAGAAAATGCTCCTGATGCGATTCTTCAGGTCGATCCAAGCGGAAAAATTCTTGTGGCCAATCATACTGCGGAGGTTATGTTTGGCTACACACGACAGGAACTGCTTAGTCAAAGTGTGGACGTCCTTGTTCCAAATGCGGTGCGAGGACCTCATATAGAGCATAGAGCCTCCTTTGCCAAATCTCCGATGGCGCGTCCAATGGGGCGCGGTATGGAACTATCCGCTTTGAGAAAGGATGGGATTGAAATCCCGGTAGAGATCAGCCTCAGTCCCTCTCAGAGAGAGGGTGGCCTTAACGTCACAGCAGTTATTCGGGATGTCAGTGAACGCCGGCAGGTGGAGGCCCAGATACGGACTCTCCGGGAAAATTACATGGCAGAACTGGAGGCCCGACAACGAGAAGCCGAACGGTTGAACCTTTTGAAGAGTGAATTTCTGGCGAGCATGAGCCATGAACTGAGGACTCCCTTACATACGATTATGGGTTTCTCAGAGCTGCTGAGTGAAGAAGGGGAGGGACCTCTAAACGACAAACAAAAACGCTTTCTCCAGCACATCCGGGAGGACTCAAAACATCTTCTTGGATTGATTAACGATGTTCTGGATCTAAGTAGGATTGAGGCGGGAGCGATTTCGTTAAGGATCGAACATATCTCTCTTGCCGATGCAGTTTCAGAAGCAGTCAATGCGATCATTCCTAATGCGGCGATGAAGTCTCTGGCTTTGGAAAGTCATGACATTTTCAAGGGCCTGGTTGCCGTTGATCCGATGCGCCTCAAAGAGATACTTTACAATCTGTTGGGAAATGCGGTGAAATTTACTCCGCAAGGGGGAAAGGTCACAGTGCAAACGGAGGAGGAGGGGCGATTCGTTCGTGTCACGATCGCGGATACTGGGATTGGCATACCGGCAGATCAATTAGAACAAATTTTTGAGAAATTTTATCAGGTAGGTTTTGCCACAAGTGGCGTTCGCGAAGGAACTGGTTTGGGATTAGCTATCTCCAAGCGTTTGATTGAAATGCATGGAGGCTCAATCGGGATTGAAAGCAAACTAGGTTCTGGAAGTCGCTTTTATTTTACGGTTCCAAAAGTGATGTGATGAAAATCACGTCAGCATGTCATTGTCTGCTGTAAGACTAGGAGTTGAATTAGTTGAAATACGGCAGGCCTATTGTGCAATCTAATCAGATTTCCAGCCTTCGACGGGTCATACTGGTCGCGGACGATAAGCAAAGCAGCCGCGACCTTCTACACGCCATTCTCGACGACAAATATGTAGTGGTGGAGGCTTCCGACGGGGAAGAGGCTCTTCTGATGGCTTTTGAATCTATCCCTCACCTGGTGATTTTGGATATTCACATGCCGAAGAGGGATGGATTTGGCGTAGTGACAGAGTTGCGAAAAGAACCGGCTCTGCAGAATGTCCCAATCATGGCGCTGACGGCAAGCGCTTCGCTAGATGAGAAAGACAAAATCATGAATTCTGGCTTTGATGCGTGTTTTGTCAAGCCAATCGGACCCGCAAAACTGCGGGAGGCTGTAGCTGCTTTGCTGCAGAAAAAATCGTTAATTACGTAGACCGAAGTCGTCGACTTGACGCTCCAGACTGTATTTCTTCAGCTTATAGCGAAACGCATCTCGGCCGATTCCTAGCCGCCGAGCAGCTTGCGATTGATTTCCGCCTGCCTCGGAGAGTGCGCGAGCGATAAGTTGCGATTCGTGTGCAGCCAATTTCGAACCGCCAGGGTCATTACTTAAATTGAATTCGGCATGAGAAGTGGCGGGCATCTCAAATATCCCATCGGGATGCCCCAGCCATGATTTACAGGCCTGTACCATCCGCTCGGGTAGATCCGGCACATCAATTCGATCGCCAGTTGCCATCATGCAGGCATGACCGATAGCATGTTCAAGTTCGCGCACGTTTCCAGGCCAGGTATAGCGTTCCAACAGAATCATGGCTCGGGGCGCTATGCCGTGAATGGGCTTGCCGTACTCCTCAGAAAAGCGTTGCACGAAATGCCGGACGAGCAAGGGCAAATCTTCCATTCTCTCCTGCAAACTGGGAGCGACAATTTCAACCATCGACAAACGATAGTACAGATCCTCACGGAAGACTTTGTCCCGGATGGCTGATGGCAGGTTCTTATGTGTGGCAGCAATGATACGGACATTCACTCGGCGACAATCGAGTGAACCGACGCGGGTAATCTCCTGGTTCTGAACCGCTCGCAACAATTTGGCCTGGGTAGACATTGGCATGTCGCCAATTTCATCTAGAAAAAGTGTTCCTTGATCCGCAAGCTCGAAAAGGCCGGTTTTGTCGCGATCCGCTCCGGTAAATGAACCTCGTACATGTCCGAATAATTCACTTTCAAAGAGGGTCTCTACGACAGCAGAACAATTCAGAACAACGAATCTTCCTTTTACTCCACTCAGACGATGCAGTGCTTGTGCCAGCAGATCTTTGCCAGAGCCGGTTTGGCCATTGATGAGCAACGAACGATAGTGCGGTGCGACTCTCTGCAACCTAGCAAAGATATCCCACATTAGGGGACTCCTTGCAATCAGGCCTTCAAATTTCACAACATCAGGTCTGGAAGCATCAGCGTTTAGCGCACTCTGTCTCCGCTGTGCAGTCTCCAGCAGCCTATTCACTCGATCCCTAAGAAGAGATAATTGCACCGGTTTTTCGAGGTAATCTGCGGCCCCGTTACGAATAGCCTCGACCGCAGTTTCTGTTGTGTAGTGCGCTGTCATAAGAATGACATCAATTGCCGGATCAGTCATCATCACCCGGTCTAACACTTCCAGGCCGCTGAGACGGGGCATAACAAGATCAGTAATGACGAGACGAGGGCGTAGCTTTCGAACGAGTTCCAGCCCCACTTCGGGACTACTGGCTGTATGGATCTGGATTCCGTCGCGATCTAATGCCGCTGAGAGCAGTTCAAGACTGCGCACATTGTCATCTATCACCACGATCTGTATGAGATCCGCCATGGACCGCGTTGCCTCGAAAGATAAATCTATCTTAGACCCACTGCTGCGCCAGATGGCGCAATGAATTGGGCTTCTTGGCGCAATTAGCCGTCTGCTCGATGGGAAAACTATGCAAACTATTGAAAACAAACGCTCTAGTTTGGCATTTTAGTTGCAGAGTAAGCAAGCGTAACTCCCCCTAGGAGCAGAGCGATGCAAACCTGTCAGAACTGCACCCCAAAAAACCAGCATGCATTTTGCCATCTTGGCGAAGACGCCAAAGCATTTATGGAATCTGTCTCGATCTCTACCGAATGCCCGCGTGGAGCGACATTCTTCCGGCAGGGAGACCGATGCGACGCTGTCTACATCCTCTGTCGAGGTCGAGTAAAGCTCACAACGACATCGAGGGAGGGACGGACGATGATATTGAGGGTTGTGGATGCCGGCTATGTGCTCGGCCTGAGCGCGATCTTGTCTGAAGGGATTCATGAGGTCACCGTAGAAGCTCTGGAACCTTGTCAGGTCAGGGTCATCAATCGCAGGCCGCTGATGGAAATGCTGGAGAAATACAGAGAAGCCAGTGTCGGCGCGGCAAGGGCTCTCGCCCAGGAATGTTGCAGTGGCTTTAATGAAGTTCGCCGGATTGCGCTTCCCGCGTCTCCGGCGGGTCGGGTGGCCCGCTTATTGCTCGACTGGACAGCAGAAAAATCAAATCCCCAGTGCACGAAGGGGGTGGCGTTACCACTCACCCATGAAGAAATTGCATCAATGACCTCCACTTCGCGCGAAACGGTTACTCGTACACTGAGTCGCTTCCGCCGTGACAATTTGATCACCTTCAAAGGTGTTCTCCTTACGGTGATGCAGCCAGATGCGCTAGAACGTCTCTCCGCATGCTGAATCGCTCACATGTTGGAAAAGATCGGTATAGCGTGTTTCATCCCTAAGCGCATTGGTCTCCGAATCTGGACTTGCTGGGTAGGCAATCTATCAGGAAGAGCGAAACCCATAATTTGAAAACTTATTATTCGCCAAGTGTGAGGTAATCGGCATGGCAACAATCGGACATCAATTGAGCACCGGCGTCACACCCGTTACGCCTATCTCCACCATGAAAGCATTGGTGTATCACATGTCTGGCAATGGTTCTGGCCAGCATGCATGGGAAGATCATCCAACTCCATCGATCAAAGGACCGGGAGATGCGATCGTTCGAATTACGACATCAACAATCTGCGGAACTGACCTTCACATCTTAAAAGGAGATGTGCCTTCTGTGACCGATGGTCGTATCCTTGGACATGAAGGCATCGGGGTAATTGAGCAACTCGGAGCAGGAGTTACAGAGTTTCAGGTGGGAGAGAAAGTCATAATTTCGTGTATTACTTCTTGCACAAAGTGCGAATTCTGTAGAAGAGGCATGCCATCGCATTGCCGGCATGGGGGCTGGATCCTCGGTAACACTATCGATGGGACACAGGCTGAATATGTGCGTATTCCTTACGCTGACGGAAGCCTCTATCACTTTCCTGCGGGCGGTGACGAAGAAGCTCTGGTGATGCTCAGCGACATCCTCCCAACCGCATTTGAATGCGGGGTCTTGAATGGGCAAGTGAAGCCAGGAGATTCAATCGCCATTGTCGGTGCCGGACCGATTGGGCTAGCGGTTCTGCTTACAGCGCAGTTTTATTCACCGGCTGCGATTTACGTGATCGACGTGGACGACAAGCGGTTGGCGGTTGCAATGAAGCTTGGCGCGACTGCTGTAATAAATGACAGAGATGGAAAAGCAGCTGCACGCTTCCTTGAGTTGACAGGTGGTGCCGGGGTTGATGTCTGTGTTGAAGCGGTCGGGATTCCCGAAACCTTTGGAATTTGTCAGGTTCTCATCGCACCGGGTGGACGAATTGCAAACATCGGCGTGCATGGCAAACCCGGGATTCTACATCTGGAACAGTTATGGGATCGCAATATCACATTGACCACACGTCTCGTCGATACCACGACGCTGCCATTGTTGCTGAAAGTTATTACATCAGGCAAACTGCAACCGAGGAAGCTAGTTACCCACCGTTTTCATCTTAACGACATCCAAAAAGCCTATGAGACATTTGGCAATGCAGCTCAACAGGGCGCTTTGAAGATAATTCTGACGAGCAATTAACCGAAAAGATCCATGGACCCATCCCAAAAGTATGAGGAAGCATAAGGGTTTCTTACTAGGTCCTGATGCTACTAGCCTTAGCTGATGGGCGAGCTATATGTTCTGTAGCTTTAAAGTGACTCGTACGATCAAAGCAGTGCGTGCCGGCGATAGAACCAGGCCTTTACAATTTGCACGAGCACCAGATATGTAGCGGTAAGAAGAGTAATCATGCCCAGTAGCGATATGGGCAACGGTGTAAAGCGCAGCAATCCTCCGAGTACAGTGTATGGCAGTACAACTGCCACGGTGACGACCAGCAGTACACTAAACAACAACGCACGGCTGGGATGACTCTTAAGGGGATTGGCTTGGGTTCGGATCACAAACACTACGAGAGTTTGGGTCGCCAGAGATTCCACAAACCAACCAGTGTGGAAGAGAGACTCGTTTGCGGACGCATGAAACAACCAAAGTAATATACCGAAGGTCAGGAAATCATAGATGGAACTGATTGGTCCGATAATCATCATGAACTGCCTGATAAATTCAATCCGCCATCGTTTCGGTCGTCGTTTTGCGGCCAAGTCAACATTGTCACTGGGGATACTGACTTGCGACACATCATAGAGAAAATTATTTAAGAGTATCTGACTCGGTAGCATCGGCAAGAACGGCAGAAAGAGCGATGCGGCAGCCATGCTAAACATATTGCCAAAGTTCGAACTGGTGCCCATGATGATGTATTTCATGATGTTGGCGAAAGAACGCCTTCCTTCTGATACACCATCGTTCACAACGGAAAGATCTTTTTCCAAGAGGATAATCTTCGCAGCGTCCTTAGCTACGTTTACGCCATTCATGACGGAAATTCCAACATCTGCGGTATGCAGCGATGGGGCGTCGTTGATTCCGTCTCCCAGGTAACCGACAACGTGTCCGCGGCCCTTTAGGGCCAGGATGACCCTATTCTTCTGTTCAGGCGACATGCGGGCAAAGATAGCGCCGCTTTCTGCCTGATAGGCAATAGAGGCATCGTCCATCGCGTCAACCTGGTTTCCGATGAGAATGCGGTCCACATTAAGTCCTACTTCATGGGCTACCTTTTGGGTAACGTACTGATTGTCCCCCGTCATGACGATCACAGAAATGCCATTCTGCTTCAATGCTCCAAGGACGGAAAGAACTCCTTCTTTGGGTGGATCGAGGAACGCCGCGAATCCGACCAGTGTCATCGCATGTTCGGCCGTCACAGTATAGAAGCTCTGCTTTTTAACATTTGACTTTGCCACACCAAGTACGCGATATCCATCTGCGCTTAGCTTCTTAAGCGTACATTCTGCCTCAGCCCGTCGGCTGTCGTCGAACGGTTGGGGAACACCATCTATGGCGACCGTTTCGCAGATTGCAAAAACACTCTCAGCCTCGCCCTTGGTGATGAGGCGGTAGTCTTCACCGTATCGCACCACGACTGAGAGACGCTTTCGGTTGAAATCGAAGGGGATTTCATCTATCTTTTCGTAACCCACTACGGAGGGGGCATCGTGCTTCAAAATGGCATCGTCAAGAGGGCTTTTAATACCCGCTTCAAAGTGACTGTTTAGGTAAATGAGTTGCAGCACATTCTCATTGTCGTGGCCTTGATAATCCACGTGCCGGTCAAGCACGATCTCCCCTTCGGTGAGAGTTCCTGTCTTGTCGGTACAAATAATATCGATGCTCCCAAAATCCTCGATAGCCGCGAGCTGTTTCACCAGAACCTTTTTCCTCGTCATACGCTTTGCTCCCTGAGCCAGGGTCACCGTAATGATCATTGGCATCATTTCAGGTGTCATCCCGACTGCGAGAGCAGCCGCAAAGAGGAAAGATTCGAGCACGGGACGATGAAAGATGATGTTCACCATCAAGACGAAGAGGACGAGCAACAGGGTTACCCACGTCAGCATCATCCCGAAGTGACGTGTGCCTCGAGTAAATTCTGTTTCTGGCGGCCGCATCGCCAGACGATGTGCAATTTCGCCACAGGCGGTGTGCTTTCCAGTGCGAACTATGATGGCGGTGCCGATACCCGTTTGGACGGCGGTTCCCAGGAAGACACTGTTACTTGCCTCTGCGATGCCGTGCTTCTCTTGAGAAAGATCAGCGACCGTCTTCTCGACCGGCAAAGACTCGCCGGTCAGCATGGATTCGCGCACATGGAGGTCCTTTACATTGATTAAGCGGGCATCCGCAGGTACAAGGTCTCCCGCCTTGAGTTGGATGACATCTCCAGGGACTAGTTCGGCTGTCCGCAGATCAACTAGTCGGCCATCTCTCGTCGTACGTGCTGTGATTGCAATCTGCTTCTGTATCTCTTCGACCGCATGACGAGCCTGAAATTCCATCAAAAAATTCAGAAGAACACTGAACATTACGATGGCGATGATAATCAGTCCACCGATATGCTCTCCAAGGACCAGGGATATCACACTGGCGATGACAAGGATGATCACGAGCGGACTAGTGAAGAAGCCAATAAAACTAAGTAAGGCGGTGAAGTGGTGTTCCTGATCCAGACTGTTAGGGCCATAGAGGCGAAGCCGCCGGTTGGCTTCTTCTGATGTCAGACCATTGGAAGCTGTCTGGAGAATCTGAAGCAATTCCAGTAACGGCAGATCCCAGAAGTCAGCAAAAGCCTTTGGTTGAATTTCCATCCCATATTCCCTCGGCTACTACTGTCGGATCCGTAGGCCACAGATTTAATTGTTTGAAAGGAGATTCTGGTTTTTGCCTCTGTACAAATGAGGTTAGCGTCTCAAACTATGCGGTTATTGTGATCTTCATCACAGTAGAGGCAGAACGTTGCGGAGATTAAGTCGAGAGAGCTGAAACGGAAGCAACTGGTGTATATCGGTCGATGCCAGCAGTCTACGAGGTGATTTGCGTAGCTCTGTCGGATTTGGTTGGCGCATACACCTGAACAAGTTCACTATCTGCTCAGGTGTATGCGCTTCATCGCCATAACAAGCTCATTTGATTCAACTCGTACAAAGGCACTGGGCAAACCACTCTGAATTGGAAAAGGAAAAGCATAATTTCGGCGAACTGTCGACTTCAGGGTCGAAATGCCGACGATACAATTTGGGGGTCTCGATAAGAAATTCTGTTTGACCGGTCAGTGCCAACAAGTCCCGATGGCCGATGACTATCAGTTGGCTGATTATTCACCTCCCCGCAAGCGAATTTCGATCTCTTTATCTTTTTCGATCGCTTCATCGGAGGGGAGATATTCGCCCAACAAGTCGCGGAGTCCCTCACCCTTCTGGATGATAAACCCTCGTAAGTTATTGATTTTTATTATTGGACAAGGGTTTGGGAAGCACGAGAAAGTGTTATCTTTGGTTGCCCCCCAGGGATTCGAACCCCGATTGGCCGAGTCAGAGTCGGCAGTCCTACCATTGAACGAGGGGGCAACAGGTGATCTAGGGGTCGCGAATTGGTGCTCGCTGACGGCCTTTTTAGAGTGTACGGGGCGGCTCGATTCTGGTCAACGTCCTTCAGCTAGAATGCGGAGATGGAAAACGAGATCGCTGGACTATTCCTGAATTTTTCTTGCCGCAGGTTGGACATGGTTGCGACAAACATGTCGACCTGTCTGGGCAAACTGACGGATGAGCAAATCTGGAGTCGCGGTGGAGCACATGAGAACGCCGTGGGAAATATCGTGCTGCATCTTTGCGGAAATATCCGGCAGTGGGTGATGCATGGCATTAGCGGCACCGAAGACATTCGTGTACGTGAGGCTGAATTCAGCGCCGACGGTGGTGTCAGCGGAACCGTGTTGGCGGAGATGTTCGCTGCCACTGTGGCGGAGGCGCGTACGATTATTGCCAGGCTGCCGCCGGAGCGCCTGACCGACCGCACCAGTCCACAGCCAGGACGGCCTGAAGTGAGCGTTCTGGAGGCCATCTATCAGGTGGTGGCGCACGCTCATGAGCATGTTGGCCAGATCATTCTGGTGACGAAACAGATGATCACGACAGATCTCGATCTGACGATGCCCCGGCCTCGTTGAAGTGCGAAGCTGCGCAGCTATTCGACGGGAAGTTTGGCCTTGTAGCCGTCGCGGGCGATGATGGAGTATTTCAGTGGCTTGCCTTTCTCGTCCTGCATTCGCAGGGGGTGGCCCTCGTTGTCTACAAGTAAGACCTTGATCTTGCGGTAGGAGCCGTCGTCGTTGGAGTTTGTAGGCCGATAGGTAAGGACATATTGATTGCGGATCGAGTTATTGATCTGCGAAAAGATGTCGGGCAGCTCTCCCTGAAAGAGAGGGCTGAAGCTGAGGCCTCCGGTCATGGCGGCGAAGGTCTTTAGCTGATTCTGGGCCTGGAGGTAGTTCAGGTCGGCCATGCCGCCGCCCATACCGCCGCGGCCCCCGTACATCTCGTTGAGCAGTGCCCCGGTGCTGATGGTGAATATGGTCACATTTGGCGTTGCCTTGACCTTCGCGAGAATCTTGTCGAGGGTGAGCTTGGAGAAGGTATCGCGGCCGCTGCCGATGAGGATTACGTATTTGCGGCCTTCGATGCGGCTGAGCCGGTCGAGCGTCTCGTAAAGCGCGTCAAAAACGTTGGTGTCCGAAAAACCGGGAATGACAAGGGATTGCAGCGCCTGGGCGACGATCTCCCTGTTGTTGGTGAAGTCGGTGAGAATGTGGGTGTGCAGATCGTAGGTGACGACGGCTACATAATCGTCGGGACGCAGCGTGCGAAAGAAGCTGTACGACGCGTTCTGCATTTCATTGATGAGATAGTAACTGTTGGCTGCGAACTCCAGCAGCATCACGGCAGTGATGGGCGTCTGTGTCATGCGGACGCTGGTGATTGTCTGGGGGACGCCATCTTCGAGTACAAGGAAGTTGGCCGGTTTTAAGCCGGGGATGAACTGGTGAGTCTTATCAAGGATCACGTTTACGTTCAGGTTGACGATGGGCACGTCGACGCGCAGCGAAAAGGTCTCGTTATTGGGGTTTTTGACCGTCGGCTCGGCGGGTGCGGGGGGCGGTGCAGGTTCTGTCTCCTCTGGCTTCTTGCGAATGACGAGCGGGCCATTGTCGGTTTGGGGTCCGCCTTCGTCGGTGGTCTGATCCGGCTTGGTCTGTTGCTTCGGCGGTGTCTGAGTAGCAGGGGCGTTCTGGGCGTGGCTAGCCGGTATGGCAAATATTAGCGTCACGAGGACAAGAAAAGTGGCCGGAATGCGGAGGCAGTTCGCGCGGTGATTCATCATGGAAACTTTACTCCGTACTGTTGGACGGTGTTAAGTGGTACTCGTGAGAATCTAGGGATTGTAACCTGCCGCTCTACCTTACCTCTTTCTCCATGACCATAGGTACATAACGGGGAGCGGGGTAGTGGGTGCCGGTTGCCATCAGCTTTTCAACGGTCTCGACTGCTCGAATGCCTCCCCTGGCCCCGACCGCCATACAGTTTAAGGCTCCTGCTGCGCAGGCGAAATCGAGTTGCCGGTCCAGCGGCCAGCCCCGGTGCAATCCATAGATGAACCCGGCACGGAAGGTATCCCCAGCGCCCGTCGTATCTACAACCGGTACCTGATAGGCGGGGGTGTAGTGTAGCTGCTTGCCGTCCCATGCGAGCACACCGTCCTCGCCCAGCGTCGCCGCGGCCAGCCGGCATCCGTAGTGGCGTTGCATTCTGCGGAGCGCCTCCTCCAGGTCAGTTTCCTTCATCAGACGGCACGGAAAATCTTTATTCACTATTAAATAGTCTACGTTCTCAATCAGGCCTTCGACACCTGGGTAGAGCTCGTCCAGATCGGCGATAACCGGAATGCCTGCTTCGCGCGCCCAGGCCGCCGCTACGGTCGCGGTGGCTGTGTCGTAGCCATCGACGTGAAGCGCTCGCGCGTTGACGATCCACTCGCGGTCGAGGTCGCTGGGCTTCAGGTCAAGCCGGACGTCCTTTTTCCAAAGGACGGTCCTGTCGCCCCCGCCGTCGACCAGAATGACCGATTGACGGCTGGCGCACTCAGAAACCGTGATGATCTGCGTCTCTACACCAGCCTCCGCGAACGCCCTGCGATGAAGCCTGGCGGCGCTATCGTCGCCCAGGCTACCCACGTATCTGGTGCTCATGCCCCATTGCTGACAGGCAACAACCGTACTCGCGACTTGGCCGCCGGGCAACACGTCCGAGGTGCTGAACTCAACCTTTGAGCCTTGTACCGGGTAGTTTGCAAGCGAGATCACGGTATCGGTGGCGTTCAAGCCAACGCCAACAAGGTCAACCTTCGACAAATTCACCATATTATTACTGTAAATGGAACGTGAGTGTCCGAATAATAGGGTTGGTTGGTAAAGTGCCAATTCCTTCAAGAAGTGTTGTAAACATGCAACGACGAACTACAGGGATTTCTCCACTGCGGTCGTAAAGCACCGCCTTGCACCCCTGACGAGCCAGTACGCACGCCGGACTTGCGCGCCTTCGGTATAGATGACGTGAGTTTGGGTGCAGATAAGGAAAAACTTGCAACCGCAAGAGAATCTGTTCATTGGAGCCGCAGGCAGTTTCTTAGAGGGTGGTTCGAGCAATCACGCGATCGTAATAATCCTCGTAGAGAGGAATGATTCGGGAGGCACAAAATCTGTCCTGCGCAGTCTTGCGGGCAGCCTGAGACATGGCGGCTAGGCGGCCCTCGTCGTGGAGGAGCGCGATAGCGGCGGTGGACATGGAATCGACATCACCGACGTTGAAGAGGAGGCCGTTGCTTCCGTCCTCGATGAGCTCGGAGACGCCGCCGACCTGGGTAGCAATGGAAGGGACGCTGCACGCCATGGCTTCGAGCGCCGCCAGTCCGAAGGATTCCATTTCGCTGGGCATCAGCATAAGGTCGGCGAGCGGAAGCAGCTCATTGACGTTGTCCTGTTTACCGACGAATTGGATGCGGTCTTGCACCTTAAGCTGGAGAGCCAGATGCTCGGCGGCGCTGCGGTCAGGACCATCACCGATCAGCATGAGGCGTGCAGGCATGGCGGCGGCAACGCGGGCGAAGACCTTGATGACATCCTGAACACGCTTGACCGGACGGAAGTTGGAGAGATGAACCAGAAGACGCTCGTGCGGAGCAGCGAAGCGAGGGCGCATGGCGGCGACGAGATCGGGATTGCGGACGTAGACGTCGCAATTGACGAAGTTAGGGATGACCTCTATTTCTGAGGTGACGGCGAAGGCCTCGCGGGTTCGGTCGCGCAGATGACCGGAGATTGCGGTAACGCCGTCTGACTTGACGATTCCAAACCGGGTAATGGGAAGGTAGGAGGCGTCGAGGCCGACGAGCGTAATGTCGGTGCCGTGCAGGGTGGTGATGAATGGCAGCTTGCGGCCGTTCGCGGCGAGCATTTGTTGGGCAAGTAGAGCACTGACAGAATGCGGAATTGCGTAGTGGACGTGCAGCAGATCCAGAGAGTAAAACTCGGCGACCTCGGCCATGCGTGTAGCGAGAGCAAGATCGTAGGGTGGATGCTCGAAGAGAGGATAGTTCGACACCGCGACTTCATGAAAGTGGATGTTGGCCTCGCGGCCGGTCAGGCGAAAGGGCTGGGAGTAGGTGATGAAGTGAATGTCATGGCCGCGGGCGGCGAGCTCGATGCCCAGCTCGGTGGCGACAACTCCGCTGCCGCCATAGGTGGGATAACAGGTGATGCCGATCTTCATGGAAGTCTCTCGTGGCTATGAGTGGGCTGGTCTATCTGTCCATAATGGATGAGTTCCAGGCCGGGAAGGGTGCGGACTGCCTGCGGAATTTCTTTGAGCAGGGCCTCGCGCTCGATGTTCCGGGTTGTGCGGAGGCGAGTGGCGACGCTGGCGAGCGCAGCATCGTTGTAGCCAGGGTGGCAGACAAGCTCCCATGTGCCTTCGGGCATGGCGTAGAGGATTTTTCGGAGCGAGTCCTCATTGAGTTCGCCGGTTGCGGAGACGCCAATGGTGCCATTACTGGTGAGGACCTGGCCATCGCCGAGCTGAGGCAGCGACTGGAACGACTTTTTGCCAAGGATGCTGAGGATGTGGAACTCAAGCCGACGGACGAATGCGTTGGGGGCGAGTCGGGAGCTCCACGCGGGCTCGAAGGGATTTCGGACAGCCCCGATGGAGCAATGCTGTGCAAGGCGAAGCAATGGGCGAGCGACGGCAGGGAAGAGGTGGGTATGTTTGTGGGTATCGAGGTGCGTGACCGTTATCCCGGCTCGTTGCAGCTTCTCAATCTGTGCGAGCGCTTCGCGCTCAATGTCGTCTTCGTGAATGACGCCGCGCACGAGCGCCTGGATGAAATCGAGGAGAGACGGTCGGAAAGTTTTGCCGTCGCTACCGAGAAGCGTGGGGACGTTTCGAGGGTCGGAGACTGGCGCGCCGTCGGTGAGGACGATGTGACAGCCAACGCCAAGAGTTGGATGAGCGTGGGCGATGGCGACAGCATCGTCGAAGGCTGCGCCGGTTGCCATAAGGGTTGCAGAGGTGAGAGCTTTCGCGTTGTAAAGTTCCGCGATGGCACGATTGACGCCCGGCGTGAGGCCGAAGTCGTCCGCGTTGATGATGAGGCGGGGAGGCATGTGAGGGTAGGTTGCGGACTGAAAGGTAAAAAAGTGTTGGCAGCCAGAGACTCTCAGACTGTAAGGAAAATGGTCTTTATTTTGTATAACTTACATTTGGTAATCTTACACCGGCTTTCATGAAGCTTCTTTATACGGCATGTGCAAATATTTACCACGTATGTGGGAAGTCTCGTACCCAAAAGTGCCTCGCAGAGCATGAGATCAACCGGCCCGTTGGCCGAAGCGGACATTTTTACCTGAAAATAGGTATTTGCAAATGGCCAACAACTTGCTATAGGGAGATTGTCTGCATCTTGTGAGGCCCGAGGAGAAATACCAAATGAAGAAAATTGTTTATTTGTTACCCGCTATCTGTCTTGCAACTCTCGCTATGTCTTCCATGTCTGCACATGCAGACACTCTCAACCTAGCTCCATACGTCGGACAAACCGTGTCCATGACTGTCGAGCCGTATGCGTCAGGAGAAAATAACGGCTCGTTCTATGTTGGCCTTACCCAGGCCAATTTCAGTCAGAACGGATCTCCTCTTGGATCTCTCGAAGCATTCTGCGACGACTTCAATCACGAAATCACTGTACCAGCCACCTACAACGTGACAGTTCAGGCCGTCGCGGGCAATACCACTCGGGAGCAGGAAGCCTATTACGGCATGTTGTTCGGATCCACGCCGTCGGGCAATACAGCATTGGACACCGACATCCAGGAACTGATCTGGAACTTCAGTTCCCCCGGACAATATGCGCTGAACACTGAGATGACCACTTTGCAGACGCAAATGTTGGCGAATTACCAGAGTGTCAACTACTCCGGCTCTTTCTATCTGAATGCGGGCGACGGCGGACAATCGTTTATGACAACGGATCCCAGCCCAGTACCCGAACCAGCCAGCTTTGCGTTGCTTGGCACTGGCATCCTCGGATTGGCTGGCGCCGCACGCCGTAAGTATTTCCAAGCGTAGCCAGGGTCAACAATAAAAGCCCCACACCAAGTGCAGGCTATGCGGATGGTGTGGGGCCTTTGCTGCTACAGCGAGAACAGCCGATTTCTAGGGGATGGGAGAAGTTCCGGCATTCACGTTATAGCTGCCTGCTCTCGACACGCCCAACGATAAAATGCTGCAGCTCCTGAAACGATGTGTAAGACGGGCGGGCTTGAATTGTGGCCACTGTTCGGGATGCTGCGGAACTAAAGAGTGCTCACAATGGAAGATTAAGACGTTTTGCAGCACTTATTGCTCGCAATGCTTGCGCGCCGGTGTGGACCCTCGGACCCTGATGCAGTGGACCGGCCACGAAGACTTAGCAACGCTACTCAAGTACCTGGCTGCCTCTCGAGATCCAAACATGCAATAAAGGGTATCAGCTATTCAATGGACGTAAAATAAGAAGGCCACCCTCGCGGGTGCCTTCATAGCTTAAACGGTGTGATCCTTCAGCCATTGCGCGGTGGTCGCCGGGTCGAACGGATAGTCGAACGGATAATAGATCCAATCCTGATTGCCGGCAGCTGGCGTTGCTTCACCCATGCGTATATGGACTTTTTACTGCAATCCAAAAACTCCGCAAGCACTTCTGCTTTCCACGCTCCACGCTTATTTCGAATCAGTGCCGCCAATTGGTGCGTTGATTCCATTTACTACCCATTCCACTCTCTATCTCCTTGATGGTATCGTTGACGACGACGTGCGGTCGTGGACCCGCGACATCATCATTGTTATCGAGAATGGCAGCAACGATCTTTTGTCTCGGCTTCGACATTGGTCGATTTCAGCTTTCTAAAGTCTTGAGGACTTCACCGTCAATAGGTAGGCTCTTCTTATAGAGATAGGCCATCTCTCGAACTGTCCTACCAGAAAGCCCAAGTCCCCGCCAATCACAACGGAAGCATCCATCCAAGCTTCCATGGCACAAGATCATCCCTATAGGCGGATAGGGCCTTCCCTAGTGCATATCTGGAGTTGCTGAAACCCTCGGCTGCTTTGATGAAGGTTGCTTACGCAGCAACTGAACCGAGGTTGTGTCTGCTGAATCCCCTGCATCAAGACGGCTCCAGCAAGTTCGTACGGCGATGTACCTTGACCTTCTACACCTGGAAACTGCATATGTAGAAGCCATAGGCATGCAGAAGACAAACGACAGCTTCGATCTCCCGCAGGGCACTCTCGACCTCCTCATCATGAGGGCGTCGCCCTTGGGCCCCATTCATGGCTATGCCATCGCGCAAAGAATCCAACAGATCTGGCGAGACGCACTCCAAGTCCCGCAGGGCTCTCTCTACCCCGCGCTTCATCGTCTGGGATATAAAAAGTTGCTCAGCTCTCGCTGGAAGCCCTTCGAGATCGGTAGGGAAGCCAAGTTCTACGAGCTCACTTCCAAGGCCCGAATCCACCTCAAAGCTGAAACCGAGGGTCTGGATGCGCCTGACTGATGTAGTGAGCCTCATTCTCAAAGGAATGCTGGAGGGAATTTGATGGGCTGGTTACGGAGGACCTTCTCCGCGAACGATTGGAAGCCGATCTGGAGAAGGAGCTGCGCTTCCACTTCGAATCTCAGGTCGCCGACAAGATTCGCTCCGACATCCCGAAGACTGAAGCCCGTCGGCTCACACGGATCGAGTTTGGCGGGATCGAGCAGATTAAGGAAGACGCGAGCGTGGAACTATGTGGTTCGAGTCGTTTCTGCAGGATGTCCGTTACGGCTTTCGTCAGCTTCGAAAGGTACCGAGTTTTACGCTCACTACAGTGCTGGCACTCGCGTTGGGATTGGTGCGAACGCGGCCATCTTAACCCTTGTAAACGCAGTACTGCTGAGGAGCTTCTCGGTGGTCGACCAGAAGGCGCTGGTGCGAGTGGGCGACCGGGCTGACTGTTGTCAGAACTCCGGACCGAGCCTGAAGGGAGACTCCAGCATGTTTTCGACCGACACCTATCAGCAGATGAAGAAGAATACGCCGGAGTTGATCCAGATGCATCGCTAGCGAAAAGCCAGTTTTTGTTGTCCGACCACGATTTCAACTTGTGAGAACAGTCAGTTTGGAGTGACCGGCGCCGATGTGCCGACCGTGGGTTAGGCTACGATTTTTAGGTTTGGATGTCCATGGCGAGACGATCGCTGTAGCGGTTGCTGAACCCGACGGCGAAGTGCGAAGTTTGGGAACGATTCCGAACCGCGCCGAGTCGATCCGCAAGCTGATTAATAAGCTTGGTTCGGCGGCGAAGTTGAGAGCCTGTTATGAGGCCGGACCAACGGGCTACGTCGTGTACTGGCAGTTGGCGGAGCTGGACATTCAGTGCGAGGTTGTGGCGCCCACGTTGGTACCGGTTAAGGCGGGGGATCGAGTCAAGACGGATCGGCGGGATGCTGAAAAGCTGGCACGTTGCTATCGATCCGGGGATCTAACGGCGGTATGGGTTCCGGATGAAGGTTCCGATGCCCTATGCGACAGGCTCGACCGGACTCGTGATAACAGTCAGAGGCAGCTCCCGACGGATCATGATTATGCGGTTCCGACCCGCAAATATCAGACTGATCAATCGTCGCCCAAAACTGCTCCAACTGCTCGCTCTGTCTTCGGGAAAAGAAGCGCAAACCACCGAAACAAACTCACAGATCTCGCCCAGTTGACACGGTCACTCATATCAGGCCAATGCACTTATTGACCGCGATTTGGTCGGAGTTCACCAGATAGGCAATGATGAAAAGCGCTTTTGATCACTTGTTTGAATGGAGAAGTCGCTGGTAAGGAGCCCTTGGTGTACAAGGGCTGCACCCAGCAATCAATGGCCCCGGACCCCTGCCGGTGGCTGGATGTCGTCGAAACGGCTCGAGACAATCTGGTCGTTGGCCAAGTTTGATGCGAGCCGAACTGAGCCAGCACTCTGTGTGCCAAATAATTAGCAAAGAGTGCGCCGCTTGATTAGAAAAACAACAGGTGGCCGTGCGCTTTCGGCCAGATATTCCGAGTATTCGGGAGCGGGACAATTGCCATTAGCCTCCCAATTGCAGTGCCCCTTGCAAGATGAATGTTCATTCATGTAGAACTTCGCTTTACTAAACGCGCCAGCGCCTTAGCTTGTGAGCTGCGCGGCGCGGCTGAGCGACAAGGGGGCAAATCCATGTCCACTCGCAAAAAGCGGCATCTTTCTATGATCTGTCTTGGCGCAATACTCACCCTAGTGTGTATCCGGACCGCCAGCCTACAGGCACAGAGCATCTCCACCGCACAACTGAGTGGCACGGTGCGCGACCAGACCGGCGCCGTAATTCCAAAGGCAGCCGTAACTGCGACGGATGAGTCCAAGGGCTTCTCCCGCTCCACCGCAAGCGACGATCAAGGCGATTACCAACTTCTCCTTCTGCCCCCCGGCACCTATACCGTCACGGCCACCGCTCCGGGCTTCAACACCTTTGTCAGCAAGAACGTCGTTCTTACTACGGGTGAAGAGGCCCAGCTGTCCCTTTCCCTCACGGTTGGCAGTACCGAGACCGTCACCGTCACCTCCGGCGCCGACATCATCGAGACACAACGCAGCTCGCAGTCCACCACTGTCGATCAGATGCGCATCAATAATCTGCCCATCAACGGCCGCAACTACATTAACTTCACGCTCACCAACTCCCAGATCGCTCGTGATGCAGCACCTTCCATCGGAGCCATCCCCACCTCGGGTCTGAACTTCGGAGGTGTCCGCGCCCGGTCAAACTCCGTCAACGTCGATGGCGCGGACGTCGGCGACTACATCTCCGGAGGAACCCGCTCCACCGTCTCGCAAGACGCGGTGCAGGAGTTCCAGATCGTCACCAACGGTTTCGTCGCCGAGTACGGCCGCGCCGCCGGAGGAGTCGTCAATATCGTCACCAAATCCGGAACCAACACCACGCACGGCAGCGCGTTCGGCTTTCTCCGCAACAGGTATATCCAGGCCACAAACCCATTCAGCACCGTCTACCAGCCTGCATATACTCGCGTGCAAGCCGGTTTTACGCTAGGCGGAGCCATCAAGCCGGACAAGACCTTCTATTTCTTCGCAACCGAGATCACTCGTCGGCAAGAGTCCGGCTTCTCCGTCATCGGCAGGAATAACTTCAACCTCACCAGCATCGATGTCAGCAGATTTTACGGAGTTCCCGCAGGCGCGCTGACCGTTCAGGGAACCGCACAGCAGAAGTCCTTCCTTACCGCGGTACCGACCGCTACTCCCGGAATCCAGCAATATATCGCGCTGGTCGGCTCCAGCTCTTCGCTCGCTCTTACGGGCCAGAATCCCGCATTCCTGCAGGCGACCATCGGTGCAAACAGATTCGTCACCTCGGGCCAGGTGACGCCGGCCTCCTTCACTCCGCTCAACAGCCTTATCGGCAACTTCCCCATCTCGGATAAGACCGAGATTTATTCGCTGCGTCTGGACCACAAGCTCACCACGAACCAGCAATTGATGCTCCGCGGTAGTGTCAGCCCAAGCTTTATCAGCGGCATCCAGGAGAGTGCCGCCAACCAGAATCTAGGCGAAAACTCTTTCTCTCGCACTGCCACGCAGACGTACCACGACTACTCCATCGTCGGTCAGCACACCGTCACCCTTGGTTCGAACAAGATCAATGAACTCCACATCCAGTTCGCCCGCCATCCGGTTCGGTTTGCCAACTCTCCCTCGCCCGGCGGCAGTGGCGTGGCTGTCAATATCCCCGGCTTCGGCTACTTCGGCAAGACCCCTTTCTCTGTAGTCGACCGCATCGAGTATCAGACTCAGCTTCAGGACAACTTCACTTACACCCGCGGTGCCCACACCTTCAAGATCGGCATCGACCTCCGCTATATCCCCATCAATTTGAAGCAGGGACAGCTGTACGGTGGTGGTGACTACACCTTCGCCGGCCTCAACTCGACAGACATCTCGCCCCAGTTGGCCGGCCTGCCCGGTTTCTCACCGATACAGGCGTACGGCCTCGGCATCCCCCAGTCCTTTGTGCAGGGCATTGGCATCACCCAGTTCTATTACGATTTGAAGGTTCTCGGCGCTTTCCTGGAGGACAGCTGGCGCATGACCAACAAACTCACGCTGAACGCAGGCATCCGCTACGACGTGGAGGCCTTCCCCACTAAGAGCGCGCTCAACGCCAACACCAACGCGGCCGAGCGAACCTATGGCGTTCGCGAGGGTATCCGCCTGCGGGACACTAACTTCGCGCCGCGTATCGGTCTCGCCTACGACCCACGCGGGGATGGCAAGACGGTAGTCCGCGCCAACTATGGCATATTCTATGACCGGGCCCCGGGAAATCTCGAGTCGCAATCCATGATCTTCAACTCCCACACGGTGCCCCTGGTCATCGTAGCCGGCGGAGCGCCCTGCACCGCGGCAAGCACCATCGGCCCTTTGAATCTGAACGCGACCAACACCTTCCAGGGCTCGCTCTCGAACGCTAACTGCCTCCCCGTCGCAGGCCTGAACTACCTACCCGGCCAGCAGCGATTCGACACCAACAATCCAGCCTCCCTCTTCGTCAATCAGACCTTCCTCTCCACCGGCTTCCCGCTCGCCATCCTCCCGTCCGGCCTGCCTGCGGATCTCAACTACGTCACCCCGTATGTCCAGCAGATATCCTTAGGGATCGAGCAGGACCTCGGCCACGACCTCTCCCTGAACATCGCCTTTAACTCCACCGCCGGCCGGCATCTCAACCGTCCCATCAACGTCAATCCCGTCAATCCGTCGCTGCTGGTTGCCAATTGGCGCAATGCCGTCGCAGCCGTCAACGCCGGAACCGCCTCCGTCCTGCCCGGAACTCCGCAGACCGCCGTAGCCAGCGGTACATCGAATCCCCTCACGGTCGCCACCGGCAGCGGCACCATTCCCTGCGGAGCCGGTCCCCGCGGCCCCTATGTAGCGCCGCCACTGCTCAATTTCTTTCGCAAGTCGGGCATGAACGCCTCGCTCGGCCCCTTCCTCGCCAGCCAGGGTGCAGGCGCGTGCGTCACCCTCGCTGGCCAGATCGCTACCGCGGACGGCCTCGGAGTTGGCCTCGCCGTCCCCTTCGGCGACATGTCGCCCAACCTCACCAGCGGGACATCCAGCTACAACGGCCTCAGCGTGAACCTCAGGAAGCGCTTCTCCTCCAAGTACGAGTTCCTCTTCAGCTACACCTGGTCGCACGCGATCGACGATTCCACCGATGTCGTCTCTACCTCCGATGCTCCGCAGAATAACTTCAACCCCAACGCCGAACGCAGCAACTCCACCTTCGACCAGCGCAACCGCTTCGTCCTCTCCGGGGTCTACAATTCCGGCCGCGTCGGTGGAACCGGCTTCGTCCCTGCCGTCTTCTCGGAAGTCGCGGTCGCTCCGATCTTCGAAATATCTTCCGGTCGTCCCTTCAACGTCCTCACCGGCACGGATACCAACTTCGACTTCGATCCCCTCACCGACCGCCCTAACGCCGTCCTGCCTGGTAGCGCGCCTACCAGCTGCGGCACCAGCCCTGTGCTCTCGAAATACTCGCCTACCGGAGCCTTCAATCTACCCTGCTACATCGACGCGCCAGCCAATGCTGGCATTGGCAGCAGCTTCTTCAACGGAACGCTCGGCCGCAACATCGCCACCAAGCCTTATACCGTCTTTACTGATCTCCGCATCGCCAAGGCATTCACCTTCTCACACGAGCTGTCGCTGCAACTCACGATGGACCTCTTCAACATCATCAATAAAAACAATACGCTGGACGTCAATCTGCTCTATACCGCCGCCGGTCAGGAAACCGCCGCCTCTGACATGCGGCAGTTCCAGTTCGGTGCAAGACTTTCCTTCTGACTGAATCGAGTTTCATCTGGTTGTTTTGAGAGTAGTCTCACGATTGGCCGGGGCAAACTCAGAAACCAGCGACGCTAACAAGGCTCCAAAATCTTTTTTACATGGTTCCCCCTTGGCTTAGACCCATGCGACTTGGCGCCAGCCCGGAACTCTGTAAGAACATCTTCTGGCGTCAATCTTCGCAGCGTCTCCAGTCCTAAAATGAGCACCAGCACGTCATCCACTTGACCAATGACCGGAATTGCTCGTGATTTCAAGATCCAGTCCGATTTCTCGTTGCCCTTTCACTGCTCGGAGGAGTTGATGTGCGTTCGTGCATATCCCCTGTCAAACCGCGCTTCTTATCTCGGTTTACACGCTTAGATTGGCGATTCAGTGCATTAGTTCAATAGCGGGGAGTTGCGTGCCGGCCCCTGTCCATTGAACCCCAAGACATCGAAGGCGGACTGGCGTCCGGAGCATAGCTCCGCTCGGGAGGCGTGTCAATTGGTGATAACAGATGGGATGAGAAGGGCGGTCTCCAGCGGGATGCGTTAAGCTCCCAGTTATCGACGCGCGCGAAGCGCGGGAGACAAGGATACCGGCGATGAAGAAGCTTACCACCACGATGATGCAGGAGACACTCAACAAGTAGGACCGACGCCTGACAGTCGGTCTGGATCTGGGCGACAGGTCGAGCTTTTATTGCGTGCTGGATGAGAAGGTGACGTGCTGCTGGAGCAGAAGGTGAGCACGACATCCAAGGCGATAAACGAGATTTTCGAAGCGATGCCTCATAGGAGTCTCGTTCACGAGAACATCACGCAGCATACCGCCCAATCCGGGTCAACATCCCCATAAGTGCAGCCATCACGGGGTTGAGTTCGGCGGCCAACTCTTTTTGTGTACCGGTAACAGCGAACTGATACGCCTACGGGAAGCTCTGGACCTTACTATAATTTTATGGCTTATATCGACGGCGAGCTGATCGGGTCTTGGGAAAACCAAACCTTCTTTTGGGCAGGAAAGGACTGGTTGGGAACAAAGCGATATGAAGCAGCGGGGAAGGAGATATAGGCTCAACGGCTGTACCCGTATACCGTAATGCCTATACCAGCTTGCCCTTCGGCGATGCTCTTAGCTCCATCGGCTTTGATCCTCTGCACTTTACCCGCAAAGAAAGAGACGCTGAAAGCGGCTTGGATAACTTCGGTGCTCGCATGTACGCGTCTACGATGGGCCGCTTCATGTCGCCCGATCCGCTGAACCTCACAGATGACCGCGTGCTCAATCCTCAGACCCTCAACAAGTACGCTTACGCCGCCGACAATCCATTGAAGTATGTGGATGATGACGGCAAGGACATAACGGTCTTCTATGAGAAGTCAGCTCCACTTGAGCCGACAAGTTTCGGCCACATCATGTTCGTGGCTGAGAATCAGCAGACTGGGGATGCTGCGGCAATGAGCTTTGGCCCAGTTCACGATTCGGAATATGGCTTGACGCCATTAGGGGCACCGGTAAACAGTACGAATTCATTTATTGCCCCAGGGCACATTTAGCGCTGATGATCTTCGTCAGAACTTCGCGTCCCTGACGATCCAAACGAGTCCGGAAGAAGCTCAAAAGGTGATCGAGTTCATTCGCAATTTATCCAATTCTTCCAATCCCTACATGTTGTTTAAAAACAACTGCACCACGACCTGCGTACAGGCTCTGAAAATCCTTGGCATATTGCCCAGTAACAACAAGATCATTACGCCTAAAGGTCTCTGGAACAATCTTTTTCCTAAATATTCGGGTACGAAGAACACGAACTTCTTCGGCCAACAGAAGGCACCGACAAACGGCGTCAATTATGGGTATCAGTCCGGCTACGACCCCTTCCAGCTAATGGATCTTTTGGAGAAGCACTGCACCGATAGTTGGGACGATAAGACGAACACGCTGACAAGTACCTGCAACTGAGGGGCCAAGATGAACAATCAAGCGATAGAGCAAAACACGAAGACACAGCGGAATGCATATCGGATTTCGGCTCTTATCGCCACCCTTGTGTTCTTGATTAGCGCTTATGTATGGTTCCAGGCATGTATCCAAGAGACCAATTTTTGCTCTTTGCTGCCGCAGCAGTCGTTCTGATCGCATCGCTGACGGTCGGATCGTGGTGGATAAAGAAAGCTCCCCTCGCAAAGTGGCCGGTTGATCCGTTGATCGGAATCGTACTTCTCTTTGAGCTAGGAGAATGTGCGTTCGGAATCTTCAAGGTGCTGTCGTTAGCCTTCCGCTGATCAGAGTCCTTGTCTGGCTTCTGTGGTGTGCCTCTTGAAAAGCACGCTGCTACGCAGCGGAATAAGGGTGACAGCTCAACCCTGACTGCGGGTGAGGTCTTGCCCTTGCCATCGATCTCCACGAAGACAGAGAACTGCTTGTGGGCATCGCATCCGATCACTGCTGGCATAGTGCTCTCCTATGAGGCGCAAGTGGCGCTTTCATAGGTTCACCAAACCTGAAAGGGAGCTGACGAGCAAACCTAACATAGCCGCAGCATCCCCGACGTCACAGCCCCGGCTCATCACCGGGGCGTTTCGCGTCTGTGATGCTGATCAAATTCAGGCGATCCGGTGGTCTTATGGAGTTTTGTAAGGCTTTGTAAGGTGACTCTGATTTTGTAAGGTAAAACAGGGGATTGGCCGAAATTAGAGGGTACTGTAGGGACTAGAGGGCATCAGCCATCGTACTGTAAGGTGCTGATTCTAAGGCTATTGTGTGAGATCTAAAGATCTTGCGGAAGGGTTTGGTGGGCAGTGAGGGACTCGAACCCCCGACATCCTGCTTGTAAGGCAGGCGCTCTAACCAACTGAGCTAACCGCCCATTCCGGTTATTCCATGACTGGATTCAGTGTATGGGAGGGATGGCAGAGATGCAATGCGTGAAATTTGTTGCCGAAGTCACCATCCGTTCAGGGAAATAAATTCTTCTGATTCAAGAGCTTTGCGAAATTTGAAATTTTGCACCATACTAAAGTTGTGTTGCGAGAGTCTATTTAGTGGAAAGCTCTCCAAATTGACATGACCCAACTGAACTGATGAATGTTGAGCAGACAAGACGGCGCGGCGGTTCGCAGTGGATGATCGTTGCCATTGCCATGCTTGCGTTCGCAGTCTTCTCGTGGGGCGTTCGTTATAAGGTTTCCCTCTATAATCCCGCAACCCATATGTCAGCGGCAAAGCTGCTCTCGCAACGGGAAAGGCCCGCTACGTTTGAAAGTGCAAAGCTAGCCGCTGATCCCGCGGTCAACCTTGAGCCGGTCACGTTTTTCGCCCTTGCAATGGGTGTCGTGCTGGCATGGGTGTGGTCGCTGAAGCCCACTTTCTCCCCGAGAAGTGTAAGGCATCGGGCTAAGGCCCCTAAGCAGCCCGACCAGACCTTCTTCTTCTTTCGTCCCCCGCCTGTACCTCTCGTTAATTAATCCCCGCACATAGCGTTTGCCTTGAGCACAATTGCTCAAGCACAGTTTCAGGTTCCTGTCCGGAGGACCTGCGGCTGCGTATTTTTCTATGCCGGCTTCCGTTTCAACACAGGTGTTTACAACATGTGCAAGCGAATTTCCCTGACCTCGGCAGGGATCCCCGTGCTAGTTACTTTGGCGTGTTTAGTCTCCATTGGCTGTAAAAACAGTAGCCATCAAGCAACCCTCTTGGCTCCGATAGGTGCGTCGGTGGTTCGTGTCACTCGGGGCAATCTCGCCAGCACACTTACAGTAGCCGGACAGTTTCAGCCGTATCAGCAAGTTGATCTTCATGCCAAGGTATCGGGGTATATTCGGCATATTAACGTGGACATCGGTGACCGCGTATACGCTGGGCAGGTAATTGCGACACTGGAGGTTCCTGAACTCAACGCACAACTGGCAGGAGCACAGGCTGAGGTGCGACATAGTCAATCGGAGATCAACCGAGCCAAGAGCCAAGTTGCCGGAGCTAAGTCGAGCCACGCTGCGCTGCACGATGCGTACATGCGTCTGGCTCAAGCTGCACAGCAGCGGCCGGGCTTGATCGCGCAGCAGGAGCTGGATGATGCACTGGCGAAAGATCAGAATTCAGAGGCTAGCGTCGATGTTGCAAAGGCTGCTCTCGAAGCTACGGAAGAGCAATTAGGTGTATCGAGTGCCGACAAGCAACGAGTTCAGGCCTTGTCCGACTACTCCGTTGTCACTGCCCCATTTAGTGGAGTCATTACGAAGCGCTATGCCGACACGGGGTCACTGATCCAGGCTGGGACAGCCTCGAATACACAGGCAATGCCTGTCGTGCAGCTTGCACAAAGCGACATGCTGCGGTTGCGTATGCCGGTGCCGGAGGCAGACGTCCCGTACATCGAAGATGGTGGAACTGTGCAGGTGAAAGTACAGGCTACCGGGAAAGACTTTACTGGCAAGGTAATCCGATTTGCTCGTGCATTGGATCCTACGACCAGAACGATGATTACTGAGGTAGACGTTGCCAATCCTACGCTGGAACTTAGCCCTGGAATGTATGCGGAGGCGATTATTTCGCTCCAGCAACGAAAAAGCGTCCTGACTCTTCCCATTCAAGCGGTTGTGCAGGGAGATTCACAGTCATACGTTTTAGCGCTTGACTCAAGTAATCATGTGCAAAAAAAGATTGTCACCTTGGGGGTACAGGGGGCGGACAAGGTTGAGATTACCAGTGGCCTTACCGAGGGCCAACTCGTGATTGTATCTGCCCAGGCAAACTATCAGGTGGGACAGCCCGTCAGTCCGAAGTTCGAATCAGTTTCGATGCCGAGCGAAGTGGGAGGTAAGTAATGTCATCGTTTGCCATTAAATATCCCTTCTTTGTCTTGATGATGTGTCTCATCGTTGTTGTTGTAGGTGTGACGACTGTCATCGGCATGCCGGTTGACCTATTTCCGCAGGTGAATATCCCGGTGGTGGTAGTGGCAACATTTTATTCAGGGATGCCGCCGCAGCAGATTGAATCCGATATTACGAACAGCTATGAGCGCTTCTTTACACTTGGCAGCGGAATTGATCATATTGAGTCTCGTTCATTGCCCGGTGTAAGTCTGATCAAGATTTATTTTCAACCCGGCGTTGATAGTAACGCTGCGGTAAGTAATATCTCGAACCTCGCCATGGCGAACTTGCGTCGGCTACCTCCGGGAACGCTGCCACCTGTTGTCCTCAAATTCGACGCTTCCAACATGCCTGTCTGCCTGATCACGTTAAAAGGGCAGGGTCTCAATGAGACGCAGTTGAAAGATCTTGCGCAGTTCAGTGTGAGGAACCAGGTTGCGAATGTTCCCGGAGCCTCAGTCCCACAGCCATATGGCGGAAAATATCGGCAGATTCAGGTGTATGTCGATCCGGTAAAGCTGGAAGCCCACCAGATGAGCGTAATGGATGTGGTGAAATCCCTGAACGCGTCGAACCTGATTTTGCCTGCCGGGGATGTTCGGATCGGACCCAAGGACTACAACATCTATGCAAATAGTCAGGTACCTATCGTCGATCAGATTAATGATTTACCACTTAAGACGGTGGGTAACTCATCTGTGATGGTGGGGGATATCGGGCAGGCGAAAGATGCAGGACAGTTACAGACCAATATTGTTCGGGTGGATGGGCAGAAATCGGTCTACATTCCGGTATTGAAGCAAGGCGGCAATTCAAACACGATCACCATTGTTAATGGTGTCAAGAACGCTGTAGCTCATTTGCTGGACGTTCCTAAGGTGCTGAAGACGGATGTGGTCTTCGACCAATCGGTGTTTGTCAAGATCGCAGTGAAGAACGTGATCAACGAAGGCATGATTGGTCTTGTGCTCACGGCACTCATGATTCTGTTATTTCTCGGTAATTTCCGCGCAACGATTGCTGTTTTGCTCTCCATTCCTATCTCTTGTCTGGCAACGTTTCTTATTTTGAATATGGGCGGCAGTTCCATCAACACGATGGTCCTTGGCGGTCTTGCGCTTGCGCTTTCTCGGCTTATCGATAATTCCGTTGTCGTGCTGGAAAACATATTTAGACATATGGAGATGGGAGAGTCCCCTGTTGTTGCCGCCGAGCGAGGTGGAAAGGAAGTGCAACTCGCTGTATTGGCGGGAACAGTTTGTACTTGTATTGTCTTTTTTCCTGTGGTGCTTCTATATGGAGTGAGTAAATATCTTTTTACCGCATTGGCATTATCTGTCGTGATTGCATTGTTCGCGTCCTTTATCGTCGCGATGACTGTTGTCCCTTTATTTTGCGCACGCTTCATTCGTATGGATGAGACACATGAAGACTTCGAAGAAGTGGAATCGAAAACGGACCCGGCCAGCGCTCTGAACGAAGCGAAGAAGCGAAATCCATTTCGCGCTGTCATCTTCCACTTCAATCGCGGGTTCTATGCGCTTCTGGCCTGGTATGAACGTGCCATATGGAAATGCCTCAAAAAGCCAGGTATTGTTGTTGGCGGCTTCTCGTTCATGTTTATTCTCAGTCTTGCGATCTATCCGTTTATGGGAAAAGCATTCTTTCCACGGACCGATCCGGGGCAGTTCGTTATTAACGTGAAGGTACCGGCGGGAACACGAATTGAGCTGACGAATGAATATGTTGCCAGGATGGAGCAGGACATACGAGGCATCGTAACTCCTCATGATCTGAACATTATTGTTTCAAATATTGGTATTACCCCAGATCTCTCGGCCATCTACACCTCTAATTCAGGAATGCATACTGCGTTTATTCAGGTTAGCTTGAAGGAAGATCACAAAATCGGTAGTTATATTTACATGGACCGGGTTCGACGTAAGCTCACCGAAGACTTTCCAGATGTCGGAACTTACTTTCAGGCGGGTGGTCTAGTAGATTCGGTTGTAAATCAAGGTAAGCCGGCGCCTATCGATATTCAGATAGCGGGCAATAGTCTTAAGGAAGATTATCAACTGGCGCAGGCGACGGCTATGAAACTGCGAAAGCTCAGTTCTGTCAGTGATGTGCTGGTTCCTCAGGATCTGGACTATCCAGGGCTTGAACTTAATATCAATCGAGAGCGTGCTGCCCTGCTGGGCGTTTCGCCGAAGGATGTCGTTGACAACGTTATTACCGCCCTTACTTCGGACGGCATGATCGCTCCCAGCTTCTGGGTCGATCCGAAAAGCGGTAATAGCTATATGTTGACTGTCCAATACCCGGAGAATCAGATCAAAACACTTACTGATTTTATGCAGATTCCTTTGCGTTCGCCAGATGGCCTTAAAACCACTCCACTGGAATCGCTCGCAAGTATCAAGCAAATCAATACACCCACGGAGGTGGACCACTATCAGCTTCGGCGCCTGATTGACATCTACGTGATGCCGAAGACGGAAGATCTAAGTCATGCCAATGCTGATGTGAATAAGGTCTTATCGGAGACAAAGGTCCCTGAAGGCGTGATTGTGAAGGAGGTGGGAGCGATCCGGGATATGCAATCTTCTTTTTCCAGTTTCGGCATAGGTCTGATTCTGGCGATTGTGCTCGTCTACCTTGTATTGATGGCGCAATTCGCGTCCTTCTCTGATCCTTTTGTCATTCTGTTAGCGGTGCCACCTGGAATTACAGGTGTGCTTGTCTTTCTGTGGATGACGGGTACGACTGTGAACGTGATGTCACTGATGGGTGCTGTAATGATGACCGGTATTGCCGTATCAAACAGTATCTTGATCGTGGAATTTACCGGAACCTTGCGCGAGAAGGGAATGGGGCTTCTCCAGGCTTTGATTGAAGCGAGCAAAGCCAGGTTACGACCGATTCTGATGACCACACTAGCGACCGTTCTGGGGCTAATTCCGATGGCATTGGCTCTCGAACCAGGCAGCGAACAGTATGCTCCGCTGGCGCGTGCCATTCTGGGCGGCTTGGTGGTTTCAGTTGTTGTGACGGTGTTTCTCGTTCCGTCAGCCTATTTATTGATTCATCACAAGGAAGAAACGGCTGCTGAGCAGGAGGCCCAACATGGTTAGAAAGCTACGTACTTTTGTTTTGCTATGGCTTGCATTCTGTGTTTCAGCGATAACATGGGCGCAGGTTCAACCTGCTATCCGGTTGCCGAATGCGCCGTCAGTGAGTGGCTCTCTGCTTGCGGCGGCGCAGGTTGGAGCCATCCCGGAGGCTTCCAGTTCAGGTGCTCCGGTTCTGCTGACTCGTGCGCAGGCGGAGACCATTGCTCTGGCGAACAATCCTCGTATTCATATTGGCCAGTTGCTGGCTAAGGTGCAGCACCAGGTGGTGAGAGAGACTCGTTCGAGTGAGTTGCCGGACCTGAGCGGAAATCTGACGGCGGTTAAAGCTGAGGAGGCAAGCCGTATGTCGGCGGGTAGCCTGACTGCTTCGCGGCTGTTGGAACATGCTGGAATGGGGGTTCAACTAAACCAGTTGATTACCGATTTCGGTCATACGCAAAATCTGGTAGCTTCGGCGAAGCTAAACGAGAAGGCTCGATTGGCGGATGCTGAGGCGAGCCGGGAAGACATCATCCTGGCTACGGACCAGGTGTTCTATCAGGCTATCGAGGCGGAAGCTACGTTGAAGGTTGCCGAGCAGACTGTTTCAGCAAGGCAGACGCTGGTCGATCAGGTTAGCGCGCTTACTTTGGCGAAGTTGAAGTCCGACCTCGATCTTAGCTTTGCACAGGTAAATTTGTCTCAGGCAAAATTACTGCAACTGGATGCCCAGAACAATTTTGATGCCGCAAAAGCGGCGCTTGACGCCGTGCTTGGCTATGATAGTCGGACTAATTACAGTCTGGTGGCCGGATCGGATCCGCTGGCCGCATTGCCTCCGGATGTTGGGACGCTGATTGCATCGGCGCTTCAGAATCGGCCCGACCTTCAATCATTGCAGTGGAACGAGCAGGCGGCGCGGAAGTATAGCCGGGCGCAGCATGAACAGCTTTTGCCTACGATCAGCGCACTGGGAGTAGTCGGGAAGACACCCGTTGGTTCGAGCCAGTATTTTCCTACTGACTGGTATGGGGCTGTGGGCGTCAATATGAGCGTTCCGATCTTCAACGGATTCCGCTACTCTGCGGAGGCTTCTCAGGCTTCGCTGGAGGCGAAGGCTGCGGCCGAGCGCACGCGCGACCTGCGCGATCAGGTGGTTCGCGATGTTCGGACGGCGTGGCTGAATGCTAACACTGCTTTGCAGCGCGTGACGGTGACGGGAGAGTTGATGCGTCAGGCGAATCTCGCACTCAATCTGGCGCAGACGCGGTATCAGCTTGGGTTGAGCTCCATCGTGGAACTGAGTCAGGCACAGTTGCAGCAGACGCAGGCGGCGATCGGCGACGCGAATGCGCGGTCTCAGTATGGCTTTGCAATGGCGGATCTGCGGTTTCAAACCGGAAGGCAGCCTTGATGTCTTGCAGGGCTACTGAGGGCTGCGAGTTTCGGCGGTCACCTGAGTGGCATCGAGCAGCGTGAGGAGGATGCGGCGGAGGGCGGTTTCGCGGCCAGTGGGATCGTACCACTCTTGCAGAGTGTGGATGCCGCCTCCGCTGCCTCCGCTGCCGATGGCCATGGCGGGAATTCCCAAGGAAAGAGGGATATTCGCATCGGTGGACCCGAGGTGGGTTTCGGTGCGCAGGGTGAGGTGGCGGTCTACCGCGCGCAGGGTTTCGAGCAGGGGTGAGTCGTCGGGAAGGACGGCAGCGGGACGATTGCCTATATTTTGAACCGCGACTTCGGGTGTGGCTGTCGTAGCGTTTTGTGAAGTAGCTGTGGCCAGGAAACTGTTGCAGATTTTGTGGACGGCGGTCTCGGTGGCGTGTAAGTGGTCAGGGTTAGTGGAGCGCAGGTCGAGCAAGGCGGTGGCGGATTCAGGGATGGAGTTGATGGAGTGTCCGCCGGAGATTTGTCCGACATTGAGAGTGATAAGGGGCTTGCTTGGCAAGTCGATGTCGGCGATGACAGTGAGGATGCGGCTGAGAATGATTATAGGATTGGGTGCTCCGGCGTTGGCCCAGGAGTGGCCGCCTGGCCCCTTTACAGTGATACGCAGACGCAGGCTGCCGAGGGCGCGGGTGACGACAGTGTTGGTGCCGCCGCCTTCGAGGACGAGCGCGGCGGCGATGCGGTTGCAGTAGGGCCCCTGCTCGAAGAGATGCCTCATGCCGCGAAGATTGCCTTCGCCCTCTTCGCCTACGTTAGCAGCGAAGAGGATAGGGATCGGAGGCGTGATGTTGGCATAGCGGAGGGCAGCTGCGATGCCAAGCAGTGCGGTGAGTCCGGCGGCGTTGTCGCAAATGCCGGGAGCGTAAATGCGGGAACCGGATTCGGTGGGGTCGCAGAAGGTTCCCCCCGGAAAGACGGTGTCGAGGTGGGCGGACAGGAGGATGACGGGGTCAGAAGCAAGACCGACCGCGGATTTCGACGAACAAGTTACCGCTTGATGGGGGGGGGCCTTTCGAGTAAGTTCGGCTAAGGCGTTGCCTTCCTTATCGAGGTGGATGTTGCTGAGCCCGAGTTGCTGGAAGCGACTGAGGAACCAGGCTGCCCGGTCAGATTCTCCGAAGGAAGGCGCGGGGATGCGGACCATCTCTAACTGCCATTGGCGGAGTTGAGGCTGGTGGAGGTGCAGCCAGTGGAAGGCTCGGTGGACGGCGGTAAGAGTCGCCAGGCGGGTGATTCGCTGTTGGGCATTGGCGGACATTTGGCGGGTGTTGAAATCCTTTTAGCGGATGCGAATTACCGACTTGTACGAGCTTACTCAGTATTCCACCTTGACGAGGAATAGGCCGGACGCGGGAGCGGTGGGCCCGGCGGCGGAGCGATTGCGGGCAGCGAGGATGGTGGGGATGGAATTGGCCGGGATACGCCCTGTGCCTGCTTCTGCAAAGGTTCCTACCAGGTTGCGGACCATGTGGTGGAGGAAACCCGTGCCGGTGACCCTGTAGATGAGAAGGTCTTCGTGTTGGCGCCATGCCGATTCGTAGATAGTGCGGGTGGTTAAGGCAGAGGCGCTTTGGAAATTTACGTCGGAAGCTCCGGAGGGGGGGCTGGTAGAGCTGTTCTCATCTTTTAACACGGCGATACGGGCGGTCAGGTCGGGGTCGACGGCGGCGAAGGAGGTGAAGTCGTGGGTACCGAGGATGTAGGTGGCTGCCTCTTGGAGTTGCTCCATGTCGAGAGGGAAGGGGCAGGGCCAGACGTAGGGGGCCTGCATCGGCGAGCAGATGCTGTTGGTGGGGTGGATGCGGTACTCGTAGGTTTTGCCGATGGCGCTGTGGCGGGCGTGAAAGCTGGGCGCGGCGTGCTCGATGGAGAGGACACGGATGCTGGGTGGAAGGGCGTGGTTGAGGGCTCGGAGGAAGTTTGCAGGGGGGATCGGGGATTCGAGGAAGAAGGAGGCTACCTGGGCGAGAGCGTGGACTCCGGCGTCGGTGCGGCCTGAGCCCTGGGGGAGGACCGACTCTCTCGTGATGTGATGGATTGCGTGGGCGAGGGTTCCCTGAATGGTAGGGAGGTTGGGTTGAACCTGCCAGCCGTGGAAGGGGGTTCCGTCGTAGCTGAGGATGGTTTTCCAGAGAGGCATGGACGTCTTTGGACGGTATCACGGATGGTTTGGGGAGGGCAGGTTTAGTGGTTCAAGGACATGGAACTACATCAGCGGGATGGAGTGTGCCCTATCCTTTGCGCTGACCTACAAAGGATGGGGCACCAGAGTTCTATTTGCTGAGCCAAGCTAGTGGAGCATCGTGGTTGTGACGATGACCTGCGTGGCCTTGAGGTAGTTGCCGTACCCGACGATGATCGTCGAGCTCACGAGGAGGAAGAGGCCAGCGGCGACGAGCCATCGCGTACGGCGGCTCGTGCCTCTCCACTCTTTTAGTGCCAAGCCCCATAAGGTGGCGAAGATGATGATGCTTGCCATGTGCAGGGTCCAACTGGAGAAGTCGTACTTTCCCATCTTGGTCTGGCCCATCGAATAGAAGAAGAATTGGAAGTACCAGATGACGCCGGCCATGGCAGCGAAGAGGTAATTGGCAACCAGCGTTTTGGGGGCAAGCCGGTCGTAGGTGGAAGCGTCGAGCGGATCGAAGTCGACAAGGGTATCGCCGGAGGCGTGGGAGGCGCGCATGGGGTTGGTGCCAGGTGCGCCGAAGAACTGCTTGACGGAGCTGTTTTTGACGATGAGGATGGCGGACCAGATGAAGTTGGTGAGGAAGCCCCCCCAGAGGACGACGATCAGGATGGGAAGATTTTGCCAGAGGTCGAGGCGGTGGTGAGCCAGGAGCTGGGTTTTGGCGATGTCGCCGATGGGCTTGCCGGCGGCGAGGCCAAAGGCGAAGAAGCTGCTCATGATGCCGGCGAAGATGGCGACGGCGATGCCTTTGATAAACGAGAAGTCGGATTCGCCTGCTTCGGCCTTCTCTTCGGGGGTGATCTCTTTTTCTTTGGACCAGCCTGCGGCTCCATTGACGGCTACGGCGATAAGGCAGATGGCGACGCCGAGGAGGATGATCTGGCCGGAGGTCTCATGCATAATGGTGGTGATCTGGCCGCTGTATATGGGCGGGATCAGCGTGCCGAAGGCGGTGCAGAGGCCGAGGGCGATGGCATAGCCTAGAGCGATACCGAGATAGCGGATAGCAAGGCCGAAGGTGAGGCCACCAATTCCCCAGAGTGCACCGAAGAGGAAGGCGTAGAGGCAGTCGGACGGATGCGTGGCGTAGGCAGTATGGAGAATGCCGGCGAGGTTGGGTACGAAGATGGAGGCAAGAACTACTGGCGCGACGATCCAGGCAGCGAAGCCTTGGATGAGCCAGTAAATCTCCCATGACCAGCGTTTGATGGCGCGAAAGGGAATGAAGTTAGTGGCGGAAGCGAAGCCGCCGATCCAGTGATAGATGACGCCGATAAACGGATTGGTTCCCACGCAGACCTCGTTGATGGTGCAATGATAGTGACGGTGCTGTGTCGGGTACTATCCTACCTGACGAAATTTGCGTTGGGGAAATATACTCTCTATTGAATTTGACGCCGCTGGTAGTGCGGCTGGAGGTCGGCTCTGCGAGTTTCATTATTCATTACCTGCTACAACGACACGCTGTTTCCTGAGACGGGTAAGTCCGTGGTGAAGGTGCTGGAACGGTTGGGGCATAGCGTGGAGTTTCCCGCTGGACAGACCTGTTGCGGGCAGATGCATTACAACACGGGCTATCAGTTCGAGGCGATGCCGCTGGTGCAACGGTTCGTGGATCAGTTTCGCGGGGCCGAAGCCGTGGTAGTGCCCTCTTCGAGTTGCGTCGCGATGATGAAAGACCACTACCCCAAGATGGCTGCGTCGCTGAAGGACGAGAAATTGAGGGCGGATGTAGATGCTCTACTGCCTCGGGTGTACGAGTTTTCGGAGTTTTTGACGCGAGGGCTGGGGCTCGTGGATGTGGGAGCTTATTATCCGCATCGGGTGACGTATCACGCGAGTTGCCACGGGTTGCGGAATCTTGAGCTGGGCGATGGGCCCCTTCGGTTGTTGAAAGCTGTTCGAGGGATTGATTTGGTTCCGCTGGAAGGGCTGGAGCAGTGCTGCGGGTTCGGGGGGACGTTTGCCATCAAGAATGCCGAAGTTTCGAGCGCTATGTTGTCCGAGAAGACCACGGCAGTGCTTAATACAGGTGCGGAGGCTTGTACGGCTTGTGACAATAGCTGCCTGATGCATATTCAGGGAGCGCTGCATCGACAGAAAACCGGGGTGAAGACAGTGCATCTGGCGGAGATATTGGCTGGGGATGAGGGAACAACGCGATGAGTGGAGTAGCTTTGGACCCGAAGACGGCGCCGGTGTTCCCAATGGCGGCACGGACTGCGTTGGCCGATACGCAGATGCGGAAGAATGTTCGTCATGCTACGGACGTGATTCAAGCGAAGCGCGCGCGGGTGGTTGCGGAAATGCCCGATTGGCAGCAATTGCGCGAGGCAGGGAAGCAGATCCGCCAGCACACGATGGAGCATCTGGATTTCTATCTGGAGCAATTTGAAGAGAACTGTACGCGGGCGGGCGGCGTGGTTCATTGGGCTCGCGATGCGGAGGAGGCCCGGAAGATTGTTACCGCTCTCGTGAAGGCGAGTGGGTCGGACGAGGTCATCAAGATCAAGTCGATGACAACCGAAGAGATTCATCTGAACGACGCTCTTGAGGCTGCGGGAATTCATGCGTATGAGACCGACTTGGCGGAGTTGATCATTCAGCTTGGAGAAGACCAGCCTTCGCATATCGTGGTTCCGGCGCTGCATAAGAATCGGCAGCAGATTCGGGAGATCTTTCAGCGAAAGATGAACCTGCCGGAATTAGGTGAGACTCCGCAGGACTTGGCCGATGCGGCGCGGATGTTTTTGCGCGAAAAATTTCTGCGGATAAAGACGGGTGTGAGTGGAGCGAACTTTCTGATTGCCGAGACCGGCGGGGTCTGCATCGTCGAGAGCGAGGGCAATGGGCGTATGTGCCTTACGCTGCCCGAGACGCTGATTACGATTGCGGGCATCGATAAGGTGGTGCCGCGGTTTCAGGATTTGGAAGTGCTCCTGCAGTTGCTGCCTCGGTCGGCCACCGGCGAGCGAATGAATCCGTATAACTCGATCTGGACTGGAGTTAAGCCAGGCGATGGTCCGCAAACATTTCATGTGGTGCTGATGGACAATGCTCGGACGGACATTCTGGCGGACAAGGAAGGTCGGCAGACGCTGAACTGCATTCGTTGCGGAGCTTGCCAGAATGCCTGTCCGGTATATCGGCAGACGGGTGGGCAGGCTTATGGAAGTGTATATGCCGGACCGATTGGCGCGATTTTGACGCCGCAGTTGCAGCAGATGCACCACGCGCAAAGTCTTCCGTTTGCCTCGTCGCTGTGCGGGGCCTGCTATGAGGTTTGTCCGGTGAAGATCAACATTCCCGAGGTGCTGATTCATCTGCGAGCAAAGGTGGTGAATCAGAACACGGCGGGAATTACGGGTTTGTTTGACTTTGAGGCCGCGGCGATGACTGCCATGGCGATGATCTTCAAGAGCGAGCGGCGGTTCCGGGCGGCGCAGCGGCTGGGGCGGATGGCCGAGACTCCGCTGGTGCGCAAGGATGGACAGGGTGTCGGGTGGATTAGCTGGCTGCCGGGGATGCTTGGCGGATGGACGCAGGTGAGGGACTTGCAGGAGATGCCGAAGGAGACCTTCCGCGACTGGTGGGAGAGACGGGGCAAGAATGGGAACTGACATGACGACTGCTACGACTATCTCTACATCGGCCAGAACTGAGATCTTGCGACGGATTAGTGTGGCCAATGGCGGAACTTCGGATGCGGCCGCGGCGGGGGCCGCCTGGGAGCATTTGGCACGGGAGTATCGGCGGAAGGCTGTGCTGCAGCCTGAGTCGGTCCTGGACTTGCTGGAGGACCGTCTTCGCGACTATGACGCTCATGTAGAGCGCGTCAGGCGTGGCGATGTGGCTGACGTTGTCGCAAAGATGCTCGCTACGCGTGGGAAACGGCGCATGGTGATTCCGGCGGGAATTGCGCCAGAGTGGCTACCTGCCGGCTTTGAGTTTGTCGCGGATGAGGGAATGACTGCGATCGAGCTCGATGGATTCGATGGTGTGATGACTGGTTCCACAGTTGCGATTGCCGAAACGGGAACAGTGGTGTTGCAGAACGTACCGGGGCAGGGGAGGCGAGCTGTCACGCTGGTCCCTGACTATCATTTGTGCCTTGTAAGTGCGGCTGATGTCGTGGAGACGGTGCCGGAGGCGATGGAAGGGCTCAGAGGGAAGGCGGAGTTGGCAACTACCTTCTTTTCGGGCCCGTCGGCTACGGCGGATATTGAAATGACGCGGATTAAGGGAGTCCATGGCCCACGTCATCTGGATGTAATTCTTATTTTATAAGTCTCCGTCAGAATCTCTTTGACAAAAGGCGTAGGGGTGGTGCAGTCTTTGTATGTTTCAATAGAGAGTATATTTCCATGTTTAGTTTCTTTAGTTGAGGTGATTTGCGATGACGACGAGCAACGGGACAGGTACGGCGGAGCGGGAGGCGGCGAAGATCTGGGCCGCGCTCGATGGTTTTCGGATTGAAGTGCCTTCGTGGGGATTCGCCAACACCGGCACACGCTTTGGGAAGTTTATACAGGGCGGTGCAGCTACCACGACCGAAGAAAAGTTTGCCGACGCTGCGCAGGTCAACGCGCTGACCGGAGCCAGCCCGACCATTGCATTGCATGTGCTGTGGGACCTGCCGGGTGGAAAGGCCGATGTTCCGGCGATTAAGGCGTTGGAGAAAAAGTATGGAGTGAAGTCGGGTGGAATCAATCCAAACCTGTTTCAGAACTCCGAGTACAAATTTGGCTCGATTGCGAACCCGAGCGCTGAGATTCGTGAGATTGCACTGCAGCATGTGCTGGATTCGGTAGAGATCGGCAAGGCGCTGGGCTCGAAGGATGTTTCACTTTGGATTGCCGATGGTTCGAACTATCCGGGAACGCAGAGCATACGGCGGCGCATCGAGTGGATGCAGGAAGTGCTAGGTAAAGCTCATGCGGCGCTCGGCCCTGACCAGCGGATGCTGGTGGAGTACAAGCCGTTTGAGCCCGCCTTCTATCACACCGACATTGCAGACTGGGGCATGGCGTTGGAATTGGCGCGCAGTGCAGGGCCCCAGGCCAAGGTACTGGTGGATACAGGCCATCACTATCAGGGAACGAACATCGAGCAGATTGTGGCCTGGCTGCTGCAACTGGGTCAACTGGGAGGCTTCCATTTCAACGATCGCAAGTATGCCGATGACGACCTGACGCTGGGGTCGATCGATCCCTATCAGCTGTTCCGCATCTTTCATGAGATTGCGAGTGCGACCCCTGAAGAACGGAAGGACATCGCCTTCATGATCGACCAGAGCCATAACCTAAAGGGCAAGATGGAGGCGATGGTGCAGTCGGTGGTGACAGCGCAGGAGCTTTACGCGAAGGCTTCGCTGATCGACCAGGAGAAACTGGCGGAGTTGCAGGATGCGTGCCGTTTGATAGAAGCCGAGGAGTGCTTCCGCACGGCGTTCTGGCAAGATGTGCGTCCTGTGGTCCGCGAGTGGCGTGCGGCGCGCGCATTGCCGGTCGATCCGCTGAAGGCCTTGGCCGACAGCGGATATGTGGAGAAGGTGACGCGCGAACGTGGCAGCAGGAATACCAGCAGCGTTTCTAGCTATGCCTGACCCCAGCGGATTGCGTTCTTTGCAGAACAGGTTAAGCAAGTAGCAGCGGCAGCAGGAGGACCTTTGGGGTCGATTGCTGCCGTTCATCTTTCTGTTATTAGGAGTTGCAACATCGGTGAACAAGACGTTGTCCGTACGGGGCGAAGACTCGCAATTGTGTTGGTAGATGGCTTTCTTACTCGCAATTCAGAAGTGAATTTTCATTTCATTAACGAAACGCAGCCGCTTTGTCAGATAATGGAGCGGCTGAGTGGACGCTCCTCAGCGGGAGACCATGCCGGTGCGCAAAACGACGAAGAGACTTTATTTGATTCCTGTGCTGTCGAAGGCACTGGATATTCTTGAACTTCTGCAGGAAGAGAACCAGCCGATGACGCTTGAGGCGATTCACCGCAAGACACGCATCTCGAAGACTACGGTTTACCGGATACTGAAGACGTTTGTGCATCGCGGCTATCTTTCGCAGTCGAATGATGGGCTGTATCGGCAGGTGACCCGTCCTAAAAAGATGCGTTTCGGGTTTGCCGGGCAGAGTGCGGACATGCCCTTTTCCAACGAGGTGACTGAGAGCCTGAAAACTGCGGCGGCTTCAGTAGGAGTGGATCTGATGATTCTGGATAATCGCTACGATGCGGCGACGGCGCTTAAAAATGCGGAAGAATTTGTTCGCAGCAAGGTCGACCTAGTCATCGAGTTTCAAGTGGAGCAGGAGGTCGCGCCAATGATCGGGGACAAAATTGCGGGAGCAAACATTCCTTTGATTGCCATCGATATTCCGCATCCTCACGCGACCTATTTTGGGGTGGACAACTATCGCGTTGGCATTGAGGCGGGAGAGACACTGGCGGCCCATGCGGTAGCGAACTGGGATGGCAAGGTGGACTGGGTGCTGGGGCTGGATCTGGCTGAGGCCGGTCCACTGGTGCAGAGCAGAATTACGGGAGCGTTCGAGGGAGTTCGTAATGGGATCGCCGATCTGCCGGTGGAGCTGTTTGTCCGCATGGATGGGCGCGGAATGCGGGAGCGCAGCAAGAAGTTGGTCACTGACTTTTTGCAGCGACATCCCAAGGACAAGCACATCCTGGTGGCGGCGGCTACCGATTCGAGCGCACTGGGCGCGGTTGATGCTGTGCGAGAGCTAAAGCGGGAGAAACATGTTGTGGTGGTGGGACAGGACTGCATTGCTGATGCGATGGCGGAGATGCGGAAGGACAAGTCGCCGCTGATCGGCTCGGTGTCGCATGAGGCGAGTTCGTACGGTCCAAGCCTGATTCATCTGGGGCTTCAACTGTTGCGGGGACAAACGGTTGCGCCGTATAACTACGTTGCGCACAAAATGGTGACGCAGAAGATGCTGGAGTAGGCCAAGTCGGGTCCATTGTTTCGAGTTTTGAAGAGATGAAATTTAGGGAAGCTTGCTGATTTATTTTTCATATAAGAAATAATTGCCGTATTGGTGTTCCGTGTGGAATGATGAAGGGGAAATAGATTCAGCGAAGAGGTCAATACGATGACGGCGAAGAGTGATCTGCGGTTTCTTGAGGATCGTTGGGATGATGCAGTGGCAGCGAAGCTGGATGGGCCGGAGCTGCTGCGATACCGGTCGAACCTACTGGGCTCGGACCTGCGCATCACGAACTTTGGCGGAGGAAACACCAGCTCGAAACTGGACCAGGTCGATCCACTGGATGGCAAGACGAAGAAGATTCTATGGGTGAAAGGAAGCGGAGGCGACCTCGGCAGCATCAAGCGGACGGGATTCGCGACCCTCTATCTCGATAAGCTGTTGGCGCTTGAGAAGGCCTATCGGGGTGTTGAGTTCGAAGACGAGATGGTGGATATGTATCCACTGTGCACGTTTGGGAATAACCCTGTGGCGGCTTCGATTGATACATCGTTACATGGCTTTCTGCCCTTTCCACATGTGGACCATCTGCATCCGGACTGGGGGATCGCGCTGGCGGCCTCGGCCAATGGCAAGATCAAGATGGAGGAGTTCAACAAGGAGTTTGGGCACAAGCTGGCCTGGCTGCCTTGGCAACGTCCCGGATTCGAATTGGGCATGATGCTGAAGAAGATTGTCGAAGACACGCCGGGCTGCGATGGTGTCGTGCTGGGTGGACACGGCCTGTTTACCTGGGGCAATACGCAGCGCGAGAGCTACCTGAATACGATTACGATCATCGACCAGCTTGGTCAATTTATCGAGCGACACGGTGCGTTGAAGGGGCATGAACATTTCGGTGGATCGAAAGTGAAGAGACGCGAAGACCGGGCGGAGATTGCCCTCAATATCATGCCGTATCTGCGTGGTGTGGTCTCGCGCAGGCAACGCTGGATTGGAAGCTACTCGGACCTGCCGCAGGTACTCAACTTTGTGAACTCGGCACAGGCGGAGAAGCTGGCCCACTTGGGAACGAGCTGCCCGGACCACTTTATCCGCACCAAGATCCGTCCAATGTTCATCAAGTGGAACCCTGCAGGAAATCCCGCTGAATTGAAGGAGTTGGTGGAGACCGCGCTTGAGACCTATCGCGCCGAGTATGCGGAGTATTACAACAAACATGCTCTGAAAGATTCCCCCGCGTTGCGCGATGCCAGTCCGACAGTAGTGCTGGTGCCGGGAGTAGGCATGTTCAGCTTCGGCAAGAACAAGACTGAGTCGCGCATTACCGGGGAGTTCTACATCAATGCAATCGGCGTGATGCAGGGTGCAGGAGCGCTGGGGGCAGGCGTGGAATGCAAGGACATTCCCCAGGCAGGACCGGCAGCCTCAGCCGACCAGTTCTCGACCTACTCGAATTACGTCGCGCTGCCGCCGAGCGAAGCATTCCGCATTGAGTATTGGAAGCTCGAAGAGGCGAAGATTCGCCGTCAGCCTGCTGAGAAGGAACTAAGTCGCCGCGTAGCCCTCATCGTCGGCGGGGGCAGTGGCATTGGACGTGAAGTTGCTTTGCTCGCTGCAGAGCGTGGTGCGCATATCGTAATTGCTGACCGTGATGTCAAGGGCGCTGAGGCAGTCGCTGAAGAGACGAAAGCGATCGCGGGTAAAGAAGCTGTGAGTTGGGTGAGCATCGATATCCGCGATCGCAAGGCCATTAAAGAGGCCCTGGATGCGACGATCAGGCAATTCGGTGGTATCGATATCCTCGTCAATACGGCAGCTCTATTTCCTTCGTCCCCTGATGGGGTCATCAGCGACGCTCAGTGGGCGCTGACGCTCGAGGTCAACGTAACGGCAAATTATCTACTGACGGATGAGGCTTCAAAGATCTTCGCGGAGCAGGGAATCGATGCCAGCGTGGTGCTGACGAGCTCAGCCAATGCAGTCGTTGCCAAGCGAGGCAGCGAGGCTTATGACGTCAGCAAGGCGGCGTTGAGTCATCTCGTCCGGGAGCTTGCAGTCACGCTCTCGCCAAAGGTGCGCGTGAACGGAATCTCTCCGGCCACTGTGGTGAAGGGCTCGACCATGTTTCCGCGCGACCGGGTGATCGCATCGCTCAAAAAGTACAAGCTGCCGTTCGACGAAAATGATACAGATGACGGCCTGCGCAACGAGCTGGCGAAGTTCTATGCGACACGCACTCTTACACACCAGCCGATTGATCCAAAGGACTGCGCACAGGCGATCCTGTTCCTAGCCGGACCGCTGGCCCGCTGCACGACTGGCCACCTTATCCCTGTCGACGGAGGCTTGACCGAGGCCTATCTGCGATGAAGCGTGGCCGTCATTGTACAGGCGATATGGCGTTGCACCCTGCGGATACGCGGGCATCGATTGCAGTCGACCTGGGAGCGGAGAGTTGCCGGGTCTCGCTGCTGCAATGGATCGACGGCATGGCAGCTATTACGTTGGTACACCGTTTTGCCAATGCTCCGCGTGAAGTCAATGGTGGCTTACGATGGGACCTTGCCATGATCGAGGCGGGCCTCGACGAAGGCTTGCGGCGGTGCGCGGCGATTGCCGTGGAAGGCGTTCGCTCGATCGCTGTCGATGGATGGGCGGTTGATTATGTTCGGCTCGACGCCGAAGGAGTGCCGCTGGCCGATCCTTTCTGCTATCGCGATGAGCGCACGTTGGAGGCCGAGCAATCGCTGTATCGTAGGATCAGCCCGGAGAAGCTGCGCGAGCTGACCGGCGTCCAACTGCTTCGGATCAATACGCTCTATCAGCTTTACGCAGATACCCTACAGGGACGACCAGCGGGAAGCCAATGGCTCAACCTGCCCGAGTACATTCTCTCCCGCTGGGGCGGTGCACGTGTGGCGGAGCATACGAACGCCACCCACACTGGGATGGTGGAGTTGTATCAAAGACAGTGGTGTCGAGAGATCTTCAGCGCGGCGCAGCTCGATCTGGCCAGCGCACCGAAGATCGTTCCTCCGGGCACCGAGGTCGGTAAGTTGAGCGGTCCGTTGGCGGAGCTACCCGCCTTTCGCGATACTGTTTTAATTGCACCGGCGTGTCACGATACCGCTTCTGCGATTGCAGGGATTCCGGCAACGGGAAACGATTGGGCCTACATCAGCTCCGGCACCTGGTCGCTGGTGGGAACGCTGCTGGAGCAGCCGTGCAACGGCAAGGAACCCGCCGCCGAAAACTTCACCAATCTTGGCGCGGTGGGCGGCAGGACCTGTTTTCACAAGAACGTGAACGGCATGTGGCTGATCAAACAATGTATCGATCAGTGGACGGCTGACGGGCGCCTGTGGAGCGTGCCCGAACTGGTGGCCGTGGCCGAGGCTGCTGCCAAGCCACATGGCATGCTCGATGTCGATGAGCCGGACCTGATGTTGGCCGGACGGATGCCGAAACGCATCAACGCCCAGCGCCTGCGCAAGGGCTTCGAGCCTCTGGACGAGAATCCTGAAAGTGCTCCCGCATTTGCCAGTTTGATCTTCCACAGCCTGGCTGCTCGCTATGCGACGGTGCTCGAACGCGTCGCGCTGCATAGCGGCAAGAAGCTGAAGCGGCTATTCATTGTCGGCGGCGCGAGCCAGAATGGATTTCTCAATCGGCTGACCGAGCAGGCCACCGGCCTCGAACTGTTTCGTGGCTCCGCCGAAAGCTCGACCGTGGGAAATTTCGCGGTGCAGATGGCGGCTCTCGAAGGCAGCCGCGATCCTATCACCGGCGTTTATGCAGAACAGGTCTCCCGCTGGGCAGCATTGTTTGTCGCTGCGCTGGAGCAGGTGTAAGCAGGCGATAAGCTTTGCGTGGTAGCCTTCCTTTGCATGTCCACACACACTTTTGATCTTGCAGCATCTGCGTCGGCGGAGATGATCCGCGAGGGATTTCAGCCGGACTTTCCATCAGGAAGTGAGCAACAGGTCGAAGATATTCGCGCCGATGGCCATGCAGCGCGGTCTAAAGCCAATGTCCACGATCTGCGCCTGCTGCTTTGGTCCTCGATCGACAACGACACTTCGCGCGACCTCGATCAGATTGAGGTCGCCGAACGGGTTGACGTCGGCATTCGCGTTCGGGTGGGTATCGCGGATGTGTCCGCTTCGGTGCTCAAGGATACGCCGATTGACGAATATGCGGCGGAGCAGACGCAGACCGTCTACACGGCCGTGCGGAACTTTCCCATGCTGCCGAAAGAGCTCTCCACCGACCTGACTTCGTTAAACGAAAATGAAGATCGCGCGGCGTTGGTGGTGGAGTTTGTTGTGGATATGCAGGGCGCAGTGGGGAAGACCAAGATCTATCTCGCGGCAGTGCGCAACAAGGCACAGCTTGAGTACAGCAAGGTTGGCCCGTGGCTTGAGGGAACGGGAACAGGTGATCCGAAGGTTGCGGCGTCAACTGATTTACAGGCCCAGTTGAAACTGCAAGATGAGGCGGCAATTGCACTGCGTGCAGAGCGCGTGCGACAGGGAGCGCTCGAATTCAATCGGAGTGAGGCTGATCCGGTGGTGATTAATGGGAAGGTGCATGAGATTCTGACCGCCGAGCCTAACCGAGCGACAGACCTGATTGAAGAGTTCATGATTGCGGTGAATGGAACGATGGCACGGACATTGCGCGAGGGGCATCGCTCGTGCATTCGCCGCGTGGTTCGCTCTCCAAAACGGTGGGACCGCATTGTGGAGCTGGCGGGACGAAATGGAACGCAACTGCCGTCGCAGCCTGACTCCGGCGCGCTGAATGCTTTTCTGAAGGAGAAGCGGACAAGCGATCCGGTTCATTATCTGGATCTCGCTTTGGCAGTTGTGAAGCTGATGGGGCCGGGCGAATATGTATTGACCCGCAGCGATGAAACGGACCCGCCGGGGCACTTTGGGCTGGCGGCGCAGGATTATGCGCATTCGACCGCTCCGAACCGGCGATTTGCCGACCTTGTGACGCAGCGCGTGGTGAAGGCGATGCTCGATGACGAGCCTCCCCCATATACGGACGATGAACTAGCTGGGATTGCGCAGCGGTGCAATCTGCAGGAGGCGGCGGCGCGCAAGGTCGAGCGGGCGATGGAGAAGCGAGTGGCGGCAGTGGCGTTGGCCGGCAGCATTGGCCAGACCTTCCACGGCGTTATCACCGGCTCGGGCGACAAGGGAGTTTATGTTCGCGTCTTTCATCCACCGGTCGAAGGCAAGGTGATTCGCGGAGAGCAGGGACTGGACGTTGGCGACACCGTCGACGTGACGTTGCTCTATACCGACCCGCAGCATGCATTTATTGATTTTGGGCGCGCCTGATTTCAGTGTTGATTGGGGGTCGATTTATCGATTACAAATCGGTCTCATCGGTGTCATCTCTTCGTCTCAAGTAAAATCACTTCAGCGCACCCTGTTTCAAAAAAAAGGAGAAACGTCGCTTTGAAGAAAGCCCTCATCACAGGAGTTACCGGACAAGACGGCGCTTATCTCGCTGAGTTCCTCCTCGCCAAAGGCTACGAAGTACATGGCATCAAGCGCCGTTCCTCCCTGTTCAACACCGCGCGTATCGATCACATCTACGAAGATCCGCACAATCCCTCGCCCCACTTCATCCTCCACTACGGCGATCTCACAGATAGCTCGTCCCTTATCCACATCGTCCAGAAAGTACAGCCAGACGAGATCTACAACCTCGGTGCGCAGTCGCACGTCCAGGTCTCGTTCGAACAGCCCGAGTACACAGCCGAGGCCGACGCCCTTGGTCCTCTGCGCCTGCTTGAGGCCATCCGCATTCTAGGCCTCGAAAAGAAGACGAAGTTCTATCAAGCCAGCACATCGGAGCTCTACGGTCTGGTTCAGGAGATTCCACAGAAGGAGACTACGCCCTTCTACCCACGCTCGCCCTATGCCGTGGCCAAGATGTACGCGTATTGGATCTGCGTGAACTACCGCGAGGCCTACGGCATCTTCGCCTGCAACGGCATCCTGTTCAATCACGAATCGCCACTGCGCGGCGAAACCTTCGTCACTCGCAAGATTACCCGCGGTCTCTCCCGCATCAAGGTTGGCCTACAATCGCAGCTGTTCTTGGGCAACCTCGACTCCAAACGCGACTGGGGACACGCCCGAGACTACGTCGAGATGCAGTGGCTCATGCTCCAGCAGGAAAAGCCGCAGGATTACGTCATTGCCACAGGCCAGCAGTACAGCGTACGCGAGTTTGTCCAGCGTTGTGCCAGACTTTTGGAACTAGACCTCACATGGCAGGGAAGCGGAGTAGACGAAAAAGCCCTCGACGCAAAGGGCAACGTAGTCATAGCGGTTGATCCTCGCTACTTCCGTCCCACCGAGGTCGAGACCCTGCTTGGCGACCCCAGCAAGGCACAGCGTGAATTAGGCTGGACCCCTCGCACCCCCTTCGACCAGCTCGTCAAAGAGATGGTCGGTTCTGACCTGAAGGCCGCCCAGCGCGACGCTCTGGTACGCAAACATGGCTTTGATGCCTACAACGTCCGCGAGACCTAGACTCTTCCTATGAATAAGGACTCCCGCATCTATATCGCCGGCCACCGAGGACTTGTAGGGTCCGCTATCCATCGCGCACTCACGGCCCAGCGTCACACTAACCTTATTCTTCGGACCCACGCCGAACTGGATCTTCTCAACACTAATGCCGTCAATGCTTTTTTCGCCAAAGAGAAGCCTGAATTCGTCTTCCTCGCCGCGGCCAAGGTAGGCGGAATCCTGGCCAACAATATTTACCCTGCCGATTTCATCCGCGACAACCTCATTATCCAGACCAACCTCATCGAGGCCAGCCGAATTAATAGCGTAGAGCGTCTGCTCTTTCTTGGCTCCTCCTGCATCTATCCAAAATTCGCTCCCCAGCCCATGCCCGAGTCATGTCTCCTCACCGGGCCGCTAGAGCCCACCAACCGCCCTTACGCGCTGGCAAAAATTGTGGGCATTGAGATGTGCTGGAGTTATAACCGACAATATAAGACAAAGTACCTGGCCGCGATGCCGACCAACCTTTATGGCCCAGGCGATAACTTCGACTTGGCAAACTCGCACGTATTGCCTGCACTCATCCGCAAGACCGCCGAAGCCGTTAAAACGGGCGCTGCAGAAATTACTGTATGGGGTACCGGCACTCCGCGCCGCGAGTTATTGTATTCAGATGACTTAGCCGAAGCCTGTCTTTTTTTGATGAATCTGGATGAGACCTGCTATAGCTCTCTCCTTACCGACGAGGCTCCGCCACTGATCAATATAGGCACCGGTGAAGACGTCACCATTCGGGAGCTTGCAGAAACTGTGGCTCAAGTTCTCGATTTCAAGGGACAACTTGTGTTTGACGCCACCAAGCCTGATGGCACTCCTCGCAAGCTTATGGATGTGACCCGCCTGCACAATCTTGGCTGGCACCACACCACTAATCTCGAACAGGGAATCCGTCGCACCTGGGAAGCAGTCCGCACTCAACTCTCTTGACTTTTTCATTCAGCGGTAGGCCGTACAACGTGCTACCCCAAAAGTGCTATGCCCTTAGCTCTGCTCGAATCCTAGAATCAGCCGCATGGAGCCCTCCCCAGAGCGCCGTGCTCACTCGTCATCTTCAGGCTCTGCATCTTGCAGATTAAACTACATGCTGGCTGCCGCGGCCTTGATTTTGTTGATAACGACTCCGGCTTTGCATGCGCAGAGTATCTTCAACACTCCTCCCAATGTTGCTGAACAGTTTCTCCTCGCTGCCGCCAATCGGGACCGCGCAGCCCGTGGCTTGCAGCAACTTCATCTCGACCCCACCCTAACGCAGGCCGCGTGTGCTCACGCCCAAGAGATGGCGTCCCATCGCGATATCTCCCACCAGTTTCCCGGCGAACCTAAATTGTCTGAACGGGGGGCGAACGCTGGCGCACGATTCAGCCTTATTTCAGAAAATGTAGCCGAAGCTCCGATTGCGACAATGATTCACGACCTCTGGATGCAATCCGAGGGTCACCGGGAAAATCTTCTCGATCCCAGCGTAGACGCTGTCGGCATCGCAGTCATTATGCGCGACGATGAGTATTACGCGGTGGAAGATTTTGCCGAATCGGTGCAGTCGCTCAGCTTCAACGCGCAAGAGTCTGCAGTCGCCAGCCTCCTCGCAAAATCCGGCATGCAGATAGCAAATGGCAAGATCATGAGCGAGAAGGACGCCCGTCATACCTGCCGCATGTCCACTGGTTATGTGGGTCCGCGCCAACCGTGGTACATCATGCGCTATACGGCCCACAGTGTCACCGAACTCCCCGCAGTACTACGGGCTCGGCTAACCTCGGGCAAGTACCACCAGGCAGTTGTGGGAGCCTGTGCTGAAAGTACCTCCGTTCCTTTTGCGTTCTACAATATAGCTGTTCTTCTCTACCCCTAATGAATGACTAGCAAGGCTAGGAACTGCTTGTCCACCAAGATTCCTTGAAGCCTTTGACCCCTTCGTTCGCATTTGTTATAACTGTCTTAGCACAACGCGATCTGCTTTCGCGTCCCCCAAATTCCTGAGTAGCTCAATGGCAGAGCATTCGGCTGTTAACCGAAGGGTTGTAGGTTCGAGTCCTACCTCAGGAGCCATAAGCACCATAAGAATGAGCAAGTTGCAAAGGCCACCCGAAAGGTGGCCTTCTTCGTTTTGGTCAGGTGGCTGTTTTGGTGGCTGTTGCCAATTCTGCTGGCTGTTTTTTTGAAGCTGGTGAATGCACGGAGAACTAACGCGGCCTATGCAGGCCCACCACGAATCGAGTTGATTAGATATCGACTGACCATACCTCGACTCCGTGCTCCTCGAACTGAGACAGGCGATTGTTCCCCTTAAAGAGGGGCGAAATGAAAAACACATATCGATGCAGCTCCGAGCGCGTAGACAGCTTCAGAAGGTCTTTGGCCAGCTTTCCGTTGTTCTGGGGCGTAACGGCAGCGAAAGTTTCAGCGCCGACGCAACCTTCCTTCACGCTCATAATGTCGAGAGCCTGACAAGCATCGGCTCCCGGAGCCAAACGAAGGCCACCCACGTCCGGGTGCAAAACAAGCAGTTGGCGCGCCGCCGCCAGCGCCACACAGAACGTCCAAGTCTGATTGACCTGTTCGACGATGTTCAACGCATGACCCTCAATTGGATGGAAACCGACGGGCTCGAACTTCATCCGACGCAGCATTTCAAGCGGATCGCCGGACTGCGCCGCCATCCAACTCCGGACCGACGCAGCCGTGTTTCGGATCTTATCCATCAGAGCATCGGCGTCCGCAACATTGCGAACAATCAAGGGACCGCCTGCAATTTTTCTTGCCATAATCCAATAGTACGAGCCGCTGGCAATGAATGCGGAGCTGGCTCTATTGGCGCTCTCACTTCTTCGCTATCAGTGACAAGGCTTGCCCGACACCGAATCAGATCTCGTAATACGCTTTCAAATGAACTCGACAAAGTGGAGTGTCAATGGTGGAATGCGGCTGGGTCTCCCTTTGAACTTATAACTCTCGCTTTTATGTCCGGGTCGGCCTTGTTCCACATGCTCAGCACCGAGGCCAAATGGCTTTCGGCATCAGCATCTCTTCCCAGCCTGCGATAACAAATGCTCAAGTCATACTCAGCAAGCGGAATCAATGCAGCAGGGCCGTCAATGATCACCGCTCCTCGATCACTGAGAAGATCATTCAACGAATCACTTGCCCCCTGCCAATCTCCCTGCTCCATCTCAGCTTGCGCCATAAAGTATGCTGTTTCGGGGCTTGAGTCCATGCGATTGGAATTGGCTAGTTGCGCGACTGACTCTTCGGTTTCGTGTCTTTGAAGCGCCTCTAGTCCGTTAACGAACTGCTCGGCGGCAGGAAACGACTGTCCCAGGGTTGCTGCATCTTCGCTATGTTCGTGGAGGACGGTCCGCGCAGCAACGAAGTCATCCGCCATAGCGAAGGTTCTGGCCAGGGAGATCGCAAGTTCGCCTGAATGCGACAATGAGGGGACATTCAGCAGATCATCCTTTCCCTCAGCCTTGTGCCCATACAGGATGTTTATCTTCGCCATCAGCAGAAAGTAAGCTGCTTTGGAGTAGCCAGAGCTTGCGGTTTCCAGTGCACTCTTGAGCTGTACATGCGCATCGCTCCGCTTTCCTTGGTAGGCATCGACAGTGGCAATTCCATCCTGTGATGCTCTGAAGTGGACAGCGCTTGCAAGAGTATGGCTGGAGACTGCCAGCGCATTGAAGCGCCGCAGTGCGCTTGCTGTGTCGCCCATTGCGAGCTCCGCATCGCCGACCGCCGCATCTAGCCAAGGATACTTCGACCCCTCTTGGATCAGTCGGGCGTATTCCTTGATTGCGAGATCGTAGTGACCCTCATAGGTAAGCGTCTCGATTCGCTGGTAACCGCAAAACGGGTTACGGTCGTCCACTTTGAAGCACTTCTGCAGCGCTTGATCCGCTTTGTCGAAGTTGTCGTTGGCCGTAGCGACTTCCGCAATGTGAAACAGTGCATCGGTATCGTTCGGAGCAAAACCTAGTGCCACGTCAAATTTGCTTAAAGCCCCGTCTGCGTCACCCGCGAGAAGCATTGTCAGACCCTCCCCCATCAAACGGGTCTCCTTGGCCTTCGCGATGTCGGGTGAGGGAGTTTCCGACTTTCCCATTCGGGTTAAGTAGGGGGTGGCTTGGTCATCATTGTCGGCTTCATAACACAGCCAGGCAGCTCGCAGAAGAGCCTCGTTGGAACCGGGATTGAGCTTCAGAGCCTCATCCAAGCTTGCCAACGCGAGCTTGTCGTCGCCTGCGGCTTCAATCTGGATGGCATTCCGCAGTAGGGTTTCGTATGCGGGCACCCGAGACGACTGCCAAAACCAGAGACCAACGCCGACGAGAAGTAAAGCCAGCGTAACGAGCCCGAGCTTGAAAGACCGCTGCCAAAAGACGCGCTCGGGGGGAGCAACTGGCACCGTAGCGGGCTGGGAAGGCTCCTCTGTGGGCCGTGCTCCGGTGACTTCCGAAGTGACCGGAGTTGTGAAGCGGTAGCCCTTTTTCGGGACGGTTTCGATGTACTGGTGCTCAGAGTCTTCTCGAAGCGCTCTGCGGATCATCGAGATCGTGGTTGTAATGTTTGATTCCGCGATGCTGACATCCTGCCAAATTGTGTCCAGGATTTCGTCCTTGGTCACGAGTTGTCCGCTCCTGCTGACGAGCAGCACAAGCAGATCGAAAGCCTTGGCAGTCAATTCGATACGCGAGGGGCCGTCGCCAGAAATTCGTCTCTGCGCCGGTTCCAGAGTGTAAGGTCCGAACCTGTACTCCGTGTTGCCGCCCTGCCCCATGTCATTGTCCAGCAAGTATTTATGAATTCTTTGAGATCTATTTTAGGACTCTTCCGTCCGGCCTGCTTAGTGTCGCAATCAGGCAGACCCTATAGAGGAGGAAAGATGAAAAACCAATCACTGAGCGGCGTCAACATGCGCCCACAGCAGCAAGCGTTCCAGAATTGTGGAGCGACAGCCTCGCCGACAGCCAGTCGATGGATGCGGAGTGGCCTGGTGCTCTTCGCGTTGACTTGCGGCATCACGGCGGTTGCTCAACAGGTGAATCAGTCGGCGGCTGCTTTTCAGCGCAGACTCAATGTTACGGCCTGCGGCTATGGACTCGGCCAGTGCGATGAAGCTCTACTCACGCCGAGCGAGGTCGCTCAAGTATCGGCGATGCGTCACCGGCAGAACGTATCAGCTTGCGGGTACGGGCTGGGGCAGTGCAACGAAGGCCTGCTCACGCCGGGGGAAGTCATCCAGGTCACAGCGATCCGACATCGCCAGAACGTGTCAGCTTGTGGCTATGGTCTTGGCCAGTGCAATGAAGGGATGCTCACAATATCTGAATCCGCCCAGGTGAGCGCAATTCGCCATCGGCAAAACATATCGGCTTGTCAATATGGCCTGGGTCAATGCAATGAAAGCCTTTTGTCTCCCCTGGAACTCGCTCGCGTCCGATCTGCTAGGACTCAACGAGTTGGACTCTTGTCTGCATTCCCGATGCCCAGTCCAGGCCAGACGGCGATACTCCCACCTGTTCCAGTGATTGTTCCCGCTCCCAATTCATCTGTTTTAAGCGTTCTACGCCGTTCGATCATTGCGCCGGTCGGTGCATCCGTAGCCGAGAATGGTTCTTACTACGGAGAACCAAACATGAATGGCGTTCCAAAAACGGTACTTGTGCAGGGCTATACGAAGAGCAACGGAACCTATGTGCAGGGGTACTATCGAAGTGCTCCCGGAACAAATCCAGTCCCATGATTCACTTCAACTCTGTGCAGTTGAGAGACATACTGAACAGCTATAGAGGCACTAAAGGGAGGCAATATGAATGACCGTACACACGACAAGGACAGTCCGGCGTTCCAAAGAAATCGAATCACTCAGCTCGCCTCGCAGCTTGATGAGTGCCTTGGAGTAGAGTTCTACGACAACAAACCCTATCCAGCGCGTACGGACATCCGATTCAGGCTTGTCGATACGTCCATGGGCATCAGAAAAATCGTGGGTTCCATACGACAGGATTGCGAATGGTCTGCGAGCGAGATCGCTGACAAGAGCGACTCGGAAGTGATCCGAATGATTGCGGCACTGAGAACAACGTAGCACCTTATCGTCCGCGAGAGTGAACACTGTCCATAGCGGTATATCGGTAAGGGGAACACGCCTTGCTGTAGCCTCAACAGGCGCGTAACCTCTTTCAAAGCCCAATGTTCTGTGACTAAGAATTGCCAGGAGTGTCAGGTATGCCCGGTCGGTGCCCTCTATGTGGTCAAGCGCTTCCTCATGCATTGAACTCAGATGAACTGAAGTCCCGCATTCAGAAGCTAGCAACTCCAGCCCTTGCTCTTGAGAAGAAGAAGCTGAGCCAGGAGTTTGAGTCACGCTTGGGCGCTGAAATTGAAAAGGCAGAGCGCGCCGCACAACGTCTGCACGAACGCGAGCTTCGGGCAGCGACGGAGCGCGCCCGAATCGCAGCAAAGCGTGACTTTGATAAGCAGTTGATGAGTGCCCGTCGTGACGCCGAGAATCGTATGAAACGCGAACTGGCCCAAAGCATAAAAGTGAAAAGCGCTCAAAATGAGACCAAGCTAGCGAAGTTGCAAAGTGATCGAGAGCGTGATCGGTTGCGTTACGAGGCGGAATCTGCTCGTCTCCAAGGCAAACTGGACGATCTCTCCCGCAAACTCGAAAAGCAGAGCGGAGAGCAGCACGGATCAGAGGCGGAACTCGACCTTTTTACGAACCTTCGGCAGGCGTTCCCGCATGACCGTATTCAGCGCATCACTCGCGGTGTTAAAGGTGCCGACATCCTGCACGAAATAGTCGAGAGTACCAAGGTGGTTGGCAGGGTGGTATACGAGAGTAAGAACACGACGACTTGGCAGCAAGGCTTCATTGCGCAAGCAAAGAAGTATCAAACGCAATACGAAACGCCAAACGTAATTGTCGTGAGCAGGGTGTTCCCAGCGAAACAAAAGGGTTTTTGCATCGTGAAGGGAATCCCGGTCGTGGCGACCCAAATGGCTGTTCCGCTCGCCACGGTTGTCAGGGAGGGCATTGTCGAGATTGCCCGACTTCGACTGAGCGGCACCCAAAGCAATGAGAAGTCTCATGAACTCTACGAGTACATTGTTGGCGATAAGTTTTGCACGCGTTTCCGGGAGATGGCGGAGTGCATTGACAGCCTGCGAGATTTTCAGCAGAAAGAACGTACCTGGCACGAAAACGTGTGGCATACCGAATCGACGATCCATGACCGAATCGCGAGTCGCCACAGAGAAGTAGACGCGCACATAAGAACGATCGTTAGAGGTACTCCCCGCTACGAAAGCTCAAGACTATCCGCCCAATCGGAACCTAGGCGAGAACTTGGAACTGGCATCCGCAGGACAGGCTAATGAAAGGGGATAGTGAGCATCTCTCTGGGAAAGCGGTGACAATTCCCTCTAAAACAGCTCTAGGTGCGACTCCGTGGAGAACGCTGTGCGACCGTAAAGAGCCAGGCTGAAATGGTGGCGTCGGCTTACGATCAGAAAATTCCGGCGGTGACCGTAGTCAGAACTGTGTTGCAATTTTCTGACATTGGACTAAACTGTAGGAGTCATAGGTTTGTTGCATTTATCTGACACTAGGTTAACCAATTGTCCAATACTGCATCCAGCATTCCAGCCGCCATCCGGGACCGCATCTCGGCCCCGACGCAGCCCCGCGTCTGGACCCCGGAGGACTTCGCCGATCTGGGGCCGCGCACCGCAGTCGATCAGGCTCTCCATCGGCTCGTTGCTTCCCGAAACCTGCGGCGAATTGCGCGCGGCTTCTACGACATCCCCCAAGCCAACCGGCTCACCGGAAAGCCTACCTATCCAAATCCTCGCGATGTGATCGACGCGCTCGCCCGCAAGGGCAAAGTTCGGATCGTGGTCGATGGCCTCACCGCCGCCAACGACCTTGGCCTCACCGACGCCGTTCCGGCGCGCATCGGAGTCCTCACTGATGGACGCCTGCGACCCATCACACTCGGCAACCTCACCCTCGACTTCCAGTCTGCCGCTCCCAGCCGCCTCTACTGGGCGGGCCGCCCCGCTATGCGCTTTGTGCAGGCGCTCCATTGGCTGCGCGATATGCTTCCGTCTGATGACGGAAGCCTTCGCAAGCGCCTTGTTTCTATCCTCAAAGACCCGGATCATGGACATGCCATCCAGAACGATTTGCGCGGAGGACTCTCGGCAATGCCGGAGTGGATGCGGATAATCGTGCGCGACCTGCTCCAGCAGGTTAGTGCTGGAGCGCCGCCGTCGGTAAAGAAAGCGAAGCCCGCCAGACGCGCACCAGCACCGCCCCCTATCATTCAGAAGAAGCGAGTTTTACTTAGCAGATGATCAAGGGTTTTCAAACCGTACTAGCCGCGAGCGACGAAGAGCGCCGTGACCTTTTCGTGGGGGCCGCCGACCGGCTACGCACCAACGAGCAGAACATCGAGAAAGACTTCTGGGTCTGTTGGACACTCGATGCGCTCTTCAATGAACTAGAGCCCGGTGGCCCACGCCTGCTCTTTAAGGGTGGCACGTCGCTCTCAAAGGGCTATGGCTTGATCGAACGATTCTCCGAAGACATCGACATCACCGTCTTTCGGGAGGATATTGGACAGCCCACGACCTTCGAGGAACTGGAGGCTATGAGCGGGAAGAAGCGTAATGCCCGCCTGGAGGCCATCAAAGCAGCGTGTCAAGAGTACATCCAAGGCCCGATGCTGGAGCGGTTGAATGTGCTTTTACAGCAGACCCTAAAGACCGCAGGCATGAATCAAAATCGGGCGCGAGTGGAATCCGACCCCGATGACCCCGACGGTCAGAGCTTGTTGCTCTGGTATCCCACTGCTACCGCAGATGGAAATGCTTACATCCGTCGCGCCATCAAGATCGAATCGGGTGCGAAGTCGGCTCTCGATCCTCATGCACCAGTGGTCGTCAAGCCGTATATTGCAGACGACCTTCCGAATCTCAATTTGGCAGTCGGCAATGTCACCACTGTCGATCCCAGCCGTACCTTCTGGGATAAAGTCATCATCCTGCACGGCCTACGCAGGTGGTGGGACCGCCGTGGCGAGTTGAAGGGAGGAGGGCAGCGCGTCTCGCGTCACTACTACGATGTGTACCGGCTGTTGGCTTCGGAGGCTGGCCTGAAAGCAACTGGCGACGCGGAGATGGCTGAGGATTGTGTGCGACATGCGCGGATGTTTTTCAATCGGCCCGATCTGGACCTCGCCTCAGCCGTTCCCGGCAGCTTTGCCTTGACTCCTCACGACGGGATGCTCGCCGATCTACGGCGCGACTACGAAGCGATGTCTGGCATGGTCTTCGGCCCGATACCGAATGTGGATGCGGTTGTTGCGGCCATAGAGGAGTTGGAGCAGCGCCTCAACCGGGAACATTAATCAGCCGACCGTAAATTCGCGGAGATTTGACCCAAACCTTAGTTGTCAGTCAACAACTCTTGTGCGGTTGTGTGTGCGCCTTTGATATCCAAAACGGAAGAGGCAAACGAAGCAAGTCGTAGCGAATCAGGCAAAACCCAATCCCATTTCTCCCGGATCACATGCTCCGGCTTGAGACGCAAATCCTCCATAGAAATTTGAGGCAAAGCCGCAATTTCCTCAAGTACGGCCTTCAACTTGAGATGATCGACGGACGAGACTCGGAGAGCGACGCCCTCGTTTGAGGTTGCAAGCCCCTTGGCCGTCAGCAGTAAGGCGAGCGCATCATTTGTCCAATCCCCTCGCCAAGTCAGGACTAGGAGACTATTGCCTTCCACGAACCACTGTTTCTGACCAAGCCCGCGTGTATGGAAATATAGCTTTGCTTCGTCTAGCAATTCGACAGCCTTCGAGTCTAAGAATGTCAGGGTTTCCGATCCTGCCAGGACGCTTCGCATCTCCTGCCTCACTCTGTCATTGACTGAGCCAGCACCACCATCAAACGCTGGCGGACTGCCGCCACGATCGGCTGAGACAAAAACAACTTTGCCCTTGGTGTCCACATCTCGAACGCGCCAGCGCCGCCCCCCGAATATAAGGCATTGACCGATAGTTAGAGGACGATCAATTGGTAAAGACCCTAAGACGCGCCCCTCAGCAAGTAGCCGAAACTCCTCTCCAGAAGCGAACGCGCTGTAGAAATCGTAATGATTGATAAGCTTTTCACCCGACACTCCTGGCAGCAACAATCCTGAACTGTCTTGTTGAAGAATGTCACGAGCACCGAGCTCTCTGAGCAAGCTGGCGAACTCTTCTCGGGAGATGTTTTCGAATATCTTGCTCTTTATAAGGACGGTCCAAAGCTCCTCGGCTGTCGCTCCACCCTTCTGTGCTATCACTGAAAGACTTTGTTGGACGAGGGTTGATGCGTGTAAGGCTCCCTTTCGCGGAGGCTCAACCCAAGACTCCAGCAGGAGCCGAACCATCGCAGTAGTTTGCAACAGCCCCTCACGAATCTGATCGGAGAATGAGGATTTTGCTGTCAGCTTCTTCTCTATCGAGAGACAACGTAGAATGGCCGACTCTCCTGGCCTGCGACCCGATCTTCCAAGTCGTTGACGCAAGCTGGCAACAGATGGCGGAGGACCGATCTGAACAACGCTCTTGATATTTCCTATATCGATTCCGAGCTCAAGCGTGTTCGTACAAATAGCTGTTGCGGCTGTAACGCCAGCCTTTAGAGCAGTCTCTGATTCCTCGCGAAGTTCCCGCGATAGGCTGCCATGATGCGTCCAGAACTCGTTAGGAACGCCGTTTCGTTCGCACTGCCTCCGAAGTTGATCCGCATAGTATTCGACCTGTGAGCGGCTATTCGGGAAGACAAGGTTATTTGTTCCTCGAAGTTGGGTGTAGAGGTACTTCGCTATTGCCAGCTTCGCCACGCTGACGGTTTGCTTCTGGGGCTGCTTTTGCGAATCGGTGTTGAGATCCGAGGAAGACTCCCCCACTTCATCGTCTGGAACCTCTTCTTCCAGCCACTCATCCGCGTACCCTTTGACGATGAGTTTGAGATCATAGCCTTCGCCGGCTGCGTCGATTGTTCGGACCATCGTCCCGCTGCCAGGGCGCAGGAATTCAGCCGCCAACAGCTTGTCTCCCAGCGTTGCCGAAAGGCCGACTCGCGGTATTGTGTGACCTGCGGCAAGCTCAATCCGTGTCATGAGTGATTGCACTTGCTTGCCGCGCTCCGTTCCGATGAAGGAATGCAGCTCATCGACGACAATATAGCGAACTGCTCTGGCGAGTGCGGGGATCGTGGTGCCCTTGTTTACGAATAGCGCCTCAAGGGATTCCGGCGTAATGATGAGAACTCCCAACATCGCTTTCAGAAACTTCTGCTTGCGTGAGGCCGGCACATCCCCATGCCAGCCAAGTACCGGCAAATCCAGCAATTCGCAGAGGTCGGTTAGCCTTTGCGTTTGATCGTTGATGAGCGCCTTAAGAGGGCTGATCGATAAGACGAAACCCGGCTCCGTACCTTGCTGCAAGAGCCGCGTCAAGATTGGAAAGAATGCCGCTTCTGTCTTTCCCGCTGAGGTCGCGGCCGCAAGTATTACATCCTCCTGCGCGGGCAGAAGTGCGGGAATGGCGAGTTCCTGTACTGCTCGAAGGCTCGTCCAGCCGTGTGACCAAATCCATCGCTGGATTCTTTCATCAAGCAAGTAGAAGGAGCTGGTTTCAGAGTTTGAAGCTGGCAAGCTCATCTTCATCTCCAACCAGTTTGTCCGAATCGCCGCCGTGGTCCGGCGCAACGTCGATCTTCTGAATCAAATCCTCCCACCGCACCTGTGGGTTTTCCTGCAGGATTGTCAGTAAATCGATGAAGGACGTGATCGTGGTTCGTGGCGTTCGAAAATAGCTATTGCCAAGTCTTTGGCTGCAATGCTGCATAAACGCTGGAATGGCTTCATCCGGCAGAAGATACTTGTCTGGATCTCCGTATGCGAACACGTTACGGAGCTTTTCGAGCAGGACATAGAAGTCTTCAGGCGTAAGAGCAGCCAGACGAATTACGGGGCCAGAGAAATCCGCAAGGCCATCCCGTGCAAAGGAGTTTTGCGCCAAACGGGACTGCAATGCCGTGTAGCTGTACAGACCGCGTCTAGTGTCGAGCAGGAAGTCAGGAGTTCCTCCAAAAACAAAGCCGAGACCAACGGCTGAGCCCTGCAATGAGTCATTCAGAATGCGAAGAATCTGCTCATAATTCGCAGTACGCGCTTGCGTGTTCGCTAGCTTATAGAGGTTGACCATTTCATCCAGGCAAACGAGCAGCCCGCTATACCCTGCGAGACGGACAAACCGTGCAAGGAGCTTTAGTTGATCGTAGACAGAAGCATCGTCCACAATCGAACGGATACCGAGAGCTGCACGAGCGTCGGTCTTAGTCGTAAACTCACCACGCATCCAGCGGACGGCGTCAGCCTTGAGTTGGTCATTACCTTCTTCAAAACCCTTCCAGTAGGCCAGAACGACATCGGCGAAATCGTACCCGTTCACCATCTCCGCAAGCTGCTCGGTTTGTCGTCGGACGACTCGCTCGGTGGTGGAACCCAGTAATCCAGCCTCTTCTTTGGCTTGGGCGATGAACTTCTCAAGAATACCAGCCAGCGCACCACCTTCCGGTTTTGTGCGCGTGGCAGTATTCCGTGTCAGTTCGGCATACAACGATCTCGCTTGCCCACCAGAGGCGTGTAGTCTCCGATCAGGATTCAAATCAGCGTGCATGGTGACGAGTTTCTTTTCAAGAGCGATTGAACGAACGAGGTTTAGGAAGAAGGTTTTGCCTGCGCCGTATTCCCCGATGACTAAGCGGAAGGTCGAGCCTCCATCTGCTATTCGATCAATATCGGTAATCAGAGAGCGGAGCTCTTGGGCACGACCGACTTGAATCAGGTGCTGACCGATGCGCGGGACGACGCCCGCATGTAAAGACTGAAGGACAGCATCGCGTTCTCGTGGTCGAATGAGGGCCATTATTGGGCGTTCTCCAAGGCAGATTGTTGTACGTAGAGCGGATCGTCGCCTTCAATCAGGACTTCGCCCGAAAAATCCAAGGCAGCTTCATTAATCCGTTCGAGGGCTCCATCCAGCATAATCTGACTTTCCGACGCGGCGCGAAGCAGGTCTGCTCTTGACCACACTGAGTTTGTCAAAAGTAGCGACAGAAACTTGTCGTGAGCCGTATCTAGCCCGGGCAATCTGATGCCGACCACTAGCGATTTGTCTTCTTTGCGCATCTCTAGCGTCTCTTCTGGGGCAAGTGTATCGGTCTCTTCCTCAACGAAGACGCCTGCTAACAGCTCCGTCACTGCGTCCGTTTCCTGCCGCAACTCGATAATCCGCTTTGCGTCAAGAAATGCGGAAGACTTCGCCGATGTGTCCGAAGGGGAACTCAGCGGTGTCGGCTGCCATTGCTTCGCAGCACCGCCATGAAGATGGCTGTACAGCATTTGGGGCTCCAACTCCAGAGTGCGATAGACCTGTTCTAGCAGCTTGACCTCTTCCGGGGAGACGACTCCATCTACATTTGCGAGAGCCGACATAGACAGCGCCAAGTCTGTACGGTCTTCTGTTGTCAAACCGGTAAGGCGTGTCTTAAGGCTAGCGAGAGAGCTTGGCTGATGAACCTGAAATCGATATTGGGCCCGTAGCCGCGCTCTTAGGTCGAGGTGAAGATGGCCCCACCGCGAAATCATTTGATCGACGGCTTCCATTTCCAAGTCGGAAGCGTGGCCATCCGCAAGGGCGACGGTCGCAGCGAGGGCAATAGTGAGAGAAGCCTTCTTGTATGTGGGAGTCGTTCGGTCAGTATCGTCACTTGTAGACAGTGTGAAGAGAACGACAGTATCGGACGGGCGTGGACGCTTCGCGCCCGCCAATACATCAGGTTCAAACCCGAGGGATACATTCGATAGACTCTTCACCAGCTCTGTGGTTCTGCCTGACGACAACTCTTCTTCACATCCGAGCTGGTGGAGAAACTCTTTATACGGAACCGGTTGCAGCTTCTCCGCGATCGTTGTTTGAATCTCTTGCAAGCGTTGCTTTGCATTCTCCGGCCAGAGAACAAGTGGAAGCGTTAGGTACGCCTCCAATGAACCAGCCTTGGAAGTATTTCTACCAAGAAAGCGACTGTAGGAATCCACCATCGCCGTACTCTGTTCAACGATCTCTCGTAGAGACTGTTGTGGAGCGGTCAAAGCTCGCACGTCTGGTATTCCGGTAAATTTACATTCGATTCCAGTCAGGCCTGACGAGTAGGACATCGGCTGATAGTTGATCTTCAAGATGGTTTTGTTTGGAGATATGACGAGACCTGTCCCGTAACGCTCCTTGTAGACGTAAGCAAATGCCGCTTCATATTCGCTTCTGCATCGTGTGGCGGGTGTCCGCAGGTAAAAGGTCGGCTCAAGATAAGCCCAGCGAAGTGCCCAATCCAATGGAATCGGTTCCTTGGCTTGAATCAAATAACCCAATCCATAAAGCAGTGAGGGGGGCAGTTCGTATCCACGCTCCCACAATTCCGGGAGCTTGGGGAGCGAAGAACCGGACAGGCCGTATGCCTTTATGAATTCAAGCAGGCGGCGAGCTGAATGAGTAACCGATCCCCGGCTGCCTTGAAAGAGATTGGCTAGACGCGAAACCTCACTCAGAATATCCTCTCGCTCCTCTGGAGTGGAGAAGGTCTCGTGCCCCGCGAGAGCTTGGGTGATACGACGTTCCAGACCTCCTAAGTACAAAAGACCGAATCCCGGATCATCGTTGCTTGATGCTCCCTCCGAAAGCCACTTCAAATAGTGGAATCTTTGTTCGGGGGTAAGGCCAAAATAGCTGTAGTAGTAGCCAGGGGATTCTTCTGAGGATTGATCGCTTCTTCTTACTTTTAGATTGGGATTGATCGCCCACTGCTCGCCTCCAGAGGGTTCGTCTCTGAAGTACAGCAAACCCCTAGTAATTGGAATTCCCTGGACAATGATTGCCTCGCCCTTTTTCATCCAGCGGACACGCTTTGATGTCTTCGGCGTATTGGCGGGAAGGATAAACTGAGCCGGTACTGATGGTTGGGCGGCACCTACCCTAAAGGCCGTCAGAGATTCGGTAGTAGCATTGTCGGACCGACCCAGCGACTGTTGAATAGGCTCTTCGATTGCCTTCGGCAAAGCTGCATTCGATACTTCGACGCGGAGTCCATTGGCGAATGAAGTCTTTGGCTGCTCGGGTATATCCAGTGTTTCTTCATCTGCCATTCGTTTTGCCGGGCTAGGCGAGTTGGGCGGGAGTTCCGAAGGTGTTTGCAAAACTGGTGCCGCACCACTCAACACTCGTCCGAACTCAACGTGAACAACATCTCCGTCTGTGGCCGGTGATGTTGTCATAAGAGTTGCCATCGCAGGACGTTCGCCCAGTTGCCCCGAGTTTCCCAGGTGTTTAGCTAGTGTCCACTCGTAAAGCGGTTTCCTTGTTCTGTAATCCGCGAGGACTAGCTCAGGTTCAACACGATTGGAGCAGACGTTTCGGCAAGTTGCCAAGACCGTTGAAATTTCGCCACGGAGTTTGGCCGCAGAACCATCGCCTTCCAGATCGCTGCAAATGGTTTCTGCCGCCGCGATGCCACTTCTGACAGTCTCGTTAGCTCCGAAGCTCCAGAGCCAACGCGAGAAAGTCGTTGTTGCGACTACTTGGGACAGCCGCTCCTCAAAGAGCCTAGTCGTGTTGTCGAATTCCTTGCGATGTGGTGATAGATGGATTTCAAACCAGCAGTCTCGATAGATTGCTTGCAGAAGAATGCGCTCACGATCCAGTGCAAAGGGAGGCGTTGGCGAGGGGATGGGGAGGGCGTTGGACGCGGAACTAAGTTTGTATACAAGGCGGGCTATGGAACTTGCCGATTTCGGCCCGACGCCTTTCACCTGCGAGATTCGGTTTTCGTTCCATCCCTGGATATCGGCCAGCGTTCGGACACCTGAATCCTTGAGTGCTTGGAGGCGTAGTCCTCCCTCATGTTTCTTCAATTCATCAAGGGGAATGCTGCGGAGTCTTGCAGCCCGAACCTCTTGAATGAAGCTTGTTGCCGCTTGGGAAATCGAATTTTGGATGTCCTGATGTTGCGACCGCAGTTCCGTATCAAGTATTTGAAGTGTGGCAACGGCTTTGGTCGCACGCTTCCTTGCTCCCGAGGCAGGGGAGAACTTGTGTGCGATAAAGATCCCCGCAGCGACGAACAGAACGATTGGCAGGAGCAAGATCATGAGAAGGAATTTCTATATCGACGATATCAGTATCAGGTCGGGCACAATCAACGTTTGAATCAGTACTGTGGTGGCAGCAAAGGCAGACAGATTTGAGGCAAAATCCCGCCTGATGGGATGAGGTTTCCTCCCTATCTCCGGACCGCCGGTCCTCCGCCACCCACCTCTGCGGGGAAGTCATACCACCCCGCAACGCCCCTCCGCAAGTGCAAAGACGCTAAGGGGAGGTATCCCCTCGCGCCCGCAAGCCACTCCCCAGTCTTCCGTGCTTCGCTTGTGCAGACCTCCGCTGCGCTACGCCCTTTCCACTTCCGCTGCGCTCTCGTTGCAAGGGTGGGGATACCCCTCGGCTTGCAGTTGCTACCCCCCACCTTCGCCAGGAGGCGTTCGGCATGTACATGCCGCGTTTCAACGCGGAAATGCAAAGGCCAACGCCAAGGAGGAAGCACCCATGAACACCCATGCCACCACCGCCACCGTCACCCCGTTTACCAAGAACCTCAAACAGCCGCAGCCAAAGCAACAGACGGCGAAAGAGGTTATCGCGGCCAACGTCCAAGCCCTCATCGAGCAGTTGGAGCGGGGACATAGCGAAGGACTCACCGCCTACCTCTTGGCGATGGGGAAATTTCACAATTACAGCTTTGGGAACATTTTGGAGATTGCACGGCAGAAGCCGGACGCAACCCGGGTTGCCGGAATGTATGCGTGGAACCAGCTTGGCCGCAGGGTCAAGAAAGGCGAGAAGGGCATCCGCATTCTCGCGCCCATGATTGGGATTCGCCGGAAGAAGGACTCGGAAGCCGACAAGGATATTCGGACTCAGAACCAGCCCGTTCTCGTCGGATTCCGTTCAGCCTACGTCTTCGATCTCAGCCAGACCGATGGCGCAGAACTCCCCGAACTGTCCGAGCGCGTGAAGGGTAATGTTGGAGAACACCGTGAACGTTTGATAGATTTTGTCATTGCTCAGGGTATCGACCTTGATTGGAAGGAGAGCATTTCCCCCGCGTTGGGTGTCAGCTTTGGCGGGAAGATTGTTCTCTTTCCCGGTCAGGAAACCGCCGAGGAGTTTTCGACCCTCGTTCACGAACTCGCGCACGAGATGTTGCACAAGGCGGAGCGCCGCACCGCAACCACCAAGACCGTACGCGAGACGGAAGCCGAAGCTATCGCCTTTGTTGTCGGCAAGACCATCGGCCTCGATACCGGACGGGCTTCCGCCGATTACATCCACCTGTACCACGGCAACGCTGCACTTCTGGCCGAGAGCTTGGAAGTGATTCAAAAGACCGCCGCCGTCATCCTTTCTGCGCTGGAAACAGCGGCAACGGAAGACACCACCGAAGCAGAAACAGAACACGAACTGGCGCAGGCCAGGTAAGCGAACGGAAGTTCACTGGGGAGTCTGCCAACCAGCAGGCTCCTTTTTCGTGCGCCCGTCTTCCCACCCTGGGCGTGGCTCCTGCGAGTGCGGCAGGAGCGACTATGCCCGCCCACCCGACGGGCCATCTTTCTACAGTTTTGTGCGTCATAACTATAATTGTGTGCATCAATGATTCGACGCCTGCATGTGCCTGTCACAAAGCCTGAAGATGTCATTCCTCACCTCGCAAAACAGGAGTTTCACTGGCGGGCCGGGTACTCTGCTCAGGAGCTGGCGGTGGCATGGGCTGATGCCGGCAACAGCTTTCCGGCATCCGTTCGGAATGTCCTGAAGACAGCTCCGGAGTATGCTCACGCCGAGCTGGTTGATGCCTTTTTTGAGCGCGAAGTGGAACTGGGAACCCCGGGCCGAAACAGCCAGACCGACCTCATGGTCGTGGCAGGTCTGGGTAAAGAATTGGGCATAATCGCGATTGAGGGAAAGGTGGAAGAGTCTTTCGCCGACCCTGTGAGCGAGTGGAATACTTCACCCGGAAAGCACGCTCGCTTGGAGAGGCTTTGCGACACGGTCGGAGTTCGTCTGGAGGATGCATCCGATCTTCGCTATCAGCTTTTCCATCGGACGACGTCGGCGGTTTACGAGGCACACCGATATCGGTGCCATCATGCCTTGATGCTCGTCCACTCCTTCAGCTCGACGCATCGATGGTTTGAGGACTTCGCCGCCTTCGCGCGGGCGATGGGCATACCGGTCGATCAGCCCGACAAATGCTCTCCGGCCAAGGTTTGCGAAGGGGTCAGTCTGCGCCTCGCTTGGGCAAGCGACAATGTGCGCCCCCTGCCAACCGTCGGAGTCGCTGGTTAGGGATTCGCCTCGCTCCATATCATCGCGAGGAAGAGCCTACGCTGCTTCGCAACGGGTATAAGCTGACACGTCATCCCCAATAGGGAACTGCAAAACTACCTAAAGTTCACGATTGATAACGTGTTTGCTTTCAATTACTTGGAGTTTTTACGTTTCCGGCTGTAAACGTCGTTGCGGTGGACAACATTTCTCGTCAGCGACGGCGTTTGCAGAAACCGGTTGTGCGGTGGAAGCATCCAAGCGTTTCAAGGGACTATCTGTTCCAGGTGGCAGACCGAATGGCCTCCGGTAACGACAAGCCGCAAGAAACTGCTACGCCGTCGGCATCTACGGTCTCGATAAATGAGACGTCCCGTGCCAGATCCATTGCCACGCGCCTTACCGACGCGGAGTTCGGTGAGGTTGAGGCAGCAGCCGCCGACGCCGGTAAGAAGGTGGCGGAATGGCTACGCGAGGCGGCGCTTGCCCACGCCCGTGCGAGTGCTGGTGCCGAGGAGCAAACCGATCCGATCTTGCTGGCGGAGATTATGGGGATGCGCTCGCTCATGCTGAATCTATTTGCGAGAGCGTCAGAAGGTCCACTGACAACCGATGACTTACGCAAGATGTCGGCCTATTCGGACTCCATTAAGGAGCAAAGGGCGCAGGATTACATGGCGCAGAGGCGTCGCCGAAACAGTGCGGACAAGCCGTAATGAAACTCTCCCGCATTCGGTTTGCGTTTCCTTGGCGGATCGCGTTGATCCTGGCTCTGCTTCCGTGCCTCCCATTACTCGGCTTCTGGGCATGGTTGCATTGGGAAGTACCGCCGCTGCAGCGGTATTATCTGGTGGCATATTGGCACAGTTCCGAACACGCAAATCAACCTGACGCCAGGACTCAAATCCGATGGGTCATGGAGACGGCTCCCGGACGTAAGAGACAGTGGCTGTTCGCCCCCGATGTCACCGAAGGAAGCCAGAGTGATCTCCCTTTGGAACTCTCGCCCTTTGCTGTTGAACAAGGATGGACGGGAATAGAGAGAACCGCCGTGGAAAGCATGGACTCCGCCGGACTCGAAAAGCTCCTGCGAGAAGACTTTTATGACGGCGCAAGTTTCCGCAGACTCGTCAATGAACCGCTGCTTTATGGTGTCGCGGCCTGGCTGATCGTCGCCTATTTGGGATTCGTGATGAGAGGGGACATCGGGTACGAATGGAGACAGCTTCGACGCGCGGTTAAGGAGCTCCAATGGTCATCGAATTATGGAAGGGATTGGCCCGAGAATCGAGACGGGATTGTTGCTCGAATTCGGTTGCGAATTGCCCAATGGATTAGTGAGCAGGCGACAGAGCTTGAGTGGTCAAGTTTCGGGCCTGCAATAAGTCGCAGATTCGGTCTCAAGAAGTTGCCAAATCCAGACACGCTTCGTGTAAGTGACCCGCCAGCATCGACTCAAGTTCGCGACGAGGTTTCTACTGCACGGCAACTCGCTACTCCATCCCATTCGCACTCCCCAAAACCACAGTCTCAGCGTCGTACTATCTTCCCCGGATCGTCTCCATCGGATGCAGCGCATTCGCAATCGGAACCGTGGGATGAATTGAAGTGGATTGATTGACGAAGAGACTTCCGATGTCTCCGCGTATTCGAGTTCAAATCTTCCACCAAGTTCGCATCTCTTTGCTCAACTTCGAGCAGTATCGAGAGCCCTCACGCTAGTCTCCCTTCTACTCATCTCAAAGAGCTGCTTGTCGAGAGCTATTTGAGAGGCTGAATGTCCCCGTCTTGAGCATGGAAAACACCAGTTAGGACTCACGACGAATGGTGTTGTTTGAGACTGTTCACAAGCAGCGTATCAAGCCTCTATTAAGTTAGCTATAACTCTTCCGTTGGTCGAGTAATTGCCACTCAAATCACTGGTCCATTACTCCGCTAGTATCTTCGCTTAAGATAGAAATAACCAATGGTCATAAGGGTTTTGTCGATTATGAGCCGAAAAAATATTTGGCAATAATGACCCACTTATCCACAAATCTCGGCTACGATGTGAATCAAGACAGTAACTATTTGCTGTCTCGCGGGCCAAGATATGTTGACGATCTCTAAATCGCTGTCTGCTGGACAAGCACGGACGTATCACGCGCGTGAGTTCACCTCGGAACGACAGAACTATTGGAGCCGAGATCAGCAAGGGCATAGCGAGTGGCAAGGGAGCCTCGCAAAGGAGTGGGGCTTGCGTGGCAACGTAGGGGCTGAGGAGTTTGCTCGTTTGAGCGAAGGACGGCACCCAGCGAACGATGCGCAGCTCGTCAAGCACCAGCCTGCCAGGACCTACGAGAATCAGTACGGCAAGCAAATCACCAGTTCTGAACACCGTGCAGGATGGGATGCGACGTTCTCCGCACCCAAGTCTGTTTCGCTAACAGCCCTTGTGGGTGGCGATGATCGTGTACGTGAGGCGCATCGTGAAAGTGTTCGCGTGGCGTTGCAGGAGTTGGAGCGGTACACACAGGCCCGCATTGGGAACGTCCATGCGCCGGAGACAACAGGCAAGTTCGTCACCGCTACCTTCGAACATGACACCGCTCGTCCTGTAGACGGCTATGCTGCGCCGCAGCTTCATACTCACGCAGTCGTCTTCAATGTGACTGAGCGAGACAATGGGCAGACGCGCGCATTGCAAGAGCGCAGCCTCTTCCAGTCGCAACAGTACGCGACAACCGTGTACCGATCCGAGCTTGCGATGAAGCTGCAAAGTCTCGGATATGAAATTGAACGCGGCAAGCATGGTCAGCCCGAGATCAAGGGCTATTCGCAGGAGTATTTGGAAGCATCGAGTCCACGTCGTGTGCAGATCAAAGAACACCTACAGGAGATTGGAAGAGAGGGCGCGGGCGCGGCGCAAGTAGCTGCTCACCGCACACGCGACAGCAAGGAAATCCATTCGCCTGAAGAAGTGTTGCAGCAGCACCGCGACCTGGCTGCTCGATTCGGCCATCAAGCAGATCGTGTCGTTGCAATGGCACGGGAGCCGCGCCATGAAGTGCAACTGGAAAAGACGGCGCAACAGTCAGTGACATATTCTCGCAACCATGTCTTTGAACGCTCTGCTGTTCAGGACGAACGCGCAATCCTGCAAGCAGCGATAGACCGCAGCATGGGACAGGCTTCCCACAGCCAGGTGCGACAGGAGTTTGAGCAGCGGGTAGCGCGTGGGGAGTTTCGGGAGATTACACGTACAGATGGCCGGGCAGCGCCACTGTATACGACTGCCGAAATGATGCGGATGGAGCGAGAGATCGTTGGCCATATGCAGCGCGGCAATCAGTGGAGCTATAGCGACCCGATGTTGGTGTCGTCACAGTTGCGAATCTGGACAGAAGATCGTCACCCCGAGTTGAATCGTTCGCAACGCAAGGCGGTGGATGAGATCTTCATCAGTCGCGAGAAGATTGTTGGACTCGATGGTGTCGCTGGTGCAGGCAAGACCACGACGCTCTCCGTTGTCCGCGAGGGTGCCGAAGCCCAGGGCTATAAAGTCGAAGGATTTGCACCGACATCTCGCGCAGCACACAAGCTGGCTGAGGCCGGCATGGAGACCTCAACTCTCCAGCGTCATCTTGCGAAAGGGACGCAGACTGACACTGGAGAGAAGTGCTTATATGTACTTGACGAGTCTTCGCTGGCGTCCACGCGCCAGATGCATGAGTTCATCGAGCGTCTCCATCGAAATGATCGTGTGCTGTTGGTGGGAGATAGCCGCCAACATGAGGCCGTGGAAGCTGGCCGTCCGTTCGCGCAACTACAGGAAGCCGGTATGCGGACGGCGACGTTGAATGAGATCGTTCGCCAGCGCGATCCAGAGTTGAAACAGATCGTCGAGCAGCTAGCGAGCGGGCAGGTTAGAGCCGCAGTCGAAAGCCTTGACCAACAGGGTCGTGTACATCAGGTACAGGGATACGAGGAACGCATCGCGGCCATTGCGCGGGAGTATGCAAAGTCTCCCGCCGGAACATTGGTCGTTTCGCCGGATAATCGTTCGCGCAGCGAGATCAATCAGCGGATACACGATGAGCTGCAATCGCGTGGACTTGTGGACAGGCAAGAGCATTCCGTGCGGACGCTTGTTCCGCGTCAGGAGATGACGGGCGCGGATCGCGGTTGGGCACAGCAGTACAAGGTCGATGACATCTTGCGGTACTCGCGCACATCGAAGGAGACTGGCATCGAGAAGGGAGAATACACCCGCGTCGTTGCCGTGAATGCCCAGGAGAACACTCTGACCGTGGCGCGGGCGAATGGGGAACAGACGACCTATGATCCGCGTCGTCAGGTTGGAGTCTCCGTTTACCGGGAGCAGGAGAGAAAGTTCTCGTTGGGTGATCGAATACAGTTCACAGCGCCCAGCCATGAGATGAAGATTGCCAATCGTGACCTGGGGACTGTCGAGAGCATCGGGCGGGATGGAACGATGCGGCTGCGGTTGGATGATGAGCGCCACGTCGATTTCAATCCGCAACACCATCCGCATCTTGACCACGGTTACGCCGTGACCAGCTACTCCAGCCAGGGCCAGACTGCGGAGCGCGTGCTGGTTCATGTAGACACGGAGCTTGCCGCAAAGGATTTGCTCAATAGCCGCATGGCCTATGTCTCGATCTCGCGCGGTCAATTCGACGCGCAGATATTTACCGACAATCTGGAGAAGTTGCCGAAAGCGTTAGGGCATGACGTTTCGCACCAGAGCGCCTATAAGCCGGAGCAGAATATCCCGAAGATACCGGCAAAGAGTGTGCCGACTCTGCATCAAGAGCCCGAGATCAGCATGGGGTTTGGATTAGGCCTGTGAAGTGCCAGGCGACGGATGAATGCGGTCGAACGCGGGCCGGGTCAGGTAGTGAGCAGTTAGAAACATCAAAGGGGAACCGGGCCATGGCAGGAAAGAATCTCGTTGAATTCACCAGAGGTAGATTGCTGTCGTCCACACAGGAAGCGGACGAGCTTGTCTTCGAACCGGGTCGTAGAAAGCCACCCCGGCGCGTGACCATTGCGCCCGAGGACAAAATTCTCGTGAGCCGCGAAGAGGCTGCACAGCTTCTATCCATCAGCCAGCGTGGACTGGACTACCTTGTTGCCTCGAAACGTCTGCCGACAAGACGGATCGGCGGGCGTGTTCTCATCCCTGTAGCTGATCTACGCATGTATGCTCGCTGTGATCATCCTGAAAGGATTGTGAGCTGACCGATAAACTCTTACCCAGCAAGGAGACTTTCGGAGCCAACGTTTGTGCGCCTACGACCTATACTTTCCTTATGAGCGGGAGCGGCGGAGGAGGAGGCTACGACAACCAAGCGGACGCCATAGCTTATGTGGCAGCACATGCCCTAGCGGAAGTGCCCCTGGGTTGGTTCGAAGACACGGAAGATGTTGTCTCTGCGTGGGAGGCAGAGACGGGCGGTCCGGGTGACGATATCGCCGTCACGACACTAGCTGGGCGACGGATCGAAGTGCAGGTGAAACATCGTTTGCGAAGAGGAACTGATTACAACGAGACGTTTCAAAGAATCTTTCAGGGGCTTCGTGTCCATCAAGAATTGCGGGCCGTCCTTCTGATTGACCGGCACTCAAGCGAAGTCATTCGGAACGATCTGAAAACCGATATTCCCCGCATAGGTCAAGGAAGGCTGGACGGCCTCAAACAGATCACTCTCGACCTGATCTCCCAATTGCAGATGGAGCCAGAACCAGCAATTTTCGCAAGATTTCGGATCGTGGTCGTCGACCTCGATCAAGGCTCGGACGGGATGGCCGCGGCGCAATCCCTTCTGTCGCGGATCGTACCTGAGAGACGTGCTAAGACAGCGTACGAAGTCCTCGGAAAGCGAGGCCACACTCTCATCAAGACGCGAGGCAAGGATGACACCTTGAGTTCCGCGCGGTATCTCGATGGGAAGATCGGTCTCATTCCTTCCTCTGCGCTCTCCACGGTCTCGTTAGCGCGTTTTGTTGCTTTCGTTCAGAAGACAAATAGACTTTTTTATTCTCCTGCTCTCCGAGTGCAACTTGACATTACGGCTGCGTGGTCAACTGTTTCTCCTCTCGAAGACGACACGGACTCGGATGCGAACTCGACTGAATCTCGAGGTCTTGAAGATGAACTGAGGAAATACCAGGAATGGTCGCGACTAGCAAGTCAAAGAACTAGACGGAAGGAACTCGAAGCGGACTTGCTACTGGATTCCAGACATCGCCTCGTGATCGTCGGAGGACCCGGTTCTGGAAAAACGACGCTCAGCAGAAAACTTGCTTACCTGTCCTCTCGTCAACATCTCACACTACGGGTGAGGCTGCCGACTATAGCCGCTCTTCTCCGGAAAGGCGAAACCTTTGAGGCAGCGCTCATTGAAACGGTTCTTGACTCGTCAACATTGAACAAAGAGGACGGTAGGCGGATCGTTAATTCCGCCGAGGTACTGATTGCGGATGGACTCGACGAGTGTGATCCAGATCGAGCGGACGTGGCCGCTGGTTTGATCCAGTGGGGTATCAGTCATCCCGGAACGCACATCTGTGTTCTGACTCGGGCCGTTGGGCATAGTCCAGCTTTGCTGCCCAACTTCTTCCATGCAGAGCTTCAGCCCCTACAGGACATTGAAATTCGGAAGATCGCGACGGAACTGATATCCGCAGTCGAAAAGAATGAATCGGTGCGCGGCGCTCTGATCGAGCAGTTTATCGAGACAGTGAAGACCAGAGAGTCGCGCACGGCAGCCGCGATTGCTGCACGAAATCCGCTCCTGTTGAGCTTCCTTGTCAGGCTCTTTCTGGATCATGAGCCGTTGACCGGCAATCGTTCGGCCTTGTTTTCCCGCATTATCGAACTCATTCGCAAATCTTCGCCGACAGATCGCCGCTTGGTTCAAGAAGCAGCTGTGAGTTATGGAGAGGCATGGGAGGTTGCAGAAATACTAGGGTGGATCACCATCGAGTCGCCAGGGAGGACTGCTGAGGATCTCTACCACGAGGTCGTAAATCGGTCTGAGCACAATGCAATCGGGTTGAAGGCAGCTGAGGCCTGCGTTACTTTCTGGGAAGACAGGGGGCTGGTCGAACGTGTATCTGTCGGTTCTCGCGACACCCTTGTCTTTGTGCACCTTTCACTAGGTGAATATTTAGCAGCTCGTTACATTGCTCGCTCGGGTCCCGATTTTGTGCGTTCTGAAACGATTCGATTGCGGCAGCGAGCCAAGTGGCGCGAGCCGCTATTGCTGACCGCTGGACTGTCAGGGGGCGCCGAGGTCATCCGAACGCTCTTAAGCTTGGATGAGCCAGACAATCCTGAGTCAACAGAATCCGTGCTTGCGGCAGCGTGTCTTGCCGAAGCGGGGAAGGACACGAAGTCGGCGCACGAAGCGCTTGATGTTGCCGACAGACTGAAATTGCGACTTAGTTCCTCTGTTCCTTTGGTTTCCCTCGAAGCTGGTCATGCGCTGCAAATGATTGCAGTTCTGGTGCCGGATCTGATTGGAAAAATCGCAGTTGAGTTGTGCAATCATGCCCAGCCTTGGACCCGATTTTCGGCAGTTCTCCCGAGCCTCGCCTTAGGTCAAATCTTCATCTCAGCCGATTGGATTATCCATTGGCTAGAGAACTTTGGCAATTATGTTTCCGAACGCCGAGAGTCGGGAAGCGATGCGATCTCGAGCCATATACGCGCTTTGGAGAGCGCTGCATTGCCGCTAGCTTTGAGGCGTGTAGCGTCCGAACTTCACGAGGACAAGGCACGGCCGATCGTTTTCGAATTCCTGAAGAAAGGCCCTGTCTCCCTGCACGCCTATGAACACATTTGCGAGACCCTTACGGACGAGCCAGCGAAGAAATGGGTCGAGGAAGCCTGGACGGCAATGATGGCTTCAGTAGTACGCAAAACCTCGTGGGAGGGGTTTTCGGTAGAAGCATTTCTCAACTTTCCGAATAGAATGCAAGACGCAGAAGATGTCCTATTCAAGTGCGTAATAGAGGCTTGTGGAGCTGCGAACGCAGAAGCTCATTCGGAACAGCTTGCCGACTACCCCGAACTAGGAAAGCTGATCGGGTCAATGGGATTGTGGGAAATGGGCCTCGGAGACGTTCTCGTTCTCACCCAGATCGAAACCCCGCCTTTGGTCGCAGTGATCTCCGGCATCATCGAGGTTTTGTTGCTTGACAGGAGATTGCTAGGTGCAGAAGCTCGATTGATATTGAATGAGCCCGACCAAGAGCGGCGCCTGTTCAAGTCCATCCGGCACGATGAACGTCAGTTTCCTCCGGAGCGGCTGCCGAGCATTAGACTTGACCTTCCTCTGCTCGCCAAAGCACTCGATTACCGCTCTGAGCTGGGAGCCTGGAATGCCGCACGACTCCTAGAGGCGCGCAGATTTACGGAGCCGGAGCGAGAAACGATTCGCAGAGAGTTCTTAGCTGCTGTACATCAACTGCGTTACTTCGCAGTCATTGCTGAACAGGTGTGGGGCGAGAGAGCGTTCTCCATAGTCCAAGAACGCCTGTCCGGAGATACTAGCCTCATACGAGGAGAGCTTTTTGCACCACTGTTACGTCTGGCTAACACGGTCGAGGAAAAAAGCCAAGCGCTCTCTTATCTGTTGGGAGAACTGGATGCTCCTGACCCATCGCTCGCTGCTCTGGCGGGCAAGGCTCTGCGCGACGTCGAACCAGAGCGCATTAGCGAGCACGCTGAGGCGATCCGGCATAGTCTGGAACGCTGCCGCAAAATCGGCTCATGGTGTTCGAGCTGCAAGCAGGTGGTGATGACATATTCGTGCCCCCGCTGCAATATTGTGCCTCCGAACCCGAGAGAGGAAATGCTATTTTTACTAGCTAGAGCCGGTTCAGTAACGCTTTCTGAACTGCTTCAGATCGGTGAAACGACGGAATCTCCCGAGCGAAACGTCGCAGTTTCCCGTGCCGCATCCATGGCCTTCGAAGACGACCACTCACTCGAATCTGTTATCAACTTCGTTGAAGCCAGAGGCGGTGTGAAGGTCCTCGACGCTCTGCTTGTAGAGTTTCGGCAAGAAAAGGGTCGACTGGCTAGGTATCTTGTGAGGCTTCTGGGTGCTGAGTTTCCCGAGGTGCGCGCGCGCGTCGTCCGTTCGCTAGCTCTGGGCTGGGTGTCGTTAGCAGAAGGCCTGAAACTAGCGAACGAAGCAACCGGCGATGCTGATCCGGCTGTACGCTCGGCAGCGGTGGAAACTCTACGGGAGCTTAACCGCTGAAAAAAATTTGCTAGATAGCTGTTGCCTTACATTGCCGGTTGAGTAGTTTGACCCAGTTCTTGCATTCTCCTGTGCTCGGCGAGTCGATCAACAGCCGCGAGTTTGTGTGACGGAGCCAGGTGAGCGTAACGGGTCGTCATCTTGATGTCTTTATGGCCCGCCAACTCTTGTACAGTCCGCAGATCAACTCCTGCCATCACCAAGCGAGAAATGTATGTGTGCCGGAAAATGTGCCAGGTCACATCGTGCAGAGCCGGATTCTTCTTGATGGCTTCTTCCATCACAAGTTCAAACCACGCTCGTGGAGAGACCATTGGCTCTCCGTATCGGGTGAGGCAAACTTGTTTCCAGTCAGGATTGCGCCTTATTCGCAGTTTTTCAAGAGCTTTCACCGCAGAGGCCGTGAGGATGACCACCCGAGCCGTCCCGTTCTTCGTCCGGAGGAGGAGCAACTGGCGGCGCTCCAAGTCCACCCGGTCCCACTCCAAGGAATACTGTTCGCCGCGCCGCATTCCAGTTTCGAGAGCCAGCGTCAGCTCAGGCTCGTGAACTGGGCATCGCTCGCGAATGATCCGCCGAATCATAGCCTCTTCTTCGTATGTGACGAACCGTACTCTACCGTTATCTTCGCGATGCAACCGAACGAGGCGAGCGGGATTTTGCTCCACCTTCCCGTTACGGATGGCTTCCTGGAAGATCATCGAGAGCGTACCGCGGTACCGGTTGATCGTCGTCTTGGTCAGGTCATCCCGCGTATCGAGATAGGCTTTGATCGACTGTGGGGTAATTTCGGCGACGGGTGTTTTCCCAAAGACTGGCAGCAGCTTCCCGACAGTTGAGCGGTCGCCTGGATAGGAGGCTTTATGCTCTTTCGAATAGACAAGGGCATCTTCCGCGATTTCCTCAAAGAGAATTGCCCGCCGTGGCCTTACCTCCGGCAACTTGATTCCCATACGGGCGTCCGTTTTTCGCTTCTGATAGAGTGTGACTGCATCGGAGCGGCGACCAACTTTTTCGCGGTGTCTTCGTCCTTCCACGTAATAGTTGATCCACCAGATACCACTATCGACGGGATGCTCGTACACTCCTTTTATCGGCTTCGGTTTCTTGCTCGATGCGTTTGCCACGGGGCCTCTCCTTCAACATCCTGCTCCTTAATAATGACACCGAAGGTGGGTAGTGGTGGCTGTTTTGGTGGCTGTTCAAATTGAGAATCTATGCGATCCACTGCAAGAATCTGCGGTCGATAGTTATACAAGTCTTTTGTAATCAGCAAACGTGCAACGCACTGCGAGGCGTTGCAAACCACAAAATGCCCCTGTTAACCGAAGGGTTGTAGGTTCGAGTCCTACCTCAGGAGCCATATTTATCAATCACTTAGGAGAGCTCCTTTCCTAAACTTCACTAAATTGTTCGGACCCTAAAATGGCTCTGGGAGCTGCTTCATATTCCGACCCATCCCTTAGCGCCGTCGAAGTGTGATAGACAATAGACAACCGCAAGTGCTCCGAAGGCGACAACAAAAGATGCTGACGCTTATTGCATCTAAAGTGCTCACTACGATTGTTTGTTTCTGGGCAACGTATGTTAGGTTGATCAACTTCGGACGAGGAATTTGTGGTGGCTTGGAAGATTTCGTGTGTGCCGCGGAGGCACGCTTGCTCGCAGAAGACGTCATCGCTCCAGGAGGACTGAGCCTTCGCTATCCCTAGGGAACGCCAATCTTCTCGCGTTGATAAAGAGCCTCTTGATCCGGCCTAGGGTTATTCGCGCAGATTAGTTGCACATCGAGTGACGCCAGCAGTCTGCTTTGTCGACGGTTACGGTAGAGTCAGATAGATTGACTTGATGATTCGGTCGCCTTCAGTATCCATGAACGGATGCTGCGTCTTAGTAAAGCAATGTCTGTTCGATAGCAGCGCGGAGACCGCCCACTGAAGGCAAGACCAGCGCTTCTAGCGCGGGCGCCGACGGCACAAAGGAATCCTTCGCGGTCACGCGAAGGACCGGAGCATCCAACGCGTCGATGCAGTTTGCGGCAATGCGCGCGGCTAACTCTGCGCCAAAGCCCATCGTCAGTGAGTCTTCATGCGCTATCACGATGCGGTTGGTCTTTCGGACACTCTCATAGATCATTTCTTCGTCGAAAGGAATGATGGAACGTAGATCCAATACCTCAACTGATTTCCCTTGTTGTTGCAATTGACGCGCAACCTCAAGAGCGTGATAGACAGTTATGCCCCAGGTGACAATCGTTGCATCTGTTCCTTCGCAGAGTATCCGACCGCGTCCAAACGGCACCACGTAATCTGCATCCGGCTCAAGGCTCTTTGCCTGCACGAGACGGTAGAGGCTCTTGTGTTCAAGAAAAATAACCGGGTCCTGAGAACGGGCCGCCGCCTTGATAAGACCCTTTGCGTCTTCGGCGCAACTCGGAAACACAATTCGCCAGCCCGGAATGTGCGAGAAGAAACTCTCGACACAGGTTGAATGCCAAGGCCCGCCTTTGATGTATCCACCGACCGCAATGCGGACAACCACCGGACATGTCCATGCTCCGTCGCTTCTCCAGCGCACGGTCGGGATTTCATTCCGTAGCTGCATCGCAGCGGGCCAAAGATAGTCTGCAAACTGAATCTCGACGATGGGCTTATATCCGGCAAGCGCCATTCCTCCAGCCACGCCAACAATGCTTGCTTCCGCCAGTGGCGAATTGCTTACCCGCTCGCCGAACATGTCCCGGAGTCCACGAGTCACACCAAAAACGCCGCCTTTGGGATCAGCAATATCTTCCCCCCACATGACGATCTTGGGGTTTCGCTGCATTTCCTCACTCAGTCCATGGTTGATTGCATCGATGAAGGTGACGGATTTCTCAGAAACATAGCGTGGACACGGAACTGCTGTTCTCTCAGGTTTTATCTCAGCGTAAATGCCGGCACACAGGTCATGGACGTCAGGCCCAGGTTGTGCATCTGCCCAATTGGCGGCGCTGTCTACTTCTTCTTTTATTTCTCGTCGAATTTGCTCTATCTCCGTGGAGCTGATGGTCTTGTTTTCCATCATCCATCGCTCCATTTGTTGCAGTGGATCGAGTTCAGCAACATGGCGGAGTTCTTCTTCACTCCGGTATTTTCGCTGGTCATCAGAAGAAGAATGCGAATCCAGCCGGACAACCTTCGCTTCGATCAAGACGGGGCCATTTCCTTGCCGCACAGACCGAATCAGATCTGGAGCGGTCTCATACACGCATTCGTATGAGGTTCCATCGATCTCCACTGCATGAATGCCGAAGCCCTCCGCTATTTTTCGAATTGAGGAAGCCGTCTGTATCCGCTGCGGAACGCTGATTGCGTATCCATTGTTCTGGATCACAAATAGCATCGGAAGTTTCTCCCTCGATGCCCAATTTAATGCCTCAAAGAATTCTCCTTCGCTGGCTGCTCCGTCTCCGGATTCCACATAGACGACAGCGTCTGTACCCTCTGCTTTTACGGCTTTGGCGACGCCCACAGCGGGAAGAAACTGTGAACCCACGCATGCGGTCCGTGACACTAAATTCAATCGCCGGGAAGAAAAATGCTCAGGCATATTGCGTCCGCCTGAACTCGGGTCGCCCTCCCGGCTTAACATCCCCAGAAAAATATCTCTGAAAGAAAGCCCAACCCCAACCACGGTACCCTTCGAACGGTAATAGGGAAAGAACCAGTCATGGCCTGGCCTTAAGAAAGAAACGACTCCTAATTGGGTTACTTCATGACCGCGACATGACGCCCAAAATGAACATTTACCGTGTCGAGTGAATGCCTTCATCCGTTCTTCGATGTAAAAGACGGCAAGCACCTTCCGGTACAACGCCACTGTAGCCTTTGTCGGAACTGATACTTTCGGCAGGAATTGGGTAATCGGGGGAATACTCATGGCATAGTCCTTTTTCCACCTTCAACCCTCTGACGCCTTCTCATGCCGGCTGGAGTTGAGGAAACCATTGAGGGCAAATGTTCCAGACTGAATAATGGCTCAAGAAATGGGTATTCACGAATCGTGGTTAGCCGCGATACTTTCCACTAATCTGTATGCTTACGCTTCGCGTATGGTGAAGACAGGACAATCAGCACTGGCGGCGACCTTATATGCTGTACCACCGCCAAAGTGGGACACGACTGACGCAAACGCGCCAACACCCCGAGCCCCGATCACGATGAGATTGGCTCCACGATTCTTGGCTTCTGCGAGGATTACCGCATCTGATCTCCCGAAGCCGACGATACAGGTTGTTTTATTGGCAGGGGTAAGCTGATGAAGTTTTTCTAAAGGCTCCTCGCTTGCCATTGTGCGCTCGAAAGAAAAGGGAACATCATTATCATCTTTCACATATAGAAGAATCAGTTCCGCCTGATGTTCCTTGGCAATCGACAAGGCATACGGCAAAGCAATCGTGGCACCAGGCGAGAAGTCTGTCGCGTACAGTACCGTCTTAATTACAGCTTCTCCTTCCCCACCACAACGACAATGCGGTCCAACGGTGAGTACCGGAATCCTCGAGGAGCGAAAGATCGTCTCTGCAACCGATCCAAGGGCTGCCTTTTCCAAACCGGTCTCACCCGATGTTCCGACCACGATCAGGTCGGCATTGCTCAGGTCGTCCAGCAGATCCTTGCTCCCTCCTACACGAAGCAGTGTGGTGCACTTGATGTCGTGAAGGAAGGCGGCTTGCGTCTCTTTGAGCAGACGGTTTTCTAGGCGGTGCCGCAGATCCTCCATTGCCTCGCAGGCGAGGGAGATCTCGGGATCCGCAAAGGCACTCGTCGGGGGGATATAGGCATGCGCCAAAACGATGCCGGCTCCGTATGTCCGCGCAAAAACCGCTGCATATCGCAGAGCAGTATCTGCCCCCCGAAGAAGTCGGTGAGCACCGCAATCTTTTTGATCCTCAGTTGTGACTCTAGTGGGATTTCGTTAGCTGTGACCATGTGGATCTCCTTAGCGAACCGGTACATCCGGCATGATATTTGCTAATCACCGCTAGATGGGAAGTGATTGTCGTCACAAGCACCCCGCGGATTGCTAGGTTCAACCTTGATGCAATGCCCTGGACCTCGCGCAACATAATGCCAACCCAGGAAATCGGAAAACCGATCTTCTGGGTTGGACAGCAAGCAAAATTTAGCGCTTATGCCGCTTTAACTTCGATCGTCTTGGGTGGCGCCGCCTTGGGCAGGGTGAGTTTCAGAACTCCGTTCGTCAAATCCGCAGTAACTCTGTCCGGATTGATAGATCTGGGCAGGTCAATACGGCGGCATAGTTCACTCGCAGATACTTCACTGTACTTAATCTCCTTTCCTGCTTTTTCCTCTTTCTGTTGTTCTCTTTTGCCATGGACGCAGATGGAATTTGGCTCCGCTTGAACAGTCAGATCCTTGACACTATAGCCAGGAACTTCGGCTCGAATCGTGTAGTTTTCATCGGATTCGCTGATTTCTATCGGGACCTGCTTGAGTAGTTCCGATTCGGCCCGGAGCCAGTCATCCCAAGCCCCGCCGTTACTGCCTCCGCGCTGCTCAAAGAATCCAAAAGCGCGTTGAGCGATCGCTTTGGTAAGAGCATCAAAATCCTCAAAGATATTGCTGATTCTCGGAAACTCGATCATCGTTCTGCCTGCGGTGCTTGGCTGTATCGCCACTGAGGTCGACATATATGTTCTCCTTATGTAATGGGTTGCGCAGGTTTGCGCTTTAGATTAAGTTAATCTACCTATTCAAAGCCCACAGTGATGCCAGTCACATCTCAAAGAGTTACATCAGGCGGATAGTGGAAGGGATGGCAAGGATGCCCTAGAACCTATCGATTTGAGGATCGTCGCGTCTTGCCCCACTAAGTCCCATCAACTGACTCTTAGAAAGGAAATAATCCATGACAAACCAGGTGAAACAACCCCAAACAGATGAGCAGCTTCGAGACGTTGTACTTCGAGAAATCGAATGGGAACCGGCGATCGTGTCTAGGGACATAAGCGTAAAGGTCAAAGACGGCGTCGTGTTACTTACGGGATTTGTCCATAGTTACCCCGAAAAATTCGCAGCCGAAAGGGCGGCAAAATCGGTGTACGGAGTTAGCTCCATAGCAAATGACATTGAGGTGAAGCCTGCGCCCTCGCGCACAGATCCTGAGATCGCACGGGACGTATCGATGGCATTGAAAATGCACGCCCTTGTGCCCGACGATCGGATTAAAGCGACGGTGCGCGACGGCTTTGTGACTCTGGAAGGCAATGTGGAATGGAACTATCAGCGCAGCAATGCCGAATCTGCCGCGCATACCGTAACGGGCATTCGCGGCATAGTCAATGACATACGGATAAAGCCTGCTGTTTCAAAAGCGATTGTCAAAGAAAAAATTGAGGATGCTCTTCGCCGAAGCGCAGAAGTAGATGCCCGACGCATTTATGTGAGCACACACGATAACAGAGTGGAACTCAATGGCTATGTTCGTTCGTGGTTGGAGCGCGATGAGGTGGAGCGGGCGGCCTGGGCGGCTCCTGGGGTTAGTCAGGTTGTCGACAATCTCGTTGTTTCACCTTAACCGTCGCCCGGCTGCACCGCTCTGGAGTGAGACTATCGCAATGACGTAGTCGTTCCCAAGTGCCGGCGGACCCGCATGCTGGGGAAGTGGGCGTATTTCCCTAGCTGCACACACTACTTTTGTCCCCTTCAGAAATCACAGACCGGAATAACGTTCGATCCGTACGGCAGTGAGCTTATATTCCGGCGTATCAACAAACTTGTCGCGATGTGGGCCGGTCAAAAAGTTCAAGAAGACGTGCGGAGTATGGAAGCTGGCAAAAAGCTCTCCGGGAGCAACTGAATCGGTGATTCTAATTGGAAGCACCGCTTCCCCGTAACGGCTCCGGACTCGTACAAGCTCGCTTTCGAATAGCTCTAGGCGTTGAGCATCTTGGGTTGAGATATCCAGAAAGTCCCCGCCGCACAGCAGCGAGTTAGGGGTGCGTGCAGTCATGGTTCCGGCATTGAATTGATAGAGAGTCCGGCCGGTATTAAGAATGAAAGGGTACTCATCGTCAGCAGATTCCTCGGGCACCTTGTAGTCGACTAGGCGGAGTGCTGCTTGTGTGCCGGTTGAAAATGTCGTTTTATGAAGTATCTGCGTGCCAGGATGATCTTCTGCAGGACATGGCCACTGCAGACCACCATATTCCATACGTTCATAATTTATCCCAGCTCCGGCCTTCCACACGGAGCGAATTTCATTCCAGATTTCTTCCGGGGAACGAAAGCTGAAAAGATCTCCTTTCCCCATGGCACGAGCGAGGTCGCAGATAATCTCCCAATCAGGTCTGGAACCGCCGACAGGCTCAATCGCTTTTCGTACGCGCTGTATACGTCTTTCAGCATTCATGAATGTTCCTGTCTTTTCAAACGACGAAGCAGCAGGCAGAAAGATGCTGCCAAATTCCTTCGCTGTTTCGTTCATAAACATGTCCTGCACGATCACGAGTTCCAGGCGCGAGAGTGCGCGCCGCGTCGCGTGCGCGTCGGCATTCGTTAAGAAGATGTCATAACCGATAGCCCATAATGCTTTGAAATGTCCTTCCTCGGCGGCGTCCATCATCTCGAGCAGATTGAGGCCTTGCTGTGTCGGGATCGGCCTCTGCCATACGGTTGCAAACAAGTCGCTCCCCTCCTTGATGGGAATGGAGCCCGTCAAAGTGCCGGGATCGCATCCCATATGAGCTGCACCCTGAACATTATTCTGCCCGCGCAACGGGTTGATGCCGGTGCCAGGCTTGCCGATATTTCCGGTCAAAAGCGCAAGGTTCACGAGACACATGACACCTTCGGTGCCTTGTATGTGTTCAGTTACACCCAGGCCATGAATACACATGGCAGGTTTCTCCCGGGCGTAGATGTGCGCTGCTTCGCGGATTTTACGCGCTTCTACTCCGCACAAAAGTGCTGCCCTTTCAGGGGTCCACTCCTGAATGAAATGCCGAAATTCCTGAAATTGGGAAACCCGCTCGTTCAAAAATTCCTCATCCTGTATATCCTCCTCGAGAATCGCGCACGCTATCGCGTTGAGAAGTGGAATATTCATTCCTGGACGAAGCTGCAGGTGTAACGCCGCATACCGTGTCAGCTCGATCTTGCGCGGATCAATGACAATCAGACGCGTGCCATTCAGGGCTGCTTGCTTTATCCGCGCACCTAGAATGGGATGGTTTTCCGTGGGATTTGCTCCACAGATCAAAATGGTGCGCGCTCGCTCAATATCGTCAAACGAATTCGTGGCGGCGCCCGCGCCTAACATTAGCTTCATGGCTGCCGCAGTAGGGGCATGGCAAACGCGTGCACAGCAATCGACATTGTTCGTTTCGAGAACAGTTCGCGCGAATTTCTGAGCCAGATAATTTTCTTCGTTGGTTGCCCGCGCGGACCCAAGGACGCCAACGCTGGCGGAGCCATGCCGCGCGACGATGCGCCCTAGCGCGCCTGCCGCAAAGGAAATTGCCTCGTCCCAGGATGCCGGCTGCCAAGAGCCGTTTACGCGAATCATCGGATGGGTGACCCGGTCCTGAGCATGCACGAAATCGAAGGCATACCGTCCCTTGGAACAGAGGTGTCCCCGGCTCACAGGAGCATCTTGCACCGGTCTGATCACAACGATCTGGCCCTCCCGTGTGCCCACGTTCATTTCACAGCCGGTTCCACAATAAGCACAGGTGGTCCTCGTCCAATTGCTCGCAGCTCCCAAGGATAAGACGCTCTTATCTTCCAGCGCTCCAGTGGGACATGTATCCACGCAGGCACCACAGCTCACGCACGAGCTTTCCCGTAGATTGGTTTCTGAGTCGGGAAGAATCCGGACGGCATCTCCACGGTTCCAGATCTTCCAGACAAATTGTCCCTGCATCTCTTCGCAGATCCGCACGCAACGATAACAGTAAATGCACTGCGACATGTCTACACGTATATACGGATTCGACTCGTCAATCAGTTCGGGTGAGGTCTTTCCCGTGCACTCCTCTTCAAGACCGTATGCCCGAATCAGGCGATGAAATTCCTTATCCGGAAACTCTCGCACGAAATCCGCCGGATACCGATGTGCCAGAAGCTGCAGAAGTGATCGTCGTAACTGCTCAATTTCATGCGTATGGGTTTCGATTACCATGCCATCGGAGATCTGCGTACTGCAAGCAATGACGGGGTGAGGACTACCATTCGCTTTCACGATGCACAGCCGGCAGCCACCTAAAGGTTTCATCCGTTCGTCATAGCATAAGGTTGGTATCTCAATCTTCACGAAGCGCAAGGCATCGAGGATGGTGAGGCGCTCTTGAAAACGATGCAGCTGGCCGTTGATGGCTATCTGAAGCAAGATTCCAACTCCTCCGCGTAGTAACGCAACACACTCTTAGCAAATTCAGCTAGTCCGGTTCCAAATCCACAGAGGCTGGTCATCTCCAAAGCAGATGTAATCTCAAGGAGTCCCAGCTTTTCGCGTGCGGAGGTCTGCCCAGTTTCGACGACTCGCCGAAACATCTGCTCAATTTCTCGACTTCCTAATCGGCATGGCGTGCATTTGCCACAGGATTCGAAGGCAGCAAAATCGAAGACATGGTGAACCAGTTCAGCGATCGAAGTATGCTGATCGAACGCAAGCACTCCACCATGTCCTACGCTCGCCCCAATGCTTGCAAGTTCTTCGAACCCCAGGGGAGTGTCAAACAGGTGCGGAGGGATGATGCCCGCAAGTGGCCCCCCGATAATTACACCCTTTATCGGCTTCCCAGTTCTTAAGCCACCGCCTAGGTTTTCTACGATCTGGCGGACACTGGTACCGAACTCGACCTCATACAGACCGGGAGAACGAAACAAAGAGTTGAGCGAAAGTACTTTAGTGCCTTGGCTGTTGGAAAAACCCAGATTGCGGAATGCATCTCCTCCGTGACGAACGATCCATGGGACATTCGCAAGTGTTTCAACATTGTTGATCAAGGTGGGCTTGTGGAAGAGGCCATCTTCAGAGGGATAGGGTGGTCGCAGCCGCGCCTCCGGCCTGCAGCCTTCGATGGAATTAAGAAGCGCTGTTTCTTCCCCACATACATAACTACCGCGACCAACGACCAGTTCAATGTCGAAAGTGAAGTCTTTCCGGAGGATACGGTCTCCCAGAACGCCCTCTCGATGCGCCTCTACAAGTGTCTGTTTCATGACTGCACAAGCTTGGGGGTATTCCTTTCGCAAATAGATATATCCCTTCGCGCTACCAACCACGTATCCGGCGATAGCCATCGCTTCAATCAAGCGATGCGGAATATCTTCAATCAGATACCGGTCGATGTAGGCTCCGGGGTCTCCTTCATCGGCGTTTGCGACGACATATTTCACAGGAGCACATTGTGCGGCAACCGCACGCCATTTCTTCCCGGTTGGAAAACCTGCACCCCCACGTCCGCGTAAGCCTGAAAGCTCCATCGTCTCGAGAAGTGCATCCCTCGTTCCATCCAGTGCGTGTTCAAGCGCCTGGTAGCCCCCTAACGCAGAATACGCAGCAAAGGACCGGCATGGTCCGTCTAGGATGTCTCCGAGGGCTATAGACTCGCGGAAATGGCCTGACATTTGCGGACGAACAACATCGCTGCTCGCCGCCGGCGCCACAAAGCAATTACCCAGGCAATATACGCGCTGATCCTGATGTATAGCTTCGGTCCACCGGCCCGGGTTCAGATGACGGGCGACAAAGCAGGCTGTGCCCTGACAGAATTGTTCGGCCTCAGCTTCCCTCGACAGGTGATAAAAGGAGTCGATATGTGCCCGTTCTCGTTCGCTTTGCATATACCTGCCCTATGTTAATAAATCGATTGAAGAATGCCTTCAGTACTTCACCAAAGACGACGACAGAACATGCTCCGACCGTGTAGGTCAAACTGCTCACCATTCAGCCCGTCGTCTTCGCTGGTGTTCAACAACGCCTCGCCTTTCTGCGCCATATCTTCCTGTCTTTCAAAGACAAGATTTTCGCAAAAGTTGTTGATCATCACAGAGAGGTCTGGATCGCTCCGGGAGCCTACGTCGGCCGCAGCTGCTTTTTGCTCCGGTGTCTCGAGAACATGCCATATCTGCGGCGGCGTGACCATCGAGGATCGCCTATCGTAGATCGCGGGAAGCATATGCGTTGTCATCGCACTCACTGTCCCGAAGCCTATTCTTCTCTCGCTGATAGGCGCAGTGACGACAATCACAACCTATATGTCCAAGCCCGCCAGCGAGGGCTTCACCCCAACCGTTTCGACCAAACTTCGCAAATGTGATCCGGAGAATAACTTTCAGAGGGTGCTTTCTAAATGCTTTGCCAAACGTTCCACAGGCCTTATCAATGTCATTCAATGTAGACACGCGATCCTCGATGCAGCAATCACATTGCTAATGAATCCAGCGTTGATGATCAAACCGCTGAGAGTGCCAAACCAAAGACGCCGTCAATCTTAGGCTGATTTGCGCAGCAGGCTTACTGCAAAGAGCGCAGCCGCTGCCATCGTGGTGGCTGGCCCAAGACTAAGGCCTCGAAACATATAGTCGCTTGATATTAATCCCAGTGCAACCGCTACCATTCCCGCTATAGAAGAAGTCCACAAAAAACCCGAGAGGTTATTTGACAATTGGCGTCCAGTTGCTGCCGGAAGCATAATCAAAGCTCCCGCAAGCAGCGCGCCCATGAACCTTAAGCCGATGAGCACAACCAGCGAGAAAACGAGCAAGAAGTATAGGTTGAGACGGTTCGCTTTGACACCCATCGCGACCGCTAGTTCAGGAGAAAATAGAGTTAGCACCAACTCATCTTTGAAACGAAATATGAAGAAGAGGATAAGTAAGACCGCCAGTAACCCTCCCGTAAAACTGAAAAAGGAAAGCGGTTGGAATTTCCCGAAAAACGCATCCACAAGATCTTCCTGGGGTGTTAGAGCCGCCCCGATTGCCAGAGAACTGGCAAAGACGACTGCGATGGTCGCATCGGTTGCGAGACCAGTTCGTTTCTGCAATTGCGCGATCAATAGGGTTCCCAGAAGGAGCGAGCAAGCTCCCCCCGCCAAAGGATGTAGATGAAACATGAATGCGAGCCCGAGGCCGGGAAGCGCGAGGTGGGAGATCACATCTCCTGCGAGAAGCATGCGCCTCATGAGCGCGAAACAGCCTAAGAGTCCCGCCGCGGTCGCGAATAATAAGGTCAGCAACACTGCATAAATATTGTGCGGGTGATTCATGACTGCGGCTCCCGATGACTGTCTCGGTGCATATAATATTGCTGCGGTGCGGCGTAGGCAGCGGTCAGAACGTCTTGCGTGAGGATTTTGTCAGGAGTGCCGATACAGGGCGCTCCCTTAGACAAGCACAGGACCAGATTCGCCGAACGGTGGACGACGCTAAGATCGTGGGATACAAGAAGAATCGTCAAACCCCATTGCGTCTTCAAATTCTCCACCAATTCATAAATCCGTTCTTCTTCGAGTTCGTCCAGGCTCGCAGTAGGTTCATCAAACAAGAGGACGGTCGGCTTTCCCAGAAGTGCCATTGCAATCAAAAGCTTTTGAAATTGTCCTCCGGAGACTATGCCTATACTCGTTTCCATAAGTTCGGTGGTCATGCCCACTTGGTCAGCCACGTCCTGAATGTTACCCCGTGGCAACTTCAGATAATGCGCCTTTGCCTCAAGCAAATCACGAACCAGTAGGGGAATTTGACGATCAGCACTGATCTTTTGTGGAACGTAGCCTAACCGGACATGAGAGGGCCATAGAATGACCCCTTCATATGGAACCAGGTGTAGCAGCGCCTTGAGTAAGACTGTCTTGCCAGAACCATTTGGACCAATAATCGCAAGCGTGTCACCGGACGGTATGTCGAAGCTCAGATCGCGGATAACCGCATGATCTCCAAATGCAACCGTCAAATTGCGTACTGAAAGGAGATTGTCTCTATTCACGCAGTATCCTATCGGTCCCGGTAATCAGGCGATTTCGGAGTCGACCCGTGCTCCATAGAACTAACGCAAACACAAACGGCAATCTGTGATGTAGGTCACCTTTCCATAATGCCGAGTCAGAGCAACCACGACTGGAATCCTGTTGTCGATCAACTCAGCCTTTGATGACTACCTACAAACGGGATCGCATCGACTCGTTATATCTGCTATTATTCCCTCGCCGACAGCCGCCACCCCACGTCAGCCTTGCCTCGAGCACCCTGAAGTGAAATCCGCCGTTAGGGTGATTGAAAACGACTGATAATGGGGTGTCGAATGGATTTCCGGGCAAACGAGGTAGAGCCATGGAGTTCAGGGATGTTCTTCAGAATAGACGCTCGGTGCGGGAATATCAGGACACACCGATAGAGTCCCAAACAGTTCAATCTCTCATCGATGCAGCGATTCTGGCTCCAAGCGCAGTGAACAGTCAACCATGGGAATTTTGGGTTGTGCTCGGAAGGCAACGAATTGATGATCTTTCAGATAGAGCCAAGACCTGGCTCGTTGAGAAGGTCGCACACAATCCCACTGCCGAAGCGGGCCAGCAACGGCAGTTTCTTGCTACGCCTAAACTTTCGCTGCTGTACCACGCTCCAGTACTCGTGCTTGTTGCAGCAAAGTCATTTGAGAAGCAGGCCAGCGAGGATTGTTGTCTGACGGCGCTCTCATTGATGTTAAGCGCCCGAGACTCAGGGATCGGAACATGCTGGATCGGATTGACCAGGCCTTGGTTCAATCTCGCCGCGACGAAGATCGAATTGGGAATTCCGGAAACCGATAATGTGGTCGCTCCTCTTGTACTGGGATATCCGAAGGAATGGCCTGAGGCGCCTGGCCGGAATCCGGCGGTCATACATTGGGTTCCTTGAGGTGCGACGAGAGACGCGTCCGGTCCGCCTCATTCTGAGGATGAGGTGGTTGCCCACGATCAACCAGACTCGCCAGTTCGGCAGCTTTTGGGCAGTGGACCAGATTTCGCTGACGATCTACGCCGGTAATGGCGGTAGATTTTATGCCGCACTTTGCCGCGACGGGCAAGGCTTTTTCGTGAATGGCGGCGCTATGGGTCTTGACACGTGATTACCCAGTCCACTGAGCAATACGGATTTTAAGCATTCTGTCCCTTTGCTGGACGATGCACAAGTACAGACGCTACAGCACACGATGCGACTCTTGAATTGACTGAGTCGGCGCGACTGGTGAGGATAATCGGCACTTTTGCTCCCATAACGATTCCCGCCGAGCGTGCTCCTCCGAGGTATTCAAGCTCCTTGGCAAGCATGTTTCCGGCTTCTAGATCGGGCGCAACGAGAATATCTGCTTCTCCAGCCACCGGCGACTTCAGGTCTTTTCGGAGTGCCGCCTCTGCACTTACTGCAGTATCAAATGCCAGTGGGCCATCCAGGATCGCTCCCGTAATCTGACCGCGATCTGCCATCTTGCAAAGCGCGGCGGCATCCACAGTCGACATCATCTTCGAACAGACCGTTTCGACGGCGGACAGAATGGCAACTCTAGGCTCCGAAACGCCGAGGGCATGAGCGAGATCGATCGCATTCTGTACTATATCGACCTTGTCTTCGAGCGATGGGGAGATATTGAGTGCGGAGTCGGTGATGAAGAGTACCTGCCGGTGATAAAGCGGAGCTTCCATAATAAAGATGTGACTGATTCGACGAGATGTGCGGAGACCTTGTTCTTTCAATACCGCGTGCATCAAAACATCCGTATGCAAGCTGCCTTTCATCAGCGAAGCGGAACGACCCGACCGGCAGAGCTCAACACTTTGGATCGCAGCATCTTCCTCTGTATTCGCCTCCATGATCGGATAAGTCTCAATATTGAGACCTTCTCGATCGGCGATTTCCCGAATTTCTCGCTCATTCCCCACCAGTACCGGCAGTATCAAACCGCTCCTGGCCGCCTCCACCGCTCCCGCAAGAGATACAGAACTGCAGGGCCAGCAGACGGCGACAGGAATCGCCTTCTGACGCTGGCAAGCTCGAATCAACGATTCGAACAGGTCCTCGTTCTGCAGTACCTGGGATGATTCAGAAAGAGACGCATCCGACATTTTTCACCTTCGACTTTGCGCTGAAATTACAGTGACTGAAATTGTCGCGCTGCGCGGTGATGCATATCACAGATACGACAATGGGCCCATTCTCTTTCATGTCACGGTAATCCAGCGCGGGCGGAATCTGGACCTGCGCGAATGTGACTGGCGTCACGGTCGATTTTGGTCGAATCCGCTATCGTTCGAAAGATATTGCTTCCGCAGATTCACGGGGGAGTTACCATGAACCGGTCCTTCATCTTGAACTTCTCTGAAATACGAATCAGTGATTTACCTCGGGTCGGCGGAAAGAACGCATCCCTTGGCGAACTATTCGCTGCATTGAAACCGAAGGGTGTAGGTGTTGTGGACGGATTTGCCATTACTACTGACGCTTACTGGCTGCTGTTGGAGGCAAACGGATTGAGGTCAAAACTGGAACAGATTCTCTCTAATCTGGATCCTGAAGACCTGGAGAAGTTGGCTGTGGCTGGACAGGCTGCACGAAGCAGCATTCTGGAGACGCCGCTCCCAGAAGGTCTACGACTTTCAGTTTCAGGCGCCTATAAGGAGTTGGTGCAGCGCGTCGGACGAGAGGTCGAGCTTGCGGTCCGCTCGTCGGCAAGTGCAGAAGATTTGCCGGAAGCGTCCTTTGCGGGTGCCGCAGAGACCTTTCTCAACATTCGAGGCGAAGACGCCCTGCTTCGAGCTATACACCAGTGCTTCGCTTCTTTATTTACAGATAGAGCGATCAGTTATCGCGCTCGGCAGGGCTTTGGCCAACTCAAGGTGGCACTCTCAGTCGGTGTAATGCCGATGGTCCGGTCGGATCTTGCTACTTCGGGTGTGATCTTCACGCTGGATACGGAGTCGGGTTTCCGCGATGTCGTAACAGTCACTGGCTCTTACGGATTAGGCGAGTTCGTGGTCCAGGGCGTGGTAACACCTGATGAATGGCAGGTGTTCAAGCCAACGCTGCGACAGAATTTCGAACCTATTATCTCCAGACACGTAGGGTCAAAAGAGGTTCGGCTGGTCTATGCCCATGGTACCCGCTCCACCCAAAGTGAGGCGACACCCCCATCTGAGCGCGAGCGGTACTGTTTGAATGATGCGGAGGTCCTTCAGCTAACGCGATGGGCTTGCCTGATAGAAGACCATTACTCGGAGCTAGCAGGCCGGCCTCAACCGATGGACATTGAATGGGCCAAGGATGGATCCACGGGAGATCTATTCATAGTTCAAGCTCGCCCAGAGACAGTGCATTCGGCCAAGTCAGCCAAGCGAAGCGTCGCCGTCTATCAACTGCGCGCGAAACCCCCTGCCCCACTTGTTGCCGGTCAGGCCGTAGGAGAAAAGATTGCTGTTGGGCCGGTGCGCGTAATTACAGATATTGCCAAGCTGCAGGAAGTTCAAGCGGGAGATGTCCTTGTGGCAGAAAACACTGATCCCGATTGGGAACCGGTAATGCGCCGAGCGGCAGCAATTGTGACCAACCAGGGTGGTCGCACCGCACACGCTGCGATTGTCTCACGTGAGTTTGGGATCCCTTGCATCGTTGGTACCGGAAATGCGACCTCCATCCTGGAAAACGGGCGGGAGGTGACAGTGTGTTGCGCCGAAGGCAGTGAAGGTCATGTTTATGCTGGTCGAATACCATTCGACGTCAAGCTGATTGATGCCAGCGTCGTTCCTAAGACTCGAACCAAAATCATGTTAATCATCGGTGATCCAGGCCAGGCATTTCATCTGGCGGCAATTCCTAATGAGGGAGTGGGGCTCGCCCGCATTGAGTTTATCGTTACGAATCACATAGGGATTCATCCGATGGCTCTCGCACAATTCCCTAATCTCAAAGATTCGAAGGCCGTCATAGAGATTCGTAGACGGATAAACTGCGAAGATCCGAAAGAGTACTTTATCAGCCGCTTGAGCGAAGGCATAGCGCGAATAGCTGCTGCTTTTTATCCCAAACCGGTCATTGTGCGCACAAGTGACTTCAAAACCAATGAATATGCGGGCTTGCTCGGAGGAGCGGAATTCGAACCGAAGGAAGAGAATCCTATGATTGGGTTCCGCGGAGCGTCGCGTTACTATGACCCACGTTACTCACCCGGCTTTGCCCTTGAGTGCGCCGCGCTTGCCAGGGTGCGGGACAAGATGGGCCTCACAAATTTGAAAGTGATGATTCCTTTCTGCCGCACGGTTGACGAGGGTCGCAAGGTGGTAGAAATAATGGCCCACAACGGGCTCCGCCAAGGGCAAAACGGACTGGAGATCTATGTGATGTGTGAGATTCCGGCCAATGTCGTTGCAGCCGATGAGTTCCTGAAGGTATTCGACGGGTATTCCATCGGTTCAAACGATTTGACCCAACTCACGCTTGGACTTGACCGGGATTCAGGCACCGTAGCCCATATCTTCGATGAAAACAATCTCGCGGTGCGGCGCCTGATAGCTGAAGCTATTCGCGCGGCACATCTGGCAAAGAAACCCATTGGTATCTGCGGGCAAGCACCCTCGGACTTACCTGATTTCGCAGAATGGTTAGTGGAGCAGGGTATCGACTCCATATCGCTTAACCCCGATACCGCCATCAAAACAACACTACACATTGCAGCGGCGGAAGCCCGAAGCTATGTACTCGATCGTTCCGCCTGAAGCAGTGGCGGTCTGCGCCCCTCACTCTCGGGAGTCCCGTTCTTCTCTCTCAGGACCGACACGCGGGTACCGTTTTCGATCCCTCAGACTTGAATGCCGATGTCCAGATTGCAGCATCGACCTGATCCTGAGAACCCCAAATGTGCATATGGATTTTGAAGCAAACCTTCAAAATGCGGATGGAAGCCTTGGAAATCAAGGACTGGTGTTTGTATGCGTGGCCTCTGCGTTGATGCGGGAATTGAAAATAGCTCCGGTTAGTCGGCGGGTAAGATCATCTGGAGTGAGGTGAGCATCTCGATGAGATCGATCAACTTCTACGCAACTGCACCTTGAATTGGGGCGATCAGACCGAAAGATGCGCACCCCTCTTGCGGGCGTCGATTTCACATAGGTACGATAGCGCTGCCAGCAATAATATCGTCTTGACACATTTGCAAGCTGCTGCGCAATCGTAACTGATGAAATGCTTCATCACATTTCCGAAACTCAAAGGATGACGACGATGATGGACAGGGAAGACCAATACCGGGAGCTGGATTCACCTTTATCTTTGACGGCGCAGCAGATCGATTTCTATAACCAGAATGGCTACATCAAGCTGAAGCATGTGCTATCGCCGGAGTTGCTGGAGGACTACCGTCGCGTCATTACGGAGTGCGTCGCCGAGTTGTCCGCCGATGCGGTCCCGATGGAAAAGCGGAGCACCTACGGCAAAGCCTTCCTTCAAGTCATGAATCTCTGGACTCAGTCCGAAAGGGTGAAGGAGTTCGTCTTCGGCAAACGGCTGGCGCGCATCGCCTCTGACTTGATGGGCGCGACCGGCGTGCGTATTTATCACGACCAGGCCCTCTACAAGGAAGCAGGTGGGGGGATTACCCCGTGGCACGCTGACCAGTACTATTGGCCCGTAGCGAGCGACAAGATGGTGACCGCGTGGATACCACTTCAGGACACTCCACTGGAGATGGGACCGCTTGCATTCTGCGAAAAGAGTCATCGGTTTCAGATTGGCCGCGATCTCGAGATCAGCGATGAGAGCGAGATTACGCTCAAGCAGGCACTCAGCACTTTCAAACTGGAGGAGAGTGCCTTCGATCTCGGGGAGGTAAGTTTTCACGGAGGATGGACGTTTCATCGCGCAGGAGCGAACACCACAGATCGTCCACGCGAGGTGATGACCATCATCTACATGGATGAAGATATGCGGCTTGTCAAGCCAAAGAACAAGAATCAGATCGCCGATAGCGAACGTTGGTGTCCCGGCATAGAGATCGGAGGGGTGGTCGCGTCATCCTTGAACCCGATTATTTACTCGACTAAATCTGCTCAGCCGCTACATGGAAACCAGCTTGACACGTCCAGCAAGGAAGAAATCTTCGCTGATGTGGGTTTGCCGCAAGGAAACTGACTCCCGGCGATCCACGCCGACATCTCGCATGAATACGTCATGTTGGCCATTTTCTCCTATTGGCCACGCCGCGGGGACAATCGAGCCACATTCCGGCTCACGGATCTAATAAAGGAGAAGCATGGACGTAAGCGCAGCAGTTACTGATGGTGAAGGAGTATTCGTAATTGAGACAATTGGTATCGACGCGCCCGCGCGCGGTGAGGTGCTGGTCGCCATCAAAGCAAGTGGGGTCTGCCACACGGATTGGGACTCGCTTTACTGGAAGAAGCGGCTGGTGCTTGGTCACGAGGGAGCGGGAGAGGTGCTGGCCGTCGGCGAGGGAGTTACGCAGTTCGAGCCCGGCGACCGCATCATGTTGAACTGGGCGATACCATGCGGCGTCTGTTTTCAGTGCAAGCGGTGCAACGAAAATATCTGCGAAAACCGCGGCACCGTGCCCGATGAGCGATATCATCATGACCGCGGGCCGCTGAATGCATCGTTCAACCTGGGCACAATGGCGACGCACGCAATCGTGCCCGAAGCAGCCGTGCTGAAGCTTCCCTCCGGAGTTCCTTATGAAGTGGCCGCCATTATGGGTTGCGCGGTGATGACCGGCTTCGGGTCAGCGGTGAATGCGGCACAGGTCGCGGAAGGCAGCACCGTCGTAGTGCTCGGTTGCGGCGGCGTCGGGCTCAGCACGATCCTAGGCGCGCTGTACCGAAAAGCGGCGCGCGTGATCGCAGTCGATGTCAATCCTGCGCGGCTTGAATTTGCCACGCTGTTCGGTGCTACGGAGACGCTGCTGGCCGATCGCAAGGACAAAGGACTGCTCGATGCTGCGAAAGAAGTGAAGCGGCTCAATGGCGGCCGCGGCGCCGATTACGCCTTCGAGTGCACTGCAGTTCCGGAACTCGGTGCCGCGCCTCTCGCCGTGGTACGCAGCGGCGGTACCGCGATCGGCGTCAGTGGAATAGAACAGGTGGTCCCTTTGGATATGGAACTCTTCGAGTGGAATAAGACCTACATCAATCCGCTCTACGGTTCCTGCCGTCCCCAGCGTGACTTCCCGCTGCTGATCGATCTCTATCTGAAGAAGCAGCTGCCGCTTGATGCGATGGTCACCCGTACCTACCCGCTCGTCTCTCTCGACCAGGCGTTCAAGGACATGCACGCCGGCATCAACTCCAAAGGAGTGCTTGTCTTTGATTAAATCGTTCCATACTGTGGAGCTCTCCGACCCTGCATACGAGCGCGAGGGTTTGCGAGTTGCAACCGTAAAGAGCCGCGCACTGGGCCGTCGCGCCGATGTAACGGTGTGGGTGCCCTCCGCGCAAAAGATCGACAGACTATTAATCCTTCTGCATGGAGTTTATGGCAGTCATTGGGCGTGGTCGCAAAAGGCCGGCGTCCATCGCACGGCCCAACATATGATGGATGCCGGTGAGATCGCGCCGATGGTCATCGCCATGCCAAGTGACGGCCTTGGCCGCGACGGCAGCGGTTATCTTACGCAGCCCCATGGCGAAGACGCAGAACGGTGGATCGTTGACGAAATGCCTGCGATCGCGCAACTCGCAGCGTCAGCCCTGTGTACAGATGCGAAGATCGCAATCGCGGGCTTGTCGATGGGCGGTTATGGAGCGCTGCGGCTGGGTGCGAAGTATGCAGATCGCTTCAGCGCAATCTCCGCTCATTCGGCAATTACCGATGTGATGGAGATGCAGAGCTTCACCGAGGAGCCGGTGGGCGAGTACCTGCAATGTGGGCCAAGAGAAGAGCTGAGCGCCATCTACTGGCTTCAAAAACATCGCATGAAGTTGCCAAAGCTACGCTTTGACTGCGGCGTGGATGACCCCCTGATCGAACGCAATCGCGCACTTCATCGCGCATTACAAATAGAAGCCATTGCGCATATCTACGAGGAGTTCGCAGGTGGACATGAATGGCCATACTGGCAGAAGCACGTTGCGGAGACCTTGCGCTTCGCCAGTGAATAATGAGGGAGATTGTGAGCGGTGGATACGCGCTTGGAGAGAAGACACAAAAAGCGGTCACGATTCTGAATCGTGACCGCTTTGGCATCTGTTGTTAGAGGCAGGCTCTACCAGCCGCGCGTTTGCATGAGATCGCGCTCTTCGATGGCGGCTGCGGCGAGACCCTTCATGGTGCCGGTGACGGCTTCTGAGGCTTCGGCCACGATCTGGGGATCGTTGTAGTGGGTGGTCGCGATGACGATGGCCTTGGCGCGGGAGACGGCTTCGGCGCGCTCCTTCGGGTCGTTTTCGACGTCGAGCGGAGTGGCGCGCTCCTTCATGAAGATGCCGGAGCCGACGAAGATGGACTCGGCTCCGAGCTGCATCATCAGGGCCGCGTCGGCGGGCGTGGCGATGCCGCCTGCGCTGAAGTTGGGGACGGGGAGCTTGCCGGCTTTGGCGACCATGCGGACGAGCTCGTAGGGCGCCCCGTGGACCTTGGCGGCGTTGTAGAGTTCGGAATCGTCGAGGACGGTGAGGGCCTTGATCTCGCGGACGATCTGGCGCATGTGCTGGACGGCGTGGACGACGTCGCCGGTACCGGGCTCGCCCTTGGTGCGGATCATGGCTGCGCCTTCAGCGATGCGGCGCAATGCTTCACCTAAGTTGCGGGCTCCGCAGACGAAGGGAGTGGTGAAGGCGTGTTTGTCGATGTGGTAGACCTCGTCGGCCGGGGTGAGGACCTCGGACTCGTCGATGAAGTCGACGCCGAGGGTCTGGAGCACCTGGGCTTCGGCGAAGTGGCCGATGCGCGCCTTGGCCATGACGGGGATGGAGACGGCCGCGACGATCTCCTTGATCAGCTTGGGGTTGGCCATGCGGGCGACGCCGCCCTCGGCGCGAATCATGGCGGGTACGCGCTCGAGCGCCATCACGGAGATGGCACCAGCCTCTTCGGCGATGCGGGCCTGTTCGACGTTCATGACGTCCATGATGACGCCACCTTTGAGCATCTCGGCCAGGCCGGTCTTGAGGCGAAGGGAGGATGAGCCGAAGTTGCCGTTGGTGGTGGGGTCTGCCATGACGATATCTCCTTGCCGCGAGAGACGCGCTGAGGGGTGATTCAGGCTGTTCGCGGGAAAGTTAAGTTTATCAGTTTTAGAGCGATGGATGGAGTCGCGGGAGATTGTTGATGGGGATGAGTCCAGGGGAGAAAGATTTGCTGAAAATTCAAGAAGTATTTATGCGGTGTGCAGGGTCATCTCGTCAAACTAGGCAGAGAGTCAGGTATTGCCAGCGCACGGAGGGCACATGGAAGCTGAGTTGACGATTGTGATTCCTGCGAAGAACGAAGTGAAGATGCTGCCGAAACTGCTGAAGTCGCTTTGCAGGCAGGACTATGAAAACATGGCTCGGACCAGGGTAATTATCGCGGATGCGGGGTCGACCGACGGGACGGCGGCGGCGGCGCTGGGATTTCGCGATCAGTTGAATGTCGAGGTGATTCCGGGAGGATTGCCTTCGGTGGGGAGGAACGCGGGAGCACGGCTGGCGACGACGAGGTTCGTGTTGTTTCTGGACGCGGATGTGGAGCTGCCGGAGCCGACGCTACTGCGGCGGGCGCTGGCGAAGATGCGGCGAGGGGAGCTGCATCTGGCTACGACGAATATAGCGTGCAGGCATGGCGGGTTTTTCGACGATGCACTGTATATGGGAAATAATCTGATGCAGCGGGCGAGTTCGTTCGTGAGCCCTTTTGCTACGGGGATGTTTATGCTGTTTGACCGCGAAGCATTCTGGCGGCTGGGTAGCTTCAATGAGCGGGCGCTGTTTGCGGAGGACTATCTGCTGTCGAAGGGGGTGGCGCGGCAGCGGTTCGGGATCGTGCGGGGTAAGGTGTTGACGACCAACCGGCGGTTCAAGAAGCTTGGGCACGGGCGGATGGTCTGGATGTTCTTCAAGACGATGCTGCATAGCTGGGACGATGGATATTTCTTGCAGGATCAGGGATATTGGGAAGAGGCTGAGGCTTAGATCTGCGGCTGGGTGAGGCCGGCGCGGGCGAGCAGCCTCTCGTCGATGATGATGAAGAGGCCCTTACCGCGAGCGAGCACGGAGCCGTCGGGATACTGGAGTTCGGCGTGGTGAAAGAGCTTGCGGCCTTCGCGGCGAAGGTGTCGGCTGATGAGGAGCAAAGGCTGGTGGAGAGGTGCCGGACGGAGGTAGTCGATCTCCATGTGGCGGGTCATGGCGAGGACTTTGAGCGGGCGATTGAGCTTGCTCATAGCTTCGTCGAGGAGCGTGGCCACGATGCCTCCATGAATGTATCCCGGCGGACCTTCGTGCCGTTGCGTTAGTTGGACGTGAGCGGTGGCCCTAGGAGCATCAGGGTGGGTGGCGTCGATAACGAAGGCGAGATGGAGTCCTTGCTGATTGGCGGCGCCGCAGCCGAAGCAGTGGCTGGCCCGCTCATCCAGCGTTTTATGCAACGTCTCATTCAGTGTTGGGTCTGTTTTCATGGAGGGAAGGGTCTCTTTGATCAATGTATTCGGGCTTTGGAGGTCAATATATACCTCAAGGGCGATTGTTTCGGCAGAGGTATAGAATTCCGTGCACATGGACTTCTCGCCAGCCAATATTACCGGTCTTGTGATTGCTGCCAGCTTTGCGGCAGGGCTCAATATCTATGTTACGGTGCTTACGCTTGGCATCCTGGCGCGGACGCACTGGGTTGCGCTGCCGGCGGGGCTGGATTCACTAGGCTATACGTGGGTGCTGGTGGTGTGCGCGATCATGTTCGCCGTTGAGTTTGTCGCGGACAAGATTCCCGGCTTCGATATTTTTTGGAATGTGCTGCACACTGCTGTTCGTGTGCCGATTGCGGCGTTGGTTGCCTACCATGCGAGCGCGCAGCTTTCACCGCAGATGCAGATCATCGCTACGGGATTGGGCGCGGCGATTGCACTGGCTACGCATAGCTCGAAGACGGCACTGCGAGCCGTGGTGACTCCTAGCCCTGAGCCTGTGTCGAATATTGCGTTGAGCAGCACGGAAGATGTTGTTGCCGTGGGGCTGACGTGGTTTGCCACAGATCATCCTGTGGTGGCGGCTTCGATTGCGGTGGCCTCGTTGGTGGTGGCTGTGTTGGCGGCGCGGGCGCTTTTACGGGCGATCCAGAGGCCTTTGCGGCGATTGTTCGGGACGCCGCCGGTGGATGCCAGGGTGGTCAGCAAGCCTTCTGCTAAGTCAGCGGAAACCGCACGATAAGCGGACGCAATGGTATTCTAGCCGGAATCACCGTGATAGCGAGGCTGTAACTTTTCATGTCCAATCCAGATGTTTCGGCAGCAGAATCAACCATCGAAAACAACGAGTCATTCGACAAGATTCTTTCGCAGTATGAGCAGAGCCATTCGCACCGGGTGGGCGAGGACGGCAGGCAGCTTGAAGGAACGGTCATCGCCGTCTCGGCTGAATCGGTGTTTGTCGATATTGGCTTTAAAACCGAAGGCATTTTGCCGCTGACTTTGTTTCAGAACGCCAATGAGACGGTCGAGGTAGGGACGAAGCTGCTGGTGACGGTGAAGGGGCGCGATGCCGAGGGCTACTACGAGCTTTCGCGGCAGCGGGTGGAGCGTCCGAAGGACTGGACCTCGTTGGAGAAGGCGTTTGCCGACAAGGCGATCATCGTGGGTACTGTCACGGGTGTAGTTAAGGGTGGACTTTCCGTGGATGTGGGCTCGCGGGCGTTTATGCCGGGCTCGCGTAGCGGAGCGCGTGATGCCGCGGAGATGGAGAAGCTGGTCGGGCAGGAGATTACCTGCCGGATCATCAAGCTGGATGTGGCCGAAGAAGATGTGGTGGTCGACCATCGCTCGGTTGCTGAAGAGGAAGAGCGCTCGACGAAGGAACAGCGGTATGCCGAGATTAAGGAAGGCGACACCGCGCTGGGGACGGTGCGCAGCCTTGCGGATTATGGAGCGTTTGTCGACATCGGCGGAGTCGATGGGCTGCTGCACATCAGCGACATTGCGTGGGGACGCGTGAACAAGCCTACGGATGTGCTTTCTGCGGGGCAACAGGTTGAAGTGAAGGTCTTGAAGATCGATGCAACGAGCAAGAAGATCTCGCTTGGAATGAAACAGCTTCTGCCGCATCCGTGGGACGCGGTGGAAGGGAAGTATGTTGCGGGAGAGCGGGTTCGCGGTACGGTAACGCGGGCGACGGACTTTGGCGCCTTTGTCGAACTGGAGCCCGGAGTTGAGGGGATGGTTCATCTCTCCGAGATGTCGTGGGCGAAGAAGGTTCACAAACCGAGCGACATGCTGAAGCCGGGTGAGACAGTCGAGGTGATGATTCTTGGCGTCAACGTAGCTGAGCGGCGCATGTCGCTCGGGCTGAAGCAGACGCTCGGCGATCCTTGGGCCGAGGCGCAGGAGAAGTTTGCAGTTGGCTCGACGGTGGAAGGGCCGGTCGTCAGCCTCACCAAGTTTGGCGCATTTGTGCAGCTTGTCGAGGGTATTGAAGGCATGATTCATGTCAGCGAGATCAGCGCAGAGAAGCGTGTGGAGCGTCCGCAGGATGTGCTGCGGGTGGGCCAGGTGGTGCAGGCTAAGGTGCTCGATATCGACAAGGAGAAGCGACAGATCAAGCTGAGCATGAAGCAGCTTGTGCCGACCGGCCTTGATGAATACATCGCCGAGCATAAGGAAGGCGATGTGGTGACCGGACGGCTGATTGAAGTCTCTGGCGACAATGCGACCGTAGAACTGGGCGAAGGGATTCGCAGCAAGTGCAGGATGGTCGCGGCGGCTGCAAAGGAAGAACAGCCTGCGGCTGCAGGTCAGCTTGATCTTTCGGCGTTCAGCTCGATGTTGAAGGAGCGCTGGAAGAGCGGTGCTGTGAGCGCGGCCAAGACGGATGAAGTCCGCGCAGGACAGATTCGCAGCTTCAAAATTACGAAGCTCGATCTGGATGCAAAGACGATTGAGGTGCAACTAGTTTAGGAGCGTGCCATCGGTGGGGGCTGGTATCCGAAGTCGCGATCGATAGCCGCTGCAATGCCGAGTACGGCCTCGTCCTGATAAGGTCGGCCTGCGATCTGGATGCCTATAGGCAGACCTTCGGATGAACGCCCAACCGGCACGACAGCGGCGGGTGCGCCGAGCAGGTTGAACCATTGGGTGTAGCGCATCGCGTCGAGATAGGCGACCTGCTGCCCGTCGATATTCCATTCCCGTTCGCCGTGGCGGAAGGCGGGGACTGAGCAGACCGGCATAAGCAGGATGGGAAACTCGCGCATCTCTTTGAGCAGGATGGCTCTTAGGGTGTCGCACTCCGCCCATATGGTGAGTAGCTCATCGCCGGTGAGCGGCGGGTCCTGACGGGCGATGGTGAGGAACTCCTGAAAGGTTGGGCTGAGGCGCGATTCTTTGCCTCCAAAGATGGGATTGAGCAGCATGGCTCCGCAACGCACAAAATAATTCCACCAGAGTTTGCGTGCCTGTTCGAGTGCACGAGGGCGGAACGGCACAACGCGGAAACCCTGGCTGCGCAGGCAACGGACTGCATCCTGTATAGCCTGACGTGTCTCCGGAGTTACGGGTGTGATGTCGTCGTCTTCGAAGAAGCCTATGGGAATTCGTCGCAATTCTTCCGTGGTGTAGCGCTGAAGAGATACCGGAGCGCCAGTGGGGTCGGCGTCAGCGTGCCCAGAGAGGACATTGAAGAGTAAGGACACGTCAGCGATGGTTCGAGCCATGGGGCCAACCGCACCGAGCAGCGAAAACGGGCCGACACAAGGTGGCAGATGTCCGACTGCTGGAATTCTGCCAGGTGTTGGCTTGAGTGCGCAGATGCCGGTGAAGTGTGCGGGTTCGCGCACGGAGCCTCCGCCGTCGCTGCCGAAGCCGCAGGCGGAGAGGCCCGCGGCGATGGCTGCGGATTCGCCGCCGCTGGAGCCTCCTGCGGTGCATGTGAGGTCCCACGGGTTTGAAGTGCGGCCGTAGAGGAGATTGTCCGTCTCGTAGGCCATCAGGAATTCAGGACAGTTTGTGGTGCCAAGAATGACCGCCCCCGCCTGCGTGCTGCGTGCGACGATGACAGCGTCCTCGCGGGGGATGTGTCCCTTGTTGAAAAGGCTTCCTGTCTCGCAGCGATGACCTGCTACGGCGATGGACGCCTTGATGGTCATAGGAAGGCCGTGCAGAAGGCCGCGAGGGGCCGAGCTTTTTTCGAGGGCGCTGGCTTGAGCGCGAACGCGTTGCTCATCGAAGTCGATAAGGGCATTGAGCTGCGGATTCAGCCGCTTGATCTGGAGGATGTGTTCTTCGGCAAGTTCGAGCGGCGAGAGCTTGCGGGCGGAGATCATCGCCAGCAGATCAACGGCGGGTTGCAGGACTAGATCGCTCATGTGTTTATTTATTTTGTATCTGAAGTAGTGCATTGCGCAGGGTATCGCGGACCTGTGCAATTTCATCTTCGGTGATGCGATTGAAGAAGGGAAGGGCGATGGTGCGGCTGGCTTGTGCTTCGGTTACAGGAAGGGAAGCAATATTGCGCCATGCGGCGTAGCTCGGTTGTAGATGGATGGGAGCAAAGTAACGTCCGCAGCCGATGCCTACGCCGGTTAGAGTAGCGACAATGCTATCGCGGTCTTTTTCTGTGAATGAGTCGTCAAGACGGACGACATACACGAACCAACTGATACGTATGTCGGGAATGTCGGTCGCGGGCAGGATGAGGCCGCTTATGTTTGCGAGTGCCTTTTGATATTCCCGGGCTACTCTTTCCCGCTGTTGCAGGATGGGCTCGATGCGCTTCAACTGCGCGAGGCCGAGAGCGCAGTTGATCTCGGAGAGACGATAGTTATAGCCGACTTCAGCATGTTGCAGCCAGTCCACGCTGTCGTAGCGGCCCTGGTTACGTAGTGCGCGGATGTGCATTGCCAACTCTGGCTGCCGGGTGACGACCATGCCACCTTCCCCGGTCGTGATCTGCTTGTTGGGGTAGAAGGCGAAGACTGCGGCGTCGCCGAATGAGCCAGCCTTGCGTCCCTGATAGGTTGCGCCGATGGCTTCGCAGGCGTCTTCTATGACGAGAAGATGATGGCGGCTGGCGATGTCCATGATGGCTGCCATCTCGGCGGGGCGTCCGAAGGTGTGCACGACGAGAATAGCGCGTGTCTTTGGCGTGATCACCTGCTCGATGCAGGATGGGGACATGTTCAATGACTCGGCATCGATGTCGACGAAGACAGGCTGGGCACGTTCGTAGCGAATGGCGTTGGCGGCAGCGATGAAGGTGAAAGAGGGTACGATTACCTCGTCGCCTTCGCCGATGCCAAGTGCCTTTATGCAGAGGTGCAGTCCTGCCGTACCTGAGCTGACAGCGATGGCGTGAGGCACACCGACATACTCTCCGAGGACATCTTCAAACGCTTCCATCTGCGGCCCGAGACTGAGCCGCGAGGTGCGCAAGACGGCGGTGACGGCTTCGATCTCGGATTGGGTGATGTCAGGCGAGGAGAGAGGAATCGTCATGATTGGATGGAAGTGGCTCGCTTGCGAAGTAAACCTTCGAGGGGCACGGTGGTGAGGATCCGCACGATTCGCTCGGCGGCGTGGCCGTCACCATAGGGGTTCGCCATGCCGCGCAGCGATTCGCGGAAAGCAGCGCTATGCGCTGTCTCGATCTTCCTGAGGATGGAATCGACGTTGGGATCAGCGTCGAGCACGTTAGGTGCTCGCTCGCGGCCATACTGACGCAGGCCAACGTTGACCACGGGCAGCGCGAACGACGCCGCCTCCATGATGCCGCTGCTGGAGTTGCCGAGCAGCAGACCAGCCTGCTTCAGGAGGCTCCAATAAGTTACAGCGCCGAGGTTTACGAAGACGTGCGCATCGGTGTGCTGCCGGATAAATTCATGGGTGCGTTGCATGAGGCTGTGGCTGCCCGCGTCTGCGTTGGGATAGCAGAAGATGATCTGCCCTTTGATCTGTGCGAGTGCTGCGAAGAGCGCATCCGCCTCTTCGGTAGTGTTCTGTAATAGGGTGACGGGATGGTAGGCCACTACGGTCGGAGCTTGTTTCAGGTTTATCTTCAGCGCCTCCTCCAGCAGCGACCGCGTCAGCAACGGGCTTCTCGTGATGTGATCGAGGGAAGGCGCGCCTGCGCGGGTCACTCGCCACGGCTCTTCGCCCATGCTGATGACGCGTGCGCGCGCCTTATCGGTAGAAGTGAAGTGGATGTGAGCCATCTTAGTGAGAGCGTTGCGGACAGCATCGTCGATGGCGCCTTCGCTGACCTCTCCGCCTTCGATATGAGCCACCGGGATACGCAGGGTCAAGGCCACGCTGGCGGGCGCGAGCATCTCGTAGCGGTCAGCGATCAGGAGCAGCAGGTCAGGATGTATCTGCGCTAATACGTCGGTCAATCCCAGTACCGCAAGTCCCAGCGTCTTTGCCATACCGACGTCAGTGTCTGAGTTCAGAAGGCACTCAATACGTGAGGCAATGGTAAAGCCGTCCTGTTCGATCTCGTTGACCGTGTTGCCGAACGCGGGCGACAGATGCGCAGCAAGCACGATCAGTCTCATGTCTACCTCGGGATGCGCGGCTAAGTCCTTCAGCGGCCAGTAGAGATGGCTGTAGTCGGCACGCGAACTTGTGATGACCGCGATTGTGCGCTTCATGCATTCACCATTAGACTCGAATCCGTGCGGAGACCCAGGCTTGGGCGATAGTCCGGTACCATGCGCTGCACCGCTTGTAGCAGCGAGGACAGGTCTTGCTGCTGTAAAGCCACTCGAAGAGCATTTAGGGACGTTGACAGCTCGTCGGGCGAGAGTGTCGGGGTATTGACGGCGCGCAGTGGGCGGCTCGAGACCTCCTGGTACGACTCACGCGATGAAATGAGAGATTCTTCCATCTTATCTCCCGAACGAAGTTCTGTGAAAACGATCGGGACTTCATTCTGTCCGATCAAGAACTTCGCGAGATCGAGAATACGGATTGGTTTCCCCAACTCAGGCACCTGTAAGCCTGAAGGCGACCCGGAAGACAGCGCAGCGAGTAACGTGTCCACCGCCTCCGCGAGCGTCATGAAATAGCGGCGTACGTCCGGATGCGAGACAGTGACCGGACCGCCCTGCGCGATCTGCCGCTGAAAAAGTGGAACTACGCTGCCCGAAGAGCCGAGCACGTTGCCAAGACGTACCACCTTCATGACGATGGCATTCCTGCGCGGAGCGAGAAGGATGAGTTCAGCGATCCGTTTCGACGCTCCCATGATGCTGGTGGGAGCGACCGCCTTGTCAGTCGAGACCATCAGCATCTGTTCGCTGCCGTATTTCGCCGCAGCATCCGCAACGATCTCTGTGCCGAACGCGTTGTTCGCAATAGCGGCAAATGGATTCCTCTCCATCAATGGCACGTGCTTAAAAGCGGCGACGTGGAAGACAACTTCGGGCCGGTGCTGCTCGAAAAGTCGAGTGACCGCGACGGGGTCGCAGACGCTGGCCAGGACGGGGATGCGCCGCGGAGCAATTTTCAGGTCAGGGAGAGCCTGCTGAATTTCGTAGAGAGCGCCTTCGGAGCTGTCGAGCAGAACCAACTCATCCACGCCAGACTGAGCGATCCATCGCGACAGTGCCGAACCAATACACCCACCGGCTCCAGTTACCAGTACTCGCCTTCCCGCCAGCAGGGCACGAGATCGTTCGCGCCGAAGTTCCAGCTCCAGCGGAGGGTCCCGGTGGAGATATGCATACCAGTCCGGGGCATCGAGATCGATCTTTGGGGGTGAAATCAAAATGGTCGTTGATCCTGTAAATGCGCTGTGCGCTAGGTACGATAAGTCCTTTTATGAGACTACACGGGGCCAGGATGGGCACGACGATGAGGTGGTTTGTACTTTTTGCTTGACAGCAGTGTCGGCTGACACGTAAACATGATTGTTCCTAAAACGCTTTAGTTTAACGATTCATCTCTTCCATTTTAGGGTGGGATCGTGGTTAGAACGCCTTCGTATGCGGTTGTCCTAGACCAGAAGGACGAGGTTCCTGAATCAGGGCAGAAAATCATTGACAGGCGTTGTTGCGGTCATGTAAACGCTTCAATGTCGAACTGAATCGTTTTAGTTTGTTAGCGCTTAGGCAGTGTCGGGCCAGTTAAAGGGCAAACAAACAGTAACCGGCGGATACGAATCGTGCCGGAGAGTGAGAGCGGACGAAATTCTGTTCCGCAATCGCTAGTTGAAGGTTGTGTCCGATGTCTGGGCATTGATGCAGTGGAAGGTTTTTGGAGGCAGTATGCAATCTATGCAGGATCGTGGGAAGTATTTCCCGACGTTGTGGCGGCAGGCATCGCTAAGCCTGGCGCTTGTCTTAGCCCTGTTTCTGGTGTTTCTGCCCTCGGCAGGTGCCCAGGTGTCGGCAACCCTCAATGGCACAGTAACTGATGGGACGGGGGCAGTGATTCCCGGCGCGAACGTTACCTTAACCAACGAGGCCACCAAGGAGGCCCGCAACAGCGTCAGCAACGACAGCGGGTACTTTGCCTTTCCGGCGTTGTTGCCCTCAACCTACACGGTCAAGATCGACGCAAAGGGCTTCAAGAGCTATGAGCGGCATGGCATCGTGCTGCATGCTGCTGACCTCATCAAGCTCTCCGACCTTACGCTCACCATCGGTCAGACGAATGAGACGGTTACCGTCGAAGCGAACACACAAATCATCCCGGTCGAAAACGGCCAACGCGCTGCGATCCTGGACTTCAAGGACATTCAGCAACTCGCTATCCAGGGCCGTAACCTTTCAGAGTTGCTGAAGGTTCTTCCCGGAGTCACCAACACTCCCAACGGCCTCGGCAATGGTTCGTCGTTTGATCCTACTGTTGTCAGCGTCGGTTCGAGCGCAGTAGGCAATGGCTTGAACGCAAACGGTGCGGTCAACCGCGGAGGAACCAGCCAGCTTTCAGACGGCGTCGACGTAGACGATCCCGGTTGCGATTGCAACTCGATTGCAATTCTCAATCCTGACATGACGCAGGAGGTCAGCGTTCAGACCTCGAACTTCGGTGCGGATGCGCCGCGTGGTCCGGTAGTCATCAATGCAATCAGCAAGTCAGGCGGATCCGAATATCATGGCGAGGGCTACTTGTATGCACGCAATGACGTTCTAAATGCCAACGACTGGCAGAGCGACCATGCCGGAAATCCAAAAGGCAGCGCTCACTACTATTATCCTGGCGGCAACTTTGGTGGCCCGGTGCCGTTTACGCATAAAAAGCTTCGTTTCTGGACTGGCTACGAGCGCATTCTGCAGAACACAGGCAATTCGAACCGCTTGCAGTCCTTCATTCCCACGGCAGACATGATGGCCGGAAACTTCACGAACACCCCGGCAAACGTAGCGTTCTGCCAGGGAGCCCTGACCGCTACTGCAACCAACGGCTGCAACAACCTAGCCCCAACGGATACCAGTTCCCCGGCAAAGATTCAGCAGACAGGAACGGTACTTCCAGACGGTACGATCGTGGGTTATGGATCGAGGCCCGCAGGTATGATTCCTGCCGAGTTTCTGGATCCCGGTGCGGCATCGCTTGCAAGTTTCTGGCCCGCTGCCAACGCCAACCCGGCCACCACCCCAGGCGGCTATAACTACAATCAGGTCATTCCCGGACAGCACAACGGCTATCTGTTCCGCGCCCGCGTGGACTACAACCTCAGCGATAAGAGCAGCTTCTTTGTCTCCTACCAATATGGCCAGGATTCAGCTCCTTCACAGGGGAATGGCGCTCACATCTACTGGACGCCAGGAAACTCCATACCGTACCCCGGTGGCGGCCTCATCAGCAGCTCGTTCTCTAAATCAGTTGCAGGACACTTCACCCACATCTTCAGCCCGACGCTCACCAATGAGTTCATTGCGAGCTGGGGTTTCGGCAACTTCCCGGTCGGGCCCCCCAAGGCTTCTGCCGCTTACAAGACAACCCTCGGCTATCCGTCCGGTTATGGCACGATCTTCAAGACAGGATCTCCTCTGATCCCGTCCTACAGCAGCGCCGGAACCTTGACCTTCCCCGATTTTTCGCAGCAGGACATCTTTGAAACGGGCGGCAAGTACCTTGTTCGCAAGGAAATGCCTGCATTCTCGGACGATGTGACGAAGGTCATTGGAACGCACACCATCAAGGCCGGAGTTTATGCCGAGAACGTCGGCAATATTCAAGGCGCTTCTGAATCGCCCAATGGTAACCTGAGCAGCTTCAGCCAAGGTGGCACGGTTCATAACAATGTCTTTAGTCCGGCTGGTGCGCCACAGCCACTCGGCTCCGCAAACAATCCCACAGCGAACTTCGTGATGGGCGTCGCCAGTGGCTATAGCGAGAACAACTCTTCTCCGATCAGCGATATGGCTTATCAGACGTTCTCCTTCTACGGCAATGATTCATGGAAGGCGACCAAACGTCTCAACATTGAGTACGGCATCCGCTTCGACCATATTGGTCATTGGTATGATCGGCAGGGCAACGGCCTTGCGGTCTTCATTCCTTCACTCGTCACATCCGACTACAACTCGGGTAAGCTGAATCCCGGCGTCTACTGGCACGGCATCAACCCCGGCATTCCAAAGAGCGGTCAACCGGATCGCTTCCTCCTTGTGTCTCCCCGTTTCGGAGTTTCCTATGACCTCTTTGGCACAGGCAAGACCCTGATACGCGGCGGATGGGGCGTTTATCGGTTTACCGATCAATACAACGACTACACCGGCGCCTTGACGACGGCCCAGAGCATTCAGAGCTATGGGTTGCCGGGACAGACCAGTGTGCTTCTGTCACAGATTGGTAACATCCCTGCGCCAACACCTGGTGGCATCAACGGCGGAGTCAACGCGTTGGACCCCACAGATTATGGCATCCCAGAGAGTCGTGCTTACAACATGACCATTTCGCAGCAGGCACCGTGGAGTTCCTTGGTTGAAGTTGCCTATGTCGGCAGCACAAGCAAGGAATTGGTGATGGGCGGCGAGAGCACCTCAGGCAGCGGCTTTGGTGATTTCACCAATCAGAACAAGGTCCCGCTTGGCGCGTTCTTCAAAGCCGATCCGGTCACTCACGTAGTCTCACCAAATCCGGAGAACCTTTCGCAGGGTGCTTCTAGCAATCAAGAAGCAGACTATCGCCCCTACGGTAAGGAATATGGAACCAACTCGATCAACGTCAATACGAATAGCGGTTACGCAAACTACAACGGCCTGCAACTGAGCTGGGTCAAACGTTCCGACCGTCTTACGTTCAACTTCAACTACACCTGGTCCAAGACCTTGGGCACAGGCCAGCAGATCGATCCGTTCACCGTCCAGGGCAACTATGGCGTTTTGAGCATAGACCGTCCCTACGCCTTCAACTCCTCCTACTCGTATAACTTCCTCAGGGTCTATAACGGCGAATCGCACATTATTAGTGGTGTGGCGAATGGCTGGACGATCTCCGGAATTACATCGTGGCAATCGGGTGGCAACCTGCAGGCGATCAACAGTCCGAACTTTGGGCTTTCGATCACCGGTCTCAGCCAGAACACATACTTCGGTACATCGGCTGCAAAGTTGATCATGCCGGTTCTGACTTGCGATGCGGGTGCGCACTTGGCGGATAAGCAGCGGGTGAACGAGTCCTGCTTTGCAGCTCCGGCGATTGGAAGCAATGGCCCGCGGAACCTTCCTTACTACAGGATGGCGGACTACTTCGATAGCGACCTGGCGGCATACAAGACGTTCCATGTTACGGAGCGTCAGACTGTGCAGTTTCGTGCCTCGGCATTCAATTGGGTCAATCATCCGCTACCCCAGTTCAGCGGAGGAAACCAGCTGGCGCTCCACTACAACAACGATTTGACGCCGAATAACGCCTCGAACTCCAAGACTCTTGGTTTCCTCGATACCAAGACTGGCGGACACACGCAACGCACCATGGAACTGGCTATCAAGTACAACTTCTAGCTTGTTCTTCAACCTGGGTGGGGCGGCTCTCTTTGAGTCGCCCCATTTTTTCTGCTACAGAATTATGAAGAGATATGGATTCGATGAAGAGCATCATCACCCTTCGCTATACTTTGGTTCAATGCCGGTAATACCCACCACGACTGATGTCCCACGCAGTTATTGCCGGGTGCTCTTCATGCGCGGCTTGTGGCTGGTGCTTCTACCGATGATGTTCTGCTTTGCCATTTGCCAGCCGAGCTTCGGTCAGCGCGCAGACAAAGCAACTCCTGCTCCCGATCTTCAGCAAATGTACGATGCGGCCCAGCGCGCTCAATCCGCAGGCAATCTGACCACCGCCGCAGGGGACTATCAGAGCTTTCTTGCAGGCGCACTCCGCCATCTTGCGGACGACAATGTGCGGGCTGGCGATTATCCGGCTGGCGCGAAGCTCTATAAAGAAGCGCTGGCTGTCGTGCCGGAGAGCGGGGCCACTGAGCTACGCATGGCCTATGCGCAGGCTGCTCTCGTGGCCCGCGATATCCCTACAGCGAAGGCTCAGGCTCAGGCCGTAGTTGCAGCCGACTCGAAGAATTCGACCGCGCGATTGATTCTTGGCGAAGCACTGCTGCAAACGGATGAGAATGAGGAGGCTCGCAAGCAACTGGAGGCCGCGGTCGCTCTCGATCCCAACTATAAAAACGGACTCGCGCTGGCTACTGCCTATCTCGCATTGTCCGACACGAAGAACGCGTCGAAGCTTTTCAATGAAATGTCCACAGGATTTGGCAATACAGCGGCGATTCATCTCGACTTTGGCCGCTCCTATGCCGAGGCTGGGAATCCCGATCTTGCCATCGTTGAGTTTAAAAAATCTATCGCGCTCAATCCGCGCCTGCCCGAGGTGCATTACTGCCTTGGAGCATCCTATCTGCTGAGCCAAGGCCAGGTTGGTTTTCCTGAAGCGATCAAGGAGTTTCATCGCGAACTGGGATTGAATCCGAATGACTATTTCAGCCTTGCGCAGCTCGGCTACATCGCATTCAGCGAGCGCCATTTTACCGAAGCGGAACAAGACTTGAAGCGCGCAGCCAATTTAGACCCGCGCAACCCAGACAATCCTCTGCTTCTGGGGCAGGTATACCTTCAACTGAATCGGCCGGCAGATGCGGAGCTGGCACTGCGCCAGGCCATCGCCCTGACGACGGACCTTTCGCGCAATCACTATCAGGTGCAGCGCGCGCATTATCTGTTGGGACGGCTGCTGGTGCAGACCCGCCACCTCGATGAAGCGAAACAGGAGATGCAGGTCTCCGCGAGCCTGCTCAAGCAGAACATGCAGCGCGATCAGGCAAAGCTGAAAGGTACTTCCATGGGAGGGGCGGCGAGTATTGCGCCGTTCCAGCCTCTGCCCGATCCCGCGCCGATGGACTCCAAGGCGAGGACTGCATTGAACGCCTTTACGACGCGTGCCGCGCCTGCGATTGCCGATAGCTATAACAATCTCGGCGCCATGGCTGCAGGTGCCAGTGAGTTCGCAACTGCCACCGGATACTTCGCGAAGGCGGCGAAGTGGAACCCGGCGCTCGAAGGACTTGACTACAACTGGGGCAGGGCAGCGTTTTCAGCCCAATTCTATGCCCAGGCCGTACCTCCATTGAGCCGCTATCTCGCAGCACATCCCCGGGAGGATGGAGCGAGACGGGTGCTTGGTATCAGCTACTTCAGGGTCAAGGACTATGCCGCCGTGGTGCGCACGCTAGCCCCAATCGCACCATCGCTTTCTTCGACCCCGCAACTGGCTGATATGTACGCTCAGTCACTGACCCTTGCGCATTCAGAGAAGAAGGGGGCAAATGTTCAGCCCTGATGCGGCAATTCGCAAGGGCATCTTCGCCGTTGCGATGGCGATGCTTCCTTCGGTCGCGGTTTATGCGCAGAACGCGACTGCACTCCACTTTCGCGATATTGGGCAAGAGACTGGCCTGACAACGGTCCCTCACTCCGCGCCGGTGAAGCAGTATCTGGTCGAGATGATGGGCGGGGGCGTTGGCCTATTCGACTGTGATAACGACGGCAAGCTCGATATCGTCACCGTGACCGATTCGACGGTGGATGCCTATCTGCATAGCGGCGACCTGATGGTGACGCTCTATCGTCAGGACACGCGCCCGAACGGACCTGTTCATTTCACCGATGTCACGCTTGCATCCGGATTGACGACGCGAGGCTGGGGAATGGGAGTCGCCATCGGGGACTTCGACAACGATGGTCTCCCTGATATTTACGTTACGGGCTATGGTCACAATGTTCTCTATCGCAATCTTGGCGGCTGCAAATTTGCAGATGTGACGGCGCAGCAAAAGGTAAGTGGCGGAGGCTTCAGCGTAGGTGCTGCATGGGCGGACTACGATCGTGACGGCAAGCTCGATTTGTTCGTTTCGCGCTACGTAGACACCGACCTGTATCATCTGCCGAAGCCCGGAGAGAAGGCCTTTGAATATCAGGGCCTACCGATGGAGGTGCCAGTGCTGAATGGCGAGACCGATCTGCTCTTCCATAACGTTGGCAGCAGCTTCGAGGAGGTGGCGCAGAAGGCGGGCGTCGATAATCCCGATAAGCGGCTCGGCATGGGGGTCGTTTGGGGAGACTACGACCATGATGGCTGGCCCGATCTGTTTGTCAGCAACGATATGGGGCCGAATTTTCTCTACCGCAACAAGCACGACGGCACGTTTGAAGAGGATGGCCTCATCTCCGGCACTGCCTTGAGCGCGGAGGGCCGTTCGATGGGCAATATGGCTGCTGACTTTAGCGACTACGACCGTACCGGTGCGCTTGATCTTGTCGTCACCCGCTATGGCTATCAACCAATGAGCCTCTACAAAAATCAAGAGGCATTAGGCTTCACCGACCGCGCTTCGGCGGCGGGACTGACGCGAGCTTCGGACCAGCTTGTCGCCTGGGGCGCTGGATTTGCGGACTTCGATAACAGTGGCTGGCCAGACATCTTCGTAGCCAACGGCAACGTCAGTTCGATGGTCGACAAGCTGCCGCACGATCTGAAGTATCGCGAGCCAATTCATCTCTATAGGAACCAGCACGATGGCAGGTTCGACGAGGTCGCCACTGCCACCGGCTTGAATGATGGGCCGCTGCATTCGCGTCGGGGTACAGCCTTTGGGGACATCAATAACGATGGCAATGTGGATGTCGTGGTCTATAACGTCGGGGGGCCGCCGTCGCTGTTTTTGAACGAGACGAAGAATGCGAACCATCGCGTCCTCTTTCGCCTGGTCGGTACGAAAAGCAATCGTGCCGCTATCGGCGCGCGGGTTACGGTCACGGCCGGAACGTTGGTCGAAATCGACGAAGTGCGTGCCGGGGGGAGCTATCTGTCCTCGAACGATCAGCGTCTTCACTTTGGGCTAGGCGCCGCGCCTGTGATGAAGCAGGTAAAGATCGAGTGGCCGAGCGGGGCGACCGAAGAACTGCACAATGTTGCGGCGGACAATCTCTATACCATCGTCGAAGGCCAAGGCATCACGCAGACGATCAAGCTGAATGAGCCAACCCGATAGGCACAGCACGGATGGAATATCTTTGCCCTTTGCGCCGGTTTGAAATCCAGTTACCTTCCCGGCTGTGCGACTATCCGGGCTGAGCCTGCGGGGGAAACTGATCTTGTCGGATGTCCATGTTTTATCGCGGCCGCATCTTAATGGCTGGCCTATATGGAACAGTTGACTCATCTTTATCGGTGGCTCTTCGATTCCCGGAGTGGGGAGGGGAAGTCCCTTGCTCCGCGATGGCTTTTTCTCAGGGCGCTGGGCGCGATTTATTTTTCGGCATTCTTCTCTCTCGCCTTTCAGATCAAGGGACTCATCGGTCCGAGCGGTGTTCTCCCGGCGTGGCAATATCTGGCCGCGGTGGCCCATTATCTGAGCGCGAGCCGATATTGGAGCGCGCCATCGCTATTCTGGATCTCGGCTGGCCCGCATATGCTGATGGCAGTCGTATGGATTGGATTGCTGGCCTCTGTGCTGGTGTTCTTCAACGTTTGGCCACGGCTGAATCTCTTTATCTGCTTCGTCTGCTTTCTATCGTTCGTTGCAGCGGCGGGGGACTTCTCAGGCTATCAGTCGGACGGCATGTTGCTGGAGGCTGGATTTCTGGCGCTCTTCTTTGCCCCGCCGGGATTGTTACCTGGCTTTGGCGCGGACCATCCGCCATCGCGCGCAAGTCTATTTCTGCTGTTGTGGGAGTGGTTCAGAATCTACTTCGAGTCCGGTATGGTGAAGATCCTCAGCGGTGATGTGCAGTGGAGGAACCTTACCGCGATGGATGGGTATTACCAAAACAGCCCTCTGCCGACGTGGATTGGATGGTACGTCGGGCATCTGCCGCATTGGTTTCAAGCCGCCACCACCGTGCTTACGCTTGTGCTCGAGTTTGGCATCGTGCTGATGGTGTTCTTTCCCCGCCGGGTGAGACTGGTCTGCTTCTGGATCGTTACGCCGTGGCAGATTGGCGTGATTCTGACCGGCAACTACACATTTCTGAACTATCTGGTGGCCGCGCTCGGCTTACTGCTGTTGGATGATTTCAGCCTGCGTCATTTGATTCCGGCGCGCTTCCGTCCGCGGGTGCCAGTCGAGGACGTGAAGGCAGGACCGGAAAGCGCGGCATCGCTGCCAGAGCGGCTGCGCGCCGTAGGCGTGGCCGTAGCGGCGGTGCTCCTAACCTGGGTGGCGTATACCACAACTGTGGAGATGGGGGCCATGGTGTTGTCCCGGGTACCGCTGCCTCTGGCCCCTGTGAAGGTGCTCGAACCGTTCCGCATCGCCAACCAGTATGGGCTGTTTGCGGTCATGACTCGCGGACGCTACGAGATTGAGTTTCAGGGCTCGAACGACGGCACCAACTGGCAGCCTTATTTATTTCGATACAAGCCGCAGTTATTGAATGAGGCCCCTCGAATTTATGCACCGTACCAGCCGCGGTTTGACTGGAACCTGTGGTTCGCGTCCCTGGGAGACTGGCGGCAAAGCCAGATTGTTCTGCTGACGGAAGAGCGGTTGCTGGATAACGATAGCGATGTACTTAATCTCTTTCGCAGCAATCCGTTTCCCCAGTCGCCGCCACGTTATGTACGAGCGGTGCTGTGGCAGTACTGGTTCACGTCGATGGACGAGAAGCGGCGGACGGGAGACTGGTGGCGGCGTCAATTGCTGGGGCTGTATGCTCCGACGATTACGCGCGCCGCAGATGGGGAACCCGCGGCGGTTCAGATGCCTACGGAACTACCACCACACGATTAGCCGAAATGATATCTATAGGGAACTTGTTTCAATTGCAGCATAATTCTTCCGACACACAGCTGCGGCGGAACATCTGCTTAATCAGGATATGATTCTCAAAGTATCGTCTTGCGCCTGATGCGCGGGATAGAGGAACTTAAGCAATGGCAATGACGAATGTAGGCAGCTCAACGCAGATAGCCGCAACTCCGGGAACTGGATCGGCTGGCAACTACCGCAACGCTTTTGCGATGGTCACCACGCTGTTTTTTGTGTGGGGATTTCTTACCTCGCTCAACGATATTCTGATTCCGCACCTCAAGGCGATCTTCGACCTCAACTACGCAGAGGCGATGCTGGTGCAGTTTGCGTTCTTCTCTTCCTATGCTGCGTTCGGAATTCCGTCGGGCAAGGTGGTGGAGTGGATCGGCTATCAGCGAACGATGGTGCTGGGGCTACTTACGATGGGCGTAGGCGCGGCCCTGTTCATTCCGGCTGCAAATATGCCTTCGTTCCCGCTCTTTCTTGCGGCGCTCATCGTTCTGGCGGCAGGCATTACGGCGCTGCAGGTTGCGGCGAATCCTTACGTGACGGTGCTGGGACCGCCGGAGACGGGATCAAGCCGCTTGAACCTGACCCAGGCGTTCAATTCGTTGGGCACAACCATTGGGCCTCCGCTCGGCGGCTGGCTGATTCTGCGTGGCGCTGAAAAGACGGTCGAAAATACCAGCAATATGACGCCGATGATGTTGCATGCTTATCGGATTCAGCAAGCGGCGACGGTGAAGTTTCCCTACATCGCGATTGCACTGGCATTAGTGCTGCTGGCGCTGGCGATCTGGTTTTACAAGTTTCCCCGGCTGGATGCGACGCAGGATTATCGTCCAAGCAAGGCAGGTGAAAAGGGACATGGCATCTGGCACTACCGGCATGTCGTGCTTGGCGCGGTCGCGATCTTTGTGTACGTGGGCGCCGAGGTTTCGATTGGCAGTTTCCTGATTAACTACTTCAACCAGTCATACATTGCCGGTTTGTCGGCGCTGGCGGCGGCGAACCTGGTCCCATTCTATTGGGGCGGGGCGATGGCAGGCCGCTTTATCGGATCGGCTGTGCTGCAGAAGGTGAAGACTGGAACCTTGCTGTCTCTGTGCGCGATGGTTGCGATGGTGCTGGTGGTGATTTCTATGCTCAGCTTCGGCCACGTGGCCGTGTGGAGCATCCTGCTCGTGGGTCTTTTCAATTCGATCATGTTCCCCTGCATCTTTACGCTGGGCATCGCCGAGATGGGGCCGCTGACGGGCGAAGCCTCCGGGTTGCTGGTTACGGCTATCGTGGGCGGGGCGTTGATTCCGGAAGCCCAGGGAGTTCTGGCCGACCACATTGGCATCCACCATGCATTTATCGTTCCGGTGCTCTGCTACATGTTCATTGTTTACTATGGTTTAAGAGGGTCGCGGGTGATTCAGCCTGCGTAAACCCGCGGCTTGATCTCAATCGATGTGGTGAAATGATTGGTAGTTGGCGTCCCTGACAAGATTTGAACTTGTGTTAACGCCGTGAAAGGGCGGTGTCCTGGGCCGGGCTAGACGACAGGGACGCTATGATGGGCTCACCCGATCCCTCATCTTTTCAACGCTATCAATATAGATAGGCCGTGTCAAAATACCTATCCGCAGCTAAACTCCATCCCTACTTTCTTTTGCAGAATCCTTAAATATTGCGAACCTTCCTTGGGGAGGGTGTCATCTAAAATTGAAACTCCCAGTGCTCTTGCGGAATCAGACACTTGACCTATCTACGGTCGTTCTTCCGCAGGTTTTGACCGGGAAGGGCGTTGTAATTGATGTTTTTGAATTTGAAGGAGAAACACCGTGTCCTCGACTCTGAAGCCCCGTCGCATTCTGCCGTTTGCTATCTGCGCCACCATCTGCCTTCTTGCAGGTTGCAAATCTGCTCCACCGCCGGTCGCTGCAGCGCCCCAGGCGATGCCTGTCCAAGTGGCACCGGTGACACTTTCCCCGGTGCCCAATAGCGACACCTACGTCGCCACCATCAAGAGCCGTCGTTCCGCCACGATGCAGCCTCAGGTCGACGGTAATCTGACCCGAATCTTCGTGAAGTCAGGTGACGTCGTCAAAGCGGGGCAACTCCTAATGCAGATCGACCCGCTCAAGCAGGTTGCGACCGTTCAGCAACAGCAGGGAACCGAGGCGCAGAAGAAGGCCGTCTACCAGTACAACCAGGGCGAGGTGGAACGCCAGCGCAAGCTCTTTGAGGCAGGCGTCACTTCAAAGCAGGCCTATGATCAGGCGGTGCAGGCGTATCAAAACTCCAAGGGAGATTTTGATTCTTCCGCCGCTCAGACCAATACGGCGAAGCAGCAGTTGGCGTATTACCAAATTCGCGCCCCGTTCGCAGGTGTCGTCGGCGATATCCCTGTGCATGTCGGAGACTATGTCTCCGCAACCACCATACTGACCACGGTGGATGAGAATGCCGATCTCGAAGCGTACATCTACGTTCCCACGGAACGCGCCACCGAGGTTAAGCCCGGGCTCCCCGTCGATATCCTCGATAACGACGGGAACGTCGTCGTTAAATCGAAGATCAGCTTCCTCTCCCCCCAGGTGGACAACGGATTGCAGAGCATTCTCGTCAAGGCTGAGATTCCCCGTACGACCGAGCGCCTCCGCAACGAGCAGCTGGTCAAGGCGCGCATCACCTGGAACTCCAATCCCGCGCCGGTGATTCCAGTGCTCGCCGTCTCGATGGTCGGAGGCCAAACCTTTGTCTTTATCGCGGAACCTAAGGGTGATGGCTACGTAGCCCATCAGATACCTGTGAATGTCGGCGAAACAGTAGGCAATACCTACCCAGTCCTCTCCGGTCTCAAACCGGGCGACAAGGTCATCATCTCCGGTCTGCAGTTCATGCAAGAAGGTGCTCCCGTCAAGCCGTTGGGCTAGGCGGCACTGTTCAGCTACTTCTGCGGAGCTGCCATCAGCTCCGCACCGTCTTTCGCTTACCGCCGGGGCCTAAGCCCGCTGGCTAGAGGTGCACCTTGGTAGATTTCTTCATTCGCCGCCCGATCTTCGCCACGGTCTGCGCGCTGCTCATCGTTCTCGCCGGCGCGGTCTGCATCCCCACTCTGCCGATCTCCCTTTACCCGCAGCTCGCTCCGCCTCAGGTCATCGTCACCGCCAACTACATCGGTGCGAACTCCAAAGACGTCGAATCTGCCGTCACCACAATCCTCGAGCAGTCGATCAACGGCGTCGAAGGCATGCGTTATATGAGCTCGACCAGCTCTAACGACGGCACCTCATCCATCACCGTCACCTTCCAGACTGGCTACGATCTGAACATAGCCGCCGTCGACGTCCAGAACCGCGTTGCCTCCGCCCAGGGACGTTTGCCTGCCGTCGTAAATAACACTGGCATTACCATCACCAAGGCCAACTCCAACTTCGTTCTTGCTGCCGGCTTCGTCTCCCCCGACCACTCGCTTTCCCCCGCCTTTATCTCCAACTATCTCGATGTCTACGTTAGCGATGCTCTAAAGCGCGTTCCCGGAGTCGGCGCCGTCGTCATCTTCGGTGAGCGCAAATACGCGATGCGCATCTGGCTTGATCCCAGCCGCCTCGCCGCTCGTGGCCTCACTGCTCTCGATGTCACAAATGCTCTCGCTGAGCAGAACGTCGAAATTCCTGCCGGTCAGCTTGGTCAACAGCCCTCAGATCCAACGCAGAACTTCCAGATGGCCGTCCGTGTCAGTGGCCGACTTTCCGATCCCAGACAGTTTGAGAACATCATCGTCAAAAACAGCACCACGGCGAGTGGGATCGTCCTGCTCAAAGATGTGGGACGCGCCGAAGTGGGAGCGGAAAACTACGATACCCGGCTCAAGTTTGCGGGCGGCGGCCTGGTAGGCGGAGATGCCGTCGGCATCGGTGTTCAGCAGCTCTCCAACGCAAACGCTCTCGACGTCGACAAACGCTGCCGCGCCGTCCTCGCAGAACTCGCAAAATCCTACCCCCCAGGCATGAAGGGCATTATTGCCGTCGATACCACTACGGTCATCGGCGACTCGATTCGTGAAGTCGTCCAGACCATCGGCGAAGCGGTCATCATCGTCATCATCGTCATCTTCCTCTTTCTGCAAGACTGGCGCGCGACCATCATTCCCTCCGTTACCATTCCTGTCTCTCTGATAGGAACCTTCGCCTTCATCAAGCTCTTCGGTTTCTCCATTAACTCTCTTACCCTCTTCGGTATCACTCTCGCTACAGGACTCGTCGTGGACGACGCAATCGTCGTCATTGAAAACGTCCAGCGCCACATTGAGAAAGAACATTGCGATAGCCATCAGGCCACCTCGGAAGCCATGGCCGAGGTCACCAGCGCCGTCATCGCCACTTCGCTCGTGCTTATCTCGGTCTTTGTTCCGGTCAGCTTCTTTCCAGGAACCACGGGTATTCTCTACAAGCAGTTCTCGTTGACGATTGCCTTTTCCATCGCCATCTCGGCCTTCAACGCTCTTACGCTCTCACCCGCGCTTGCCGCCATCCTGCTGCGTGGAGAACAAGAGCATACAGGCATCATGGGGTTGATTCTCAATCCCGTTGAAGACTTCATTCAGTGGCTCATCCGCGTCTACGCGAAGATGGTGACCTTTGTTGTACGCATGCGTTACGCCATGCTGGTGCTCTTCTTCGCAGCCCTTGGCGCTACTGTCTTCATGTACAACCATGTCCCCACTGCTTTCGTTCCGCAGGAGGATCAGTCCTACTTCCTCATCATTGTTCAAACGCCTCCGGGAGCCTCGCTCAGCTACACCAGCGAGTTTGCAGACCGCGTAGCCGCTCTTGTCCGCCAGAATGACGGAGTCTTCGGCACCTTCTCCGTCATGGGCTTCTCGCTTGCCGGCGGCAGTTCCCCCAACTCCGGCCTCATCTTCGCTCCCCTCAAGCCCATCAACGATCGCGCAAAGATGGGTCCTCAATTCAGCGCCAAGGCTATCGTCCAGTCCGTTGGGCCGAAGCTCTTCGGTGTACCCGGCGGCATCGCCTTTGCTGCTGAGCCGCCCGCCATCGCCGGCATCGGCACCGTCGGCGGCTTCCAATTCATCCTGCAGGACGGCGGTCGCAATACCTTCGGAGACATCGATCGCGTCGCCCACACCATCGTCGCCCAGTCTCGCGCTCCGGGTTCCGGCCTTACAGGTATGAACACCACCTTCACCTCCAACGATCCGCAGCTCCACGTCACCATCGATCGCGAGAAGGCCAAGACGATGGGTGTTCCTCTAAACCAGATCACTGCGGCGCTTGGCACCTTCATGGGGTCCAGCTACGTCAACGACTTCGATTTCAACAATCGTTCCTATCGCGTGTACGTCCAGGCCGACCAGCAGTTCCGTCGTAATGCCCAGGACATTCGTCAGTACTATGTGCGTTCCAACTCGGGCCAGATGATTCCGCTCGACAATCTCATCACTCTGCAGGAGACCTCCGGGCCGCAGGTCATCAATCACTACAACCTCTTCCGCTCTGCCGAAATCGATGGCTCGCCCGCACCCGGCCTCAGTTCCGGTCAGGGACTACAGGCCATGGAGCAGCTCTTCAACAAGAACAAGATGCAAGGCATGACCTTCTCATGGACCGGACTCGCGCTCGAAGAAGTCGAATCTGCCGGTAAGGCCATCATCATCTTCGGCCTTGGCCTGCTCGTCGTCTATCTCACACTCTCAGCGCAGTATGAGAGCTTTGCCCTACCGTTCATCATCCTGCTTGCCGTTCCCATGGCTGTCCTCGGCGCACTTGGACTTGTCGCCGCGCGTGGCCTCGTCGACGACGTCTACGTTCAGATTGGCCTGGTCATGCTCATCGGACTCGCAGCTAAAAACTCCATTCTTATCGTGGAGTTTGCCGAACAGCAACTGGAGATGGGCAAGTCGATCATCGATGCTGCGATCATTGCGGCCGAATTGCGACTCCGTCCCATCCTGATGACTTCGATCGCCTTCATCCTCGGCGTTGTTCCTCTTTACTTCGCCACCGGTGCGGGAGCCTATGGCCGCCACTCGGTCGGCACCGCGATTATCGGAGGCATGGCTCTTTCCACGATCCTCAACCTCTTCTTTATTCCGGTCCTCTACGTTCTCCTTAAGACATTTCTTGGCAAGTTCAAGAAAGAGCCTAAAGAAACCATAAAGCCCTGTGACGAGGAACTGCTACCGTCTGAGTCGATGCACTAATCTCTCATTCCTGATGTGCGTGACTTTGTTTCGCGCACATCAGGCTCCTCTCAAGCAAGATTGCATGGATGAGTGACGATGAGATTAGAGCTTGTCATCTCGTAATTTAGAGATGCATCTATATTCGTTAAAGACCGCATAAACATTCAGGTTGACGAAGGTTGAGTACTGCTGCAAAGCTCATCATGAGGTACTTCGGATGAGTACCAGTATGAGCTCGTCTCCCGATCATTTCATCGCCCCTGTCCATACTCCGGACATCGCGCCCGTTCCAGTTACTTTTCTGATGTGTTCCCCGAAATTATATGACGTGAATTACGTCATCAATCCCTGGATGGCCGGTCACGTTCATGACTCCTCGCGGACTGTAGCCATGGCGCAGTGGAAGCGCCTTTATGAAGCTGTTACCCAGTTAGCAGATGTTGTTCTTGTTGAACCCCAGCCTGGTTCGCCCGACATGGTCTTTACCGCCAATGCCGGGCTCGAGCACAACGGGGTCGTCGTTCTCAGCAGCTTCTTTCATGCAGAGCGGCAGGGCGAAGAGCGGCATTTTCGCCGCTGGTTTCAGCAAGCTGGATATACCGTCCTGAGTCTTCCTCGCGAAACCCCGTTCGAAGGGGAAGGAGATGCACTTTTTGCAGTGGATGGATCACGTCTATGGGCCGGTTACGGTCCGCGCACCAGTAAGTCCAGCCATCATTACCTGAGCGAGGCATGGAAGATCGAAGTTGCTTCGCTCCATCTCATCGACGAGCGCTTCTACCATCTGGACACTTGTTTCGCGCCGCTCGAAGGTGGTTCAGTTCTGTACTACCCCCCGGCATTCGACCAAGCGTCCATCATGCAGATCGAGGATTACTACGCCGCCAACAAACGCATCGTAGTCACAGAAGCGGACGCTCTGCGCTTCGCCTGCAACGTCATTAATATCGATCGCACCGTCATTCTCAACGAGGTCAGCAGGGAATTGAGCGATCAGCTCAAATCGAATGGTTTCCGCGTGATCGAGGTGCAATTAAGTGAATTCCTCAAAGCCGGCGGAGCTGCAAAATGTCTGGTCATGAGACTGAGCGGTGCAACACACTAGCTCCCAAGCTATGCCGAGCGCCTCGTTCTCACGCGGTCCAATGCCTCAGCTGGAATGCTTTGTTTCATTCCCACCATCGCCTTCCATGGATCGGTCTTCAGCCGTCCCTTCCAACTCTCAAACTCCGCCACCCGGAACACAGGTCTCTCTGGCAGCTTCAAATCCGACCACTTCAGAGGCAAAGAAACCGGGCCGCCAGCCCTTGCACGCGGAGAGAAGGGGGCGACCGATGTCGCTCCTCGTTCGTTCCGCAGGTAATCCAGATAGATCTTTCCCTTGCGTGCAGACTTCGTCATCTTCGTCAGGTATAGCGATGGATTAGCCTTCTCCATGACATTCACAAATTCATGAGCGAACTCTTTAGCCTCAGGCCAGTCCAGCTTTGGCGCAATCGGTACGACGACATGCAACCCCTTGCCGCCGGTGGTCTTCAGAAAACTCTCCAGCCCGATCGCCTTCAGTCGTTTTCGAACATCTGCCGCGGCGCCAGTCAGCACATTCCAATCAAGCGTCTCGTCAGGGTCAAGATCGAAGATCAGCCGGTCAGGGTGTTCAAGGTCTTCGTTCCGCGATCCCCACGGATGCACCTCCAGCACGCCCATCTGCGCTAATCCCGCCAACGCCTCCGCGGTCGAAAGCGTAATGTATGGCTCGATCTTTCCGTTCTTGTCCGCAATATCCACGCTGCCGATGCCCGGTGGCAGCATCGCATTGACGTGCTTCTGAAAGAAGCACGGTTTGCCCGATCCTTCGGGGCACCGGACGAGGCTCAATGGCCGGTCTGCAATATGCGGCAGCATATCTTCGGCGACAGCCCAGTAATAGTCCGCAAGCATCTGCTTGGTCAATCCCGATGTTTCATCCAAAATTTTGGAAGGATGAGTCAAGCGGACCGGGGCGTGTTCCATCGTCGTTAAATTCTTCGCTGCGACTCCGCCTTTGACAATATGCGCTGCGGCAATTTTTTCAGAAGGCTTTGCGTCGAAAGTCGTTTTCCCTGAGCGCTTGGGACGCGGTGCAACGGTCGCTTCCTCCCGTACCACCTCGCGTGCGCTCTTGTCTTCGCGCACGCCAAGAAACGCCGCTTGTCGAACCAGATTATCCGCAGTCCACGTAGCGAATCTCACCTGAACCACCAACTCTGGCCTGACCCACTTCGCCCCGCGTTTCGCATCGCCAGGCAGTTGTTCAAATGGCGTAGTCGATTCGATCAGCTCATCCAGCTTTTTGCGAAGTATTTTGTGCGTCTTCTGCGTAAAGCCAGTACCGGTGCGCCCTGCGTAAATCAACTTGCCATCGCGATAGTACCCGAGCAGCAGCGCTCCCACTCCCTGGATGCCATTGGACGGCAGCGTGAATCCGCCCACGACAAACTCCTGCTCATGGAGGCACTTCATCTTCAACCAGTCCCCGCTGCGTCCGGAAGAATACCGCCCCATCGCTTTCTTCGAAACAATGCCTTCAGCATGTAGCTCGCAGGCCTTATGGAAAAGCTCCTCCCCGTTCGTCTCCAGATGCTCGCTCATCCGCAGGTGGTCGCCATTCGCACCATCCAAAACGTTGCCCAGCATCTCTTTGCGCTGCTTCAGCGGAAGCTCTCTCATGTTGTGCCCATCTACATGCAGGAGGTCGAAGCAGAAATATGTCAGCAGGTTTGTAGCACCGTCTTGAAACGAAGCCTGTAAATCCGCAAAGTTTGTCGTGCCATTCTCCGCGAGCACGACGACCTCTCCATCGAGCGTCACCTTGTCCACCGCAAGCTTCGCCACTTCATTCGCAACGGAGCGGACCCGGTCAGTCCAATCCAGTCCTTTGCGCGTCAGCATCTGCACGCCGGAGCCGTCCTTGCGCGCCTGCATCCTGTATCCATCCAGCTTCAACTCATGCAGCCACCCTTCGCCGGTAGGTGGCGATATCGCCTGCAATGCAAGCTGAGGCGCGATGAAACTTGGCTGGTGTTCTTTGGGCAGCTTGCTCAAGCTCTTTTCAAATGCACTCACATTCATCGATCGCTTTTTCTCGATGGCCGCGCTCTCCGCCTCCTCGGACGTTTCGCTCCGGCCAACCTGCCGATACCAGGCCTTCCCTTTGGCCGTATCCTTCGAGTTCCACACATGGTCTTCATTGTGGGCAATCTGGTCCATCGTACGTCCGGTTACAACACTATTCGGCTCGTCCACAGTCACGCAGGGATCGGCTTCGCCACGTTCAAATTCATCATGTTCCTTGATCAACAGCCAATTCGGCTTGCGTTCGTTCGCCGCCTTTCCGCCCATCCGGATCAGCGCCCACTTACCTTTGATCTTCGTACCATGCATCACGAACTTCAGGCTGCCGTCGCGCAATCCTTTGTCGACGTCTTCGTGTCCAGGCTGCGGCTCCCATGTTCCCTGGTCCCACAGCATCACCGTTCCGCCGCCATACTGGCCGGCAGGAATAATCCCTTCAAAGCCGCCGTACTCCATCGGATGATCTTCGACCTGCACCGCCAGCCGTTTGTCGCCGGTAAAGTAGCTCGGCCCCTTGGCGACCGCCCAGCTTTTCAGCACCCCATTCCAGCCCAGACGAAAGTCATAGTGCAGGTGCGAGGCGGCATGTTTCTGGATGCAGAAGGGAAGATGCTCAACTTCATTTTTAGTCTTCTCGCTGCCACCGCTCGGCTCCGCCGTAACTTGAAAATCACGCATTGACCGATATCGTTCCAACTGCTCGTCCACAGCGTCCGAAGCACGGTTGGAACTTATCGGCTTTGCCTTCGCCAGCGATTTCCTGGGAGCCTTCTTCGCCGCAGATGTCTTCGAAGCAGCCTTCTTGCCCGCGGTCTTTTTTACTGATTTCTTCGCCCCCGCCATCCTGACCTCCGCTTGTTCCAATCAGACTATGCCGACTTCCGCTTTCTGCTGCCTGTTGTCGCCGACTTCCCCGAGGCCGTCACCAGCGAGAGACCCTTTTTGGGAACGCTCTTCACCGAGGCAGGTTTCTTTTTTGCCTCCGCAGCTTCTCCTCCATGGACGCTCTTGCGCAGCGCATCCATCAGGTTGATCACATTTCCGCGTTTGGGCGTGGAGACTTCATCTTTAGGAATAGGAGCATGTTTGATCTTGGCCTCTACCAATTCCTTCAGCGCAGCCTCATACCCATCGGTAAATTTTCCCGGATCGAACTTCGCCGTTTTCTTCTTGATGAGACTCTCAGCAAGTTCAAGCGAATCCTCGTTTACCGCTACTTTTTTAATATCGCGAAAGTACTCCACGGGATCTCGCAGTTCTTCCTGGTAGCGCATGGTGTAAGCCATCATGCCGGGGAGCGCGTCATCGTCGGGCGCCGTAATAGCGAGTACATGTTCGCGTCCGCCGAAGGCAATTTTCCCCAACGCAGCCTTCTTACTCTTCTGCAGCGCTTTGCGCACTACCGCGAAGGCCTCTGCTTGGGTGTCGTTTTCAGGAACTACGAAATAAGGCTTCTCCAGATACTCCGGCTCGAGTTCATCCAGCCCCACGAACTGAGTCACCTCAATGGTGTGCTTCGAAGGCACCCGGAGGCCTTCAATCTCGCTCGGCTCAATCGCGATGTACTCGCCCTTGCGGTACTCATACCCCTTGACGATCTCGTCCTTCTCCACCGGTGCGGCGGCCTCGTCGGGAGCATCTTCGAGTGCCGACGCCAGCACCTTCTGGTGGCGGACCCGCTCACCTGTCTTCCGGCTTATCTGATGAAAACGAATCTCACCCTTTGCCTCGGTGGCGACAAATAGCTTCACTCCAAACGAGACCAGCGATATCTGAATCTGCCCAGACCAATAAGGACGCGCCACAGGGAACCTCGCAAGACGGAGAACTCCGTCTCACTTTATGATTCCCGGCCCATCGTCAAAGATGCCCACTCTCCATCAGTCCGGCGATCAATCAGGCAGCGCCGAGCCCTCGACTCCGAACCGCAGATTAACCTTGCCCACCGTGGAGAATTGCACATCCACGGCCGAGCCAGGCGAGGCCACAGTACACCCGGTCCAGCTTCCCGTCGTAATCCAGTCGCCGCGCTTCAGGCCGCCCGTACGCGCAGCCCCCTCATTGGCGAGGAAAGGGAGCAGTCGCAGCAGATCTCCAGACGTGTTCGAACCCGTCCGCTCTACCCGCACCGCGCCATCGACGGCCAGCGTTACATGTTCCTGCGAGAAGTCGATGCGTTGCCAATCGGGACAAGCCGGCCCATAGACAAAGCCGCCATGCAGCTGCAAATCGGCAATCATCGACAGGCGGGCAACTTGCATGGGATCGATAAACGCAGTCTCCAGAACCTCAATCGCCGGATGGCAGCTCGCAATTGCATCCAGAACCTCATCGCGCGAATAGGGAGTATTCCTCGGAGGCAGATCTTCGCCCATCAAGAAAGCGATCTCCGCTTCGATACCGCGATACCGGTGCGTCCTGCCGCGCATCTCGCATCCACTGCACGAGATCCACGCCGCTGGCATCGGTGCGAACATAGGCTCAGCGTCCCCCGTGGGAGCGCCCACCTTCCATCCGCCAATCGCCTCATACGCCCACGACATCTTGTCTTGAACCAGGTAGGCCTCTTCGACCGTCTGCGGACGTACATCTGCCGGAAGCTCCACAAGCGGGCGGTTAGTCCTGCGGGCATCGAGCAGCATATCGGCTGCGTTCATCATCTGTCGTTCCTGAGCGCCATTGATCATGCAGACAGTTTGCACCAAACTGCCTCGTTCTGTCTCGCCTTAGGATCTACTTTGTCTCTTTTCCAATGCTCAACAGATTGGCAAACAGGCGATAGGCCCCGGGAACATTCTCCGGCAACTGCCGATACAGCGCATAGGCAACATAGACGTAGGCCCCCTTGCCTGTTCGCGCATAGAGCAGGCCGCCCTTCTGCGGGTCTTGACCTGGATCGTGCGTCTCCAGCAACGCCTGATAGTGCGGGTCCCAGCTCTCTAGAAACCCATGCCCTCGCTCTTCAACCCAACCGTCAAAATCCCGAGTCGTAATCTTATTGGGCCACGTCAGCAAAGGACTGGAAGAGTCCACCAGCCGCACGGGATCGGTTTCATTCACGACCTTCTCCGCACTCCCCAGCGAAAGAGGATACGGTGCGGAGTCATGGTCATACTCAGCCGTGTTGTACTGCACAATCACAACACCGCCGTTCTTCGCGTAGTTCAGCAACTTCTCATTCGCCGCCGCAAGCTCTGGATGCGCCGCATAGGCGCGCACACCCAATACCACCACGTCATATCCCGAGAGCCGCCCCTCTGCGACATCCTTCATCGTCAGTGTGGTGGAGTGTACCCCGATATTCTCCAGAGATGTTTGAACGGCGTCGCCCGTGCCCGGCAGGTAGCCGATCTTCAGTCCCGGAGCTATCTTTACGTCCACGCCGCGCGTCCGGTAAGTAGCAGGGGAGTAAAGATTCGACAGCGTCAACCCTGCATATCCCACGGCCCTGTAGCCTTCGGTATACGTTCTATGTGTAACGCTGGAGGTTGCCTCCGCCGTCAAGGTATAAGCCTTCTCTCCCAAGGTTGTTGGAGTGACCACGAACCGCACTGCCTGCTCCTCGCCCGGCCCCTTCGTTAGAAATGTCGCCGACTCCGGCTGCGACCGCCATCCCGTCGGCATCTTCAGCCGCACCGTCCCTCGCGCTCCGACCGGCTCTGCGCTACGCACCCGCACGGTCAATGGAAAGCGGCTCTCGCTGAGAGGAATCACTCCCGCCGAAGGCTGCACCGCGACGTTCAGCCCCGGTTCAAACATAAGCGGCTGCGATGCGATCCCCGCTCCCGCCACAGCTTCGGCGGCCAAAGCTACCTGTCCGAAACGCACCTCCACACCGTCATATTTCGCCGTCACCCAGACCGTCTCAGCGGGCAGCGGCAGCGGAGCCAGACGCATCGCTGCCGCATGCACGTCATAGTAAGGCTGCTCTATATCTTTCACCGTAAAGTAAGGCCGCGTCGCTCCGTTGCCATCGGCATTCTCGGCGACTTTGAAAGCGCAATCGAGCGTCGCCCCCGCCTTCAACACGCCATCGCCGGGAACCACCTTCGATCCGTCCATCCATTGAGTCCCATCCATCGAGCGATCGTCGCTCGCAACTACACGAACCGCATTCTTCCCGCTGTTTGCGATCTTCACCTTCACGTCAACCGACGAACCCGGCACCACAGCGCTGCCCGGTGCAACTCTCGCCTCCACCCGCAGTCCCAGCGCTTCCACCAGCGCATCGTTGAACTGCGTCTCCTTCACCCTCAGCTCGTGAAGCACGTCGTACTTCTCCCTAGCCGTCAGATTCTTTGCCGTCTCCACTCGGGCAATCAGTGCTCGTGTCTCCGCCAATCCATCCTTTAGTAGAGGTGCGATCTTCTCCGGAACGTCCGCCGAATATCCACTCTGAGCTTCATCTACTACTTTAGCTATCTGCTGCAATCCGATCCGGAGAAAGCTTTTTTCGGCCGGAGCCAAATCCGCAATTCCCACCAGCGAAACATCCACGCCGTCGAAAAATCCCTTCTCAGACTCCGCTCCTCCCACCCGCGAGCCATACCGCGTATAGCCCACGTCAAAGCGTCCCGCCGGAGCCGTACGCCCACCGGGACCCATCTGCGACCGCTGAAGCGACAAGCCGCGCCGGGCAAACTGCACATAACTCATCCCCAGTAGATCGCTGTGATCTCCTTCCGGTACCTCCACGTTTTCGTGAGGCGCCTCGTTAGACCATGTCTTCGTCACGTAGTTATAAAAGCGTGCCGGAGCATACTTACCCGTCGCATAGTCGAACATCCCCTTCTCCGTCACCCGCGAGAACGGCACTCGCGCATACACCTTCGCCGGCGCCCACGGCTCCAGCCCCATCTTGGGAAAGACCTTCGGATCAGCAGCAGCTGTAAAGACCTCCTGTGCAATCTCTCCGCTCACCTGATGCTGGCCATGCCCATCGGTCACGCCACCCACAAATACGGCGGTCACCACCAGCGGGCGATACAGCCGCACCGCCCGCACCGCGTCATAGAGGACGCGCTCGTGCGTCCACTTCGCAAAGGCTTCTTCCTTCGTCTTCGAGAAGCCGAAGTCCACCTCGGTCCCGAACATCTGGTCCACGCCCATATAGCGGTCTGCGGCGAGCAACTCCTGCGTGCGCAGCAGTGCCAGTGCGCCGTCGAAGTCTCCTGACATGGCATTCTGGCCGCCCTCGCCGCGCGTCAGGGTCAGCATTCCCACCCGCGCTCCCTGCCCGCGCGACTCGTACGTCAGCATCCCGCCATCCTCATCATCGGGATGCGCGACGATCATCAGCAGGCTCGCCCTGGTCGAAAGCTTCTTCAAGGTCTGCTGCAATGCGGTCGCACCGCCGTTCACTGGCAACGGGTCGGCCACCACCGAGGCCTTGACCCGCTCTCCGGCAAGATTTGCTGGATCATGCGACGTCTGTCCCCATGCCGCCGCGCCCGCTAAAGCGAGCACAATCACCACAAATATCCCAAATGCAGAAAAATTTCGTCTAATCATCATTTCGTTCTAATCTCTCACATTCGGCTCTAAAAAAGGCGCATCCAAGCCTAGCGTTCAGACGTAATCTAGTAGTAGCAGTACCTCGCACGCCTACCGGCTTCTCCTGCCGATCCCGCCGCGAGGGAAGGGAAGAGCATCATGCTTCTACGCAAGTCCAATAACCTCGGCCCCAGCATTCCCTCCTCGGAGATCACCCCGAAGGAGGTCTTCGAGCAGCATCACCAGACCCGCCGCCGTTTTCTCACCGGCGCAGCAGCCCTTGGAGCAGGCGCTATCGCAGCCGCCCACGTCCCTGAACTCCTGCATCCCTCTCAGGAGGTCCATGCCGCGGCCCAGCTGCAGACGGTTCCCAGCCAATACACTGTTCCCGACGCGCAGACGCCCTTCAACAAGGCAACCAACTACAACAATTTTTACGAGTTCGGCACCGACAAGTCAGATCCCGCGCGCCATGCCCACACGCTCGTCACACGCCCCTGGACGGTGAAGATCGACGGCCTCGTCAAAAAGCCCCAGACCCTAGACATCGACGGCATCATGAAGTATCGCCCCATCGAGAGCCGCGTCTACCGCCATCGCTGCGTTGAGGCATGGTCAATGGTCATTCCCTGGGACGGCTACCCGCTCTCTGAGCTCATCAAGTTCTGCGATCCGCTGCCCAGCGCCAAGTACGTGGAGTTCACGACGCTACTCGACCGCAAGCAGATGCCCGACCTCCCCGGCGGCTTCGACTGGCCCTACACCGAGGGCTTGCGCATGGACGAAGCCATGAACCCGCTCGCCCTGCTCACCTTCGGCTGCTATGGACAGCCCTTGCCCAACCAAAACGGCGCGCCGATCCGGGTCATCCTGCCATGGAAGTACGGCTTCAAGAGCTGCAAATCCATCGTCAAGATCAGCTTTAAGGCAAAGCAGCCGCCCACGCTCTGGAACGAGATGGCGCCCAACGAATACGGCTTCTACTCCAACGTCAATCCGCAGGTCGATCATCCCCGCTGGAGCCAGGCCCACGAGCGCCGCATCGACTCCAGCTTCCTGCCCCACACCATCCCGACCCTGATGTTCAACGGCTACGGCGATCAGGTGGCCAGCCTCTACAGCGGCATGGACCTCAAAAAGAATTTCTGATCTTCCACGATTTTTTTTTGCTTCATCTGTACTCTTTTTTACAAGGCCAAAGGTTCTTTCCGAGCTACGCCCTTCCCGTTGGATATCTGCGGGAGGGCGTAGCTCATCACCCACGCAATCCATCGGCCACACACGAAGCGAACAAACCATCCATGTCGAAACGATCCATCATCGCCCTCAAGGTTCTCCTCCACCTTCTCTGCCTCGCACCATTTGCTTATCTGCTGCACCTCTACCGCAACGGCGCGCTCGCGCTCAATCCCGACCCGGTCAACTACATCACGCACTTCACCGGCAATTGGACGCTCTACATCCTCCTCGCCACGCTCGCCATTACGCCTCTGCGCCGGCTCTCGCCGCGCATCAGCTTCCTGGTTCGGTTCCGCAGGCTGATCGGCCTCTACGCCTTCTTCTACGCGACGCTCCACCTGGCGACCTATGTCTTTCTCTTCTCCGGCTACGACATCGTCACCGCTCTCGGCGGCGTCCGCGCAGGTCACCCCGGCGAGATTGTCACGCAATGGAAGGTGATCTGGCCAGCCATCGTCGATGATCTGCTCAAGCGCCGCTTCATCCAGGTTGGCCTTCTAGCGTGGGTAATCCTCTTTTTGCTCGCCGCCACCTCTCCGGCTTTCATCATGCGCGCGATGGGAGGGAAAAACTGGCAGCGGCTGCATCGCCTGATCTACGTCGCCGCTATCGCCGGAGTCATCCATTTCTGGTGGCTGGTCAAAACCGGCGTCCGCACGCCATGGAAAGACACCGCCGTCTTAGCCGTTCTGCTTCTTGCTCGAATCGTCTACACCGCATGGAAACGCACCCACAAACGCACTCCGGCAGTAAGAATCGGCGTTGCCTCCGTGAGTAAATAAGCCCACAACCTCAAACGCAGGTCCTCTCCCTCCCTCGGCTCTGTAGCACAACGCCATTGGTTTAGAGTTTTTTTGTTATTCCGCAGCGAAGCGGAGGAATCTGCGGTTCGGGTGCCTCTACATAATCGGTGACACTGCCGCATACTCCTTACAAGCGCGTTAGCACCTACTGAGGCGGTGCGGCAGACTGTGGCTGTCCATCCTTGTCCTTATCGCCACCGCCGCCAAAGATCTTCTGAAAGAAGTTCTTCTTCTTTGGCTTAGGTGGCTCGGTCGACGGAGTCTCCGGAGCATTTCCCGGCGGCGCAGTGTTAGGCGCAAGCGCAGGATTGTAGGGATGGGCTGCCTGCGGATTCGTCTGTGCATTGGGGACAGGAGAGACGACAGGCTTGTTACCGCCGATACCGAAGATCCTCTGAATAAAGTTCTGCGGGTTCTCGCCCATCTGGCTGCAATAGTTCTGCGGCGCCGTGCCATCGAGAAACGCCGCGCTATAGTCATTGGGGCAGCTGGCGTCGGCGAGAAGATTGCTGGTCTTGTCGAGGGTAGCCACCGTAATCCCGCTGGGCGGCGAGAACGGCTTGACGTCGGAGTACTGTGGCAGTTTGATGGCCCGGTTCATGAACTCGGCCCAGACAGGCGCGGCAGCATCTGCGCCCTGGATTTTGATATCGGTATAGTCGTCGTTGCCGATCCAGACAATGCAGATAAGGTTCGAGGTATAGCCGACAAACCATGCGTCATGTTCGGTGCCGGTCTTGCCGGCGGCGGGGGCTGTGAAGCCGCTCCGGCGAGCGGCGATGCCGGTGCCGTGGTTCATCACGTTTTCCAACATCGATTGGGTCAGGTAGGCGGCGCGCGGGTCGAGCACCTGGCGAGCCTGAGGCGCGAAATCGGCGACGATGTCTCCGTTGGCGTTGCGTACCGATGCCAGCAGCCAGGGATCGAGATGGACACCGTTGTTCGCGAAAACGGTGTAGGCCCCTGCCATATCGATAGGCGTGGCGGTGTAGGTGCCGATGGCGACCGAGGGTGTGCCGCGGGCGTTCACGATGCCGGAGGCCCGGGCGAGGGCGGCAACGTTATCGAAGCCAACCATCTGCGCAAGAGAGATGGTGGCAATGTTGAGGGAGTGGTCGAGAGCGTCGGTAGCCGTGACCATGCCGGGGTATTCGCCCTTCACGAAGTTTCCGGGCGTGTAAGGCTTGCCATCGAACATGAAAGTAGTTGTATCGTCGTTGAGCAGGGTGGCAGCGGTAAAGACCCCATTGCCGCCAAGCGACAGTCCATTGAGGCTGGTGTTATAGGCGGCAGCGTAGACGAAGGGCTTGAAGATGGAGCCCGTAGGCCGCTTGGCGACAGCGTGATCAAGTTGCGAAGCGGTGTAATTGCGGCCCCCCACCAGCGCAAGGATCTGCCCGGTATGTGGGTTGATGGCAACCAGCGACACCTGAGGATAGGTGATATTCGTAGCGCCCTTCTTATACCGTTTGCGGACAAGTTCATCGACATGCTTCATGCCGACCTCAACTGCCTCGGAGGCAGCGCGCTGTAAATCCGGATCAAGCGACGTGTAGATGCGCAGCGTCTGATGGTTCAAGTCCTGGTCGCCGATCTTGCGCACGAGCTGGTCATGAACGAGGTCGACAAAATAAGGTGCTTCATTGGCATCCAGGTTGGGCGGAGCCAGGCGAATCGGTTCCGCCTTGAACTGGCTCGCTTCGCTCGCCGTAAGCGCTCCTGTCTCGACCATCGAGTCGAGCACGACATTGCGCCGCTCCATCGCCCGTGCAGGATGACGATACGGATTCAGCCGATTCGGACTTTGAATCATGCCCGCAAGCAGAGCGCACTCTGCCGTGTCGAGCTGGCGCAGATTCTTGCCGAAATAGGTCTGCGCCGCCTCTCCGAAGCCATTGATGGCATAGCTGCCGCGCTGCCCCAGGTTGATCTCGTTGGCATACATCTCGAAGATCTGCTGCTTATTGAAGCGCGCTTCGAGTTGGAACGTAATCATGATTTCAATCAGCTTGCGCTTGAAGAGCTTGTCCGGCGAAAGGAAGAAGCCGCGCGCAAGTTGCATGGTCAGGGTCGACCCGCCACACTCCTTGTGGTGCGTCATCAGGTCCTCGACCGCGCACTTGCCAATGCGAAGGTAATTCACCCCGCCATGCTCGAAGAAGTTACGGTCCTCGATGGCGGTGACCGCCTGCACCATGCGCGGCGGAATGTCCTTATACGTGACCAGACGGCGCTTGGTGCGGTTTTTATCTTCAGAGAGCGCCGTAATGAGCTGCGGCTCCAGATCGTAAGCCGCCAGCGCAACCCCATTCTCCGCCGTGATCTTCTGCACCACGCCCCCAGTGGTGTCGATGGTCGCCCCATCCGTGCTGTGATAGCTCTCCGGCCCCGGCTTGATGAAGATCGTATCGCCCTCCAGCTTGAAAGTCCCTAGCTGAGGGTTGCCGTTATAGTTGACGCGGCGCAGGTCGGCTGCAATCGATGCGGCGGTAAGCTTCTGCCCCGGACGTATCTCTCGCGGAGCCGCATAAATCTGCGATTCGCTGGCGAAGATCGGCCCGGCAGCAAGCCGGTCATCGACCACTTTCTGGTAATGAAAGTAGGCGTATCCAAAGATCGCGACGCCCACGGCCAGGCACCCGAGTACAGCGATCAGCAGACCGCGCATGAGGCCGGAGGCGAAGCTGCCCTGTCCGGATTGAGGTCGATTGTTTCCGTATTTGAGTTTGACAGGCAAGGGTGCTCTTTCGTTGGACGTTAATTAGATGGCTGCCGGAAGCACCGTGCGCAGACTGGAGGTTATCTCTGTAGTTACCCTGTTGGCAATCTCGTTCAGCGGAATGTCCTGACTCTGGCTCTGCAATCTATCCACGAACTCGACTTTACCCTCAGCCACTCCCCGCCCGATGTTGATTCGATAGGGGATACCGACCAGATCGGCGTCTTTGAACTTCACCCCGGCGCGCTCGTCGCGGTCGTCGAGCAGCACATCAAGCCCCGCAGCCTCAAGCTCAGCGGCCACCTGTTCTCCTGCCGTCAGCAGCGCCGCGTCGCCGACATTCGTAATCGTGACCACCACTTGAAACGGCGCAATCGCCGGATGCAGAGCATACGCCGCTCCTCCATTCGCCGCTGCCGAGGTCTCGATGGCCGCCGTAAGAATGCGCTCTACCCCAATGCCATAGCTTCCCATGATCGGCGTGACCTCCTTGCCGTCGCGATTCAGCACGCTCGCCCCCATCGACTTCGAGTACTTATAGCCCAGCTTGAAGATATGGCCGATCTCGACCGCCTTGCCCAGCCGCAGCGGCGAGCCGTCGATAGGACAGCCTTCACCTTCAACAATATTGCGCACATCGGCGACAGTCGTCGGCTTGAAATCTCGGTTCGGAGTTACGTTGCGTAGGTGATACTCCTCTTTATTGGCTCCGGCGATGAGGTTAGTGCGACCTTCGAGGGCCTTGTCCAGAATAACCAGAGTGCCTGGCTTCTTCGGGTGCGGCGCGGCTACGATACCGATGGGGCCGAGATATCCCGCAGGCGCATTGAAGGTCGACTGGAGCTCTTCGGGAGTCATGGGGCGCAAAACGCCTCCGGCGATAGCGAGCAGCTTGGCCTCATTTAAGGAGTGATCCCCGCGCAGAAAGACGACAACGGGGCGTTGTTTACCCAGCTTCGCATGGTCAGCCTCTGGAAGCTCGGTCATATAGGCCATTGTTTTAATTTGGTGATGTGGCTGGGTATTGAGGAAGGCTCCGACCTCTTCAATGGTGCGCTGTCCGGGCGTGTGGACGAGTTCGGGTTGGCCGTCGCCCGTAGGCGCAAGATCTTCCACCGGAGCTAGTCGGCTCGTCGCCTTCTCCAGATTGGCCGCATAACCCGAGGCGCTGCTGGCGATCAGGTCTTCGCCCGCATCGGTATAGACCATGAACTCCTGCGAGGCCGATCCGCCCATCGCCCCCGAATCCGCATCGACCGACACAAATTGCAGGCCGCAGCGGCTGAAGATGCGCCGATACGCGGCATCGTGCTTGTTATAGCTCACATCCAGCCCCGCCTCGTCGATATCGAACGAATACGCGTCCTTCATAATGAACTGGCGAACCCGCAGCAACCCGGACTTCGGGCGCGGCTCGTCGCGAAACTTGGTTTGAATCTGATACCAGATCTGAGGAAGCTGTTTATAGCTGCGCAGCTCCTTACGCGCAATATCGGTCATCACCTCTTCATGGGTCATGGCCAGGCAAAGCTCCGCGCCCTTCCGGTCCTTCAGCCGGAACATGTTGTCGCCCATGCCTGCCCAGCGCCCGCTCGCCTCCCATACCTCGCGCGGATTCAGCGCAGGCAGCAGAAACTCCTGCCCAATCTTGTCCATCTCTTCGCGAATAATCGCGACTATCTTATTAATGGAGCGATTGCCCAGAAAGAGATAGCTATATATACCCGCGCCTAGCTGCCGGACATATCCGGCGCGGAGCAGGAGTTTATGGCTGGCGACCTCGGCATCTGCCGGAGCTTCACGAAGAGTAGGAATAAATAGTTGGGACCAGCGATGCATGGACAAAAGAGGCACTTTCCTGCCGCTGCATATAAAGATGCGCGGACTCGAGAGATGAAGTATTCATTCTAAACAATTCAGCCTGCCTCCACAGCCTTGAAGGGATCGCGGCCCTCTCCTCACATGCACTTATGGGTCCCCATGTCGCTCATGGCGGACAGGTTGGGCTCGATGCCTTCGTTATCGTTGAGTACTGTGAGCCAAACCATATACTTTTCCGCTGTAAAGGCGTACCCTCCGACCCAATCGCAATAAACCCGCCCCACATGCCGTGGGCAACCAGTCGTTGCGGCCAGAGGAGAAGATCCTCCTCGCGCAAAGGAAGACCCACGGTGTCCATTCAAAGCATTACAACGGGATCCACGTTGCGCCCCAGAAATGCAATCTTGTCTCAGTTGCCGGAAGCCGAATACGCCGCCCTGGCGAAATCACTTGTGCCGATTGACTTCTCTCTGGGCCAGAAGCTCTCCGAACCGAATGAGCCCATTGAATACGTCTACTTTCTGAGTACTGGTCTGATCTCGACCGATGCGGTAACCAAAAACGGAGACTCTGTGGAAGTCGGGGTCATCGGACGCGAGGGGTTCTCCGGCCTGGCCGCCCTTCTCGATCAGCCGCAGATGTCTCACGCCGTCATGATTCAGGGAATTGGCAACGGCCACCGCATCCGGTCGTCGATCGTCCGCGACGAATTCAAAAAAGGCGGCGTCCTTCAGCAACTGGTCCACACTTTCTCCTATCTCCAAATGGTGCAGGTCACGCAGTCGGTTCTTTGTAACAGACTGCACGAGGTCGAACGACGACTGGCTCGCTGGCTGCTTACCTCAGCCGATCGCATGGAAGCGGAAGAACTGAACCTGACCCAGGAGTTCCTCGCCCAGATGCTGGGCGTGCAGCGCTCCACCGTAACTGTGGCCGCAAGCGCACTCCAACGCGCAGGCTTTATCAGCTATTCCCGCGGCAGGATTCATATCCTCAACCGCCCCAATCTCATGAAAGCCGCCTGTGAGTGCTATAACACTGTGTCCGAGTCTTACCGCCGGCTGTTAAAACATGGCCCAGATGAATCTTTGACGTATGTCGTGTCGCAGACAGACAGCATTCGTCGTAACGCCTAAGTTGTACGCATCTGGATCGTCTCCGGGGCTGTCACACAGTCTTGCCGACAGGGGCGCTCCGCCGGAGGAATTCCAATTGCTGACTATCCTTGCTGTGGGAGAAGATACGGGCCTTCTTAAGACGCGTGCTGAGGTTCTACGCAAGACAGGCGCGAATGTGCTGTGCTGCTCGGGGGAAGCGGCCTTGAAATATATTAACGAATGGGAGTTCGACCTGATCGTTCTGGGCCATACTGTGCGGCAGCAGGACGCGGATCGAATCTCGGAGGCCGCCCATCGCAATGGAGCGAAGACCCTCGTCTTATTACTGATTACGGACAAGGTTCGCGAGGAAGAATACAAAAGCGTCAATATTGACGCCAAGTCGTTCGCCGAGCCGGGTTGCCTCGTTCGGTCCGCAACCGAGCTGCTGGCGGGGCGGGGAGGGCGCCGTCTGGTGCATATGCCTTCGGTCAAACCAACTGCCTCCCATTTGACCGGCAAGAAACCTGCGAGCGAACCCGCCGAAATTGCGGCACGGCAGTCACTCAAAGGGTCCTTCGAGCGCCGTCGGGCGGTTTAGCATCCGCCTGTTCGATCGCAATATCGCATGAAGGTATCCAGAACCAGCGACTCAAAGAAGTGGTGCAGGGCTAACCTATGGTTAGTCTGCGCCACTGGTAAAGCCTTTCGACCAAAAACATTGTCAAGCCCCGGAGGAGAATTCTCTGGGGCTATTCTCCTGCTAACAGCAACAAATACTGCAACTTGCCGTCAGAAATTAAATTCGACCGATCTGCAAAACAGTTTCAGTCAACTTGATATCATGGAAATAGAAGGACCAAGTCTCCCGCTCGCGCTTGGCGACCATAACTACCATTAAATCAATGGTTTGCCTCTAAGTCGCTTGGATTGAAGACTTTACAAAATAAATCCCCTGTAATGAATACTTTAGAAGAAAAGTATGGGGTAGGGGGTACCTGCTGCGAGACCTAGCCAAGGCCGTCTAAATCGTCCAAAGGTCATGCAGGTGGAGGACACCCTGGACCTGCCCTCGTTCCCCGAGAACGATCAGCGAAGTAATCTTCCTCTCCTCCATCAGGGCAAGAGCGGCGGAGGCAAATGCATCCCCCTCAATCGTTAGAGGATGCCGATTCATCATTTCTCCTGCCGAACGTTCCAGCGCATGAGAGCCGTCCCGCTCCAGCAGTCGGCGCAAGTCGCCATCGGAGATCATGCCCAGCAACGAGTCTCCATCGAGAACAGTTGTCATCCCGAGCTTCTTGTGCGACATCTCGTGAATGACCTGCGGCATCGGCGTCTCGGCCGAAACGCTGGGCAAAGCATCTCCTCGATGCATCAGGTCCCGAACCCGCGACAGCCGCCGGCCAAGCCGTCCTCCTGGATGCAAATCGGCAAAATCTTCCGCTTTCCACCCGCGTCGACGACTCACTTCCAGCGCCAGCGCGTCGCCAAGCGCGAGCATGACTGTCGTCGAAGCGGTAGGCGCAAGGTTCAGCGGACAAGCCTCGGCGGAGACGCTGATGTCGAGAAAGATATCGCTGGCCTGAGCAAGAGTTGAAGCCGGACAGCTGCAAAAGGTAACAAGCCGAGCGGCAAGACGCCTCAGCGTCGGCAGTAAACGCAGCAATTCCTCGGTCTCACCGCTTGATGAGAGCGCCAGAACGACATCGCTGCGCGAAACCATGCCAAGATCGCCGTGTATAGCTTCGGCAGGCTGAAGAAAGTGAGCCGATGTTCCTGTCGACCGTAGCGTCGCCGCAATCTTGCGGGCGATGATGCCGCTCTTGCCGATGCCCGTAACGACGATATTCTGCCGGTTATCCGCCGCGCGGATGAGCAGCTCGACAGCCTCGGTAAAAGGCGCAAGCATCGCGCCGTCAAGCCGACTGGCAAGATCGTTGAGAGCCGCCGCTTCGATGCGCACGAAGCTCGAAGCAGGAAGGAAGCCGGAAGGTTTAGGTGCTTCAGTCGCCATGAATGTTGAACCATGTCGATGCTAGCAGAGCGGCGGCGAACGTCGCATTGCGTCTAAACTGGTAACAGGCCTGCGCGAAGCGCTTGCCGGAAGGACATCCAATCAAGTGAAGCGAAATGCGCTGGTTCTAGGTGTGATGATCGTTGGAATCTCGCTGATGTTGTGGGCGGGATGGCATAACCTGCGGGAACGGCGCATCGCGATGCAGAAGGCCGAGGCGAACCATGTGGTTCTAACGCCTGCCGCGCCCGGTCAGTCAACGCAGAATAGTGACTCCGAGGAGGAAGATCCGGGGGCCAAGCTGCGAGGGAAGGCCGCTCCGGCATTTACGCTGTCGAGTCTCGATGGCAAAAAGGTCTCCCTTGCCGATTACAAGGGCCGGCCTGTGCTGGTGAACTTCTGGGCTACCTGGTGCGCTCCCTGCAAGGTAGAGATGCCCTGGTTTGAAGAACTCAGAAAGCAGTATGCGGGCCAGGGCTTCGAGATCCTCGGCCTGACTGCCGATGCCGACGCAGGCAAGGACGTGATCGCCAAGACGGCACAGAAGACAGGGGTAACCTATCCCATCCTGTTGACCGATGATAAAGTGCAGACCGCTTACGGCGGAATCGAATATCTGCCAATGTCGTTCTATGTGGACAGAAACGGCAAAGTGGTTGAGGCGACGGCAGGACTAAGTTCGAAGGATGAGATCGAGGCGAACATCAAGAAGACCATTGCCTCGGTAACGACGACGGCTGCTGTAAAGGGGGGCGAATAAATGCGGCTCGGCGTGGCGCTCGCGGCCCTGATGCTCGGCGCTGGAACTCTGATGGCCCAAATGGGAAACCTGAATGGCGCTCGCGTCGTGACCAGGTCTTACGTAACTTACGACGCAGAGCCGCAGGTTATCCAGGCAGGGAAACGCAGCATGTTGGAGATGCGCTTTCAGGTTGCTAATGGATACCACGTCAATTCGCATACACCTAAGTCGGAACTACTGATTCCGACGAATGTTACGCTGCAGGCAGCAGCCGGGGTGAAGGCAGAGGCGGCGGAATATCCAGCAGGAACGGAGTTCAGCTTTAGCTTCAGTCCGAAGGACAAGCTGGATGTTTATGAAGGCGGCTTTACGGTAAAGCTTCCCGTCGTGGCGGCCGCCGGAATGCATGAGATGGATGGAACGCTACGCTATCAGGCCTGTGACCACGCCGCCTGCTATCCGCCGAAAAGTCTGCCGGTGCATGTGCTTTTTACAGCAAAGTAGTGGCGTGGCGGGTTCCGATGGAGCGGATGGTCAAAGCGGATTCTGCTTTCACTTCTCCGGCATGGCATCATCGATTAAGCAAAATAAGTTGGGAGCGAGCAGGGCGCAATGGACGAGTTTAAAAGGCTGACACGGTTGCCGGCGTATGTGTTCAACATAACGGGCGAGTTGAAGGCCGCGGCACGCAAGCGCGGCGAAGACATCATCGACTTCGGGATGGGCAATCCCGATGGAGCGACGCCCAAGGCAATCGTCGACAAGCTGATCGAAGCAGCACAGAAGACGACAACCCATCGCTACTCGCTCTCGCGCGGAATTCCGCGTCTGCGCAAGGCCATCTGCAACTGGTACAAGACTCGATACGACATCGATCTCAATCCCGAGACCGAGGCGATTGTGACCATCGGCTCGAAGGAGGGCATCGCTCACCTTTGCCTCGCGGTGCTGGACGACGAGGACACCGTAGCTGTGCCGAATCCGAGCTATCCGATCCACATCTTCGGACCGGTGATCGCCGGATCGAAGGTGCAGAGCATTCCCGCGGCGGACGGCGATGCCAACACGCTGCTGGCGCAGCTCGAGTATGAGCTGCCGAGGATGCAGCCGCGTCCGAAGATGCTGATTCTGAACTTTCCGTCGAACCCTACGGCGCAGTGCGTCGAGCTTTCATTCTTCGAGCGGATCGTCGCACTGTGCAAAGAACTCGGAATCTACATCGTGCACGACCTGGCTTATGCGGACATCGTCTTCGATGGCTACCGCGCGCCCAGTGTGCTGGAAGTTCCGGGCGCGAAGGACATTGCGGTCGAGTTCTTCACGCTCTCGAAGAGCTACAACATGCCGGGTTGGCGCGTGGGCTTCATGGTAGGAAACCCGAAGTTGGTTGCGGCGCTGGGCAGGATTAAGAGCTACTTCGACTATGGGACGTTTACGCCGATCCAGGTGGCTTCGATTGCCGCGCTGGAGGGGCCGCAGGACTGTGTGGCTAAGATTCGCGACAACTATAAGGCCCGCCGCGATGTTCTGGTGCCGGGCTTGAACAAGCTGGGCTGGGCCGTCGATCTGCCTAAGGCCACAATGTTCGTCTGGGCGAAGATCCCTGAGCAGTACCGTGCTTTGGGCTCCGTGGAGTTCTCAAAGAAGCTACTGGCCGACGCAAAGACCGCGGTAAGTCCCGGTATAGGATTTGGCGAACATGGGGATGGTCACGTGCGCTTCTCGCTGATCGAAAACGAAGAGCGCACGCGCCAGGCGCTGCGCGGCATCAAGCAGATGTTCAAGGCTGGATAGGGTTCACACCTTCAGAGGAATCACTATGGTCGTCATTGAGTTGGAATATGAAGGAGATCTGCACTGCCGAGCCGTACATGGTCCGTCAGGAACGGTGCTATCCACCGACGCCCCGAAGGACAATCAGGGGCGCGGGGAGAGCTTTTCACCGACTGATCTGGTGGCAACCGCTCTTGGCAGTTGCATTCTGACGATGATGGGCATCATGGCGCGCTCACTTGGGGTCGACCTTGCCGGAACAACGGCAACAGTTGAAAAGGAGATGGCCAATGCACCTGTGAGGATGATTGCAAGACTGGCAGTCACAATCCACGTCCCGCATCCTGTCAGCGAAGAGCACAAGCGGAGGCTGGAGACAGCAGCGCATACCTGCCCCGTGCATAAGAGCCTGCATCCGGACGTGCAGAAGCCCATTCAATTTATATGGGGATGACCGGATATTATTCTCATGAGCGCGTAATGCTGTAAAGCTTTCGGCTGCCGTTCCCCTATTTCTTGCTCGCTCGCATCGAAGGATAGCTGATCTGGGAATCTGTTTACAGTCGATTCCCAAGTCAGTTATTTCTTTTGGTTGGCTAGTTTCTTTTGCGCTTCAAGGAAGCGGCGGACGCGGTCAAGCGAGCGGGCCTTGCCGAAGACGACGAGGCTTTCAAGCAGCGGTGGCGACATAGTGCTGCCTGTGATGATGGCGCGCAGCAGCATGAAGTTCTCTTTGACGGACCATCCTTTTTCTTCGCCCAGTTTTTTGAGGGCTGGCTCCATGGCTTCGTGGGTCCAGTCAGTGGCTTCGAGAACGGTGAGTTGCTCTGCGGTGAAGGCGAGGGTGTCTTCGAGGGTGCGCTTCTTGGGTAGGAAGATCTCCTGCGTGGGCATCACGTCGTCGCGAAAGAAGAAGCTGGTAAGGTCGCCGAACTGGCCGAGGGTCTCGACGCGCATCTGGATGAGCGGGGCGATCTCGCGGAGGTAGGTGTCGGAGAGCACAGTGCTGCGCAGGGCGCTGAAGAAGGCCTCGGGGGAGAGTTTACGGAGGTACTCGCCATTGAGCCATTTGAGCTTGGTGAGGTCGAAGACAGGGCCGCCAAGACGGATGTTGGTGAAGACGAAGTGCTCGACCATCTCGGTGAGGCTGAATTGCTCGGTGCCGCCGTTAAGGTCTGCCGGTACGCCGCCGCCCATGAGACCGAGGAAATTGATGAGAGCTTCGGGAAGAAAACCGGCCTGACGATAGTAGATCAGCGAGACAGGATTTTTGCGTTTGGAGATCTTGGATTTGTCAATGTTGCGCAAGAGCGGCATGTGCCAGAAGCGCGGGAACTGCCAGCCGAATGCTTTGTAGAGCAGGACGTGTTTCGGTGTGGACGAGATCCACTCCTCGGCGCGAATGACGTCGGTGATCTGCATGAGGTGGTCGTCGACGACGTTGGCGAGGTGATAAGTGGGGAAGCCGTCGGACTTCATCAGCACCTGGTCGTCGACGTTGCTGTGATCGAAGGTGATGTCGCCGCGTAGCTCGTCGCGGAAGGTAGTTGCGCCTTCGGCGGGAACAGCCATGCGGATGACAAAAGGCTTGTCGGCCGCGAGGTTTGCTTCGATCTGATCGACGGGCAGATGACGGCAGGTGCCGGGATAGCGTGGTGGGAGCTTCGCAGCTATCTGCTGTTTGCGGACTGCGTCGAGTTCTTCTGCCGTGCAGAAGCAGCGGTAGGCTGTGCCGTTGGCGAGCAGCAGATCGGCGTGCTGGCGATAGATGTCGGTGCGTTCGGACTGGCGATACGGGCCATAGGGGCCGCCGACGTCGGGGCCTTCGTCCCAGCCGAGGCCGAGCCAGCGAAGGGTGTCGAAGATCATCTGCTCGGAGGTGGGGACGAAGCGGGTGCGATCAGTGTCTTCGATGCGGAGGACGAATGTGCCGCCACGTTGACGGGCGTAGATGTAGTTCAGCAGGCCAATGTAGGCGGTGCCGACGTGGGGGTCGCCGGTGGGGCTGGGAGCGATTCGGACGCGGATAGGGGCTTCTGTGCTGTTCGTAGTCATGATATGGGCTAGACTTCGATGCTAGCAGAGCGAGGGGTATGTCGTTGCGTGATGTCGCGAGGGAATAGAGATAATAGTTGGATGACGAACCTTGACTGGAGTGGAGGGGCACTGGCCGAGGGGCTGCGATGTTATCGCAACGAGGAGTTTTTTCTGGCCCATGAACATTGGGAGGGCGTCTGGCTGGAGGCGCGGGAGCCGGAGAAGACTTTCCTGCAGGCGCTGATTCAGACAACTGCCGCGTTTCATCATCTTCAGCGGGGGAATCGAAGAGGCACAGCGTCGTTGCTGCGGGCGGCGCTACGGCGACTTGGGCCGTATGAAAGTAGTTTCGGTGGCGTTATGGTTGGGCCGCTTCGCGAGGAGATCAGCGCGTGGTTGCAGGTGCTCGAAGCGGGTGATGCGTCGCTGAGGTTGGCGTTTCCGGAGATACGACTGGAGCATGGGCCGAAGCTCATCTCTCCAGTCTGAAATATGGTCAAGATCCTAAGGCAATCAGCGATTCTTTGACCGTCGGGGTGCGTCCGGCTTCGACATCGGATCGGCGGATTTGATGGAATTTCGAAAGTAATGCATTGGCTTGGGCGAGGGCTTCGATGCGCTTGGTGTACTGTGCGAGCTTTGCGCCGGGAATGGCAAAGAGAGCTACGCTATCGGTGAGGACATCGAGATAGGCGCGGGCTCCGCAGCATCCCAGGCTGAGCGCGGCACGGCCGGTGTTCATGACCTGCGGCACAACGGCGCAGGCAGGGCGGCCCATTGCGGGAGCATTCTGGTTTTCTACCTGCTGCGTTGCCTCGGTGAGGATGAGAGACTGATTGGCATTGACGAAGAGCATCACCACATCGGGAGGCAATGGAGTTTCAGCCAGCGGTGAATAGACGACAAATTTGGACTGTGACTGAAGAACCGGAATGGATGCGAGATCTTCTTCTCTGACATAGCCAAGATCGCCGAGAACTTTCAGCGTGTCTTGCAGATCGATCTGCTGCCTTGATGAAGTTTGAAGATTGTGGGTGTAGACGCCGATGGAACACATATCGTGATCGGCTGCGGTGGTTGCAAAAGATGCGGCAGCAGCGTCCTCCCAGAAGCGGCAGCCTGCGGAGACCCGTTCGGCGTGACCATTCACGCCGTCAGGGACGGAGTCTGTGAAGGTGATTGCTATGGGAGGTTGGCGGAGATCCAGCGATTGAGAGAGGACTGCTGCAAGCTGTGAATAAGAATCTTCTGACATATTTTCCATTGCTTTCGTGGTTCTGTAGTTGTCCGCTGACCGCTGACAGTGAGTGGATCAGGCTTTCGGATTTTCTATTGCCTTGAAGCCCATACTGGCGATGTAGGTTTTGAGTGCATCCTGAGTAACTTCTTTTGGATCGAATTTAATGACCACGTTCGCGTCCGGATAGCTTGCCTTTGCCCATACGACTCCTTTTTCCTGACGGAGCAGGGTCTCGAGGCCTACGGCGCAGGTGATGCAGGTGAAACCGGTGACGCCATAGGTGACGGTCTCTTTGCCGGTTGCTTCAACGGCTCCAAGTGCCGCCAGGCTGCCGGTACCAAGGGTGATGAGTTCGATGAATCGTCGGCGGATCATGGTTCTCCTTGTTCGAGCGGCTAACGCGCCACTCCGCTGCCTATCTCGTACTTCCAGGCGGTTTGAATGCTTGCATTGTCAGAGAAGCGGGTATCGGTGTATTGGCTGAAGTCGAGCTTCTTTTTGAGGATGCCCGTCTCCATCATCAGGTCGCGGACCATGTCGAAGTCTGCTTTGCGCGGCGCGAGCGGACTGTAGGTCACTCTGTCCATCGGCTTGGTAAGTGCCCAGCGCAGGAGGGCGGGCTTTTGGTGGTAGTAGAAGCGACCGACAAAATCGGCGGCGTCGTCGCGTTGGGGTTTGCCCTTGTCCAGCCACAATCCCGATCTCGCGATGCCATCGACCAATGTCTGGACGACTTCGGGCCGCTGGTCGATCAGGTCCTGACGCACGACGAGAATGCAGGACATGTAGTCCGGCCAGTAGTCTCGGGCCTGAAAGAGGACGCGGCCATAACCCGCCATCTCAGCTTGAGAGGGAAAAGGCTCGCCCATGGAAAATGCATCGATTGCCCCTGCTGCGAGCGCTCCCGATACATCGGGAGGCGCCATTTCAACCATCTTGATGTCGCCGGGCTTCATGCCCGAGACTTTCATAGCACGGAAAAGGATCAATCGCTCGTCGGAGAAGCGACTTGGGATGGCAACCGTTTTTCCTCGCAGGTCAGCGACGGTTTTGATGGGGCCATTCTTGCGAACGACTACGGCGCTGCCGTAGCGATGGCCGAGATAAACCACCTTGATGGGTACGCCCTGAGCTACAAGCTCAATCGCCATGGGCGCGACGATGAAGGCGGCCTGCACCTTATTGGAGATGAGCGCTTCCTTCATCTCCGGGAAACCCTGAAACATGCGGGGCAGAAAAAGTTCGCCGTTCTCTGAATATTTGGAGATGTAGTCCGTCACTGGGCAGGTGAGTTGGCAGGTGACGGGGAGATAGGCGACGGTGATCTTTCTCTGGGCTATGGGTCGATAGTCGTTCAGAACGGCTGCCCAGTTGACGTTCAGGTAGGCGTGAAGACCGGAGACCAGAACAAGCCATCCGATGGCGCAGATCAGGATTTTGGTTCTAAGCTTCATTGCGGAATCCCCATCGAACGGATTTGATCTTCTCTGATCTGCGGAAACATAAGTCCAGGGCGAGACCGATCACGCCGATTAAAAGCATCGCGGCGACGACGAGATCGTAGCGCTTGCCGGAGTTGCGGGAGTCGATGACGAGATAGCCAAGGCCGGAATCGACTGCAATCATTTCGGCAGCAACAACTACAAGCCATGCGATACCCAATGCGATGCGCAAACCAACGATGATCTGCGGAAGGGCGGCAGGGAAGACCACCTTTGTTAGAAGTTGCTGAGGGGAGAGTCCAAAGTTGCGCCCGGCCCGGCGGTATACGGACGGCACATTGGATACGCCATCGATGCAGGCAACGACGATGGGGAAGAAGGCTCCGAGAAAGATGAGGAAGATGGCTGCGTCATCGCCAACGCCGAAGAAGATAATGGCGACGGGAATCCACGCGATGGGGCTGATAGGGCGGAGTATCTGCATCACAGGATTGATCACGTGGTCGGCTTCGGGATACCAGCCGAGAACCAGTCCAAGGGGGATTCCAAGTACGGAGGCTGCACCGAATCCAATGGCGACGCGGCGCAGAGAATCGGCGATGTCGCGCCAGAGGACGTTCTCACGGATCAATTCAGCCATGCCTCTCTCGACTTCGAGCGGGGACGGGAAGATTTTAGTGCCCGTCCAGATAACGCAGTAATGCCATGCGGCAAGAAGCAGCGCGGAGACGAGCAGCGGCCAGAAGATTTTCTCCCATTTTCGCGGTTCGGCGAGTGAGTTCATACCTTGTGCGCCAGTCCGATCTGCTGAAAGATGCCATCGCGCAGTTCAAGATAGCGCGGCGAACTGATGTCGCGCGGATGTGGAATGTCGATGGTTACGATCTGTTGAATGGTGGCAGGGCGGGCGCTCATGACAACGACACGATCGGCCAGCTGGACTGCTTCATCGATGTCGTGAGTTACAAAGATGATGGTCTTGCGCTCTGCTTCCCAGATGCGGAGCAATTCGGTTCGCATGATGAGGCGCGTGATGGAGTCGAGCGCACCGAAGGGCTCGTCGAGAAAGAGCATGTCAGGATTGACCGCAAGAGCGCGAGCTACTTCGAGGCGCTGCTTCATGCCTCCTGAGAGCTCGGGCGGATAGGTCTTCTCAAACCCTTCCAGCCCTACCATTTTGATGTAGTACGCGATCCGACGCTCGCGCTCCTGGCGTGGCAACTTGAACAGGCCGAATCCAATATTGCCTTCGACAGTGAGCCACGGAAAGACACCGCGCTCCTGAAAAACGAAGATGCGGCGGGGATCGGGGCCGCGCACGGTTTCACCATCGACCGTAATCTGCCCGCTGGTCGGAGAGAGAAAGCCGGCCATAGTGTTCAGTAGCGTCGATTTGCCGCAGCCGGAGGGGCCGAGCAGGCACACGAACTCACCGTCGCCTACATCGAGATTGATATCTTCGAGGACCGGCGTATTTTTTCCATCGCGCTTGAACACCATGTTGATGTGCTCGGCGCGCAGTTTTGTTTTTGTTTGCAAGGCTGGACTTATTGCGATGGTTTCCAATGACGACACGACGATCAATCCTCCGAATAGCTCCAGCGAGACGACTTTATATTTTCAAGCGACCGGATTCCCATATCGAGGAGCAGGCCAATGATGCCGATCAAGACCATTCCAGCCACGACGAGGTCGTAACGGTTGCCGGCGTTGCGGGCATCGACGATAAGGAAGCCAAGGCCGGAGTTTACGGCGATCATTTCGGCGGCGACCACAACAAGCCATGCGATGCCGAGAGCGATCCGCAGACCAACGATCAACTGCGGCGTGACTGCCGGATACAAGACTCGGTAGATGAGATCGAAGGAGCTGAGACCAAAGTTACGGCCTGCATTGATATATACCGTGGGAACGCTTTGCACCGCATTGATGGCCGTCAGCAGCAAGGGAAGGAAGCAGCCGAGGAAGATGAGAAAGATGGCAGCAAGATCGCCGACGCCAAACCACAGAATCGCAATTGGAATCCAGGCAAGCGGAGAGATGGGACGCAGTAGCTGGATGATGGGGTTGAAGGCCATCTCGGCGCGGCGGTACCAGCCGATGGCGAGTCCGAGTGGAACAGCTACGAGGACCGCCAGGACAAAGCCCCAGGTGACGCGAAACAGGGATGCGACCACGTATTTGAAGAGAACCCCATGGCGCACCAGATCTGCGACACCGCCGACGACTCCCCAAGGCCCCGGCAGAAGATGGACAGAACTACGGCTAATCGAAATCTGCCATGCCGCAAGCAGAATGACGATGAACAGTATTGGGCGAAGTCGAATTCGCAGGTTCACCCTCTGTGGCCTCTTTCAGTTTCGGTGCTGTTGCCCCGGCGCATTTTGAAATCTCCAATGTTTCTGGCGTGAGCTACTGACGAAGAGAACGCCTAGGTTATCAACAGCATATACGGACCGAGTTTCGACTGCTAAATAGTAGTCTTTGGACGCTATTTCTTCTATCCATCTAAAGATGGAGATATCTGTCAATATAAAGATTGCTGCCCGCCATTGAAGCGTTTTGTTGTGTTCTAAATTTGATTCGGGTTATGGATAACTTTTAGGTTCGGATGCTATATGTTCAGTACAGCCTCCTAAAATAGAAGACCACATGAGAACTCTTGTACCTGATGTCGCCGTGGTGAATAAACAGCACACACGCACTCATAGATATCGCCAGCTTGTGGCCAACGTACTGATGGCGGGAATATTTTTTACTGTGGGGTGTCACTCGGGCGGACGACTGCCAGATAAGTCCTCGCAGACGTATTCAGATTTTGTTTCTAGCTTCTATGTGGGGTTGGCTGCGCTGCAGGTGGGAGACGATGTCCGGGCCGACAGTAGTCTGGCACAAGCTACGAAATTGGTTCCTGCCGAGCCTGCGGCGTGGGCCAATTGGGGTATTCTGGCCCTGCGACAACGAAACTTCGACGTAGCGGCACAGAGACTCGATCGTGCTCGCTCGCTCGCTCCCAAAGATGATCGCATCTATTATCTGCTCGGACTGCTCGAAAGCAATCGCGGGGATTCGGCCAAGGCGATTGTGAATCTCCAGACGGCGATCAAACTAAATCCTGCTAATTTGCGCGCAACCTATCAACTGGCATCGGAGGTGGAACGCCAGGGAGGCGCGACGAGTGAGGTGGATTTCGAACGGCTGATTCAGCAAATTCTAGTTGCCAATCCAAATAATCTTGCTGCTCTGGTTGATTTGAGCCGTATTGCCGCCAAGCGCGGCGATGCCGCGATGCTGCACGCGACCATCGATAAAATTGCGGCGCAGTCGGGCGCATGGCCGTCAGATGTGCGACAGCAATTGCTCTCTTTGCAAGCGGCAGCTTCCGGGCCTGATCCGAAGAGTGCGGCTACACGATCAATCTTCTTGAGAAATGTGCTGATGCAGGTGCCGGAGTTCCGCCAAAGCTTATCTGCGATCAAGCCGCAGCCCGGAGAAGAGGCCGAGCCGTTTGCACATTTTCTGCGGCTTGAGTCGCCAACGTTCAAACCAGCTCCAGCGGATGAAGGAATGACGTTTGTCTCCCAGCCACTGACCAAGATTCCCTCAGACAACTCGGACAAATGGAGTTGGATTGGAGCTATTTCTCTAAATGGCACGGGCGCGCCCACGATAGCGGTAGCCAATGGGCATCAGGTGCGCCTCGCGACCGGGGCCACGTTTGCCTTCCCGGGTGGGAAGGCTGCGGTGAAGCCAACTCCGGAAGGCGTATTGCCGGTTGATTTCAACTATGACTTCAAGACCGATGTTGTGTTAACTGGCGCCGGTGGTCTTCGTTTTATGCGGCAGGACACCCCCCAGACTTTTGTGGATGTAACTAGTCAAACGAAGCTGCCTCGCTCTGTAACAGATGGTAGTTACACAGGTGCGTGGGGTGTGGATATTGAAGCCGATGGGGACCTCGATATCGTTGTAGGTGCACCGACCGGCCTTCCGCTGGTACTTCGCAATAACGGGGATGGAACATTTCTGGCAATGCATCCGTTTGCCGATATCTCAGGTGTGCGGCAGTTTACATGGGCGGACCTGAATGGCGATGGCAACCCGGATGCCGCGCTTATCGATGGGGCAGGACAGTTGCATGTCTTTATCAATGAGCGCTCGGGCAAGTTCCGTGAACAGGTTTTGCCAAGCGGATTTTCTGCTGTCAGCGCGATTGCAGTTGCTGATGTGAATCACGAGGGGCCGCTTGGGCTCATTGCAGTTCGCAAGAGCGGTACGATTGACAGCTTGGTCGTTAAAGCTGACGATCGCGGTTGGACGGTAGACGAACTTGCCAATATTCTGGATGCAGCGAGCTATCTTGCTGAAGATGTTCGGCTGCGAGTGGCTGATCTGGACAACAACGGCGCCTTCGATCTTCTACTCTCGCCTATTGCCGCAGCGCACAGTCCATTAATCTGGCTGCAGGGTGAGGATGGAAAATTTCAATCAGCGGGCAAGCCGCTTGATGCTGCGATGGTTTTTGGTGCGGCCGATTTGAAGGGGAACGGAAGGATCGATCTACTTGAAATTTCGCCGGAAGGGCAGCCCGTGGAAGCTGTCAATCAGGGAACGAAGCAATATCATTGGCAGACCATTCGACCCCGTGCGCACCAGGCAACCGGCGATCAACGCATCAATTCGTTTGGTATTGGCGGCGAGATCGAGATCCGTTCCGGCTTAGCGGTGCAAAAGCAGGAGATCAGCGGGCCGGAACTTCATTTTGGACTGGGCGAACAAAAGGACGTCGATGTGGCGCGAATCATTTGGCCTAATGGTTCCGTGCGGGCTGAGTTTGCGCTCAAGGCTGATCAGGAGTTTGTGGCTGAGCAGCGATTGAAAGGCTCCTGTCCATTTCTCTTTGCATATAACGGAAAAGACATGGCGTTTGTTAAGGACTCAGTTCCGTGGGGATCGGCTATTGGACTACGAATCGATTCGCAGGGAACAGCACGCATCGATGCCACGCAGGAGTGGTACAAGATAGGACGGAATGAACTGGTTCCACAAGATGGCTATTATGACCTGCGGGTTACTGGTGAACTGTGGGAGACGTATTACTACGATTACCTAGCGCTCATGACAGTCGACCATCCGGCTGGAACAGAGATTTTTACGGATGAGCGTTTTGCTGTACCGCCGGTGAAGCTGGCCATCACTGCGGTCGCAACACCCCAACCGGTGAAGCGCGCCGTGGATGACAATGGGCACGACGTAACCGCCATTTTGAGAACGCTCGATGGAAAGTACCTTGATAACTTTGGCAGGGGACAGTATCAGGGAGTAACTCGCGATCACTATGTGGAACTAGATCTGGGCGAGAGTGCGCCTAAGAACGGTCCACTCTGGCTGATTGCCAAGGGCTGGCTGCACCCATCCGATTCCTCATTGAATGTAGCTATGAGTCAGGGACAGCATGAACAGCCGAAGCCACTCAGCCTGGAAGTGCCCGATGGCCATGGCGGCTGGAAGGTTGCACGCGCCAATCTCGGCTTCCCCGCGGGGCGTAAAAAGATTTGCCTGATCGATCTGGCAAATGTGTTCGTTCCAGGGACGGCTCGCCGCGTGCGGCTGCGCACGAATCTTGAAATCTATTGGGATTCGATTGAGTGGGCCAAAGGCCTACCTGATACTCCGCTGAAAATTGAGCGCCTGACACCAAGCATGGCCAACCTTCATTACCGTGGCTACTCTGTTATCCATCAGGCGAACGCCTCGTCGCCTGAAATTCCCGACTACAGCCATCTTATGTCGACTACGCAGATTTGGCGCGACCTTGCGGGCTACTATACGCGTTATGGAGATGTGCGCAAATTGCTGGACAGTGTTGACGATCGCTATGTCATTATGAATGCCGGTGACGAGATGTCGTTGCGTTTTGCCGCGCCGGCGGCTCCTCCCGAGGGGTGGGTGCGCGACTATGTGCTTGCGGGTGATGGCTGGATCAAGGACGGCGACTATAACTCCAGTTACTCCCAGACCGTATTGCCTTACCCGCATCACGCCAGAAAGGAATACGATACGCCGCCGGGAAAGCTGGAGGACGACTGGGAATATAGGCATCATAAAGAAGACTGGCAGACCTACCAGACACGTTATGTGACACCGCGCATATTCGAAGAGGCTTTGAGAAATGAGGTGGCCAAATGAAGCGGCTACCCATAGCAAAGGTTTTAGTCAGTATCTTTTTTGTGGCATTGTTGCTAACTCCGCTCATCGTCAGGAAACTATCCCGAAACCAGGTCTCTACGCAGGTGAAACCTGATATGAAGGCCGCTCTGGCAAATCACGGCTTTTATCTTACGGAAGTCTCGCACGCAGTGGGCATCGATTTTATTCATCAGGGCCCGACGCTCGATCCAAAACTTTCCTCTATCATGCCCGAGGTCGCTTCGATGGGTGCCTCCGTTTCTATTGTGGATTTTGATCGCGACGGGTGGCCTGATATTTACGTGACAAACAGCGCAGAGGGCAGCAAAAATCACTTATATCGAAACATGCATGATGGGACGTTTAAGGATGTTGCTGAGGAGTTAGGAATTGCGGATGTCAACCAGCCTGGCACGGGCGTTTCTATGGGAGCGGTTTGGGGCGACTATGACAATGACGGCTATGAGGACTTATTCCTCATCAAGTGGGGGCGGCCTGAACTGTTTCATAACGATAATGGTCACGGATTTACGCGGGTAAGTGAAAAGGCTGGATTGCCTTCATGGATCAACGCGAATACTGCGGTCTGGTTTGACTACGATGGAGATGGGCTGCTTGATTTATTCGTTGGCGGCTACTATCCGGAAGATGTGGACCTTTGGCACCTGAAGTCGACAAAGATGATGCCGGATAGTTTTGAGTACGCTAACAATGGTGGCCGCAAATATCTCTTTCATAATCTTGGAAATGGAAAATTCGAAGAAGTAAGTGCAAAAGTCGGGATAACTAGTCGTCGTTGGGCCCTAGCCGCGGCTGCCGCTGATTTGCGAGGAACCGGGCATCCCGATCTCTTTGTTGCAAATGACTACGGAGTGTCGGAACTCTATCTCAACGACGGCACTCACTTTCATGAGGCGGGCGAGCAGACAGGTGTGGGTTTCGCACCAAAGAGCGGCATGAATGTTGCATTCGGGGATATCTTCAATAAGGGACAATATGCGGTGTATGTCTCTAACATCTCAGAAGATGGTGTACTCATTCAGGGAAATAATCTCTGGGTGCCCACAGAAGGATCCAGTGGGAGCATCGTTCGGTTTGAAAACCTCGCTCGTGATATGGGCGTTGAACTTGGCGGATGGAGCTTCGGAGCGCAGTTCGGTGATCTGAATAACGACGGAACGTTAGATCTTTATCTTACCAACGGCTATGTCTCGCTTGATCGGAAGAAGAGCTACTGGTATGACTTCACGAAGATATCCGGTGGCAACTCTACAATTATTGGGGATGCCAAAAACTGGCCTGCGATGGATGGACGGAGTTTGTCCGGGTACCAGCAAAAACACGTCTGGTTGAATGATGGTGCGGGGAAGTTTGTAGATGTCGCGCAGGCCGTGGGAGTGAGTGACACCTATGATGGTCGGGCAGTGGCTCTGGTCGACCTATGGAATACTGGCGTGCTCGATGTGGTTGTCGCGAATCAAAGGGGGCCCCTACTCGTCTACAAGAACACAGTAGCACCAGGCGAGGATTGGATTGAATTTCAACTGGAAGGAACAAGGAGTAATCGCAGCGGAATAGGCGCACAAGTTACTCTGTATTGGAATGGACAGGAGCAGATTCAACAAGTCTCCGGAGGAAGCGGTTTTGCGGCGCAAAATGATCGGCGATTGCACTTTGGGTTAGGAAAGACTCCGCAGATTGATAAGGCCATCATTCGTTGGCCTTCCGGTAAGATACAGACTCTTCATGGCCTTACTCCGGACAAACTGTATAAGATCGAGGAATCGGAATGAGCCATATAACCATTACAACGCCGGTGCCGCCGGACAATGGCGCTCAATGGAAACGAATATTCAGCCTCGATAACCGATTCATGCCCCCGCTGTTTATTACGCTCATTCTTCTGGTGGGCAATGTGTCGTTTGGCATTCTCGAGAGTTACCAGAAGACGCTGCTTGCGATTATGACAAGTATTGTGGCTGAGATGATTCTCGGCCGAATCTTTTTGCACAAGTGGCCTCACCTTGCCAGTGCCTATATTACCGGCATCAGCATTGGCATTCTGCTCCGCTCGCCCTTCTTTTGGCCATACGCACTATGTAGCCTGCTGGCTATCACGTCAAAATATGTGCTGCGCGTAAAGGGACGGCACATATGGAATCCGTCTAACTTTGGTATCTCAGCGATGGTATTCCTGGCAGCAGAGTCGGTTGCCACCTTAAGCATCCAGTGGGGAAATAATCTTGGGGCGATGCTGGTCATCTGGCTGCTTGGGTCGATCATTATCTGGCGGCTTCGTCGTTTTCACATCTGCGCCGTCTATGTTATTTCGTTTGTCGCACTGGCTTTTCTACGTACATGGATCACGGGGGATCCCTTACTTTCCGAGATATCTCCCATAACCGGACCGGAATATCAACTTTTTATTTTCTTCATGATTACCGACCCGAAGACCACTGTGCGATCAAAGAGAGGACAATGTGTTGTGGCGTTTGCCGTGGCCGCGGTTGAGATGCTTTTACGCCTGGATCAAAGCGTTTATGCTCCCTTTTATGCACTGTTTATGGTGGGACCGATTGCTTTGCTTATTGAAATGTGGCTCAACTCGCGCCGCTCATCCGCCAATACTTCTGGAAACCTCGATAAAAGCATCGCATACCCATTACCGCATTCTGGCTAGAGGTTTAGTAAAGGAAACACTTTGATGCTATTGCGATTTCGATCCGCTGTTTACCCTGCGCTGGCTATGCTTCTATTCATTTCAGGCTGTAAGCAGCACCCAACCGCTCCTATCGCGCAGGTTCCTACTTCACCTGCCAGCCATCCTACAACTGTCGAGGCACGCCGGACGGCAGATGTTGAACCTGCCTCAGTGCGTCCCTCAGGTCCGGTTGTGTTTGTGGACGTGACGGCGCAAGCGGGAATTCATTTTCGTCATAACAGCGGAGCTTTCGGGAAGAAATATCTTCCCGAAACCATGGGCAGCGGAGTCTGTGCTCTTGATTATGACAATGATGGTTGGCAGGATCTTTTGTTCGTCAATTCAATGGATTGGCCTGGACATCAATCGGCAAAGTCCTTACCAGCGCTTTATCACAATAATGGAAACGGGACATTCACGGATGTAACGCGCCAGGCCGGACTAGCGACGACGATGTATGGGCTTGGCTGCGCAGTTGCGGATTACGACAACGATGGATGGGAAGATATCTATATTACGGCGCTCGATGGAAATCATCTCTTTCGTAACATGGGCAATGGAAAATTTGCTGATGTTACAGCCAAAGCTGGAGTACGCAATCCCGGTTTTTCCACGAGTGCGGTATGGTTCGATTATGACAATGATGGAAGACTGGATCTCCTTGTTTTGCACTATGTGGATTGGTCCGTCGCGACGGATCAGTTCTGTTCGCTTGATGGAAAGAATAAGTCGTACTGCACGCCAGAAGCTTACAAGGGACAAAGTGCGACTCTTTATCACAACAAAGGCAATGGAACGTTTGAGGACGTGACAAAGAAGGCCGGTGTTTACGATCCGAGCGCCAAGTCGCTCGGAGTTGCACTACTGGACTATGACAACGATGGTTGGCTTGATCTGTTCGTAACCAACGACACACAGCCTAATAAGCTTTATCACAACAATCACGATGGGACGTTTACAGACACAGCGTTTTCTGCAGGGGTGGCCTTCAGTGATGCAGGCAAAGCGCGTGCAGGGATGGGTACGGACGCTGCGGACTACGATGGCTCTGGACGACAAAGCCTTGTTATTGGAAATTTCACGAACGAAAGCATGTCGCTCTACCACAACGATGGCTCCGGATTGTTTACCGATAAGGCGATGGACTCTGGCATCGCCGCAGCATCTGCGAAGTCTCTGACATTCAGTTCGTTCTTCTTTGACTACGATCTAGACGGATGGCCGGATATCTTTGCCGTCAATGGTCATGTCGCTGACGATGTAAGTTTGACGCAACCAAATCTTCATTATGCCGAGCCTCCGCTACTCTTTCGGAATAAGGGTAAAGGAAATTTCGAAAACGTTTCAGACAAGGTTGGGCCGGCTCTACGTCAGGCTATTGTAGGGCGTGGGGCAGCTTATTTAGATTTCGATAATGATGGAGATCTTGATCTGGTCGTTACGACGAGCAATGGCCCTGCAAAGCTTTTGCGCAATGATAATGGCAATCAAAATGACATGTTAAGGGTCAAGACGGTTGGCACGCGATCAAATAGAGATGGCATCGGTGCGAAAGTTACGGTCAAAACAAATAAAGGACTGCGCCTTTTTGAAATGGTAAAGACCGGTTCCAGTTATCTTTCACAGAGCGAAATGCCACTGACTTTTGGGCTAGGGAAGCCCGATGAAAGTAAAACTGTGACTGTGGAGATCGTATGGCCCCGCGGGAAAAAAGAGTCGATTCCAAATATCAAGCCGAACCAATTCATAACCCTGAAGGAGGGTAGTGGCGTCATTTCCGCCCAACCAATTAAATTTACGCAACACAGATAAATCTGCTCTGCCACATTTGGCGAAAGCTACTCATAGAAGCCGCAGCTCTTCAGCAGATGCGCAATCTCATCGCGAGTCGCCTTCACTTTATGAGCAGACCTGATTAGATCTTCTGCATCGACAGGATGCCAGTTACGTCGCTGTCGATTGCAGAGGCCAGCGACGTCGATTGGTTCGATCGCACATAGAATATCCTCAATCAACTGAGTTGATTCTTGTTTATTCTGTAGGTGCTGAGCGCGATCGAGTAATTTGCTGCATGCGGGACCAAAGCTCGCATGATCGTGAAGCAGGAAGGAGAGGGCGAGCTGTGACTTATTCAACCTTCGTGCCGTTTCTGAAAAGCTGGCCGCAGCGAAGTAAAGTAGGGATAGAGCGGTAAAGACTTCAAAGTCGTGCATGTTGGCATACAGGCTCGAGAGCAATTTTGAGGTAGCGAGTAACTCATTAGTCGTTTGTTTAGCGTAGCTTGTCAATCGAGCGCTAAAAGATGGTTTGGCCCAATCGTTTTCAAAGATGTCCGCCAGCCTGCTAATCCCCAATAAGGTAAGGGGAAACCCGGTTGAAAGTAACGGGTCCACGAATCCAGCCGCCGATGGAAGCAACGCCCACTTTTCTCCACAGATAGTTTCGCTCAAAAATGAAAGCCTCTTCGCATGCGTGAATGGCCGCTCCCGGGTCGCTGTCGCGAACTGGTGCTGAAGTGCGGGTATGGATTCAAGTAGCTCTTTCCATGCGGTTTCCCCTTCCCATAGATGCAGCCGAGCAAAGACCTCGTTCGTTGCTGCCACTCCGGCACTCGTTAAGCCATTGTTGAAGCGGAGGACCCATATCCAGCCGCCTTCGAAGACATGATGGACTGCCGCGTCGTCGATCGGATACGGAGTTATTTCTGTGACTGCGTGTTCCGGCGCGTCGCCGAGCCTTTTGACGTTTGAAAAATGACTGAACAGCGCCTGTGTGCTTGGATAGTTCGGCAGCGGCATCTCGGGCAACTGTAAGGTACGGTGCAGGAAGCCCCTTGGGCCGGTAGCATCCACTACAAATCTGGCTCGAATCGTAATTGCGAGCCCATTCCTTTTACCTGCCAGCGCTACGTCATTCCCCTGATCGAGAAAACTGTCGAGTTTGACCTCATCAACGTAGTCGACACCAATATCTTGAGCCTCATGCACTAACATTTCATCGAAGTCTGAGCGGAACCAATGTGTATCTGCAATTCGATTATGGGGACTGGCAGCTACAAGAAGTTGTCTCATACGATCGGGATCAGGAGCATCGGGACATCCGAGTTGGTGATGATAAAAAGTAAAGCCCCGTTTCAAACCGCACGCGATATTTGGATAATGCTCCTGCCATGTACCCCATTTGGTAAGTGGATTAAGGCGCGGAAGATCATAACGAGTTGCGATGTCTTCAAGGAGCAAGTTAGAGAGAGGAGTCGATGACTCCCCAATGACCACACGGGGGTGCCTGTCTTTCTCTAACAGAACGACGGAATGGCCCAGACGTCGGGCGATCATGGCGGTAAGAGAACCTGCAAAGCCGGATCCTATAACGGCGATATCGTAGGCGGGATTCAACTAAGGCCTTCGCAATGGATGCAGTTAATGGGATCCAACACATGCTGGCGAAGATTCATCTCGCGGAGCCTATTGATGCGTGGAAAATAGCAAGGACATACCGGCGCCGCGATGCCTAAATCCCAAAGGTCAACGAAAACACGACCGCGATTGAGGGTTAGTCCGTATCTTGCTGCGGCCTCCACTGTATCGAGACGCGGCGGGGAAAATTCGCCCAACTGCATTAGTGCTTCCATTGCTCCATTATTGGCGCGCGTTGGAATCAATGTTGCCGCCGTTGCTCCGCAATCAAATGCAAAGTCCAAAGAGCGCTGTGCCCAATAGAGTGCCTCCTGGACCTTCATAAAGGGAGGTTGAACGAGGATAAATACGCGAAGATCTATTTTGTTGAATCGTAAATATGCTGCTGCCTCAGAAAATTGAGATAGAGTCATTCGCTTATTCAGCTTGTCCAGGATCTCTGGATGAGCTGTTTCAAGGCCCATGGCAACTTCCAACTGGTTTGAAAGTAAGTCGCGAAATTGGAGACACTCTTGTTTGAGGAGTGACGGATGGCTTTCAACAATCGTTCTCTCAAAAGATTTTGTTCGGGTCGCAATTGCCGGATAGTCTTCCACCGGAATTGCATTGCGATCAAAGAAGCTTCCGCTGTTGTAGAGCTTAATCTGGCGCGCCGGAGGCAGTTGTTCCAAAGCATAGTCAATTTGCTGTGGGACGGATCCTGCCGGAACTGCGTCCGGGAGTGTATTGCGCCAGAGATCACACATTACGCATCGCCATGGACATTCGCGGTTGGTCAAAAATACCGTAGCTACTGAAACGACTTCTCTTGCCGCGGAGCATTCCTCTTCCACCAGGAATGCATAGGGGACACGGGGATCGAGAGTTGCCCGCGCTGGACGTTGAGCGAGAATCCATTGATCTCGTTCAACGCCGCGAGCCGGATAGGGTGGGATCATTGCTGCCTTTACAAGTAGAGCGACAAGAACTGTTTCCTATACTCCGCTTCCCGAAGCGGCAGCCTTCTGCGCAAAGCTTCTTCGGGCAGCGCACCGTGTTGAAACCGTCGCTTTGGGAAGGCAGGCATCTGCAAGCCTGTGAGCTGCGCTACCCCCTTAGATACGATCTCTCCCTTTAGGTCATAAAGTTTTTCAACGTTATAGTCTGTCAACTTTATGAATGGAATAGCTTCCGCTACTGCCACGACGTTTGGCCGGGTGAAAGGACTGAATCCGGTGAATCCATAATGATGCGCCGGGGCATAGGTGCGAGTGTAAGACCGGCTCAGCCCGCCGCTATAGGTCAGCGAATGCTTGATCTTTCCTACCCCCCAGCCTTCCTGATAGAGCATTTGATTATTGATGACACTCCGAATGGTGAGTTCAGGATTTTCTTCGATGGGATAGTCTTTCAGGTTCTCGTCGCCGCCATCGCCGTCCAGTAAATACTGCCAGTCAGGATAGCGCTCGCGAATGCCACGGCATAGCGCGAGAGACATAGTTGCAGACTCAATATCGAGGGGCTTGTAGTCTTCGACTATACGAATCGTCTCCTGCGCATCGAGAGTGGAAGCGTCTGCTTCGATAGATTCGAGAAAAAGGCCCAGTCCAAGAGCTTCAAGGAACGACCGCGCCTGTTGTACGTCGGGTCCATTGCCTAGATCTAGAACAAAGGCTTTCAGTCGGCTCAAATTCATGCCGGTTTTTTTCATTACATGGTAAGTCGTCACAAAGACGCTGCCACTGTCGATACCGCCCGAAAAGCAAACACCAATTGGCTCTTCAGCGGGAACGCAGCTAAGCCATTGGGAGATCTCTTCCGCCAGAGCTGCGATATACTTTTCTCCAATTTTGTCGAGGTCAGGCGGCAGCGTGCCGAGTTCGGGAGTGAAGAAACGTGTGTAGACAGGATCGGGATCGGGGCAACCCACAAGTTGAATCTCGACTACATAATGGGCGGGCACCATTCGTGTATAGCTGGGATGAAACTGTCCGTGAAGGCCTTCGCTCTTGAGCCAGTTGTAGATAGCGTCAATGCGCGGCGCGACAACTAAAACGGGCCCTTCCTGCCGCTTTGCCAGGAAATATCGCATTGGCCGGTCGAGCGACCGCGCCATTTTAACTGTCTTTCCGGATCGCGCCAGCAACGCGAAGGATCCTGCAATCTCGCGCATCGCCTCGGCAGGACTATCGAGCAACAGCCGTCGGGCTTCTTCAATCGTTAGATTGTGAATCTGGTTTGCTTCGGGCTGTGTCAGATCGACAACGCGTTCAATGTATTGGTGCACAAGGTTTCCTCTGGAAAGCCGTTCTTTTGAGACCAGTTTACGCTCTTCGGCCTGTCCCGCACCACTGAGAGGGGAGCAATCAGAAGGCGTGCTGATGTTGTTTCTTTTGTGGCACGATCTGCATATATCAGTGAGGCGCGGGTGTTCTACAATGTGCGCTGACCATGTTAGTGAAAAATATTCCATCCTGCCGGAGATTGCTGCGCCTTCTCTTTGATCATAAGTGTTTAGCGAGTCTGTTGCTGCTGGGTCTGTGTACTCAGGCGTTTCGATGCGGATGGTCACTGGAACCATCGAACGATTTTGTGGCGGCTGCGCGACTGAACAATATTGGTGTTGCCCTGATGGGCCAGCAGTTTACTGAAAAAGCGCTGCAAAAGTTTGACGAAGCGCATAAGAACGATCCGACTTCTGCTGTTCCTATGCTGAATCAAGGCATTGCTCTGCTCTACCTACGAAAGCTCCCTGAAGCAGAAGCTGTATTGAAACAGGCAGCAACTAACAATCCCCAAAATGTGCGCATCTGGTACTGTCTTGGGCTGACCCATCTGGCCGAGAGCAAATCTGATCTCGCTGTTGAAGATTTTAAGCAGGCGATCAAGCTCAATCCGGCGGACGCAGACAGCCACTATTATCTGGGCTCGCTCTATCGCAGCTTGAAAGATTACGATCATTCAATCGTGGAATTTGAAGAAGCTCTGCGCTTAAATCCTTTGCATGCTTCGTCGCAGTTTGGCTTGGCCAGCGCTCTACAGCGTTCAGGGAAGACCGCTGAAGCGCGCGAACATCTCAAGCGCTTTCAGACCATAACGCAGACCAAGGTCGGAACCCCGCTTGCAGTCACATATGGAGAGCAAGGTGATTACGCTACTGTGCAGAACATGCGAGTGGCGGAACAACCTGTGGGCTCCATGATTCCCGTGAGCTTCGTTGCGGTCGCAGCGACCAAAGGTCCGTCTTCCGCTCTTCCTTCGGCAAACCAGGAAGGCGGGGGAGCCTGCATTCTCGATGTGGATGGCACCGGGAAGAAAGATATTGTTGCAATGGGCGACGGCGAATCCGCCATTCGTGTTTATAGGACCCTATCGAACGGAACCATGCAGGAGGTCCCATCTCAACAGACTGGGCTTATCGCAAATGGCCATGGAATGGCTTGCGCAGTTGGTGATTATGACAGCGATGGCCGTCCCGACCTGGCTGTCGCATTGAGTGACCGAGTCGTCCTCTTCCACAACCTGGGGCACGGAAAATTTGCGGACACGACAAAGTCAGTTGGTATTCAGCAATTGAATCACCCGGCGGGATTGACGTTTGTCGATTTCGATCATGACGGAGATCTCGATCTCTTTGTAACTGGTTCGCCGGTTACTTCTGGCGCGGGACCTGACGTCCTCTGGCGTAACAACGGAAATTCAACCTTTACTGAATGGAGCGCACCCACGGGGCTTGCAGGAAAGGGAAGTACGACTGGTGTCACGATCTCAGATGTGAACAACGACCGGGCAATTGATCTGATCGTTACGGGTGACAGTGGTTCGCCCACTATCTTCGAAAATAAGCGCGAAGGACCTTTCGAGGCGGTTCCTCTTTATACAGATGCGAACCTTTCTCCTACGCGTGGCGTTCTTGTCTTCGATTTCAACAAAGATGGATGGATGGATGTTGCCGTCACGCATGCGGGCGCTCCCGGAATCAGCCTTTGGCGCAATGTGGAGGGCAAAAGCTTTGAGCGCGTGCCGCTGCCTCTTTCGGGGGCCAAGGCTGCATGGGGACTTACTGCAATCGATATCGACAACGACGGCTGGATTGATATCGCGGCAATTGTAGAGACTGCCAATGGGCCTGAACTGCACGTCTGGCGCAATCGCGGTTCACAGGGCTTTGAAGATGTAACGAAGACTGTGGGGCTAAATACGCTTAAGCTGCACAACCCTCGATCTGTCATTGCGGCGGATATCGATGGAGACGGTGCCGCTGATTTGATTGTCACGCAATTGAATGCTCCTCCTATCGTGCTGCATAACGTTGGAGGAAATCGCAACCATTCCTTGCGTCTGACGCTCGCCGGTCTTGCCGACAACAAGACGGCAATTGGTACGAAAGTAGAGGTGTTTTCAAACGGAAGCTCGCAAAAGTTTGAAGTCGCCGGCGGCTCTGGTTATCTCAGCCAGGGGGCGACGGAGATACTTGCGGGCTTGGGTCACGCTGACCGAGCGGATGTTGTCCGTATGTTGTGGCCTACCGGTGTTCCTCAGGATGAGTTGGATGTTGCGTCAAGCAAGCCGGTAACTCTCACCGAGCTTGACCGGCGGGGAAGCTCTTGTCCTGTGCTGTTTGCATGGGACGGAACTAAATATCAATTTGTCTCTGACGTAATAGGCGCTGGGGTCATTGGTCATTGGATATCACCTTCAGCGACGAACCAGGCTGACCCTGACGAATGGATCAAGGTGGAGGGTTCGCAGCTTAAGGAACGTGGTGGCCTGTTCAGCCTGCGCTTTGGCGAGCCCATGGAGGAGATCAACTTTATCGACCAGCTGCGACTGGTTGCGATCGATCACCCCGACGGCACTGAGGTCTACCCTGACGAACGCTTCCTGAATGAACGTCCCTTCGCCTCCGGTTCAACGGTGGTCGCTTCTTCGGATGCGCGCTTGCCTGCCGGGGCGTGGAATGACAAAGGTGAGGACGTCCTCCCGCTTCTTGCTGAACGCGATCATAAATATGTTCGCGACTTTACCAATCTCACGTATGCGGGCTACGCGAAGATGCATACGCTTACGCTCGATCTGGGCGACTGGAAGCAAGGAAATCCTCTTCGTCTCTTCATGAGCGGGTACATCGAATATTTCAGTGCCAGTTCCATGTATGCGGCATGGCAGGCCGGGTTGAAGCCCATCTCGCCTTACGTCGAAGCGCAGATGCCGGATGGAAGCTGGAAGCGGATTGTCGACGATATGGGCTTTCCTGCGGGCCTTCCCAGGACGATTGTGGTCGATCTCACCGGAAAATTACCAGCTGGCGCACACCGCATTCGCATGACGACAAACCTGCAAATCTATTGGGACCAGGTGTTGGTCGATAACGGCGCTGACGTTTCGAAAAACGTTAGACAGTTTGAGTTGCCATTGGCCACCGCACACCTTGCCTTCCGCGGATATCCGCAACAGGTCGAGGGTGCGACCCCAGGCGATCTGACCTACCGTTACGACCGTATCAGTGCGACAGGGCCTTTTCAGTGGCAGCGTGGAAGTTATACGAAGTATGGCAACGTCACTCCGCTGCTGCATCAGGTAGATAACCAATATGTCATCTTCGGCAGCGGGGAAGAGATCGACGCGGAGTTTAGTGCTGCTTCGCTGAAGCCTCTGCCAGCCCACTGGAAGCGCGATTATTTCTTCTACGCAAACGGCTTCGTAAAAGATATGGACTTCTATGAGGCGCTGCCTTTTACTGTGGCGCAGATGCCCTTCCATCAGATGACTGCCTATCCGTATCCAGCCGATGAACATTATCCGGAGAATTCCAGCACTTTGAAATATCGATTGGACTGGAATGATCGTTTTGAATCTGGTAAGCGCACGCAGTTATACCAGTTCAACTACGTACCCACGCTATCGCAGCCGACCGTTGCTAAACCATGATGACTAAGCGTCATATCCGGGCTCAAGCCGCGGATTCAGGTATTCTGTGTTTTCGAGTGCATATAAGGAGTACGACGCCACCATGGCTAAATTGACGATTGTTTTCGGTATTCTGCTTATCATCCTTGGCGTCATCGGTTATGTTTATACTGGCAGCGCGCATCCCACGGCGCTTATTCCTGCCGGTGCGGGTATTCTCTTCATCATCTTCGGGGTATTTGCCACCAGCGATAATGCAAAAAAACGTATGCTGTGGATGCATGTCTCCGTCACGGTCGCCCTGCTTTTGTTCCTCAGCCTGATCCGTGCCGATATCGATGTCATTCGCCTTAGCCGTGGTGTCTCTTTCCCTTATCCCGCCGCCGTTATTGAAAAGTCGGCGACGTCGCTCCTCAGCCTGTTGTATGTGCTGTTTTGCGTTCGTTCCTTTATTGCTGCGCGACGCCAAAGAACCCTGAATCCCGGTGCGTAGCTCCTCATCTAAAAGGCGTAAGCTTTAGCAGGGTTCTGGCAGATCTACGCCTTCTTTACTATGTCCTCTTTCGGTCCATCCAAATACGGCGGCGGTATGAAGGCCGCCGATCGTCCGTCCCGGGGTACCGGCCGCGCTGTGGTGGCCGATCTCAGCGCGTCGCGGCCCAAACCCAAGCTGAAGAAGGTGCTGCCAGAGGTGTGGCAGCTGATCAAGCCGCGGCGGGTCCTGCTTGGCGGCAGCTTCCTGCTGATGGTCATCAACCGCGCCAGCGGACTTGTTCTGCCTGCTTCGACGAAGTACCTTATCGACAATGTCATGGGCAAGCACCCGATCAAGTCGGCTTTCATCGCCGGCTTCATCGCGAAGCACCATCTCGCTCTGCTGCCTGTCATCGTTAGCGTTGTTGTCTGCGCTACTATTTTGCAGGGCATTACTTCTTACGCACTCACTCAGCTTCTGTCCAAAGAGGGCCAAAGGCTTATCGCAGAGTTGCGGAAAGTGCAGGCGCACATCGGGCGGTTGCCGGTTGCGTTCTACGACGAGAACCGGACCGGCACTCTGGTTGCGCGCATCATGACCGACGTAGAGGGTGTGCGGAACCTTATCGGGACCGGGGTGGTCGACTTTGTAGGCGGCGTGCTCACGGCGATCTTCGCATTCCTCTTTCTCATCTTTCTCAGCGTACAGATGACGCTCGTCACGTTCGTTATCCTGCTCGTGTTCGGACTCATTCTGCAGCGCGCCTTCAAGGTGATTCGGCCTATCTTTCGGGAGCGCGCCAAGATCAACGCCGAGGTTACAGGCCGTTTGACCGAATCGCTTGGTGGCGTCCGCGTCGTCAAGGGGTACCATGCCGAGGCCAGCGAGGCTAAAGTTTTTGCGGCCGGGGCCAATCGGCTGCTGCAGAACGTCATATCTTCGCTCACTGCACAGTCGCTCATGTCGCTTGCTTCAACTGCCGTGCTTGGCGTGGTTGGAGCGCTGGTGATGTATCTGGGTGCCCGCCAGGTCGTCGCCGGACACCTTACGACTGGCGGCTACGTCACCTACGTCATGTTCCTGGCGTTCATGATCGCGCCGATTGTTCAGCTCGTTTCGATAGGGACGCAGCTTACGGAGGCCGTCGCCGGACTGGACCGGACGAATGAGATCCTCGCCGAGCGGCAGGAAGACTCCGAGGCTGCGCGCACGCACTCGCTATCCGTCATCAGGGGCGATATTGCCTTTCGCGACGTTAAGTTTGCCTATGAGGAGGGGAAGCCAGTGCTGCATGGCATCAGCTTTGAATCGAAACCTGGTACCGTCACCGCCTTGGTCGGCTCGTCCGGCTCGGGGAAGTCAACAATCATCTCGTTGATTTGCGGCTTTCATACTGCGAGTTCAGGGCAGATCCTGGTCGACGGCGTCGATCTCTCCACCATCCGGCTTAGTAGCTACCGCGAGCAGCTTGGAGTAGTGCTGCAGGAGACCTTCCTGTTTGACGGGACTATCCGCGAGAACATTTTGTTCAGCCGACCCAACGCGACGGAAGAACAACTTTTAGAGGCCTGCCGGATTGCCCGGGTGGACGAGTTCGCCGAGCGGTTCCCCGAGCGTTACGAGACGATCGTCGGGGAGCGCGGCGTCAAGCTTTCGGGCGGCCAGCGGCAACGGCTTTCGATTGCTCGCGCCATCCTCGCCGATCCCCGAATTCTGATCCTTGATGAGGCGACCAGCTCGCTGGACTCTGAATCAGAGGCCATGATTCAGAACGGTCTCAACTTCCTTATGCAGGGACGCACGACCTTTGTGATCGCACATCGACTTTCAACTATCCGTCGGGCCGACCAGATCCTCGTCGTTGAGCAGGGATTGATCGTCGAGCGAGGAACCCATGAGCAGCTTTATCGGATGGGGGGACGGTATTACGACCTCTACACCCGGCAACACGGCCTTGAGGCGAATCTGTTCCTTGCCCCGGGCGAGGGTGATACATCGGATGAACCGGTGACGGCTAAAGCGTGATTGGGTATCGTCCCTCAAAGACAGAATGAAAACTCATCTCTATCTACAGTCACTATGAGAATTCTTTAGTGAGACGTCCATGTCTTGTCCGAGGAATTGCATAACTTTTCAAGCGTGCAATCGACGCACTTTGGCTTACGCGCGATGCAAATCTGCCGTCCATGATGGATTAGCTCATGGGAGAAGGCAATCCAATGGTCCTTGGGGATGATCTTCATCATGTCCCGTTCGACCTTCTCAGGCGCGGTCTCATTGGTTAGCTCCAGTCGTCGAGTGAGACGCATAACATGCGTATCTACAACAACTCCGACGGCAATCCTAAACCATGACCCGAGGACTACATTGGCGGTCTTGCGAGCTACGCCGGGCAAGCGCAGTAGCTCTTCCATGGTCTGGGGGACTTTACCACCGAACTCCTCGACCACTGCCTTGGCCGCGCCCTTTATGGACTTGGCCTTATTGCGATAGAAGCCGGTTGTGCGGATCAACTCTTCCAGTTCCGGGAGAGAGGCAGCTGCCATTGCCTTCGGCGTGGGGAATGCCTTGAACAGGGCAGGCGTGACGAGGTTCACGCGCACGTCCGTACACTGTGCAGAAAGGATCGTGGCCACCGTTAACTCCCAGGCATTGCGATGGTTCAGAGCGCAGACTACACCGGGGTAGGTCTTCTCCAGCACCTCCAGAATTGCGGTGACGCGCTTTGGGTCGAGAGGGTTTGCCGTCTTGCCGAGCTTCTTCTTCGGAGATGCAGATTCGGTTGCAGCAATCGCCCGTGCCTTCATTCCCACGGGCGATTGCTGCACCGGTTTCACTACTGTCGTCGTCTTAGTCCGCGGCATATCGTCCTAGCCCAGCCGGTTCAGCATCTCTTCTGCAGCCACGCGAACGCAACTGAAGACCGGGGTGTCCTTCAGGGTGTAGAGGCTGATCTCGGTCTCGCGCAGTTGCTGGACGAGGTCTACGAAATCCTCAGGGAAATTGGTCTCAAACGCGACCACGAACTCCTGATCGTCGATGCCGAAGGAGTAGGTCGTATTCAACTTGACTCGCGGATAACTTAGTCCAACTCGGATGTGCTCATCCATCAGCCGCTTCCGCTCCTCGAGCGACAGCAGATACCAGGGCCGCGTCTTCCAAAAGGGATAGATGAAAATGTACTTCTGGCCGCCGGGACGGATCGCGCCACGGCTCTCGCCCTCGCTCTCATCGGGACGGCCAATCTGATACTGAGAGCGCTTGGTCATCGCCAGAAAATTATGCGGCGAGTTGAGATAGCCGCCGAGCCCCGTGCCCATTAACTCACTGCGCATCTGGTTCATCTCATCGACGGCGTAGCCAATCGACCAGACGCACATATCCACATCGCCCCGTGTGCCGATGGTCGAATAGGTTAGTGAGAGAAACTCGCCAGTTCGGTTCCAGCGCTCGAGCACGGCGGCAAACTCGGCCTTGTGCGCCGCCTTTTCGTCTTTGGGCAGCCTGCGCCACTCGGGCATCACCTTATAGAAGCTGAAGGCCACGATCTGCCGCTTCACCGGCGGCTTGGATGGATCATGCGGTGCCGCTCCATAGCTGCTTGCGGGGCGTCCGGATACCGCCGCAGTGGGAGATGTCTTTGCTGCGCTCGCCTGCGGCTCTTCTGCTTCCTGTTTCGGTGCAATTGTCTGTGCCATTTCTTGGGCCATACCTCGATTGTCTCCCGAACCTGCGCACGCTGGCAAAGAACTGTATTTTCACGCCAACCCGATATACTGCACCTGCATGTCAGAAAAAATCATTGCCCTCCTTGTTGGCGCTATCGCCAGTGGTGGCTACCTGAGCGTTATCGTGCTCATGGCCATCCAGTCCGCCTGCATCCCCATTCCTTCCGAAGTCATCATGCCGCTGGCTGGCTACGCTCTGGCCCACACCCAGCTCCAGCTCATCATCCTGGCGACCGTGGCTTCTCTGGCCTCGAACCTCGGCTCAATCCCTGCTTACTGGGTAGGGGCGCGCGGAGGCCGTCCCATGGTGGAACGCTACGGCAGCTATCTCCTCCTCAGCCGCCGCGACCTTGACCTCGTCGACCACTTTTTCGCCCGCTACGGCTCCATCACCGTGCTCATCGGCAGAATGCTGCCCATAGTGCGCACCTTCATCGCCTTTCCGGCGGGCGTTGCGAAGATGAACCAACTCCGCTTCCATATCTACACCTTCATTGGCTCATGGCCGTGGTGCTATGTGCTCGCCTACGTCGGCATGAAGCTCGGCGCGCAGTTCAACACCAACCCGCGCTTCAAAGATGTCTTCCACCGCTTCCATCTTGGCGTCGAAGCTACCATCGTCATAGGTTTCATCTGGTTCGTGATCTCGCACTGGAAGAACCGCATCCGCACCGAAGCGGCATAAAGTTCAGGCCCACAGAAAACATGAAGCTGAAAAGACAACTCCCCTTCATCTTTTGGGTCTAATAAGGTGGTCGTGGAGGAGTAACTATATGTCCATCTGGAAGATGTTCGCACTTTCTGCACTGGGTGCCGCGTTGCTTGTCGGTACGCCTGCCACCCCCGCGCAGGTTTCCATCAACATTGGCGTGGCCCCGATATGTCCCTACGGGTACTTCGACTTTCCCCCTTACGATTGCGCTCCTTACGGCTATTATGGCCCGGATTGGTTCGTCGGCGGAGTGTTCATTGGAGCCGGCCCGTGGTTTCATGGTCCGCGCGGCTTCTACGGCCATGTCGATAACCGCTTTGATCCTCGTCACGGTTATAGAGGCCCGCTCCCGGAGCGTGGAGCCCAGCCGTTCCAGCATTTTCAAGGAAACGAAGCGCGGGATGGACGCGGTCATGTAGGCACTGCGAACCATGACGCCCGCAACGAGCACAGCGCCGGGTACCGTGGCGCAGGCCATCCTGGCGGTCGCGGTCGTGACGGCGGTCACCGGTAAACGATTGAGATAAGCGCGAACAAGGCCCTCTGTCGCTCAGCGGGCCTTTGCGTTCGCACTTGACTTGTTTCCGACCACATAGCTTTGTCCGCTTATGCTGCACAGTTAAACCAGATTCGCCTTCATCTCTACACCTTCATCCATCGCTTCTTGACCCTGCTACGTTGCGTGCGTCGGCATGAAACTCTGCGCGCAGTTCAATACCAATGCCGGTTCAAAGACGTATTCCATGGCTTCCAACACCGCCCGGAAGCCCTCATCGTCCTTGCCTTCATCTGAGTCGCGATCTCGGCACCGGAAGAACCGCATCCACGCCGAATATGCCTGATTGCCGGGAAAAACGCGTTATCGCTAACGTCTAAACAATCATCTACTTTGTTTGCGCCTGCTCTTTTCGTGAGCAATACTGGGGATTCCGCACCAGCGGAAATTGCCTCACGAAGGATTTTGCTCAGTTATGTCTACACCTGAAGCCGCCACACCAAGCGCGGCCAGCATCAAGCCCGCAGCTGGAAAATTAGGCGTCATGGTTCCCGGTATGGGAGCTGTCGCCACCACCCTTATCGCCGGCGTAGAAGCCGTTCGTCGTGGGCTGGCCAAGCCCATCGGCTCCACCACGCAGATGGGCACCATCCGCCTCGGCAAGCGCAACGAAAGCCGCAGCCCACTCATCAAGGACTTCGCCCCCATCGCACAGCTCGACGATCTCGTCTTTACCGGATGGGATATCTTTGGCGGCAACCTCTACGACGCAGCCAAAACCGCCCACGTGCTCGACCGCGACCAGCTTGAACAGATTCGCCCCTATCTCGAATCCATCGAGCCGATGCCCGCCGCCTTCGACCAGCACTATGTCAAGCGTCTTGAAGGCAAGAAGATCAAGACCGGCAAGAACAAGTGCGACCTCGCCAACCAGATTCGCAACGACATCGCCGAGTTCAAGACCAAGACCGACCGGCAGGTCATGATCTGGACCGGCTCCACCGAGATATTCATCAAGCCCAGCGCGGTTCACCAGACGCTCGAAGCCTTCGAGAAGGGCCTCGTCGAGGATGACCCGAACATCGCACCGTCGATGCTCTATGCTTGGGCGGCGTTGAAGGAGGGTATTCCCTTTGCTAACGGCGCACCCAATCTGACCGTCGACATCCCTGCGCTGCAGGAGCTTTCAAAGAAGATGAACGCTCCCATCTGCGGCAAGGACTTCAAGACCGGCCAGACCTTCATCAAGACCGTTCTCGCTCCGGCCTTCAAGGTTCGCAACATCGGCGTCAGCGGATGGTATTCCACCAACATTCTCGGTAACCGCGACGGCGAGGTGCTCGACGATCCAGAGTCCTTCAAGACCAAAGAAGAGTCGAAGCTCGGCGTACTCGATTACATCTTTCAGCCGGAGCTGCACCCCGATCTCTACAAGGATCTCTATCACAAGGTTCGCATTAACTATTACCCTCCACGTGGTGATAATAAAGAGGGTTGGGACAATATCGATATCTTCGGCTGGCTCGGTTATCCGATGCAGCTCAAGGTCGATTTCCTCTGCCGTGACTCCATCCTCGCCGCACCTTTGGCGCTCGACCTCATCCTCTTCATGGACCTTGCGGCACGGACGCCAAGCCTGCGCGGTCTGGGAATTCAGGAGTGGCTCAGCTTCTACTTCAAGGCACCGCAGCATGCCGAAGGACTGTACCCGGAGCACGACCTCTTCATCCAGCACACCAAGCTGAAGAACACGCTTCGCCACATCATGGGCGAAGACCTTATCACGCACCTTGGACTGGAATACTACGATCAGTAACCAGTAGAAGTGGAATACAAAGATTACTGGTGTTTAGTGGGTTACGGCGGCTGCGAGATTTTCGCAGCCGCTTTTTTTATTCTGTGACAGCTATCAAGCGTGCCCAAAGAGCCTTTGTTCCCACATCGGTCTTCGCCGAGACGGTGAGGACCTCATCTACCCCATGCTCCCGCTTCAATGCCGCAACCGACTTTGCCAGCACGTTATTTGAGAGGCGGTCTGCCTTCGTCCCCACGACGAGAAAAGGCCGCTGCGTCTGTTTGAAGTAGTTGATGAGTTGAGTATCGTTCGGCTGCGGTGGAATATTTGTGTCCACAAGGCAGATGCATAACGCGAGGGCATCGCGGTCGGCCAGATATGGTTCGATAAACTTAGGCCATTCCGCTGAGATCGACTTCGAAATTTTGGCATAACCGTAGCCCGGCAGGTCGGCGAAGATCAGAGTCGGCCTCTGCTTCATTTTGTCACCCGCGCCCTCATGCAGTGCGAAGAAGTTGATCGCCCGCGTGCGTCCCGGTGTGGACGAGGTGTGCGCCTGCTTCGACCCAAGCAGCGAGTTGATGAGCGATGATTTGCCGACGTTGGAGCGGCCAAGAAAAGCCACTTCTGGCGCCCCATAAGTTTTGGCATCGGAAGGGAAGTGAGCAACGTCGGTTGCGGACAGCAGAAACACGGGAGTCAACGGCATGGCTTCAGTCTATCGTCCATGCAGCAAAAAGCGCACCGGCAGCGAAGCCTGATGCGCTTTCCCGAACGGGAAGGATCGAATTACCGGACGGTGAGCGGAGAGGTGAGCCGGAAGGTAATCTGCGATTCAGCCGGAATCACGACATCCTTGTTGCCGGTGAATGCGGAGCCAGCCGTACCTGCGCCAGCACCAGCCAGACCGCCAATCAGAGCGCCCTTCCCGCCGCCTGCGATGCCGCCGATGATCGCTCCGAGGCCAGTGCCGCCGCCTGCCATAACGGCGGTTCGTTTGCCTTTACCCTTTGCGACCTGCTCAAATTCAGAGGTTTGCACCGGAATTCCGGCAATCGAAGTCAACTGGATGCCCAGATCGCCAGCCCCCTTGAAGCGTCCTTGCCCTTTGGATGCAACTACAGTTCCGGTGACCCGTGTACCTCGTTTGAATAGGCTGCCGCCGCCTCTTGTCCGCAGCGGCTCGCTCAAAACACCACTGAAGCTGTCACCGACGTTGTTTCGCTTTGCACTCAGCGTCTCGGAGATGCTGACCCGTACTATTGTCCCGCTAGGTACAACTGTCGCTACGGAAGTCGGAGCTACTGGAGCTGCCTCAGGTGCCGGGGCGGCTGTACTTGCCGCCGGAGTTGGAGCCTCCTGTTTTGCTGCCTGTGCCGGTGCTGTGCCCGCAGGATAGGTCACGGAGCCATCCGGGTTGGTGATGGACCCGTCCGCATTCCTGGTAGCCACCGCTGGCTTGGTCCCTGCCGGATAGGTTACAGATCCGTCAGGATTCGTAATGGATCCGTCCGCATTTTTCGTGCCCGCTGGAGGAGCACTATGGCATCCGCTTAAAATCATTGCCGCGCCCAGGGCCAAAGCTGCCCACATCTTCATCGGCTTGGTATCTTTCATGGTCGTCCTCCGTAATTTTGCGAAGAGCTGCTAACTCAAGCTTCCCCTGTCATTTGATGCACCCTAATACCTTAGTGCAAAGTCATGCAGCGCGAAACTCCTAAGTTGTGGTAAATAGGGAAAGCGATTGCTATGCTGCTACTGTGCAGCCAGGCTGAATATCTTTTCCATCGCCACCCACTTCTGCCCGGGGTTAGACTGCGGCAGCTCCTGCTGAAACTGCTCCATCAGCCTCTCCCACTCCTGTACTTTTGCGTTGGAAGCATCTGCGGCTGCCTTGGCCGACAGTGAGAACTGATCGTCTACCTCCATGATCATGAACAATCGCGTTCCGGTCAGATAAATCTCCATATCGACAATTCCTGCATCAAGCAAACTCTTCTTGACCTCTGGCCAGATTTTGACGTGATAGCGCTTGTACTCCGAGATGGCGTTCTCGTCGTTCTTAAGATCCAGGGTTAGACAATGACGTGGCATTCTTCCTCCGATTATTCCTTTGACATTGTCCGCTGCGTGCAGACAATGTCAACGGCAGAATGGCATTTTCATCGGAAACTCTTTCTACTCGACGAGGAACCCTTCTCTTTACTATAAGAAGGCCAAAAAATATCTTTTCAGCGGCTTCACGAAAACGAGTTATCCTTTCTTCTATGTATCAATCGGATTTCAACCTATGACAGATACTTTTCGCCTGGAAAATAAAATTGCCCTCGTTACCGGCGGAGGCAGCGGCATCGGCGCCGCTACTGCCCGCGAACTTGCTCGCGCCGGTGCGCATGTCCTGATCGCCGACCTTAATCTTGCAGCGGCTCAAGCATTGGCCGCCGAGTTGCCTGATGCCCGCGCCGTCGCCATGGATGTCACTGAGTCTGCGTCCATCGCCTCTGCATTCGTGAGCATTCCTCAACTCGACATCCTTGTCAACAACGCCGGAATAGGCCTGGTGGGCGATATTACGCACACGTCGGAAGAAGACTTTGCCCGAGTGATGAAGGTCAATGTTCACAGCGTCTTTCTGGTGACACAGGCCGCCCTTCCACTACTGCTTGCCTCGCATGGCAGCATCGTCAATATCGGCTCAGTGGCGGCCACGGTGGGAGTGAAGCAGCGTTTTGCCTACTGCGCCAGCAAAGGTGCTGTGCTGGCGATGACCCGTCAGATTGCTGTCGATTACCCGAAAGAGCTGCGGATCAACTGCATCGCTCCCGGCACGGTTCAGACTCCCTTCGTTGAGGGCTATCTGGATAAGTACCATGCCCACGAAAAGGAAAAGGTTCGCGCCGAACTTGTCGCCCGTCAGCCCATCGGCCGCCTCGGAACGCCTGAGGACATCGCTTCGCTTGTCCGCTATCTCTGCTCCCGCGAGGCCGAGTTCATCAATGGCGCTCTCATCCCGATCGACGGTGGCTGGACCGCAGCCTGACCTGCGTCAACTCGACGCCTATCAAATTTTAAAGACAGGAAAGCCGCCACGTTGAACGACCTTTTCATTACTGCCGTCCGCGTCATCGATCTTCGTTTCCCTACGTCACGCGAGAACATCGGCTCCGACGCCGTCAATAAAGATCCCGATTACTCCGCCGCCTATTGCATCATTGAGACTAACTCCGACCTTCGGGGTCACGGCCTCTCGTTCACTCTCGGCCGTGGAACCGATCTCGTTGTTCAGGCTGCCGAGTATCTGTCGCGCTATGCCGTCAATCGCACCCTTTCCTCTATTACTGAAGACTTCCGCGCCTTTGCCCGTCAACTCACCGACGACACCCAATTTCGCTGGCTTGGCCCCGAAAAAGGAGTCATTCAACTGGCCGCCGCCGCGCTGATCAACGCTGTCTGGGACCTCTACGCCCGCGTGGAGTCGAAGCCGCTTTGGCAACTCCTCTCCGAGATGGAACCGGCGCAGCTCATTAAAGCCATCGACTTCCGCTACATCGACGATGCACTCCCTCCTGAAGAGGCGCTCGACATCCTAACCACTCGCCGTCAAGGTCAGGCCGAGCGTCTGGCGCTGCTCAGGAAAGAAGGCTATCCCGCCTACACTACCTCTGCCGGATGGTTCGGCTACAGCGAAGAAAAGATTCGTCGCCTCTCACGCGAAGCCCTTGCCGACGGCTGGACCTACTTCAAACTGAAGGTAGGCGGCGACGCAGCGGACGACCTTCGCCGCGGCCACATCGTCCGCGAAGAGATCGGCTGGGTCAACAAGCTGATGGTCGATGCCAACCAGAAGTGGGGCGTCCTCGAAGCAGTCACGCGTACTCGCCAGCTCGCCGAGCTCCAACCCTGGTGGATGGAAGAGCCCACGAACCCTGACGATATCCTCGGCCACGCACGCATCCGCCGCGAGGTTCCCGAGGTACGCATCGCCACCGGCGAGCACGTCCATAATCGCATCATGTTCAAGCAGCTCCTCCAGGCACAAGCCATCGACGTCCTCCAGCTCGACAGTTGCCGGGTCGCCGGAGTTAATGAGAACCTCGCAATTATCCTCATGGCCGCCAAATTCAACGTGCCTGTTTGTCCTCATGCCGGGGGAGTAGGTCTCTGCGAGTATGTTCAGCATCTCTCGGTCTTCGACTTTCTCAGTGTCTCTGCCTCACTTGAAAACCGGGTCATCGAGTTTGTCGATCACCTGCACGAGCACTTCGTCGATCCGGTCCGCATCCGCAACGGCCACTATCTTCTGCCTGAGCAGCCCGGTTACAGCATTGAGATTCGCAAAGAATCCCTAACCCGCTTCGCCTTCCCGCACGGCGCAGCCTGGAGCACCTCCGAATGAAACTCGTCACCTTCTCTTCCAAGATTGAAACCGGCGACGTGAAGCTCAGAACCCTGGGCACCTCTGTCTCAGCCGAGTTGCTGAACTTCGGTGTTCCGACGCCCGGCCTTCTCGTATCCACTGAGGGAAAGGAAGACGAGGTGGTGAGCCTCTCTTCACTCGGCTACCGCTCTGTCCGCAATATCATCGAAGCCGGAAAAGACGCCCTTGAAGAGGTTCAGGCGAAGGTGACCAATGCGCCTCGTTTTCCTATGTCGCGGGTCACGCTCCACGCGCCCATTACCCGGCCGCCGCGCATCTTCGCCATCGGCCTCAACTATCAGAAGCACGCCAACGAATCGAACATGGCTGTCCAGAAGGTTCCGACGGTCTTCATGAAGCTCTCCAGCTCTGTCGTCGGACCCGATGCTCTCATCATTCTGCCCAGGATCAGCACGCAGCCAGACTACGAGGCGGAGTTCGCTGTCGTCATCGGCAAGCCCGGATACCAGATCGCGGCTAAGGACTGGCAGCAGTACGTCTTCGGCTACACCATCCTCAACGACGTCAGCGCACGCGATATCCAACTCGCCACCAGCCAGTGGACACTGGGAAAATCATTTCCCACCTTCGGCCCGCTCGGCCCAGCCATTGTCACCGCCGACGAAGTTCCCGATCCGCACTCGCTCGACATCTCACTCACCATCAACGGCGAAACCCTGCAAAAATCCAACACCAGCGATCTTATCTTCAAGGTTCCTGAGTTGATCGCCCATATTTCAAGCCTCACCCCGCTTCAGGCCGGAGATATCATCAGCACCGGAACCCCGGAAGGCGTAGGCCTTGGCCGGAATCCTCAACGCTGGCTCAAGCCGGACGAAGAGATCGTTATCACCATTAGCAAGCTAGGGCAGCTCCGCAACCGCACAGTCGCGGAGTAGCCCTTTCGAGCCGTCCTTCATGCATCAGTTCCGCAGAGATTCATGATCGTAGCTGATGACACGCGTCACCTTCCAAATGCCGTTTTTGTTCTGCCATAGCGTGATGAACTTCGCCTCGCCGAGATCATCATCCAATCCCGGATGGGTGAAGCGGTGCACTCCAATCTCAACTGCTCCATATCCATTCAGTGGATACACCTCCAGCGTTCCCGGAACCAACTCCCGGTGCACCTTGCCGCAGATATTCTTCTTGATGGCCTCTATAAAGATCGGCTTGCCGACCGACAACCCCGTTTTGTCGTGATAAAACTCCAGATCGTCCGAAACCATCGCGCCCAGCGTATCCAGATCGCACTTGTTATAGGCATTGAACAATTTGGTATCTAAGACCGACACCGTCTGAAAGAGCGCATTGGAAGTTGCTGCGGTGCTCTTGGTGTCGGGAGTTTGACCAGTCATGCACACGCCGGTCGTAGTCAGCACAGACAGCACAAGTAGAGCGATTTGCGTTCTCATAGATTTCTCTCACGTGGAATAGGTGACATGAAATACGTCACCGTGAAAGAGAAAGTTCCGAAAACTGAGAAATCGGTCATATGCTTTCGCCGGATTAATGAGGGCGACGAGTTCGATTCAGGTAAAGTAAGACTGATCCGAAAAGATGTAATCACTATCGGTACATTTCAGCTAACTCCCCATGGGCCAGAAGAGTATCCCGCAGTCATTGCGCCGCCGCGTTCCCACTTTGCTATGGATGGCGTTTTTTCTGTTTTTGCCCGCTCGGTTCGCCCATCCTCAAACGCAAGCCACCAACGTTCCCCTTATCCTCCCCTCCGCTATTACCTACGACTCGCAGGGCAACCTTTATATCGCTGAAACCGGTAATCACATCATTTGCAAGGTAGCCCCGACCGGCATCATTACAACTATCGCCGGAACCGGAACCCAGGGCTTCTCCGGCGACAACAGTCTCGCCACGGCCGCGCGCCTTGACTCGCCACAGGGGCTCGCGGTTGACGCCAACATTCTCTATATTGCAGATACCCACAACCACCGCATCCGCAAACTCGACCTGATTACTGGCATCATTGTCACCATCGCAGGTTCGACCGCAGGCTTCAGCGGCGACAATGGCGCCGCCGCCGCCGCACAATTCAACCTGCCCACAGCCCTCACCGTCGATGCAAACCATAATCTCTACATCGCCGATACCCAGAATCACCGCATCCGCAAGATCACCGCTGCGGGGCTCATCACCACGGTAGCGGGTAATGGCGTACAGGGCTTCTCAGGCGACAACGGCGCAGCTATCGCCGCCACCATCGACTCTCCAGCCGGTCTGGCCGTCGATGCAGCCGGAGATCTCTATCTCTCCGACACCCACAACCACCGCATCCGCAAAATTACCGCTGCCTCCGGACTAATCACTACCATTGCCGGTGCATCTCCGGGGTTCTCGGGCGACAATGGCCCAGCGACTGCCGCCACGCTGGCTCTTCCTCACGGCCTCAGCATCGACAGCGCGGGAAACCTCTACATCGCCGACACAGCAAATCATCGCATCCGCCGCATCGACGCCACTACCGGAGCTATCACCACCGTCGCCGGCAATGGCACGCAGACCTTCAGTGGCGACGAGGGCCTTGCCACGACTGCCGCGCTCGATTCACCTCGCTCCACCGTTGTGTCCCCTGCCGGTCTCGTTACCCTCGCCGACACCAGCAACCAGCGCGTTCGCCAACTCGATGTCCAACCCGCTCCGAACATTCACACCATCGCCGGACTCTCTACCAGATCAGTCAACCTGCTCACCCTCACTGCCCCGCCAACCATCGTTTACGGCACCGGGCAACTCACCGCCAGTCTCGCGTCGCCCACGGCGACTGGCTCTATCAACTTCACACTCCTCAATCCCGTAACAGCCACCGGCACCACGCTTGAAACTGAGCCCCTCACCGCGAGTACGGCAACCTTCGACACCAGCGCCCTCCCAGTCGGCACCTACAGCATCCTTGCTGCCTATACCGGAGACCCCACGCATCCCGCAACGCAAAGCCAGCCGCTTGCCGTCACCATCACGCCACGCCCTCTCGTCGCCGTACCCGATCCGATCACTCTCCTCTATGGCCAGCCGATTCCGATCCTCACAGGCTCTCTTATCGGCGATCTGCCCCAGGACGACGCTAACCTGACCTCTACCTTCACTGCGCAAATTGCTCCATTGTCTCCTGCAGCGACCTATCCCATTTCGGCCACCCTCACGGGCGCAGCAGCCAAAAACTACATGTTCACCTCATCTCCCGCCAGCGTAACTATTGTGCCCGCACCCACACTTACCACGCTCATACCATCCGCAACCTCCATCACCGCAGGCATCCCCATCACCTTCACTGCACAAACGGTCAGCACAACCTCCGGAATACCCTCCGGCACGGTCACTTTCAAGGACGGGGCAACCACCCTCCTCACCGCACCTATCCCAGCAATCTTCACTACCACGACTCTCAGCCCCGGCCCACACACTATTACCACCCTCTATGGCGGAGACCGAAACTTCATCGCGAGTACCTCTGCACCCGCTTTGATCACCGTCATCCCTGCGCCCGCGAACGCGCCTGACTTTACGCTTACCCCAACCGGCGCAGTGACGCAGACGATTCCTTCGGGTGGCAGCGTCAGTTTCAACTTTAGCCTTCAGATTCAGGGCTCCACTCTGTCCAGCCCCATCACGCTGGCCGCAACAGGCCTTCCGCCCTTGGCGACCGCCTCATTTACCCCCGGTTATCTGCCGCCCGGAACAACGCCCAACACGTTCATCCTGACTATCAGCACTCCACAGACGACGGCTTTCCACAGCAACTCCGGTCCCACCGCCCTTCTCGCATTTCTCCTATTCCCCCTTACTGGTCTGGCCCTTCGCCTGCGCATCCGCGGCAGAGCAGTCACCATCGCGGTTCTCGGCAGTGCACTCGTCCTCTGCTCCGGCTGCGGGAGCCGCATCAACACCGGTGGCGCCACCACCAATCCGGTCAAGACCTACACCATTACGATCACCGGAACCGCCACCAGTCCCACCGGCAGCATCCTCCAGCATGCCACGACGGTTAGCCTGCTCGTCGAGTCGGTCAGCTAACTCAAATAAAAATCGATCAACTGGCTAGAATAGAAAGATGCTGCTTGAAGGTCTCCATCTCCCTCTGACCACGCCGTTCTATCCTGATGGCCGCTTGAACCTCCACAAACTCGAACAAAATGTCGCCAGCTACTCCAAAACTCCCGTCGCTGGACTTGCCGTCCTCAGCACTCACGGCGAGCCGACTATGCTCTCTGACGAAGAGACGCGCCAGGTCCTGCAAGTTGCGATCAAAGCCGCTTCGGCCGAGAAGGTGATGCTTGCCGGAGTCTCCCGCGATAGCGTCCTTCAAACGTTTACTCTTACGAACTACGCGGCGTCTCTTTCTTACGATGCAGCCCTCATCGCGCCGCCTTCTTTCCTGCAAACAGGCGATGGTGCAAAGCGTACGAGAGAGCTGCTTACTTATTTCCAATCTGTGGCTGATCAATCCGCACTTCCAATCGTGCTCAATGCCACCATGTCGCTTCCCATCGAAGTGATCATCGAACTGGCCTCTCATCCACGTGTTATTGCACTGCTCGACAGCGTCGCAACTCCCGAACGAGTCGCACACTTAAAGCGGGCTACAGCTTCAATCAAGCACGATGTAACCGTAACTTCCATTTTTTCAGCGGTCACGAGCCGTATGCTGGCGCAGCGAGAGGCCGCGACAATGCTCTCAGCCGATATGCTTATGGGTGATGGCGCCGCACTCGCACTTGCGCTTTCGCCTCCTGCCCCGAATGCACTGAAGACCCGTACTAAAGCCGTGGGCTTCCAGATACTGGCTGGCACCACTACGACGATGCTGGACGCGCTGCTCGCCGGAGCCGTCGGCGTAATGCCCGCCTTCGCCGCCAGCGCCCCGCAGGCCTGTTACGAGGTGCTCGCAGCCTGGAAGGACGGCGACCGCGGTCTCGCCGAAGAGAAGCAGGAACGTCTACAGTCTGCGGCAAAATATCTCGAAGAAGACTTAGGTGTGGCCGCAATCAAGTTCGGCTGCGACCTCAACGGCTACTTCGGTGGTCTGCCCCGCCTGCCCCTCTTGCCGCTTAGTGGCGAAGATCGCACAAGAATCGAATCGCTCATGCACAGCCTTCGCAACTGAACTCATATACTGAACGAGTTGAATTAAGGAGAAATGCGATGAGGCTGTATCAAATGGCGGACGCAGTCCGGTATGAACTAATGAATACCGAAGATTTGCGCGATACATTTCTGTTGGAGGAGCTCTTCCAGCCCGGTGAAATCGAATTCGCTTATGTGGACCTCGACCGTACGGTCATCGGTTCCGCAGTGCCGACGAAGGGTGCGCTGAAGCTTGAGACTGAGCCCGAACTCCGTGCCGATTATTTTCTTGAGCGCCGCGAGCTAGGCGTTCTCAACGTAGGCGGCCCCGGATCGGTCACGATAGACGGCAAGACATTCGACCTTGACAAGCTCGACTGCCTCTACGTAGGACGCGGCTCCAAAGACGTCTCATTCACCAGTAACGATGCCGCCAATCCCGCGAATTTCTATCTCCTCAGCTATCCTGCCCATGCAGAGTACCCGACCGCTATGGTGAAGTTCGCTGACCTCAAAGGTCTCGAACTGGGCAGCGTCGAAACCTGCAACAAGCGGACTATCTACAAAGCCATCTACAAAGAGGGGATCAAGAGCTGCCAGCTTGTCATGGGCTTCACTCTGCTCGCCTCCGGCAGCAACTGGAATACCATGCCCGCGCATACGCACATGCGCCGCAGCGAAGTCTACTTCTACTTCGACGTTGACCCTGCGCACCGCGTCTTCCATTTGATGGGGCCCCCGGAAGCGACCAGTCATCTCGTCGTTGCCGACAAGGAAGTAGTCGTCTCCCCAGGCTGGTCGATTCATGCCGGAGTAGGCACAAAGAACTACGGCTTCTGCTGGGGCATGGGTGGAGAAAATCAGGCGTACGACGACATGGATGGTATAGCCATCGCGGAGCTTAGGTAAATGACAGCCGGGAGGTCAGCAAATGGTCTGGTCCTTCGCTCGAAGGATGAGTGCAAATGGGATTTGGTCAGCCTCGGCGAAGTCATGCTCCGCCTCGATCCCGGCGACGTGCGCGTGGCCACAGCGCGCCAGTTCAACGTCTGGGAAGGCGGCGGCGAGTACAACGTAGCTCGCGGCCTTCGTCGCTGCTTCGGCCTCAAAACCGCAATCGTCACGGCGCTGGCCGACAATCCAGTGGGCCGTCTGCTCGAAGACCTGATGCTGCAGGGCGGCGTTGACCAGTCGCACGTCGTCTGGACCAGGTACGACGGCGTGGGCCGCACAACACGCAACGGCCTCAACTTTACGGAACGCGGCTTCGGTGTTCGCGCCGCGCTGGGCTGCTCCGACCGTGGGCACACCGCAGTGAGCCAGTTGAAGCCGGGCCAGATCGATTGGGACGAGATCTTCGGCAAGGAGGGCGCACGCTGGTTTCACACCGGCGGAATCTTCTGCGCGCTCAGCGAGACCACCCCTGAAGTTGCCAAGGAAGCAATGATTGCCGCGCGCAAACACGGCACGATCATCAGTTATGATCTCAACTACCGCGACTCTCTGTGGAAGTCGATCGGTGGGAAGGTCCGCGCTACCGAAGTCAATCGTGAGCTGGCCTCTTACGTCGATGTCATGATCGGCAACGAAGAGGACTTCACGGCTGCCCTCGGCTTCGAGATCGAAGGCGCAGGCGATGATCTCGCCGAACTCGATACCGGCAGCTTCCGCCGCATGATCGAAAAGGCCGTTGCCACCTTTCCCAACTTCAAGGCCGTAGGTACTACTCTCCGCCATGCCAAGACAGCCAGCATTAACGATTGGGGCGCAGTCTGCTATTACGAGGGTGCGTTTCACGAAGCTCGCCCCATGCCCGATCTCGAGATCTTCGACCGCGTAGGCGGCGGCGACTCCTTCGCCTCCGGCCTGATCTATGGCTTCCTCAACGAAAAGGGCGCAGACTGGGCGGTCAACTGCGGGTGCGCTCACGGCGCTCTGGCAATGACTACCCCAGGCGACACGACCATGGCTACGCTGGACGAAGTTCTGCGAGTCATGAAAGGCAGCGGCGCAAGGGTACAGCGTTAAGAGACGCAGCAGGGAATCGAGAGCACAAGCAAGTCAGGAGAATTATGCGTAAAGAAGAAGTATTGAAATCGCTGCGCGATATAGGACTGGTTCCTGTTCTCCGCGCCGAGTCCGTCGACAAGGCTCTTGCCCTGGCCGAAGCCATCGCCGCCGGCGGCGTCACCGTCCTTGAAATCACTATGACCGTGCCCGGAGCCATTCAGGTCATGCGCAAGCTCGCCGAGCAGCGCCCCGACATTCTCATCGGGGCCGGCACCGTCCTCGATGCAGAGACTGCCCGCATGTGCATTCTCGAAGGTGCGAAGTTTGTCGTCAGCCCCGCGCTCAACCTCGGGACCATCGAGATGTGCCACCGCTACTCCGTGGCTGTGCTGCCCGGCGCGCTCACCCCGACTGAGATCGTCACCGCCTGGCAGGCCGGGGCCGATGTCGTCAAAGTCTTCCCGGCAAGTGCAATGGGGGGAGCCAAGTACCTCACCGCTCTCAAAGGACCGCTGCCCCAGGTAGATTTGATTCCTACGGGCGGCGTCTCGCTCGCCACCGCAGCCGAGTTTCTTTCGGCGGGGGCCTTTGCGCTCGGGGTAGGCTCAGACCTTGTAGATGCGAAGGCTATGGCCGCAGGCAAGTCCGAAGTGGTCACTGAGACTGCCCGGAAGTATCTGGCCATCGTCAAAGAATACCGGACGTCTAAAAGAGCGTGAGCCACCAGTTGCAGAGAGGCGAAGATCACTCATCTTTGCCTCTCACCGCTCGATTTCATACAGCTTCCAATGCTCGCTATCGCCCAAAACTGTTTGTGTCTTCGCTCTTGTAAATGGTGCTCGCGGAAGATTACCATTCGCTTGCAAAGGAGGCTTTTATGGGATCCTTGGGCACACCTCTTCCAATTGACGAATCAAAACTCCACGCGTTCATGAACCATGCCGTAGGCGATATGGGGGCGGCGATGCATGCCGTCTTAATCGTGATCGGCGACAAGCTAGGCTTATACAAAGCGATGGGTGATTCAAAGCCAATCAGTCCTAGCGAGCTTGCATCGCGTACCGGTACCAGCGAACGATATGTACGCGAATGGCTGAATGCTAACGCGGCTGGCGGATATGTAACCTACAACCCCGACGCCGCAACTTACACCCTGCCGCCGGAGCAGGCGCTCGCACTGGCAGTGGAAAATGGCCCGGCCTTTTTGCCCGGCGCGTTTCAGATTATCTCCTCATGTTTCAACGACCAGGGAAAGATCGAGGAGGCATTTCGAACCGGAAAAGGCGTCGGCTGGCATGAACACCATCACGACCTCTTTCATGGAACAGAACGTTTCTTCCGCCCAGGCTATATTGCGAATCTGACGTCGCACTGGATTCCAGCGCTCAATGGTGTGGAAGACAAATTGAAGAAAGGAGCGAAGGTTGCCGATATAGGTTGCGGCCTTGGTTCATCGACGATCCTGATGGCGAAATCATTTCCAAAGTCGGAGTTTTTTGGCTTCGACTATCACAGCCAATCGATCGAGCTCGCCCGGCAGGAAGCAAAGCGCGACGCGGTAGAGGATCATCTGCACTTCAGTGTGGCAACAGCAAAAAACTATCCGGGGAGCGACTACGACTTTGTAACCTGCTTCGACTGTCTTCACGATATGGGGGATCCTGTCGGAGCAGCCAAGCATGTGCGCTCCACAATGAAAGATGATGGGATCTGGATGATCGTCGAGCCATTCGCCGAAGATGCGACAGAGGCCAACTTCAACCCCGTAGGCAGAGTATTTTATTCAGCTTCAACCCTGCTCTGTGTGCCCGCTTCCATCTCGCAGGAGGTCGGTCTGGCGCTCGGTGCGCAGGCTGGAGAAAAGCGAATCGGCGAAGTTGTCCGGTCAGGTGGCTTCACGCATTTCCGCCGTGCGACTCAGACGCCTTTTAACTTGGTGTTCGAGGCTAGGCCTTAGTCCCATTAAGGTTTTGGCCTAGTCACCCAAAGCAGGGGTTGCCGAATCGGGAAAGCCCGCTGAAGTGCAGGAATATCCGTGTTCGCGGGCAGTGTCTTCCAAAGATCGGCATACTCCGGCCGTGCATAGGCTCGGGCACAGAATAGCAGGCTCGGCCGCCGCAGCGGCAGATCATCGAAGTACATAGCATCCGCCATGTATGGCCACGCGGCCTTGTTTTTAATGTAAGGAAAGTGCCGCGCAATTGCCGCCCGCATTCCCGGCCCATCCTGCAGATCGTAATCCCATACGCTGTCAAACGGCGTGTAGAGCAGTAGACAGACCGCGGCCAGCATATCTAGATTGAACAGCGACAGCCGGTAAGGATTACGCGTCGTCAGCTCATGCGGAAAAGCTCCGTCGGCGTTGATCTGGGCACGAATCGTAACCGACTTATAGTGGTGACGCAGTTCGCTCAGCGGCGCATCGTCAGCATTTGGCAAAAGCTCAAGATGCAACCGTGTGAAGGCAATCGTCTGCAGCAGCCACGAACTTCCATGATGGTCCTTCTGGTCGCGTGCAAGGCCTCCAAGTTGAGAGGTGGTGAGCCATTCGAAGTAAGCGCCAAACCACTTTGTCAGACCGTCCAGATCTGCCTTCGTGAATGCCTCCGCATCAGCCAGAAAGATAATTGCCTGCGCCACCTCCGCCAGATGGACGGTCTCCAGAATTCCCTCGAAGCGTCCCACTTTGGCAGGAAGAACAATCCCCGCATACAGAAGGTCCGGCGTCATGCTCGTATCGGGAGTGACAAACCACGCGCGAAGATGGCGAAGCGCCTGTTCTGCATAGCGCTCTTCTTTCGTCAGTACAAATGCTGCCGTAAGTGCGGGAACCCAAATGCTGAGATCGAGCAGGGCATCGCGATGAGCGGTAAATGCCGCAGGATTTGCCGCTCCCTGACGTTCTACATACGCTCCGGCGGGATTGGGCCAGTAGTCATCGGCCTCAGAGTAGAAATCATGAAGCGTCCCCGGACTGCGCTTGCAAGCCAATGCCGTAATCGGCACAGGAGAAATCGTAAGATAATTCTGCGCCTCCGTGAGGACGCGGCCGTGGTCAATCGCAGCGACGTTTGGGCGCGCAGTAGACGTCTGCGCCCCAAGCGTCCGCGGCAAAATTATGCCCGCAGTAAAAAATTCAGCGGCCTGGGTACAAAAAATCCTGCGACTTATCGACATGGCGTCAGCCTTCTTGTGCGGAAGAGTATCACGGACTGGAACACAAGGAGATTTCAGTGTCCACGCGGAAAGAACGTCGTAAACGATAGGATGATATAGAGAAACCATGTCGATTCGATCTACACTTCTAGCTGCGCTTTGTCTTTTCTGCTATATATCAGCGGCCCTTGCCGCCGAGCGCAAGGTGCAGATTTGCGTTCAGGACGAGCGCGGAGACCCCATCTCCGGTGCACTGGTGCAGGTCCAGACCGGTTTGGCGGATGAGGTTTCGAGTAGCGCTGACGGGTGCGTATCCATCACCGCAGAACCCGGGGCAAAGGTACGGATCAGCCATGCTGGATTTGCCGACGTTGTTGAATCTGTCGGGAATCAATCTCAATTGACCGTCGTAATGCGTGTAGCGGGAGTCACTCAAAAGGTTGAGGTGACAGCGGCGCGAATGCCGTTGGCGCTCGATGCCAGCGCCAGCAGCGTGCGCACGATGACTGCCGAGCAGCTTCACGAGGCACCCGGCTTTACCCTGGATGATCAACTTCGCCAAGTCGTCGGATTTCAACTCTTCCGTCGGACCAGCTCGTGGGTTGCGAACCCGACGACACAGGGGACCTCGTTGCGTGGGCTCGGCTCTACGGCGGTCAGTCGAACGCTCGTTTTGATCGATCAGGTTCCTCTCAACGATGCTTTTGGCGGATGGATTCACTGGAACGAAATTCCGCAGTTGGCCGTGCGCGATGTCGAACTGATGCGGGGCGGGGCGTCGGACCTCTATGGTTCAAGCGCCATCGGTGGCGTGATCGACGTCGTGCCTGTGGTTCCACAGCATTTTGCTTATGCGGCGGATGTATCAGGCGCAAGCGAAGCGACGTCCAACCTCAATGCTCTCCTCAGCGCAGACAGACATGGCTGGAGCGGGCTCGGCGCAACGACGCTGTTTCGGACTGATGGGTATATTCTCACCGCTCCGGCAGTACGTGGCCCTATCGATGTAGCTTCTAACGTTCACTCACAGAGCGGTCGCGCTGAGGTTCGTCGTGCTCTAGGCAGTGACGGCAATATATTTCTGCTCGGAAATATTCTGAACGAAGCACGCAATAATGGCACCCCTTTACAGACAAACGGCATGCGCTTGTGGCGATATGTCGCCGGGGCAAACTGGTCTCCCGCCGATGCTGGCCGATTCCTGTTGCGGGTCTATGGATCTGATCAAAACTACCGGCAGAGCTTCTCTTCGATTGCCGCGAACCGGGCCTCGGAGAAACTGACAAATCTGCAAAGAGTTCCGTCGCAGCAGGTTGGCGGAGCGGTGCAGTGGGCGCGCGGTTATAGCCAGTTCACTGTAGTTGCGGGGGGCGATCTGCTGGATACGCGTGCTACTGACAACGAGACCTCAGTCAAGAGTGGCATTGACCAGCCTACCGTGAGCATCAGCGCCCGGCAGCGCGGGGACGGCATTTATGGCGAAGTCCTGTGGCAGCCCTCAAGCTGGTCAATCGCCTTCTCTTCGCGACTCGATCGCTTTGGAAATTTCGATGCGAAGCAGGTGAGCAGCGGGACATCAGCGCCGCTTCCGGGCATACAGGAGACAGTCTTTGACCCGCGGCTGGGCATTGTGAAGAAAGTAGCTGGCGGTCTGTCGCTTACTGCCTCAGGTTTTCGGGCATTTCGCGGACCTAGTCTGAACGAGCTGTACCGGAAGTTTCAGGTCGGCCAGCAGATCACACTGGCCAACGGCAATCTAAGATCGGAGCGGGCGACTGGGTTCGAGACTGGTGCTCTGATGGACCTTTCCCGCTGGGGATCGGTGCGCGGCAGCTATTTCTGGACCCAGGTAAACCGTCCGGTTGCCTCTGTCGCGCTGAGTTCCACGCCTACAACCCAATTATTGCAGCGTCAAAATCTGGGCCAGTTGGAGAGTCGCGGACTCACCGCCGAGTTTGAACTCGAGCCTGTTTCGTTTCTCTCGCTTACCGGCGGGTACCAGTATGCCGTCTCGACGGTCACAAAGTTTCAGGCTGATCCGACGCTCGTGGGCAAGTGGACTGCCGAGGTGCCTCGAAACACAGCCACGCTTCAAACCCGGCTTCAGAAGCAGGGACTTGGCACCTTAAGCGTTGCCCTGCGCACCAGTGGACAAGCATTTGACGACTCGGCCAACCAGTTCAAGCTGGACGGCTATGCCCAGATCGATCTGTACGCGGAACACGCCTTCGGGCGCAGATGGCAGATTTACAGCTCGGTGCAAAATCTTTTGAATAGTGAAGTTCAGGCAGGGCGCACCCCGCTCCTTACGCTAGGTGCTCCGAGACTATTGTCGGTCGGGGTACGACTTCACTAAGCGTCCAACGACCAAGCTTTCAAAACCACTTGCCGTAATCTGAATACTCACATATGTCATTGATAGATTCCCACGCACATCTCGATTTCTATACTGAAGACAGAGAAGAAGTTCTCCATCGGGCGTACGCCGCGGGAGTTAATACGATTCTTGCTATTGGTATCGGCGAAGGCCCTGCCTTTATGCATCAGGCGCTCGAAATCGCTCACGCGAGTGCAGGCAAGCCAAAGATATATGCGAGCGCCGGTATTCATCCTCAGGAAGCGGCGAACGCCAATGAAGAGGCGCTTACTAAACTGACCAGTTTGGCCGCCGATCCAAAATGCGTTGCCATCGGAGAGATCGGGCTCGACTATTACCACGTTGAAAATCCTGAACCTGCGATACAGAAGAAGGCTTTCCTTGCCCAGATGGAGATAGCCGCAGCGGCTAAGAAGCCTATCCTCATCCATTGCCGCACCAGCGAGCTGGCCAGCCCGGAAGCCAAAGCTAAATTCGGGGCCGCAGACGCCTGGGAAGACCTGCTTACGCTCCTCGCCGCCCACTGGACGCCACACAAACTCGGCGGCATTATGCACTGCTTCTCCGGCACCGTCGAACAGGCGCAGCGCTCGCTCGATGCTGGATTTTATCTCTCGTTCGCGGGTAATCTGACCTATCCGAAGTCCCAGTCCATTCGAGACGCCGCAGCGATGGCCCCCGGCGACCGCATCCTGATAGAGACTGACGCTCCTTTTCTATCGCCGATTCCTCACCGGGGCCATCGTAACGAACCTGCCCTGGTCACGCACACCGCCGAAACCCTTGCTGCCCTTCGGGGCATCTCATCAGATGAGTTGGCAATGATCACAACTGAAAACTTCCACCGGCTCTTTCCCACAACGGCCTGACATAATAGAAGAGGACAGAGGAAAAATATGGCATCCGACAACAGCTTCGATGTAGTCAGCAAAGTAGAACTTCAGGAAGTCAAAAATGCTATCGACCAGGCCAGCAAAGAGGTCCACGCACGCTTCGATCTCAAGGATTCCAAGTCGACGATCGAACTGGAAGGTACAGAAGCCATCCAACTGGCGTCGCAGAGCGAGTACACGCTGAAGGCAGTCATCGAGATCCTCTCGCAGAAGCTGGTGAAGCGCGGCGTCTCGCTCAAGAACCTTGAGTACGAGAAGATTGAGCCGGCAGCGAACTCCAGCGTCCGTCAGAAGATCAAGCTGGTTCAGGGGATCCCTTCCGAGAAGGCCAAGCAGATCGTGGCGCTCATCAAGGAGTCGAAGAAGAAGGCGCAGGCCAGCATCCAGGGCGACACTGTTCGCGTCGTGAGCAAAGATCGCGATGTTCTTCAGGATGTGATGGCGCTTCTCCGCGGCAAAGACCTCGGCGTCGACCTGCAATTCACCAACTTCCGCTCGAACTAACCGTGCATCCTGATACCCTTAGATACGAGTGAGTACCCTCTCCATCGCGACTGCAGCCGAGGTCTTCGATCTTCTGCGTGACGATCTTGCCGCCATTGAGCGCGAGTTTGCCACGCAGTCAGCCTCGAACGTTGCCGTCATTACGGATATCGCCCAGTACCTCATCTCAGGCGGCGGCAAACGCATCCGTCCTCTTCTGCTGCTGCTCTCGGCCAAGGCACTGGACTGTACCAGTCATAGCCGCATCCGGCTCGGCGCAGTAGTCGAGATGCTGCACACGGCAACCCTCGTTCACGACGATATTATCGACGAGGCTGATACACGGCGGGGACGCCCCTCTTCTAATACGACCTGGGGCAATTCAAAGTGTGTGCTTGCGGGTGACTGGCTCTACATGCAGTCTTTTGCCACGGCACTTGAAGAACGTAACTTCCGCGTGCTCGACCTGCTGATCTCGCTGACCCAGCAGATGGTCGAAGGCGAACTGCTCCAGATTGAGAAGCTCGGCCACCTCATCAATGAAGAAGAGTATTTTGATCTCATCTTCCGCAAGACTGCCTGCCTCTTCAAGGTCTCAATGCAACTTGGAGCGGCTATTACACGGGTGGGCGACGAGGTGGAGTCTCAGTTAGGTGAATATGGACGCAACCTCGGCCTTGCCTTCCAGATCGTTGATGACGTTCTGGATCTGACGGCTGCCGAAGATGTGCTTGGCAAACCGGTGGCTTCGGACCTGCGTGAAGGAAAAGCAACCCTTGCCGTGATTCACGCGCTCGAGCGCGGTACGGGCGCCGACCGCGAAGCCATCCGCACCGTGCTGGCGGATCGGAGTTTCGAGAATGCCTCCCATCCGCAGATCCTCGAAATTCTGCATCGTCACGGCTCGATTGATTACGCCATGGATACTGCATGCGCATATGCCGAAGCGGCCCGGCTTAGCATCGCCGACCTGCCGGACTCCGAAGCCAAACGGGCGCTCCTTTGGGTGCCGGGCTTCGTCACGACCAGAGACCGATAGACCGCGTGATGAATAGGCTGCGAAGCAAGACAGCCGCGCTTCACGGCAACCTTCACATAGCCAGCAGATGTGAATTATTCAGAACCATTGCTTCTTCTGCCATTGCCAGACATCCTCACGTAAACTGGCAAAGGAATTGAGGATAGGGATGACGAAGATTTCGCTTGGGCTGGTTGGCGGTTTGGCCTTGATGTGCTGCATGAATACAGTGCCGTTGAGTGCTCAGATTCAACTTCCTCCCGCAGCCACGGCGGCGCCACAGTCGGTGGCTGATCGCAGCAAAGCCTTGAGTGCGCTGTTTGACGAGATATGGCAGGACAAGCTGAAGCACTCGCCGGAGTATGCTTCTTATCTCGGCGATAAGCGGTATAACGATCAGCTTACGGACTACTCCGTGCAGGCGGTGAATGCTTCGCTTGCGCGTGGACGCGGGTTTATCGAGAAGCTTGGAATGATCGATACCACCGGTTTGACGGACCAGGAGAAGTTATCCGCTGAGCTGATGATGCGGTCGCTGATCGATGACCAGGAGGCGGCGAAGTTCAAAGGGTGGGAGATGCCGGTCAACCAGTTCAGCGGCTTTCACACGGACTTGGCACAGATGCCGACCGACCTGAGCTTCGATTCTGTGAAGGACTACGACGATTACATTTCACGGTTGCAGAAGGTGCCTACTGCCTTTTCGCAGATTACGGCGAACATGCAGTTGGGGATTGAAGATGGGCGGATGCCGCCTGAGTATCTGCTGGAGAAGGTGCTGGTGCAGGGGCAGACTCTGGCCAATCAAAAGCCGGAGGACAGCCCGTTTGCATTGCCCTTGAAGAAGTTTCCCAAAACGATCAGCGTTGCCGACCAGAAGCGCATCTCCGGCGATCTGTTGAATGTGATTACGACGGATGTACTGCCTTCTTATCAGCGTTTCGCGAGATTCATGAAGGCGGATTATGTTCCGAAGGGGCGTAAGGACCCGGGGGCATGGGCTCTCCCCGATGGGGATGCCTACTATGCGTTTCGCATCCGCCAAAGCACGACACTGAATAAGTCGGCGGCGGAGATTCATCAGATCGGGCTCGATGAGGTGAAGCGCGATGAGGCGGAGATGCTCGCGATTGTGCATAAGCTGGGCTTCGCTGACCTGAAGAGCTTCAATGCGGCCTTAAAGACGAATCCGAAGGAGCATCCTACCTCGAAGGAGCAGTTGCTCGACGCATTCCGCGGATACATCGCTCAGATGCAGCCTAAGCTCCCGGAGCTTTTCGGCACTCTGCCGAAGGCAAAGCTGGAGGTTATCGAGATGCCGTCGTATATCGCCAAGGACCAGGCAGAGGCGTTCTATGATCAGGGCAGCGCGGATGGGAAGCGCCCCGGCAAGGTCGATGTGAACACCTACAACTTTGCGGAACGGTCTCTGGCCGGAGTCGAGGCTGTTGCGTATCACGAAGGGATTCCCGGGCACCACCTGCAGATCTCTATCGCGCAGGAGTTGACCGGTTTGCCGGAGTTCCGCAAGCAGTCTTACTACACCGCATATACCGAGGGCTGGGCGCTTTACAGCGAGCGACTGGGCAAAGAGATCGGATTTTACCAAGACCCTTACAGCGATTACGGGCGTTTGGAGGCGGACATCTGGCGGGCGATCCGGCTGGTGGTCGATACCGGAGTCCATTCGCAGCACTGGACGCGGCAGCAGATGGTCGACTACTTCCACGAACATACGGCGATGGACGATACCAACATTCAGGCCGAGGTTGACCGTTACATTGCCTGGCCGGGACAGGCGCTGGGATACAAGATGGGGCAGTTGAAGATCCTCGAACTGAGGGAGCGCGCGAAGACTGCTTTGGGGACGAAGTTCGACATCAAGGCGTTCCATGATGAGGTGCTGGATTCAGGCGCGCTGCCGATGGATGTGCTGGACCAGCGGGTCACCGATTGGATTGCTGCACAGAAAAAGTAGCGTCTCTGATAATTAGTTAAAGGGCACTCTGGTAGCCTTTCTATATGAGCGACGAAACGTACGAGGTTATGACACCTGCTCCGGTGATGCCCGGACTGCGGGTAGCGATTCTGGGCACGGGTAAGATGGGCGGCATTCTGTTGCAGGCCTTTCTGAAGAACAATCTCGTGTCTCCAGAGCAGATCTTTGCCACCGTGCATCATCCGGAACGAGCGCAGGCGCTGTCCGCGCAGTTTGGGGTGGAGGTCACCACGGATAATCTGGCCGCGGCGCAGCAGGCGGACGTGATTCTCCTGGGCGTGAAGCCGATTCAGGTACCGGGTGTCATTGAGCAGATCAAATCGGCGCTCTCTCCGGATAAGCTTGTCCTTTCGTTTGCAGCTTCGGTAACAACGCGGAGCATCGAGGATAGCGCCGGGCATGATCTCGGAGTGATTCGCGCGATGCCGAACACGCCTGCTATGTTGGCTGCGGGAATTACGGCCCTTTGCGCTGGCAGATTTGTTTCAACAGGACAGATGGCGATCGCCCAGCGCATCTTTCAGACCGTTGGGCGGACGGTGGTCGTCGATGAAAAGCATATGGACGCGGTTACCGGCCTCTCAGGTTCGGGACCAGCCTTTTTGTACATCATCATCGAGGCGCTGGCCGAGGCAGGCGTGAATGTTGGATTGCCTCGCGATATCGCCACTCTGCTGGCGGCACAGACTACGCTCGGCTCGGCGAGAATGGTGCTGGAGACGGGATATCATCCAGCACTACTCAAGGATGCAGTAACTACTCCTGCGGGATGCACGGTCGACGGGATTCTCGAACTGGAAGAAGGCGGCTTGCGAGTGACTTTAATCAAGGCCGTCAAGCGGGCCACGCAGCGGGCGAAGGAACTGGCTAACGGCTGACGAATATCGGCCATCGATTTTGCGCTGCGTAGAATGAGGATATGGCAACGGTTGCAGCTATGGCAGGGAAGCGGATTCCGAAGGCACTCGTTGGTTATGCGTGGTTGGTTGTTGCGTACAACGTGCTGGTCATCCTGTGGGGAGCCGTAGTACGCGCCACAGGATCGGGGGCGGGCTGCGGGGACAACTGGCCGCTCTGCAATGGCGACTACTTTCCACATCATCCCCGTCTGGCTACAGTCATCGAATTCGCCCACCGGTCGATGACGGGTGTCAGCACAATTCTGGTGATAGGGCTGGTGGTTTGGACGTTCTATGCAGCCATGCGAGGACATCGTGCCCGACGTGCGGTTGTGGCATCTGCAATTCTGCTGGTGACGGAAGCATTGCTTGGGGCAGTGCTGGTGCTGGGCAAGTTTGTCGGGAATAACATCTCGACCGCGCGAGTGGTAATGCAGTCAATCCACTTCACCAATACTCTGCTGTTCCTGGGGTCACTGGCGTTGACGGCATGGTGGCTGGGCGATGCAGATGACTCCGCTGGGCAGAACCATGCGATGGAATCAAATAGTAAGGACCGATCATTGTTCTGGCCTGCGTGGGTGACGATCATCGCAACAATTGTGGTGGGCGCCACTGGATCTGTCGCAGCTCTGGCAGATACGCTGTTTCCTTCCCCCAGCCTGCTGGCGGGCTTCGCTTCTGACTTCGCTCAAAACTCACCGCTGCTGGTTCGGATGCGGTGGGTGCATCCTGCTGCCGCGCTTATAGGATTTTTTTGTGTGATCTGGCTGGTGATGAAGGTGAGGTCTCGGCTGGCCTGGATTGTGGCGGGATTGCTATGCTTGCAGTTTGTCCTTGGAATTGCGGATGTTCTGCTGCTAGCCCCCACGTGGATACAGATTGTCCATCTGCTGGGCGCAGATCTTTATTGGGTGGCGCTCGTCTGTCTTGCTGCCGAAGCGCTTTGGGGAGCAAGGAACAAAGTTTTCAGTGCCTGAAACAATATAAGGACGGCCTCGTTGATTCTGCAAATGGAGAACGGCGCAACCCAATTGGGCTGCGCCGTTCTCCATTTATGCGCGAATTAAAGCCATTACTGTTGGGTGGTGCGATCCCTATCCGTGCGTGTCTCTCGCGGTGTATCAGGATCCATCTTGCGGTGGACCTTTTTCACCCCATGTTTGGTCTTGTGATACGCCTTTTTCGTTCCCTGCTTGACACCGTGGCCGGTGTCTCTCGCTGCATCCTTGGTTTCGTGACCAGCGTCCCTCATGCTCTGCTTTGCTCCGCTATCATTCTGCGCAAGGGCGAAGCCGGATGATACGCCCATAGCAAGTGAGACTGACAGGATGGTGGTTCCCAATCTGTAAAAGCGCATTATTATCTCCCAGCGGGCGTAAATATGACCCGACAGAAGGTAGATTCGGATTTTGGGTCACGAGTTGTAACAGAGAACAGACGACCCTGCCCTAGCCGGCAGGGAAGACGGCGAAGTAAAACGATTTAGTAAAGAAAATAGGGCGAACTGCGCCGTATTTAAATACTGGAAGCTCCTGAATTTAATCCTGTATAGTTGCTACGAACGGAAATTACCGGAATACGCTTACTGGAAGGTTTTGCCGCTGCCAGAAATTCGTTCCGCGACCTCCGACAGATACAAAAAGCTCTAACTGAGAGGGTGTGGACGCTCCCTGCCGTTGGCATGGACTGTTCGCCTGGGGTTTTGACTGATGCAGGTTTTTGCTGCGCTGCTGATGATGAAGGGGCAAATGACCAAGCTTGCCCCGGTGGACATCCTGATTCTGGCGTTGTACTTCGCGCTGGTCGTATTCATCGGCTTTTACGCGAAGGGCAAGGCGAACACCAGCGAGGACTTCTTCCTGGCCGGACGCGAGATGACGGCCTGGATCGCGGGGCTGAGCTTCGTGTCGGCCAACCTGGGATCGCTGGAACTGATGGGCTGGGCAGGTGCGGCGTACCAGTACGGCATTCTTGCTATGCACTGGTACTGGATCGGTGCGATTCCTGCGATGCTATTTCTCGGCATCGTGATGATGCCGTTCTATTACATCTCGAAGACACATTCGGTACCCGGTTATCTGCAACTGCGGTTCGGTGAGCCAGCCCGCGGGTTGTCGGCGATCTCGTTCGGCATCATGACGATTCTGATGAGCGGCGTGAACATGTATGCCATGGCCGTGGTGATGCAAACGGTTCTTGGCTGGAACATCAGCTTCAGCATCTGGGTGGGCGCGGCCACGGTGGCGCTCTATGTGATGCTGGGCGGCTTGCGGTCGGCCATCATCAATGAGGTCTTGCAGTTTGTGCTGATCTGGGCGGGCGCGGCGATGATCCCCATCCTTGGGCTGATCGAGGCCGGTGGATGGACGAACCTTAAAGCGCAGATTGCCGTGAACGTAGGCCGCAGCGACTATACGCATCTGTGGAGCACGCTGGGTCATTTCAAAGACAACCCCATGGGCGTGCATTGGACCGGGATCGTCTTTGGGCTGGGATTCGTCATTAGTTTCGGATATTGGACAACCGACTTTCTCGTCGTCCAGCGTGTACTGAGTGCGAATAATCTGCGCGCAGCAAAGATGGCTCCGGTTATCGGAGCAGCCTTTAAAATGGCGGTTCCCTTCATCGTCATCGTGCCCGGCCTGCTGGCATTGGCGGTGCTGAAAAACCCCGACGGCAGCGTGATGCACCTGGTGCCCGCCAGCATTGCCCAGGTCACCGGACAACATAGCTACGACGACGTACTTCCGCTGATGCTGATCCGCTACTGTGGACCGGGCCTGCTGGGATTAGGCATTACCGCGTTGGTCGCCGGATTTATGAGCGGCATGGCGGGCAATGTCAGCGCATTCTCGACGGTGTGGACGTACGACATCTACGGCGCCTTCATCAACAAAAAAGCCAGTGACAAACACTACGTCGCCATGGGCCGCTGGTCGACCGTGATCGGCATGTTGGTGAGCGTTGCGACTGCTTACCTCGTCATGAACGCGGCCAGCATCATGGACTACGTTCAGGCGCTGTTTACTTTTTTCATCGCGCCGCTGTTCGGCACAGTAGTGCTCGGCATGTTGTGGAAACGGGCGACCCATGCCGGCGGCTTCTGCGGCCTATTGGCGGGAACGGTGTCTTCGATCGGCATGTTTGTCTGGACGCATAGCGATCCCGGGGCGTTGCGCTATATCGCCCTTAGCGCGGATGCGAAGCCGATGGCAGAGAACCTCTATCGCGGACTGTGGAGCTGGCTGATCTGCGTGAGTGTCACGGTGATAGTGAGTCTGGTGACCAAGCCTGTTCCAGTAGAGCAGCTTGGCGGGCTGGTCTATGGCGTTACGCCGATCCCAGATGATGGATCGAAGACGCTTTGGCAGAAGCCAATCTTTTGGGCCATCGTGGTCATCACCATCTTCTTTATTTTGAATTTGATGTTGTGGTAGGAGCTTGGCTATGAACGAAAAACGCGATGTGGAGACAGCCGAGCTGTCGATCTGGTTCTTTTGCGGAATTCTGATGCTGACCTATGGAGTGGTGCTGATTGCCACAGGAATCCTGGAGTATCACAATCCTCCGCCGAATGAACTTTTGTTGCCATGGTTGGAGTCATTGCATCCGACGCTGTGGTGGGGCATGGTGATGGCGGTATTTGGCGGAATCTACACATTCAAATTCTGGCCGAAGCACCCTCTATTTTAGGGGGCAGAGCTAGGGGAAAGCAGTTGAAGCCGCTCTTCGATCCGGACCTTTAATGAGGCATTGCTCTCGTTCACCAGCGACGTGTGGAAACGCTAAGGTAATTTAGCGGCAAAGCGTTCCCTTACATTCTTGCTGATGAACGTAGCGAGTCCCTTACTGCGTTTGGCGAGGGACTTCATTGTTTCCACTTCCTTCTTTCCAGGAATGGTGTAGTCGTAGCGATATCGCTGCTTACCCTCAAATTCGATATTGATGTGATCATCTCCAGCCTCGAATGCGACTACACCGGAAGTTCCGCTCAGGTTTTTGTAGGGCTGCATATTTGCACTCCATTCGACGGTCCAGTACCCCCTCCCCGTACTCAAGTCCTAAAGTCTTCGAACGAGAGGCTTTAGGTCTGGACCTCCTTAGGACTTGTGGAAGCTGGCTGGCACTCCTCTGGGGACACAGTGCCTTCCGGAGGCTGGCTTAAGTCAAGTTTTGCGCAATGGGTTTCGGGCTGGGTGGCTCGCTGATTTGGGTGACGCGAATTCGGCTCCGAAGCGAGGTTTGCGACGAGTGAGCAACTGGTTCGTCTTTGGCCGTGGAGGTCGCACACCTCAAGATCGAGAGTTGTGGGACATCCGGTTTCGAGTCGATTTAGCCCTTACTTCCAATCCCATATTTTGGAGATGGTGCTTCCGGAAGCGTCGACATCGTATTTGAAGGCTCCGCAGGTGTTGTTGAGGCGCTCGAGCTTCTGAGACGTTGTTTGGAAAAAGAGCATGCCGCGGTAGCTGATGGAACCGCCAGGGCCGAATGTGCCTATGCCGGTTCCGGTCCAGGTAATGGTCTCGCCATCCTGGGTCATGTTGATGCCTTGTCCCTGGCCGAGGACGGAGCCGTCGGGACGGATGACGGAGGTGTAGGTCCCCATGCCGGTGGTGGGGATACCAAGCATCTGGCCGGCGTCCTCGAAGGACACTTCTGCGGTTGGGGGGTCGATGGAGACGACCCTGCGGACTAGTCTTCTTCCTTTGGTTTCACCAATCTGTTCTCCGATCATGATTGATCTCTCTTTCGTGAGATTTGAACTATGAATCCCCGGGGTGCGTAATTGTAGTCCCAGAAGAGAGGGCTGGCGGGATTAAATCTGTTTATAGAGGTTTGGGATGCGTCGGGAGTTAGAAACCTATGGCGGCGGATTGGGATGGGAGTCGCGCTTTCGGGCGAATGCCCACTCATGCGATGAGACTGCATGAATGGGGCACCCGGCACCCGGCGGCTGGTGACTTGATAGAGTGGTTCGGTGCGGGCTTTGACGGAGGGACGATGGGAATCATCAGGACGTGTAAGAGTTGTGGGCAGAAGAACCGGACGGGCGCGGGGCATCTGGCTGATAAAGGACGGTGCGGGGCGTGCAAGGCAGACCTGGGGCCGGTGGATGAGCCTATTGCGGTGACGACGGCGGAGTTCGACGAGATTGTGCAGGGGGCGAAGGTTCCTGTGCTGGTCGACTTCTGGGCTGCGTGGTGCGGGCCCTGTCGCGCGGCTGCTCCGGAGGTGGCGCGTACGGCGAAGGATATGGCCGGGCGCGGTGTGGTGCTGAAGGTGGACACGGAGAAGGAGCAGGGACTGGCGGCGCGGTATCGCGTGCAGGGAATTCCGAACTTCATGGTCTTTGCGGGAGGAAAGGCGGTTCGGCAGCAGGCGGGGCTGGTGGGGCACGAGGTGATGGAGGGGTGGATGCGGGAGGCGGCAGGCTAAGAGCTGAGTGCTGCGCGTCGTAGATGTTCCAACGTGGGGAAGTAACCCGCTCTTCCTACTGAGAATTCCCAGGGTCTTCGAAGCGAGACTTAAATCTGGATGTTGCGTGTGACCTCCCGGGGTGCGGAGGATGATTTCAGCGTATCGGGTTCGCGCTTCGCGAGAATGCCCACTCATTCGATGAGACTGCATGAATGGGGCACCCGGCCTGGAAGCCGAATCGAGGAGGCAGAGCAGCCCATCAGAGGCCGCATTATCTCAAATCTTTATGCCATGCCAGGTAACAAATCGCTCTTTCCCAAACCGTTCGAACTGGTTCGGGATCAAATCAAATCTGCTGGCAAGCGTTTCAAACATTTCGTGCCCTGTACGACTAATCACTGGCTTCAGTTCGAATCCGTGGAACGCTTCCAGGACCTTCTCGTCTGTCATCTCGATTGGCTCGGGTACGGTGGGCGCGTGATATTCCACTTCGAAGTCAATACTTCCGCCCGGCTTCACTACGCGGTGCATCTCGGAAGCAACCTGGCCGAAGTCGTCTACATGATCGAGCGCATTGACTGAAATGACGGAATCGAAATAGGCGTCAGGATAGGGCATCCGCTCCCCGCCCATGCTGACAAACTTCGCGTCGTAATCATATAGGGGCCATCCGGCAGCCATATACATGTTCACCAGAGGGTCGAGACAATGTCGAATGCATCCGGAAAACTGAAGGATGGGAGCGAGAGGGCCGCTTCCGACTTCCAGTACGCGCTTGCCGCTGAAATGAGCTCTTTCCAGCCGCAACTCTTCACAATAACTGGGGCGCACGTGATGCAGCGTCATGACGGCATTTACCACCCAAAGATCAGATCGATTCTGCCGCTGGTTTGGTGAGGGGGGTCTGACACCCCACCAATCCCTGGTGCCATCGACGAACCAGTCCTTCAGGTGATCCAATTCACCCCGCCAATACGCGATCTCGTCTTCATATTTTCTCTTGGATCGCCACGCCGGGACTAGCTTTCTCGCCACTTGGTCAGTGGTCGATCGGAGAGTTCTCATAAAAGTGGGGTCAGCATAGCACTTCAAAACATTGACCACAAGAAACTTTTATGTTTTTCGGTCTGCCATTGAACTCGCAGTCTTCCATCCTGCCTGTGGCGGCGATCAGTTTTAGGCAGGTTGTGCAGCGGTTTTCTCCTATGGCTGGGCGCAAACAGCGGATCGAAGTGCCTTTTCCTAAAAGGGCGTCCAGACTCCGGCTTTGGTGCACCTCTTTGACGTTCCGCTCTACCTCCCGAACTTCTGCCGCCCTTGCATTTGGCTCATCATGCGTTGCTGGGCTTTGATGCCGCCGCCTGAGCCCATGGTTTTGAACATCTTTCGCATCTGGCCGTATTGGCGGAGGAGGTTGTTGACGTCCTGCACTGTGGTGCCGGAGCCTGCGGCGATGCGCTTGCGGCGGCTGCCGTTGATCAGCTCGTGGTTCTGGCGCTCTTTGTTCGTCATCGAGTTGATGATGGATTCGACGCGGGTGAACTGGCCTTCGTCCACGTTTTCGACGGCCTGCTGCATGCCCGCGAAGGGGCCGACCGAGGGTAGCATCTTGAGGATGGACTTCATGCTGCCCATCTTTTTAATTTGACGGAGCTGCTCGCGGAAGTCGTCGAGCGAGAAGCCGTCGCCGGAGAGGGCCTTTTTGGCGAACTGCTCGGCTTTACCGCGGTCGAGGGTTGATTCAGCGCGTTCGAGCAGGGTGGCGATGTCGCCGTGGCCCATGATGCGGCTGACGATGCGGTCGGGGTGGAAGGGCTCGAAGGCGTCGGGCTTTTCGCCGGTGCCGAGGAACTTGATGGGCGCGCCGGTGACGTGGCGGATGGAGAGAGCAGCGCCGCCGCGAGCGTCTCCGTCCATCTTGGTGAGGATGGCTCCGGTGATGGTGAGATGGTCGTTGAAGGCTTTGGCGGAGTTGACGGCGTCCTGGCCGGTCATGGCGTCGGCGACGAAGAGGATCTCGCTGGGGTTGAGTAGCTTTTTGAGCATGGCCATCTCGGCCATGAGAGCGTCGTCGATGTGGTTGCGGCCAGCGGTGTCGACGATGAGGATGTCGCAGCCGTAGTTGGCGGCTTCGCGCTTGGCCTCTTTGGCGAGGCGTTCAACGAGTTTGGAGTCTGCTGGCTCGCCCTTGGTGTCGCCTTTGTAGAGCTGCGCGTTGATGGAGGTGGCGACGATGGCGAGCTGCTCGCGGGCGGCGGGGCGATAGACGTCGACCGAGACGAGCATGGGTCGGTGACCTGCTTTTTTCAGCCACTGGGCGAGCTTGCCGGAGGTCGTGGTTTTACCGGAGCCTTGCAGGCCAGCCATGAGGATGACCGACGGCGGCTGCGAAGACTTCTGGAAGCGGGCGGTGTCCTTGCCGAGGACGTTGACGAGCTCGTCGTGAACGATTTTGACGATCTGTTCGGAGGGAGAGAGGGCGGTGGCGACTTGCTCGCCGAGGGCGCGGGCGCGGATGTGCTCGATGAGTTCGGTGACGACGTTGAGGTTGACGTCGGACTCGAGCAGGGCGAGGCGGATCTCGCGGAGGGCGTCGGAGATGTTCTCTTCGGTGATGGTGCCCTGGCCGCGGAGGTTCTTAAAGGAGCGCTGGAGTTTGTCGCTTAGATTTTCAAACATGACTGTGACTCAGTTTATCAGTGTGGGATGGTCAACAGGATGGCAGGGTTGCAGGCGGCCGAATCGTGCGGCGAAGTGACCTCGAATCACGCAAAGGTGGTAGGGCGGCACTGCTTCGGGAGATAAATTTACAAGGGAAGTTGGATATGATCGGAAAATGATCATCGGCCCACAAGGCTGTGGCGCATGCAAGGATGGCGTTCACGAGCCGTTTCCGTTCAGTATGGCTTTTCAGCCAATTGTGCAGGTAGATACGAGACGCGTCTTTGCTTACGAAGCATTAGTTCGAGGCCCGAATGACGAACCCGCGAGTACGATCTTCGGGCAATTAACAGACGAGAACAGGTATAGCTTCGACCAGAGCTGCCGGGTCAAAGCGATCACGCTTGCGCGCCGGTTGAACCTGGCGGAGACGGGCGCGGCGCTTTCGATCAATTTTATTCCGGGAGCCGTGTATAGTCCGGTGGCTTGCATTCAACTTACGTTGAAGACCGCGCAGAGTGTCGGATTTCCATTGGATCGACTGATCTTCGAGATTACGGAGGTCGAGAAGATAGCTGACCGGAAGCATTTGCTGGGTATTGTGAACGAGTACCGCCGGCACGGCTTCAGGGTGGCGATTGATGATCTGGGCGCTGGTTATTCGGGCTTGAACGTGCTGGCAGATGTGCCGGTAGAGATCGTGAAGCTGGATATGGATTTGACTCGGAATCTGGACAGGCGGCCAGTGGCCATGGCAATTGTGCGGTCGATGGTGGAACTGTGCCGCACTCTCAATATAGAGTTCATTGCCGAGGGTGTGGAGACGATCTCGGAGTTCGCGGCGCTGCAGGATTGTGGCGTGAACCTGATCCAGGGTTATTTCGTCGCCAGGCCTGCCTTTGAGGCGTTGCCGGAGTTTTCGCTGCCAGAGGATGGCCCCGGTCCTATGGGCGCTTCTCATGAGCAGACGGTGAGGTAGCGAGCGGTAGGGTGATGCGGGTAGAGAGTTGGCGCGGTTGGCAAGTGCCGGGGTGGGTGCTAGCGAGGTGGATACCGTGCTTTTTAAATCAAAGACTTGCGCAGTGGGAACGCCGATAATCGAGTTCTATGCGGGATACGACCCAGAACTCAGGAAACGTGCGGGTTATGCAGGAGTTTATCGCGTACCTGCGCGTGGAGAAGGGGCTGCGCCCGGCCAGTTGTGAGGCGTATCAGGTCGATCTGGAGCAGTTCGCGGAGCATGTCGAGGGGCGGAATGGGGTGCTGGTGTCGGCGGTGCAGGCCGATGTGAGCGCGTTTATGGAAGGGCTGCGCGGGCATGGAGTCGAGTCGCGGTCGATTGCGCGGAAGCTGAGCGCTCTGCGGGGGTTTTATCGCTGGCTGCTTATGGATAAGCGGATCGACCATGATCCTACGGTCAATATTGAGACTCCGTCGAGCGGGAAGGTGCTACCGAAGTCCCTTGCCGAGGGTGAAGTGGGCGAGATGCTGGAGCGCACCGGCGTGGCTGCGCGGGCGGCGGATGCGGATGGTCTGGCGCTGCGCGACCATGCGATTCTGGAGCTGCTTTATGCGGGTGGATTGAGGGTTGGGGAGATCTGCTCGCTGCATGTGGAGGATTTGCATTTAGATCAGGCTCGGGCGCAGGTAAGAGGCAAGGGTGATAAGGAGAGGATAGTTCCTCTGGGTCGGAGTGCAGTGGAAGCGCTGGAGCGGTATCTGTCGCTGGGGCGGCCTGGTTTGGTGCGTGGGATGCAGCGAACCCTGTTTCTCAGTGTGCGCGGGAATGCGTTGACGCGGCAGTGGGTTTGGGAGATGGTGAAGAGCGCTTCGGGGACAGGGACGAAGGCGAGTCCGCATATGCTTCGGCATAGTTGCGCGACACACATGGTCGAGCATGGTGCGGATTTGAGGAGCGTGCAGACGCTGCTCGGCCATGCGGATATTGCGACCACCCAGGTTTATACGCATGTGGCGCTGGGGCATCTGAAGGCGGTGCATCGGGCGCATCATCCGCGCGGGAAGAAGAGGTTGAGAGTTGATGCCTAAACTTCAGTCTAAGACGCTGATTTGGATTTGGGCAATCTCTGGTTGTCTGGCTGCACTTTCAGTTTTGGCATGGATGGGTATCTGTAGTGAAGGGCCTTGCGCTTGGTTTCTGGGTGTATTCGGGGTGATTGGATTTGCTGGGGGAGTTCTATCTGCGATGGTGTCGAATCTTCATGATCCGAATCCGGTACTTATCGTTCTTTTCAATTGGATTCTTTTTGCTCTAGTGGCTATCGCCATTGCTAAGTTTAGAAAGCGCCGCAAAGGAGCGCCGATTGCGTGAGGACAGACAGCTTCAGTTTCGATGGACTGGCTGACGGTTTTCTCGCGATGCTCGCGAATGAGCGCGGAGCGTCGGAGCATACGGTGCGAGCTTATGCGCGTGAGGTGCGTGGGTTTGCGGCTTATTTGAATGAGACGCTGGGGAAGGATGCGCGGATTGATGCGGTGGAGCATCTGCATATTCGGGCGTATCTTGGCGTGCTGTACGAGCGCGGGCTGACGAAGGCGAGCGCGGCGCGGGCGCTGGCGGCGATTCGAAGCTGGTTCAAATGGCTGGCGAAGGAAGGGAAGGTCGCGCAGAATCCAGCGTTGCTGGTGAGTACACCGAAGCGTCCACTGCATTTGCCCCGGGTGCCGAGCATGGAAGAGGTGAACCGGGTGCTGGATTCGCTGGAGAAGCCGGCGAAGCGGGATGAGGCCGAGGCGGCGGCGTGGCCGGAGCGTGATCGCGTGATCTTCGAGCTGCTCTATGGGTGCGGGATTCGCAACTCGGAGTTGGTGGGTTTGAATATGGGCAGCGTGAAGTGGCGCGACGATGCTGTTCTGGTTCGAGGCAAGGGGAAGAAGGAGCGGTTAGTTCCTCTGGGAGATGAGGCTGCGGCGGCACTGATGATTTATTTGCCGCTGCGCGAGGCGAAGCTGACGGCGGCGGGTAAAGGTGGGCTGGTGCATGAGGGGCCGCTGGTGACGAACCTGCGGATGCGCGGAGATTGCCGTTTGACGACGCGGAGTGTAGGCCGGATCGTGAAGGCGATTGCACTGAGTCGGGGGCTGGCGGCGGATGTGCATCCGCATACACTACGGCATGCATTTGGGGCGCACATGCTGGAGGAGGGCGCGGACCTAAGGGCGATTCAGGAGATGTTGGGGCATGAGCGGCTGTCGACTACCCAGCGGTACACGCAATTGACTGTGGGGCAGGTGCAGCGTGTTTACGACGAGACCCATCCCCGCGCCAAATAGTGGATCGCTGCAGTTAGTACAAAGGGACACTCGGATCGATAACGCGGGACCAGTGATCAATGCCTCCGGCGAGAGACTGTGCGTTGTCGAAGCCTTGGTTGCGTAGCCACATGGTGACAGAGAGCGAACGTGCACCATGATGGCAGAGGACGACGATGTGGGCATCGGGGTCGAGTTCTTGATGAGCGCGTGAGGTGACTTCGCCCATCGGCATGAGCAGGCTATCAGGCAGGCTGGCGGTCTGGAACTCCCAGGGTTCGCGGACATCGAGCAGGAGGGGCGGGTTGGGTTGCTGGCGCTGCTGGATGAAGGCTTCGGCTGTGATCTCGGGTTCTAGCATGTTTCTATTATCAGGGATTTAGTGTGTGAAGAGAGCTGCGGCAATAGTGGCCAGTGCCAGGGCTGGGGGCATGACGAGGATGCCTGCCTTCAGGAACTTCCAGGCGCTTACGTTTTGTCCTTCTTTGCGGATGGCGATCAACCAGAGGATTGTGGCGAGGGAGCCGGTGACGGATAGGTTGGGGCCGAGGTCGATGCCCACGAGGATGACGCTTCGGAGTGCTCCGGTGACGTGCGCGGCTTGAATACTGGCGGCGGCGATCAGACCCAGGGGCAGATTGTTCACGAGATTGGTCCCGATGCCGGTGCCGAAGGCTGCTGCCATGGTTCCTGCCATAGGCTTCAGGTGTTGCAGGGTTTGGAGTGCGGTCTGTGAGAGGTGGAGTGCGCCGGCGCTGTCGATGGCTTCGACCATGATGAAGAGGCCGGCGACGAGGGGAAGCACACTCCATGAGATTTCGGAGAGGATCGCCGAGGGCCGGGTTCGTTTGCGGATGGAGATGACTACCGCGATGAGGATTGCCGAGATGCAGGTGGGAAGGCCGAGGTCTTTGCCCATCGCCGAAGCGGTGAGGAGAACGGCGGCGACGATGGCTATGCCTATGAGGGTGAGTTTTCCGGCTTCGGCGAGATGCGGCGTTTCATTATCGTCTGCGATGGTGCCTTTGAGGTCTTTGCGGCAGTACCAGCGGAGCGTGAAGTAGGTGGCCACGATGGAGAGGATGGAGGCGATGATGAAGAGGCGCAGCCACTCGCCGAGCGGCGGCATTCCGTGGTGGAAGACGACGAGGTTGGCGGGGTTCGAGATGGGAAGGACGAAGCTGGCGGCGTTGGCGATGAAGGCGCAGATGAAAAGGTAGGGAAGTGGCTCTACTTTTGACTTTCTGGTGGCGGCGAGGACGGCGGGAGTGAGAACTACGGCTGTTGCATCGTTGGACATGAAGATCGTGACAAACGTTCCGACGATGTAGATGAGCGTGAACAGGCGGATGCGCGAGCCTCGGGAGTGCTGGATGGCGATGGTGGCGAGCCAGTTGAAGACGCCGTGCATCTGGGCGAGTTGGGACAGCAGCATCATGCCAGCGAGGAAGAGGTAGACGTCGGTGCCTTCAGCGATGGCGTGGCCGGCGAGGGAGAGTGGTATCAGGCGGAAGCCTACGATCACGGCGGCACCGAGGCCGATCCACCACGCTTCAGCAATGTTGCGTGGGCGGAGGAGCATCAGCAGAATGCTGATGCAGGAGATGATCCAGATGGCGACGTGGGCTGGAGACAAAAACGTTCCTCGGGGCTAATGCCCGCTTATATCGCGCGGTGACGGCACGGCTGAAGCCGTGCCCTTAAGCAACACTGCGCGGTAATGAAATCGAGCTGGTATTTCTTTGATGAAAATTTCTGTAGAGATTCGTTCAGGCGATGGCGGTATTGACGAGGTGTTGGGCTTCGGTCTGGATTTGTTTGAGGTGAGCTTCGCCTTTGAAGGACTCGGCATAGATCTTGTAGACGTCTTCGGTGCCGGAGGGACGGGCAGCGAACCAGCCGTTTTCCGTGGTGACTTTGAGGCCGCCGATGGGTGCGTGGTTGCCGGGAGCTTCTGTGAGGATTGCTGTGATCGGTTCTCCGGCCAGTTCTTTGGCGGTGACCTGTGAGGGAGAGAGCTTGCCAAGCTTGGCCTTCTGCTCCTTGGTAGCGGCGGCGTCGATGCGCTGATAAGTTGGGTCGCCGTACTTTTGCGTGAGCTCGCGATAAAGTTCGCCGGGATCGCGGCCGGTGCGTGCGGTCATCTCGGCACTGAGCAGGCCGGGGATGAGGCCGTCTTTGTCAGTGGTCCAGACCCGGGCATTGCGGCGGAGGAAAGTGGCTCCGGCGGATTCTTCTCCCACAAAACCCAATGTCCCGTCTACGAGACCGTCTACGAACCATTTGAAGCCGACGGGAACTTCGAGCATGGGGCGATTGAGGCCCTTGGCTACGCGGTCGATGATGGAGGAGGAGACGAGGGTTTTGCCGATGCCCACTTTTTCCGACCAGTCGGGGCGGTGGGTGAAGAGGTACTGGATGCAGACGGCCAGGTAATGGTTGGGATTGAGCAGGCCCGTGGTACGGGTGACGATGCCGTGGCGGTCGTGGTCAGTATCAGCGGCGAAGGCTACGTCGTACTTTGATTTGTTGGCGATCATGCTGGCCATCGCGAAGGGGCTGGAGCAATCCATGCGGATGCGGCCGTCCCAATCGCAGGTCATGAAGCGAAAGGTGGGATCTACGTTGGGGTTGAGGATTTCGAGGGGGAGTTTGTATTGCTCGGCGATGCGAGGCCAGTAGTGAACTCCGGCTCCGCCGAGTGGGTCGACTGCCAGCTTGAGTGAAGTGCCGCGAAGGACTTCAAAGTCGATGACGCTGCCGAGATCGTTGACGTAGGCGGAGGTGTAGTCATGGCGGTAGGTCTTATCCGCTGCGAGTGCGCGGAAGTAGGGGATGCGCTTTACGTCTTTGAGCCCGTCGGCAATGAGCTCGTTGGCGCGATTTTCGATCCACTTGGTGGCGGAGGTATCAGCTGGGCCGCCGCTGGGAGGGTTGTATTTGAAGCCGCCGTCTTCGGGCGGATTGTGCGAAGGGGTGATGACGATGCCGTCGGCGCGGTGGAGCTTGGGATTCTGGTTGTGAGTGATGATGGCGTGGGAGAGCACGGGGGTAGGGGTGTAGCCGAGGTGCTCGTCGATTATGACCTCGATGTCGTTGGCAGCGAGGACCTCGAGGGCGGTGGTGAAGGCCGGTTCGGAGAGAGCGTGAGTATCTTTGGCAAGGAAGAGAGGCCCGAGAGTGTGCTGCGAGGCGCGGTATTCGACGATGGCCTGGGTAATGGCAGCGATGTGATCGTCATTAAAAGATGCGCCGAAAGAGCTGCCGCGGTGGCCTGAGGTGCCGAAGGAGACGCGCTGGGAGGCAACAGTGGGGTCGGGATGGAGAGAGTAGAAGGCGGTGATGAGATGGGGAATGTTGACGAGCGATGCCGGGGAGGGGAGTTGCCCGGGTTGATTGGCTGGGGCGGTGTTCATGCTTTAGTGTCCTCGCGGATAACGATGCCGACAATTGCACTATATGAGATGCGGGTTCGAGAGGGAAATTGCAGGGGCACGGGGAATAACACGGAAGTCGTAAGCAGGGGGCTTGTGTTTCGGATGCGGTTGGCCTAAAACGGTGATGCTCCCTGGTTTATGGTTATCACGATTAATTGCATGGGCAGTCCATGCCCAGCGCAACGTGCATCGCTGAGATTCGATCGTTGGAAGTTGGCAGGCCGGCTTTTCGTTGCATGGCGAAGGGTCGGCCCCTGCTGAGGTTTTTGATGGTTGGAGTGCGGAAAGCTTTACTGCGGGCGGGTCTGGTGGCGTGGCTCTTCGCAGCTTTGCCGGTGTGGGCGGCAGAGGCGACCCTGGTCGCGGATGCACACGTGAACAGCGCGCTGCCTGGAGTGAACAGCGGGGCGATCTCGAATTTAAATGTAGGCGCGGGATATACGGCGCTCCTCCAGTTTGACCTGGGAGTATTACCTGCCGGGACGACAGCGGTACAGGTGTCGCGGGCAACTCTGCGGCTATATTGCAACCGGGCGGATGCAGCGGGTCTGGTGAGCGTGCGTCCAGTGGATGGCGGATGGGGTGAGTACAGTGTGACGTATGCGACGCTGCCTCCTCTGGGAAGCGCGGCGCAGGTAGTCCAGGTGAATGAGGCCGGGGCCTATGTAGCCGTGGATGTGACGTCGCTGGTGCAGGGTTGGCTCACCGCTCCGGCGACGAACCACGGCTTGGCGTTGACCGCGGATGCGGCGGTGCTTCAGTTCGACAGCAAAGAAAATGATTTGACCGGCCACGCGGCGGTGTTGGATGTGACGCTGGCTACGGCGGGCCCGGCTGGGCCTGCCGGGCCAATAGGGTTGATGGGAGCTACGGGAGCAGTCGGGCCTGCGGGTGCGCCTGGCTTGCCGGGAGCCGCGGGGAGTGCGGGACCTGCTGGGCCGAAGGGAGATGTGGGACCGATGGGGCCGGCGGGGGCTTCGGGGTCTCAAGGTCCTCAGGGCACTGCAGGGATTCAGGGGCCTCGCGGCTTACAGGGAGTGGCTGGATCCGCTGGCCCCGCTGGACCTTCGGGCCTTCAGGGGCCTGCCGGTCCGATGGGGCCCATCGGACCCGCGGGGACCGCCGGGATCATCTTCCGGGGGAATTACATATCGAGCGTGAATTATGCAATGAATGATGCAGTGAGCTATCAAGGAGCGAGTTATATTTCGGTGGCCGCAAGCAATCAGGGAAATACTCCGGGTTCGAACCCGGCTCGCTGGAGTCTTCTTGCTGCGCCAGGAGCAGCAGGTGCGCAGGGGCCGGCAGGAGCTACCGGCGCGGCCGGGCCACAAGGTACTGCCGGACCGCAGGGACTGCCCGGCGCTGCCGGAGCGAATGGTGCTGTTGGGATCAACTATCGGGGAGCGTGGAATTCTGGGGCGAGCTATCAGGCCAATGACGCTGCGTCGTTTGAAGGGAGCACATATCTGGCGCAGGTGAGCAGCTTCGGGATGCAGCCGGATTTATATCCTGCTGCCTGGGCAGTATTGGCGCAGAAGGGGAGCGCGGGACCGACAGGGCCTGCGGGTGTGGCGGCAACCGTGAGTATGGGAACGGTGACGACTGGCGCGGCGGGCTCGCCCGCGGCGGTGACGAACAGTGGAACGGCATCGGCGGCTGTGTTGAACTTTACGATTCCGCAGGGCGCGGCCGGAGTAAATGGGGTGGGCGCAGGCACGGGTAGCGCTTCTGGAGCGTTGTCTGGTTCGATGTATCACGCGGTGTCGTTCTCCAGCCTCTACTATTCGGTGAGCAACACAAACGCCGCCGGGAGCGAAGATGCTTCGGTGCTGACCTGGGTGCCGACGGGGTGTATGGCGACCATGCTGAGTGTCTATTCGCAGCAAATGCAATCAATTACTGTGACGCTTCGCCAGGGAACTCCGGGGAACATGGCGGACACGGCGTTGGTTTGCACTGCAGCTTCGGGTGGAAGCTGTTCTATAACGGGAAGCGTCGCCGTCCCCGCGGGGAGCTTTGTCGATTTTCGTGTGAACAATGCAAATGGGACGCCCGCCGCCGTGTGGATAGCTTTAACGTGTAACTAAAGGAGATTCTGGGCTAATTGTTCCGTATGATCGGTGTGCGTGAATAAATTGGATTTGCTTGAAGCAGATCTTCGCGTCGTTGGCGTTGTGATTTTGAGGGGAGCACGGAATGACGTTCGATCTCACCGGAAAATGCGCGGTGGTCGTTGGGGGAACCTCGGGTATCGGAAGGGCCATAGCGGTGGGATTGGCCTCTGCCGGGGCGGATGTTATCGCGTCTTCCCGGTCAGCGAAGTCGGTGGATGTCATGGCCGATGTCCTGGAAGCGTCGGGGTGCAAGACACTTAGGGTGGCGTCGGATGTTACGGATCGAAGATCATTACAGGAACTGCATTATGTCGTGAGGTCCAGCTTTCGCCGGATCGATATTCTAGTGAATTCGGCGGGCATCACCAAGCGGGTCCCCACGCTCGATTGCCCGGAGGCGCTGTGGCAAAGCATTATGAACGTCAATCTGAATGGCACACTGCGCGCATGCCAGATCTTTGGAGCGTCGATGCTGGAACAGGGATGGGGCCGCATCATTAACATCGCATCGCTCTCTACCTTTGTTGCATTTCGCGACGTAGCTGCCTACGGGGCCAGCAAAGCCGCGGTTGGAGCGCTTACGCGTTCGCTCGCCGTTGAATGGGCGGAGCAGGGCGTGTGTGTCAATGCGATTGCGCCGGGCATCTTTCCTACCGATCTGAATCGCGCGTTGCTGGATTCGCCGCGCGGACAGGAGCTTCTACTGCGGACGCCGATGAATCGCTTTGGAGTGGTCGACGAACTTGCGGGGACCGCGGTGTTTCTTGCATCGGATGAGTGCTCCTACATGACCGGGCAGATTGTAACGGTCGATGGCGGCTATCTTGCGAGTGGAGTGAATCGATAGCTCAATGGCCATGTTGATGATTGAAGAAAAGCGGGATAGAAAAACTGGCGTGTGCGGATTACGCCGGTTTCTGCGCTCTATTACACTTGCGGTCCTTTTTGGTTCGACCGTTTGGGCGGCGCAGGCGGAGACTGGTTCTGCGGGCTGGCTGCGCTATAGCCGGATTACGGATCCATCCGCACTTCAGCAATATCGCTCACTGCCGCGCCAGATTGTGCGGGCTGATACGTCTCCTGTGGGACAAAGCGCATCGGGCGAACTGGCGCGGGGCTTGCGCAGCATGCTTGGCGGGGAATTTCGAGTGAGTTCTGCTCTGCCTGATGGCGACGCTTTTGTGCTGGGAACTCCGCAGGAGTTGCATCATCTATTGCCGCAATGGAGAGGGCCGGACCTCGCCGAGGAAGGCTTTGCGGTGTCGAAATTAAATGAGCATGGACATCGTCTCTGGATTGTTGCGGGCGGCAGCCAGAGGGGCGAACTCTATGGGGTCTTTCATCTGCTGGAGCAGGTCGCGGAGTTGCATGAGATCGCTCCTGACGCGGAATCTCCCTCTGCACCGATTCGATGGGTCAACCAATGGGACAACTTCGATGGCTCTATTGAACGCGGCTATGCGGGGCGCAGCATCTTCTTTGAGGGCGGCCATGTGCGCGGCGATCTCACGCGCGTTTCGGAGTATGGCCGGCTGCTGGCCTCAGTTGGCCTGAATGGCTGCACAGTAAACAATGTGAACTCCGATTTGCGCACGTTGCAGCCGGAGATGTTGCGTGAACTGGCTCGGATCGCCGATGCTCTGCGTCCGTGGGGCGTTCGCATGTCGCTCTCGGTGGACCTGTCGAGCCCGCAAGCTGTCGGTCACCTTTCGACCTTTGATCCGCTTGATCCGCAGGTTATTGCCTGGTGGCAGCAGAAGACGGATGAGATTTATAAACTGATTCCGGACTTCGGCGGCTTTGTCGTCAAGGCTGATTCCGAAGGACGACTTGGGCCATCGCATTACCGCCGCAATCCTGCGCAGGCTGCTAATGTTCTTGCCCACGCGCTGCTGCCGCATCACGGAGTAGTTCTTTATCGTGGATTTGTCTACAACCAGCATCTGGACTGGCACGACCTGAAGGCTGATCGGGCGCGTGCCGGCTATGACAACTTTCGCGCACTCGACGGCAAGTTTGAGCCGAACGTAGTCATCCAGATTAAAAATGGCCCGATCGATTTTCAAGTGCGCGAGCCGGTCTCTCCGCTTTTTGCGGCGCTGCAACATACCAATCAGGCGATTGAATTACAGGTGACGCAGGAATATACCGGGCAGCAGCGGCACATGGTCTTCCTTGTGCCCATGTGGAAGACGGCGCTCGATACGGACATGCGAGCGCAGAATCGAAGCACTCCGGTCAAAGAGATTATCGAAGGAAAGAGTTTTCATCGGCCGCTGGGAGGCTTTGTTGCTGTCGTCAATGTTGGATTGGATGAGAACTGGCTGCATCATCCCATGGCCATGGCCAATCTTTATGGCTATGGCAAATTGGCGTGGGACCCAGACCTCACGACGGACCAGATCATCGATGGTTGGACTCGACTTACCTTTGGCAATAATCCGAAGGTGGTCTCTACGATCGACGATCTTCAGCGCAATTCATGGCATGTCTATGAGGAGTACACCGGACCGCTTGGCCTGGGAACGCTGACCGATATCATAGGCATTCACTATGGGCCAGGGATCGAATCGGCGGAACGGAATGGATGGGGACAGTGGATTCGCGCCGACCATCAGGGTATTGGCATGGACCGGACCGTCGCTACAGGGACGGGATATATCGGGCAATATCCGCCGGAGCTTGCGAAGATTTACGAATCACTTTCTACCTGCCCGGATGAGCTTCTGCTCTTTATGCATCATGTGCCGTACAACTATGTTCTGCATAGCGGCAAGACTGTCATTCAGCATGTTTATGACTCGCACTACGATGGCGCTGCCGCTGCTGCGACCTATGCTCCTCGCTGGCAGACACTGCATGGTCTTATCGATGAAGAGCGGTATCAGCGAACGCTTGCACTCTTCGAGTATCAGGCTGGTCACGCCATCGTCTGGCGCGATGCGGTGAGCGAGTGGTTTCTGCGGATGTCGGGCATTGCTGATGCGGCCGGCCGGGTGGGGCACTATCCCGATCGGATTGAAGCCGAAGCGATGCAGAGCGATGGTTATACACCGGTCGAGGTTACACCCTGGGAGACTGCTTCCGGAGGCAAGGCCGTGACGTGCAATCGGGCCACCGCCTGCACGCTTACTGCAAAGCTGAATAAACCCGCGGGAATCTACCAAATTGCGGTCCAGTACTTCGATATCCATCCGGGGGCCGCGCAGTATGAAGTCCTGTTGAATGGCAAGGGCATCGCCCATTGGACGGCGGACAATACGCTACCTCCCGCTGTCGCCGATAAAACGCTCGATGGCCACACAAGCACGCGCTTTACTATACCGGGTGTTAAGCTTGAGCCCGGAGATACGCTTACGTTGCGAGGCATCCCAAATCGGGCCGAGCCCGCACCTGTTGACTACATCGAGATCACAAAACAATGAAAATCACCGCCGCCCGCCTGATCGTCTGCTCGCCTGACCGCAACTTCGTCACACTCAAAATCGAAACCGATGAGGGGATTTATGGACTTGGAGACGCGACCCTCAATGGCCGTGAACTGGCGGTTGCGAGCTATCTGTCCGAACATGTCCTCCCGTGCCTGATCGGCCGCGACCCGTTTCAGATAGAGGACATCTGGCAGTATCTGTACCGTGGAGCATACTGGCGACGCGGTCCCGTCACTATGGCTTCCATCGCCGCAGTGGATGTTGCTCTTTGGGATATCAAAGGCAAGGCGCTCAACACTCCTGTCTATAACCTGCTCGGCGGCAAGAGCCGGAACGGCGTGCTGGTTTATACGCACGCGAATGGCCGCGACATTCCGGAGGCGCTCGATTCCGTTCGCAAACATATGGACGAAGGCTACCTTGCAGTGCGTGCGCAGTCTGGCGTGCCCGGGGTTGCGGGCAGCTATGGTGTGCCCAAGGGGGGCAAATCGTATGAGCCCGCCGAGCGCGGCCTGCCTTCGGAGAGTTTGTGGTCCACCGAAAAGTACCTCAACTGTGCGCCATCGCTCTTCGAGAAGCTTCGCGTAGAACTTGGACCGGATGTTCATCTGCTTCACGATGTACATCATCGGCTTACTCCAATTGAGGCGGCGCGTCTTGGCAAAGCGCTGGAGCCCTATCATCTCTTCTGGATGGAAGATCCGTGTACTGCCGAGCTGCAGGAAGGCTTTGAGCTGATCCGCAAGCACACCACCACACCGATTGCCGTGGGCGAGGTCTTCAACTCGATATGGGATGCGCATGATCTCATCCGTCGGCAGTGGATCGATTACATCCGCATGGCCATTGTCCACGGCGGGGGGATTACTCAAGTCAAGAAGACCGCAGAGTTTGCAGCGCTCTACCACGTGCGAACTGGCTTCCATGGAGCGACCGATCTCTCTCCTGTGACGATGGCCGCCGCTCTGCATCTTGGACTTGCCGTCCATAACTTTGGAATTCAGGAACACATGCATCACAGTGTGCTGACAGATGAAGTGTTTCCCCATCACTACACGTTTGACGCCGGTTATATGTATCCGGGGGATGCGCCGGGACTGGGTGTCGATCTCGATGAGACCCTCGCCGCGAAGTATCCGTATCAACGAGCTTATCTGCCCATTGCACGTAAGCTCGATGGCACGCTTACGGACTGGTAGTTTTACTGTTCACTGCATTATTCGATACGGCGAGTGAGCAGATTAAAGGCACCCGCCAATGGAGCCCCGTTCATTATGCGATCTGTCTGTATATTGTCTTCCTCCTTAGCTGCTGCGGTTATCTTCACCTTGCCTGGAGTTACACGCGCGCAAGGTAAGGCTGTGAGAGATGGTGTATCACCCATGTTCGCGCAGACGGCTGCTGGCAGCGATGGCTCGGGGGCCTACCGCACGGGGCACTATCGCGATCTTTTCGCCGAGCAGGGCCACAGTCAGAAGCAGAGCCGCGCCAAGATCGATGCCGCCTTCCAGCAACTCTTTCATGGAGATAAGAACACGCAGGCTCTCTACTACGAGGTAGGTCGCAATGAGAACGGGCCACTTGCGTATATTACGGACGTCGCGAATCGAGACGCTCGCACAGAGGGTATGTCTTACGGCATGATGATTGCCGTTCAGATGAATAAAAAGCATGAGTTCGATGCCATCTGGAACTGGGCGAACACCTACATGCTCATCAAAGATCCGGCCAATCCGTCAGTCGGTTACTTTTCGTGGTCGATGCATACGGATGGGACGCCGCGCTCCGACTCGCCTGCTCCTGATGGTGAAGAGTATTTCGTCATGAGCCTCTATTTCGCGGCGAACCGTTGGGGAAACGGGACCGGCATCTATAACTACAAGGCGCAGGCAGACCGCATTCTTAGCCTCATGCGGCATCACCCGGTTAAGACAGGCATCCCTCCATTTCGTTTGAAGCCGAACGAACCGCCTTACGTCCCGGCCGCTCGTCCCGGCTTGCCTCCGCGCAACCGCCCGCAGAAGGTTGGCCCGATGGTCAATGAGCAATACAAGATGATTCTTTTTGTGCCTGGCCAGGATCGAAATGGTTTCACCGACCCCTCGTATCATTTGCCTGCCTTTTATGAACTGTGGTCGCGGTGGGGGCCGATTGAAGATCGCCCGTTCTGGGCCGAGGCCGCAACTGCCAGCCGCGGTTTCTTTCAGAAGGCTACAAATCCTACTACCGGCCTTGCGCCGGACTATGCCGACTTCGATGGTAAACCGCATGGCTCCGGCTTTAACCCGATGTCGGCTAACTTCTCCTATGACTCCTGGCGAACGGCCAGCAACTGGTCGGTTGACTATTCCTGGTGGCACAAGGATGCGGAGGAGACTGTTCTGAGCGACCGCATTCAAAAATTTCTATTCAGTCAGGGCATCAGCACTTTTAGCGACCAGTACACGCTGGAGGGCAAACCGCTCTCGCACCGACACTCCACCGGGATGGTTGCCACAGCGGCGACTGCAAGCCTCGCTGCTACCAAAGGACCGATTTCTAAAGCCTTCATCGACGAGTTGTGGAATTCACCTATTCCATCAGGAGAACAACGCTATTACGATGGCATGCTTTATATGATGAGCATGCTTCATTGCAGTGGGAACTTCCGTATATGGGGGCCGAAGTAGCGTCTCGCAGGTGCTCTTGGGGGATTTGAAGGCGACAGGTACTGTCTCGACGGGGTCTGTTCCTCTACTATTTACGGTGGCGGGACAGACTCCTCGTCATTTTTCGAGTAGCGATAATTTCGCATCATAGGTTAGCAGTGGTACGGGGGCAAAGATGAGTGGGGAAGCGATGAACGTAAACCGGATGTCGGGAGTTTTGCTGCATGTGACGTCGTTGCCCTCGTACGGTGGGGTGGGAGATTTTGGGCCAGCTGCGTATGCGTTTGTCGATTTTCTCGCGGCGGCGAAGCAACGGCTGTGGCAGGTATTGCCGCTGAACCCCACGGGGTATGGCTCATCGCCGTACTCGGCGCTGTCGGCATTCGCCGGAAATCCTCTATTTATCAGCCTGGAACGGCTGGTGCGGGAAGGCTGGATTGGCGCGGACCGGATCGAGGGACTGCCCGGGCACGACGGGCCTGCGGATTTTGTGGAAGCGATGCGGGTGAAGCTCCCGCTGATCGAGGAAGCGGCTGCGAATTTTCTCGACCACGCGCCGAACGATCTGAGAGCACGGTTTCAAAAATTCTGTCACGACAATATCTCCTGGCTCTCCGACTATGCGATGTTCAACGTGCTGCGGAGAATGCACGGCTACGTCAGTTGGATAGATTGGCCTGAGGACTATGCGCGGCGGAAGAACGATGCCTTGACGGCGGTATTGAACTCGCATGGCCGCGAACTGGCGGTAGAGCAGGCGATTCAATTTTTATTCAATGAGCAGTGGTGTGCTCTGCGAACATACTGCACGGAGCGCAAGATTCGGATTCTCGGCGATGTCGCCATCTTTGTGAACTACGACAGTGCCGATGTGTGGACGCATCCCGAAATATTTGAGCTGGACGACGATCTGAAGCCAACGCGGGTGTCGGGCGTGCCGCCGGATTACTTTTCAAGTACGGGCCAGCGCTGGGGCAATCCATTGTACAAATGGGGCCTGATGAAGGAGCGCGGGTTCGACTGGTGGGTGGCTCGGATTCGGCGTTCGCTGACGCTGTATGACTCGATACGGCTCGACCACTTTCGCGGCTTCGAGGCGTTCTGGTCGATCCCGGCGGAGGAACCGACGGCGGTCAATGGACTGTGGGTGAAGGCGCCGGGGCACGAGCTTTTCGATCGATTGAGAGAGGTATTTGGGGAGCTTCCATTCATTGCAGAGGATCTTGGCCTGATCACGCCCGAGGTGGATGAGCTGCGTGAGCATTTTGGCATGCCGGGGATGCGGATTCTACAGTTCGGCTTTTCGGACAGGGGAAGTCACCTTTATCTTCCTCACCGGTTCGTAAAGAACACCGTGGTCTACACCGGCACCCACGACAATAACACGACCCTGGGCTGGTGGCGCGACGGTACCGGCGAGACGGAACGGGCCAATGTGCAGACGTATCTGCAAACGATTGAGCACGAAGGTGACATCGTATGGGCGATGATTCGTGCCGCGGCGAGATCCGTGGCGAATCTGTGCATCTTTCCGATGCAGGACATTCTGCACCTGGGCAGCGAGTGCCGGATGAATACGCCGGCGGCAGGGGCGGGGAACTGGACGTGGCGCTATGAATCGAACGCACTGCATCCTGACTTTGCAATCAAGCTGGCGGCGCTGATGGAGATGACGGATCGCGACGGCTACGAAGCTCCGAAGGAAGGCGTGGAGGCAGGTCACCCGACAGAAGAGTCACACTAGCCGGGCAGACCTGGGCTCAAGCGTTTAGACTGAAGTTGAGCACATTAAATTTTAGGAGCATCCATGCCTCTTTCTGGCGAAGCCATCCGCACGATGAATTATGTTGACGATATTTCGGTGACGCTGCGCCGTATTCTTGCGGTCCTGCCGTCGTTGACCGACGATGAGCGTCAACGTGTTTCTGACCACATTAAACAGTCCCAGCCGAGTTACGAGTCGGTCATCAACGCCGTCGCGAGCAAAAAGTAATGCAACCGGTAGCACCAGGGTCGCCGTTCGAGATTCGCACTGTCGCAATCATCGGAGCTGGGACGGCGGGCCGAAGTTTCGCTTTGGCGTGTGCTGCGGTGGGCTACCGTGTTGTGCTGGAAGATGTAATGCCGGCAAATCTGCGGCGCGCCGAGGCGGATTTTGCGGAGATGGATCTGCGCGATTCGTCCGGTACCCTTGGTCTCGCTTTGACTGTCGAAGATGCGGTCCGGGAGGCGGACATTGCCATCGATTTTGTCCCCGATGAGCTGGAGTCAAAGCTGGAGATCTTTAGCATGATCGACCGCATGGCTCCGCCGAAGACGATCCTGTGTACGCCGAGTAATGCCTTGAGCATTACCGATCTGGCATCCTGCGTCTATCGTCCTGAGCGGTGTTTTGCAGTGCGGGGAGATCGTCTGGCGGCAAGTTCAGCGGTCCGGCTGTTGTATTCGCCCTCTGCCGATGAACGGCTGCTGGTAGCCACCGTCGACTTTTTGCGCTCACTGCGCATCGAGGTGCAAAGTGAGCCAGACCCGGATATGCCTATACTGCTGAAGAACTTGGCCCATTCGGCGCTCTAATTTAATTAGCAGCGAATAACCGCGAAGTGGGAACTGTTTCAGTGGAATTTACGTAGCTGAAGGTGGAGAATAGGTCCACCTCGTCATGCGCGCGTTTCTCGACATCTTCGCTCAGGTCTTCCAATCGATTGGAGCAAACAAGCTCCGATCGTTCCTCACGATGTTCGGCATCGCGTGGGGAGTGGCTTCGCTTCTTCTGTTGATTGGGCTGGGTGAGGGATTTCGTTCCGGACAGCGCCGGGGGTTGTCGGAACTGGGGTCCGACGTCATCATGCTTTTCAGCGGGACGGTGCCTGCGCTGCCGAATCAGCATACTGGGATGCGGCCCTACAAACTGACGCTCAGTGATGCCGACGCTATCCGTGCCGAGGCGTCCCATGTCCGCAACGCAACTGCGTTTGTCGATCGCGGCGATCTGAAGGAGGTCAGCGAGTTTTCGAGCGCAGGCGGCCCCGTGTTGGGTGTAGAGAGGAATTACCCCGAGATACGTCATCTTCCCGTCTCCAAGGGACGTTTTCTGAACGCCGATGACGTCGCACAGCGCAGGCAGGTTGTCTTCCTGGGGGAGAAGAATAACAAGCTGTTGTTTCCGGGAAGGCCTTCCATTGGGTCTTTTATTACGCTGAATGGATATCGCTTTCAGGTCATAGGGGTTGCGCCGAAGATCGGGCGGGGCAATAACGATAGCGACAACCAGAAGATTTATATTCCGCTCTCGACGATGCTGCAACTCTTTCCGATCCTCGGCGACAATATCCCGGCAGATGCGGTCACCTCAATCCAATATCAGCCGACAACCGAGGACATGAATGAGGCGGCAAAGGCGGACGTGCACCGCATTATCGCCGAGAGGCATGGATTCGATCCCGGACTGACGGACGCGTTTGAGGAGTGGGACACGATCAAGGCGAACAAGACTGTTGGCCTAATCTTCACCGCGATGGATGTTTTTCTCGGCGGCGTCGGCATCGTTACGCTGGCGCTGGGTGCGGTGGGTATCGTCAACATCATGCTGGTAACCGTGACGGAACGTACACAGGAGATTGGTCTGCGCAAGGCGCTGGGCGCGACCAATCGCAGCGTTCTGATGCAGTTCTTTCTGGAGGGCCTGATGCTCACCGGAATCAGCGGCCTGATTGGAATTGCGGGTGCAGGCTGCCTGATGCTGGTGCTGGGGCATGCGATGGGAGACAACCAGATGGGATTCGATCCGCCGCGGCTGGTGCCGTGGTCGGCTGCAATGGCGATGGGGACTCTGGTGCTTTGCGGTATTGTGGCCGGCATTTATCCGGCGAGCCGCGCGGCCAGGATGCAGCCGGTCGAGGCGCTGCGCAAAGATTAAAGGGGCAGGGGAGTAAGACGATGCTGCGAGATATCTTCGGTCAGGCAATGGAAGCGATGCGGCACAATGGAAGACGGACCGCCATCACGATCGTTGGCATGGCGTGGGGCATCGCCACGGTCGTCCTTCTGCTGGCCTATGGTGCCGGTTTCGGCAGGGCGTTCGAGACGATCTTCGCTCAGTTTGGCACCAACATGATCGGCGTGTTTCCCGGCACTACCAGCGAACAGGTGGGGGGGACCAAGGCAGGCGTGACGGTGCGTCTGCAGCAGGATGACGTGGAGCGCATTCAGGAGACGGTCCCGGGTGTCCAGCATGTGTCGCCGGTGATGTGGAAACAGGTACCGGTGCAGAATGACCTCCATACCTACACGTGGGAGGTCGATGGCGTTACCCCAGCATTGCAGGACATCCAGAAGATGAATTTAAGTGAAGGTCGTTTTATAACGGCGGCGGACGTGCAACAGCGGAACCATGTTGCCGTCATTGGATCGCAGGCGAAGACTAAGCTTTACTCCGGAATGTTCCCCTTGGGGCAGACGGTGCGGTTGAACGGCATCAGCTTTGAGGTGATTGGGGTACTGAAGGCCAAGATGCAGGAGGGCGATGACAATATCAATCGCCTCGTCTATATCCCGTTTTCAACTATGGGGGACATCAAGGACACCAAGTATCTCGACGGCATCTGGTTCAACTATCGTGGCGATCCCAAGGCCGTGGAACATGCGTTGCGGAACACGCTCGCTGCATCGCACGCCTTCAGGCCGTCGGACCGAAACGCCATCTATGTGGCTAATATCATGGAGCAGCTCGCGCAGTTCCGCATCATATCGCTGGGTCTGCAAGTGCTGCTGCTCTTTATTGGGACCCTGACGCTGGGTATCGCCGGCATCGGGCTGATGAACATCATGCTGGTCAGCGTGCAACAGCGAACGCGAGAGATCGGCGTGGAGAAGGCGCTGGGTGCGCGGAAGCGTCATATTCTGCTTCAGTTCCTCGCCGAAGCCATGGTCATCACCGGGGTTGGCGGTGTAGCGGGGATTGCCCTGGCTTATGGAGTCAGCACGGCGGTAGGCGGCATCACGTTCTATAGTGCGATTGCTGCCAACGCGAGCGCAGCAGACATCTATCTGATCATCTCGCCGCATATTGTCATTCTGGCGACCGTTGTTCTCATTGTGGTGGGCACGGTGAGCGGTATGATCCCCGCGATTCAGGCCGCGAACCTCGATCCGATTGAAGCGCTGCGATATGAATAGAAGGTAGGCCTAATCGTTGGTGCTTGCGCGTTGGTAGGGCTTCTGCATCAGGGCGCGGGCTTCATTGACGGCGCCCTGGGTGTTGTCGTTGGTCTGTACGGCGAGGCGATATTCGTTGACGGCACGGTCGCGTTGACCCGTGAGATCGAAGATGCGGCCCAGTTCGATGTGGCTCCAGACGTCGACCCATTTGGGATCGCCATCTCCGCGCAGCGCATCGCGGAATGAGTTTGCCGCCGACTGATAGTTGCGCTGCATGAAGAAGACCTCGCCGATGCGGTAGGACGCGAGGGAGCTGTTCTTGTTGGCGTCGAGTGCCTTCTGGTATTCGACCAGCGCTGCGGTCAGATCGCCTTGGGCAACCTGTTCCTGCCCGCGCAGGACGGCTACGCGAACAGCGAGATCGGGGGTGCTCTTCAGCAGCCAGTTTTCCGGGTCGATGCTGATGCGCCGGGGGCGGCCAAAGGTCTCAATTGAGTATTGCGACTCGTTGCCGCTTACAACGATGCGTTGGGTTTCGGTCTTTCCATCGGTCTCGATGCGCAGCTCGACTGGCATGCGGAAGAGGTCAAGATCCTGCGTAATGGCCCCGACAGTGCGGAACCCCTTGTTGTTTCCAAGACGGAAGACGGTGTATTTGTCTCCGAAGGAAGGTGCGCCGGTGCCGTCGATCCACTGCGAGAAGAAGGGTGTCAGCTGCAAATGCGACTGGGCTTCGGCGACGGTCTGAACGTCGGAGCTGCGGATGGGCTTGTCTGTATATTGCGAGAGCAAGCCGCGTAGAAATTGATTGAAGGTGTCGTTGCCCATCTCCCAGCGGAGCATGTGGAAGACCATCGCGCCTTTTTCCAGCGTCATGGACTGAAACTGCGGGGAGAATGGGTCCAGACGTCCGAGAGAGGTGAGGGGAACTGTATCGTAGGCCAGAGCCCCGGCGGAGACGTCGGTGATGGCCGATTGGAAAGCTGTTTTGCCCGCCGAATCTTCGAGGTACATCAGCTCGGCATAGCGCGACATGCCGTTGGTGATCCAGGCGTCGTTCAAGGTCGCGGGCGAGACCTCACTGCCCCACCATTGATGGGCGATGGTATTCGAGAGCAATCGCTGGGCGTTGCGCGCGGCAATGCGACCACCACCGATAGCCGCAATCTCCGGCGCCCATGCGGCGGAGACGGCATCGTCGGGCAGTTCCACGAGGTTGAGGATAGGGGATTCAGGCTGGCCGAAGGCGCTGGTCATGAACTCAAACTGCTTGTCGGCGGTCTGGGCGAAGTCGGTAGCGAAGGGTTTTCGCTTGTCTGTAACGTAGACGTGGATGTTGTTGACGCCCGGGATGCTGATCGGATCGAGGAACTTGCCAGCGATGATGGTTCCGGGAAAGCCGGGCTTGGTCCAGTTAAAGTCGTATTCGGTACGGTTGCCGGAGAGGGTCTTCTGCCCGGCGACACCGCTGCCCACTACCCGCTCGTCAGAGGGGACGCTGATATGCATCTGGGCCGTGAAGCGATCGGTGTAGAGACCGGTCATGGGGAACCATGCACCCGGATAGAGGAGGATGCTAATGGGGTCGTCGACGGAGGCGAGTTTGATTCCGCTTACCGGGCTGGTATCCGCTCCTGTGAGTGTGCCGGAGTATTCAAAGTTGTAGGTGGTGCTGGTCCCCTTTGGAATGGGATTGGCCAAGGTGAATCGGACGGTGCTGTTGTTGGTGAGGCGCTCCGATTCGAGCGGTTTGCCGCTGGCGTCCGTGACTTTGGTGATCTGGAGGCCATTATTCAACTCGAATATGGGAGAGGTGAGATCTTCGAGCGCCGTGAAGGTGACGGCGGCGGTTGCCGTGAGGTGGTGCACGGCGGGATCCAGATCGGCGGTGATGACATAGCCCGTGACGCGCAATTGAGGCCGCACCGGCGCTGCCCACAGCGGAGCGCCAAGGATACATATGGGGAACAGGGCCGTGACCAGGACTCGGAGATACCGGGAGGGTAGGTGCATATCGGGCGAAGATCCTCAAAAAGAAATGGTACAGCCTTCGTGCTGTTAGACGCTTGCCGTTGAAGTTCGGCCTCTTGTGGTCTGGTTCTGCTCCAGGAGTGCTTCGACCGCGTCACATACCTGAATGATGGGGCTTGATCCGGAGGCGGGAAGCAGTTTAAGGTTCGTTTCGGCGAGGTCCGCCCTCATGGCTTCGCGCTGCGGCCCGTCAGCTATCAGTGGGCTGAGCTTCGCCACGATATTTTCGGCGGTAAAGTGGGCCTGCAGCAACTCGGGCACAATGCGCCGCCCTGCAATGAGATTGACCATGGCTATCGGGAGATTGCCGTCCTTATCAACCTTAGCCGGGATTTCAACGGGATATCGGATAAGGCGTTTAGCGAGCGCAAAGGTTAAAGGGGAGACGCGGTAGACAACGATGAAAGGATTTCCCACGACCGTGGCCTGTACCGTTGCGGTGCCGCTGGCTACGATGCTGGCGCGAGCGTGATGGAGTGCCTCCCGGGCGTCGTCGACCAGGGTAACCTTTGCCTTTGGTGCCGGGAATGTCGGATCTTGCAGGAAGTTGCGGATGTAGGCGGTACTTACTGTGGAGGCGACTGGAATCACGAATTCGTACCTGCCCTTCGTGTTCAGGACTGCGGCTGCCCGCAGCATCTCCGGCAGATTAAGTTGCACCTCTTTGCGGCGGCTGCCGGGCAACAGTGCGATCCAGGTTTTTTCGGGATCGAGCTTGTGCTTTTCGGCGTATTCCGAGCGAGTGCTTGAAGGCTGCGGCAACTGTGCCAGCGGATGGCCGACGAACGCGGCTTCAACTCCGCGAGCACGATAAAAGCGCTCTTCGAAGGGGAAGATGACCAGCATGCGGCTGACCCGCTGCTGCACCCAGCGGAGTCGTTTGCGCTTCCAGGCCCAGAGTTGAGGGCTGACGAAGTAGATGACCGGGATGTTCAGTTTGCGAAACTCCCGCGCGAGACGAAAGTTGACGTCAGGAAAGTCGATGAGGACTGCGACGTCGGGTCGGTGCTTCTTGATGGAGGCAACCAGGCGGCGGTACTCGCCGTAGATATAGGGCATGTGGCGGACCACTTCGGTGATGCCCATGTGGGCCACGTCTTCAGCGCGGACGATGCGGTCCATGCCTGCGTCCGCCATCTCAGTGCCGCCGAGGCCGAAACAGGTGAGCTGCGGCATGCGGCTGCGCAGTTCAGAGATGAGCTGGGCGCCGTAATAGTCTCCGCTTGCCTCGCCGGCGGAGAGAAAGATGTGCGGAAATGGGTTGGTCTCTGCCACGTTAATCTTCTGCCGGTGTGATCAGGGTAAAACAGCGCCGGAGAGTTGGGACGGCAGAACATTCTCCGCCGGTATCTCCTGATCTCTATATTGAAGCTGGTAGAGCTTCCAATATAGGCCACGATGGGTGAGCAGTTCCTGGTGGGTGCCGCGTTCACGTAACTGCCCTTTGTGCATGACAAGAATAGTATCGGCCCGCTGGATGGTGGACAACCGGTGCGCGATGAGAACGGACGTGCGGCCTGTGACCATGCGGGAGAGCGCATTGCGCACGCGAAGCTCCGTATCGGTATCAACAGAGGAGGTGGCCTCGTCGAGAATAAGGATTCCGGGGTCGTGAGCCAGGGCGCGGGCGAAGCTGATGAGCTGCTTTTGGCCGGTGGACAGGGTGGCTCCCCGCTCTTGCACAGGCTCGGCGAATTGCAACGGTAGCGAGCGGATGAAATCCCCGACATTGACGTCGTCCGCCGCACGCTGGAGGCGCTCATCCGTAATCCACTTTGATCCAAGGCGGATGTTGTCTGCGATAGTGCCGGTAAAGAGGAAGGGGTCTTGCAGTACGACAGCGAAGCGCCGGCGCAGAGCGTGCATGTCCTGCAGGCGAACGTCGACGCCATCGACGAGAATGCTGCCGCGTTGAATGTCGTAGAAGCGCATCATCAGATTGATGATGGTCGTCTTGCCCGCTCCGGTGTGTCCGACGATGGCGGCGGTCTCGTTGGGCTCGACGACGAAGCTGACGCCGCAGAGTATCCATTCGATATCGGCATAGCCACGCAGCTCCTCGTCGGTTGCCGAAGCTACGCGGGCGCGCTGCTGCTCATCAAGGGCCTGATAGGTAAACCAGACGTTTCGAAACTCGACGCGGCCAGAGCCGTCACCCGGAGAAGGGTCGGGGGGAGATAGGATCTCCGGTTCCGAATCCAGCAATTTGAAGACGCGCTCGCTGGCGGCCATCGCGGCTTGCAGAATGTTGTACTTCTCGCTGAGGTCCTGAATGGGGCGGAAGAACCTCTGGGCATATTGGATGAACGCGATAAGGATGCCGAGCGTGACTGTGGCTCCCGGTGCGCGCATGGGATGCAGAAGGTATTCGTAGAATGGCAGTCCCGCAGCGAGAGGAGCGCCGGTGAAGAGCGCACTGATGCCGCCGCGCCAGATGACCAGCGCAATGGCGATGGAACTCAGCAATTCGACCGCTGGATAGTAAAGCGCGTAGGCGAAGATGGCGTCTTTGAAGGCATCCATGTGCAGACGATTAACCGAGGCGAACTCATCGAAGGCGTGCTGCTGGCGGTTGAAGAGTTGCACGATGGACATGCCGCTGACATGTTCCTGCATGTAACTGTTGATTCGAGCTATTGCTGAGCGAATACGGCGATAGCTCTCGCGTACATGTTTGCGGAAGATCCCGGTGATGTAGAGAATCGCCGGTAAGACGGCGAGCGTCAGCAGCGCCAGCGGCCAGCTCATGCGCAGCATGATGATGATGATGAAGGCGAGGACGAATACGTCTTCGAAGATCGCAAGGACGCCCGAGGTAAACATCTCGTTCAGGGCGTCTACATCGGAGGTCACGCGGGTGACCAGTTTGCCGACGGGGTTGTGGTCGAAGAAGCCGGGATGCATGCGCTGGAGATGGCGGAAGATCTGGCTGCGCAGATCGAACATGATCTTTTGGCCAGTCCACTGCATCAGGTAGGTCTGGACAAATTCGAGGACGTAGGTAATCAGCAGTGCGCTCAGGTAAAGCAGCCCCAGTTGGGTGATGCCTTTCATGGGCTGCGGACTGAGGTGGTGGGCCAGCCAGGAAAGCTTCTCCGGCGGCGTGTGAGTCATGTAGGTGTCGACGGCCACTTTGACGAGGTAGGGTCCGACCACGTCAGTTCCGGCTTTAAAGATGATGGCGACGGCGGAGAGGGCCGTCTGCAGCTTATATGGGCGCAGATAGGTCAGTAGACGGCGCATGAGGCGGCTGTCGTAGGCTTTGCCGACGATATCGTCGTCGTGGGCTGCCTTCTTTGCGGCTTCCTTGTCCGTCTTTTTGGATTTCTGCTCGTCAGCCATCTAAGTGTCTATTTTAGATGGCTGAAGGCTAAAGAGGATTCCAGAGAAACACTATTGTTCCGCGGAGGCGTAGGTTACGCCTATTACCTGACCCGGTCCGGAGGACTGGGCAAAGACAACCACGGACACGTTTTTGGGGTTTGCGTCGGGGGGAGCGGTCAAAGTGGCTTCGATTGGCTTGGAATTGAGATTTTCGAGTTTGCCAATCCGTTGCAAGGATCTGACGACAGCAACGTGGTGCAGTTCGCGTCCGCGGTTCTCCCCGCCGCCGACGCTCGTTGTATCCGAAACATCTACGACCGCGGCATAGAGGTCTGCTTTGGATGATGGGCTTGGGATTGGGGTGGAGACGATGATCTTGACTTTATGCCCATCCACTACTGGTTTTGCAAGCACAAGGGCAATCTTAGATGTCTGGCCCGCGTGAGCGATAGCGCGGAGAGCGTGGGGCGCATCGTTGCCGACAAACTGCTGTGTGCCGTCGACGACCATCTGCGGCGTGTAAATGTCATCGAGCTTGAAGCGAAAACCATAATCATGTTGACGTTCCGTGTATTGGGGTGACGAGAAGCGGTCGCGCCAGCCCAGTTTGTCCCAATAATCTACGTGCTCGCCCAGCACAATAATGTCGACACCGGCGACGGGCTGCTGACTCTCAAGCTGTGCCAGCAAGTCGTCTGCAGGCGGGCAACTGGAGCAGCCTTCCGCCGTAAACAGTTCGACCAGAACCGGAGTGCGGCTTGGCGGTCGATTTGCCTGTGCCGTAGCTGAACGATGAGCCGGCAAAAGGAAAACTGTGAGGGTTGCAGCTGCGGTAAGAGCGTGGAACCACCTGGTTTGCAACATGGTGAATCCTTTCCTGCTACCGGGCGCGTCCATGCCGGGTACGACAGTCAAAAACCATATCCATGAAACAATTACATGTGAAATGCGTTCCAATCATATGACAACTCCTGCGGGGATTTACATTTCGATTCCGTTCTGCAAGGCGAAGTGTACGTTTTGTAACTTTGCCTCAGGAGTGTTTGGTGCCGACCGGATGCAGCCTTATGTCAATCGCATCTGCGACGAAATCGTAGCTGCGCGAGTTGCGGCCGAGCGTTTGGGTGCGAGACTGCCAGAGTGTGGGGATTCGCTTTATTTTGGGGGCGGAACCCCCAGTTTACTTAGTGGGTTGCAATTCCGCCAGATCTTTCAGCGTTTGCGGGGCGAGTTCGAGTTGTTGCCAGATGCTGAAATCACCCTTGAGTGCGCGCCCGGCCAGCTTGAGCAGGAGACGCTGGACGAGTTGCTAAGGCAGGGCATGAACCGCGTCAGCTTTGGAGTGCAGTCCTTTGTCGATAAGGAGACTTCGGCTGTGGGGCGTCTCCATACGCGGTTGGAGTGCGAGGCGGAGATTGCGCGGATTCGCGCGGCTGGAGTTGAGGACATCAACGTTGATTTGATCGCCGGCCTTCCGTACCAGACACGGGAGAGTTGGCAGTATTCTCTTGGGCAGGTTGTTAATAGTGATGTGCCTCATATCAGCGTTTATATGATGGAGGTCGATGAGGATTCGCGTCTCGGCGAGGAAATGCTCGCCAAGGGAACGCGGTATCATGCGTCGGCTGTTCCGTCCGAGGATGAGAGTGCCGAGTGGTATCAGATGGCATGTGAACAGTTCGACGCGGCGGGACTGAGGCAGTACGAGATCTCGAACTTTGGTCGGTCGGGTCATGCGTCGCGGCATAACCTCAAGTATTGGCAGCGTCAGCCTTATATAGGCTTTGGCCTGGATGCTCATTCGATGCTGGCGACCGATGCGGGTGCGGTGCGGTTTGCGAATACAAGCGATATGGATACTTATCTTGGTAAGGCGGCATCTGCTTTCCCTCAGGTTGGGCAGAATGTTGTTGATCCGGAGTTCGATGTGATAGACCTTGAGCGCGCCTTCGAAGAGTCACTCTTTCTTGGGTTGCGGCTGAACGAAGGTGTCAACCTTCAAGCGCTGCGATGGCAGTTTGGCGAGACGATGGTTCAGGATTCGATGCCGGCGCTTCTGGAAGTGCGGGAAGCCGGTTTGCTGGAACTGGAGAGTGATCGGGCACGTCTGACGGCGCAGGGGCGAATGGTTTCGAATGAGGTCTTCAGCCGCCTTCTTATTCCTGCTGCATGATTTAAGACCGAAGCGAGGAACATGATTGATCTGCGAAGTGACACTGTTACCAGGCCCACGCCCGCGATGCGCGAGGCGATGTTTGCCGCCGAAGTGGGCGATGATGTATACGGCGAGGATCCTACCGTCAATCGGCTGGAACGCGATGCCGCTGAGTTGTTCGGCAGGGAAGCGGCAATCTTTGTGCCGACCGGCACTATGGGAAACCAGATTGCCATTCGTCTTCATACCCAGCATGGGCAGGAAGTCATCTGCGAGTCGCGGGCGCATGTGATGGACTGGGAGATGGCGATGGCCGCGGCGTTCTCGGGTTGCCAGTTGCGCACCGTTGCTGGGCAGCGGGGCATTCTTACATGGGAGCGTATCCAGCAGGCGATCGGGCCGAAGCTCTATTACCGCGCTCGGACCGGCCTGGTTTGTATCGAAAATACGCACAATATGGCTGGAGGCACCGTCACTCCGCTGGCGGTCATGCGGGAGATCTGCGAGGGCGCTCATGCTGCCGGTCTGCCGGTTCATCTTGATGGCGCGCGTGTCTTTAATGCTGCCGCAGCGCTCGGCGTCAGCGTGGCGGAGCTGACCAAGGGTTGCGACACCGTCATGTTTTGCCTGTCGAAGGGCCTCGGTGCTCCAGCGGGCTCCATGCTGGTTGGGAGCAGGGAGGCGATGGAGCGGGCTCGTATCTTCCGCAAGGCGCTTGGCGGCGGGATGAGGCAGGTCGGGGTGCTGGCTGCCGCCGGAATGATTGCGCTGCATGAGATGCCTGCGCGGCTGACCGACGACCATGCCAATGCCCGCTTGCTGGCAGAGGCGGTTGCGGCTGAACCCAATGCGGAGATCGATCTGGACGCCGTCGAGACCAATATCGTCATATTCAATCTTCGGGGCGAGGGCGATGCTGCGGCATTCTGTGCCGGTTTGAAGACGAAGGGTGTATTGGCCAGCGCTATTGGGCCGCACTCCATTCGGTTTGTGACTCACTATGACGTGAACCGTGAGGCTTGTAGAAGAGCTGCTGAAACTGTGGTCGAGTTATTGCGGGCTTCTTAGGCTCTCGGTTAGGGGACTTCTGAAGTCCCCCCCCTGGTACTTAGTTAGTAAAGTCTTGATTTGTAAGGACTTAAAATCCAAAGTCTTGATTCTAATAGAGTTACTTATAAACTCTTGATTACAAATAATTTATGTAGCTGGGTTCGGTTGGCGCGCGGTGATGTTTTTCTCCCTGAATCTATTATCGAGGATTGACTGGAACTAATTTGCAATGTCTATTTCGCTTGTTTTGTGTGACTTGAGGGATTTTGGGGCTTGACAGCTTTTTTACTGGTATTTTGGCAGAGTGTGGTCATAAGTCATTGGAAATAAGCTGTTTATTTGGTCGCATTGACCCGGCGCTTTGAGAGAAATACAGGGGTCTCTCCATTGTGGCGGCAAAAGCGCAGATTCCTCCGCTTCGCTGCGGAATGACAACAAAAAGGAAAACAAAACTCTACACCAATCAGCAGGGCGCCTTAGTCGCCGCCGGCGTTGATGGTGGGCTTGGTGGCGAGAAAGACGCTTACGGCTGTGCCGTGCCTGGCTTCGCTGGTATCGCTGGCTAGTTCGATGGTGCCGCCGTGCTTGGTGACGATGCCGCGGCTGACCCATAGGCCGAGTCCGGTGCCGCGCTCGCCTTTGGTGGTGAAGAATGGCTGGAACAGATGGGGTCGAACCTCTGCAGGAATGCCCATGCCGTTGTCCGCAACCGTTACCATGGCGCCTGCCTGTCGATTGTGGCCGTTGCCGGAAGAGGCTGGCTGTGGCGTAAGGCTGACGCGTACCTCGCCGCCGGGTCCTGCGGCTTCAGTGGCATTCGTAATCAGGTTGCTGAAGACCTGCCGCAACTCGGCCGGGAAGGCGTCGACCGCAACGCCGGAAGGCAGATCTGCGTGGAGGGTCACACGCTCGTCGGCGAACCGCCGCTCCATGAGGAGAAGTATCTCTTGAAGCATCTCCTTCAGGTCGACCAAGACGGGAGCCTTGGATTCGCGGTAGAGGCCGAGCATGGCACGGCTGATCTGGGTGACACGGGCCAATTCCTGCTCGGCCATATCCATAAACTGCACTGACTCTTCTTCGGTGGCTCCGTTGCGCATGAGATAGAGCAGATTGGATACCGAATCGAGCGGATTGTGAATCTCGTGCGCGATAGTGGCGGCGAGGCGACCAGCGACCGCCAGTTTTTCATTGGCAATCAGCGCGTCCTGGGTCTTGCGTTCGAGCGTGATGTCGCGGAAGACCAGGACGACACCGGCGATGCCGTCGGTGCGGTCGCGAATGGGTGCGCCGCTGTCTGAGATATGGAGTTCGGTTTTGTCCTTACGAATAAGAATGGTGTGGTTGCCGAGGCCGACGATGCGGTTCATTCGCTTGACCTTGACGACTGAGTTTTCTACAGGCCGACGGGTCGATTCGTTAACAATATGGAAGACCCTTTCGAGAGGCTGGCCAAGCGCTTCGGCCTGTGACCAGCCGGTGAGGTGGACGGCCACGGGGTTCATCATCTGTACTTTGCCGCCGATGTCGCAGGTGATGACACCGTCGCCGATGGAGGCAAGGGTGGTTCGTAATTGCTGTTCGGATTGGAAGATCTCTTCGGCGCGGCGGCTGAGAACATCGAGCGAGGTTTTGTAGGCGCTGGAGACGGAGTGCAGCCGATTGCGGGTGAACAGGCCGATAGAGATGCCGACGCAGAGAGCGAGCACAAGCAGCAGCCATTCCATGTGACGGACCTGGAGATGCCAGCGCTGGATCCGTGCTGCGCGGCGCTGTTCGGCGTTGTGGGTCGTATTGGCGATGTCCTGCCGGATACTGTCCATCATCGACTTTCCGCGCAGGTTCAGGTCCACATCGCGGGTCTGTCCGCCGGCCTGAATCGTGGCAATGACTGGAAGGGCGAATGCATCGAGCCAGAGTTGATGCTGGTCGGTCAGATCGTTAATGTAACGCCTCTCGGTATCATCCAGTCCAGGGAGTGTCTTCATCCGGTCGAACTCTGCGTGTAAACGGGGCGACGCATCGAGATAGGGTTGAAGAAACCTGGCGTCGGAGGTGTTTTCGTAGCCGCGAAGCGCGGACTCTTCATTCAGGATGAGGGTTTCGATCCGGCTGATCTGCGCGATGTGGGCATCCGATTCCTGAATCAATTGAACGGTCGAATTTGCGCCCTGGATCTGCAGAGATAACGCTACCGCGCCCAGCAAAAGAGCGATCACAGGCAACAAAAATACCTGCCGCAGGATTCGATTGAATTGATTTAGATTCACAACCCTCTCGTTCTAAGCGTTACTCAACGGTTGTAGGAGACTGCTCAGCTTCTGAAGAAGAACTGGTGGACCCTCGCCCTTGGTCATATACATGTCGACCGTCGAAAGCACCTCGGGTGGCAGTCCGATATAGGCGGAGAGGAGAAGGATGGGGATATGAGGTTTAGCCTTCCGCATCCTTGAAGCAACCTCGCCGCCATTCATTCCGGGCATGGAATAATCCAGCACGACCGCCTCCACGGGCTGATTTGAAAAGAGTTCGAGGCCAGCGGAGCCGTCGGGTGCGGTGAGGACACGGTATCCGGCTCGCTCGAGTAATATCTTGCGGACCTTGAGGCCGATCAGTTCGTCATCGACACAAAGGACGAGATGTGGTTCTTGTGCCATAGGAACTCGGTTCCAGCTAATTACTGTAACTACTATTCAGGATAACGCCTGGGCGTATAAAAGTGACACCTGCTAAAGAACTGACGCTAAGGATTCATCATACGTTAGCAATCTTTCTGGTCACAGTAGGTTAACCTGACGGTAACACCGAGGTTACAAATTGAGTCAGACGATCTTTGTATTGGAAGACGATGCCGACATCTCGCGCCTGGTCCAGTATCACCTGGAAAGTGTCGGGTACACCGTCCGCGCTTATTCGACGATTGGGCAAATTGTTCCCGATGCGGACCGGCAGCCGCCCGCGCTCTTTCTGCTGGATATTATGGTGCCCGGCGGCGACGGGCTGGACCTGTGCCGGAGGCTGCGGCAGAACCCCACACTCAGCGTCATTCCTATTATTTTTCTGACTGCGCGAGCGGCTGAGAACGATCGTGTTCAGGGCCTGGAGATGGGCGCGGACGACTACATTACCAAACCATTCGCGACACGCGAACTGGTGGCGCGGGTGAAGGCAGTGCTGCGCCGGTTCGAGCGGCCGACTTCGTCACCGGTGCTTAAGTTTGAAAATATAGAGATCGATGCGGGCGCGATGCAACTGCGTGTCAGCGGCGAGTTGGTGACGACGACGGCGACAGAATTCCGCCTGCTGGATTATCTAGCGCGTCATCCTGGCCGGGTGTTCAGCCGCGACCATTTGCTGGATGCCGTGTGGGGTGATGCTCGTTTTGTTACACCGCGTTCAGTAGATGTTTATGTCCGGCGCATCCGCGAAAAGATCGAAGCCGATGCCGAGAATCCGCGCTATTTGAAGACAATGCGTGGCGCGGGCTATCGCTTTGAAATTCCCAAAACTCCGCAGGCTTGAACGCAGGTGCATTTGTGAGGCGCAGTCTCTTTCTTTCGTTTCTGGTTCGCATGATGATCGCCCTGGTCATCGTTGTACCAGTGTGTGTCTGGCTTGCTCCGCGTGGCTGGATCATCGCTGCTGTCTTTCTGCTTGGTTGGGCGGCTCTGAGTGCGTTGCTGATGACTCGATCGGTGGGACGTGACGTTTCGGTGCTGCGTAATTCCACCGCTGCTATCGTGGAGTCGCCCGTTGGAGCGGTTGGGAATCAGTATGCCGACTTTGATGAGATTGGTCGCGCGATCTCTCTCGCCTCGGATGAGCTGCATCGGCGGCTTGCGGAGGCCGCGGAGGGGCGCCACAAGCTGGAGGCGATGATCGACAGTATGCAGGACGCTGTAGTCGCCGTGGATCAGGCAGGGCGAATCCAATGGACCAATCAGTGCATGCAGAAGCTAATTCCTGGATCCTTCGCCAGCGGCGTGGTTCGCGTAGGACATGCCCTGGTGCAGACGATCCGCGATCCGGATGTTCTGCAATGCGTTCGCACTGCGCTCGAAGACCGCAGTGTGTGTGAACGGCGATCGACGTCGGTTGTGCCGGGCCGTATCTTCGAAATTGCCGCGTCACCTATGCCGGGCGGCGGCGCGGTGGCTGTTCTGCACGACATCACTCGTGTTGAACAGGTCGAGCGTATTCAACGGGACTTTGTTGCAAATGTTTCGCATGAGCTGCGCACGCCGCTTACCTCGATCACTGGATACGTCGAGACGCTGCTTGACCATGAGGCGAGTCTGAGTACCCAGGCGCGGGAATTTCTGACCACGATCCTCAAAAATGCGAACCGTATGAACCGTTTAACGGAGGACCTGCTGGTGATGGCGCGGGTGGAATCGTCAGAGCAGGAGCTTCATCCGGTGCTGGTGCAGGCGGATATTCTGATTCGCGATGCCGTGCAGGCTATGAGCGGCCTGGTTCAAGACGCCGAGGCTGTGCTCGAAATTGGCGAAGCGACTACTGTTAGTGTGCTTGCCGACACAGATGCGATCGTGCAGGTGCTCAGCAACCTTATCGAGAATGGCATCAAATATGGTCAGACACGCAGTGGATCGAAGGGCCGCGTGATTGTCAGTGCGCGCGAGGTGTCAGAGCCAGTCGATTCGGTGGAGTTTCGCGTGCGCGACTTTGGACAGGGAATTGCTTCTGAGCATCTCAGCCGGATCTTCGAGCGCTTCTATCGCGTGGATAAAGCCCGTTCGAGGGAGTCTGGAGGCACGGGTCTGGGGCTGGCGATTGCCCACAGAATCGTGCAGGCCCACGGGGGAACCATTCGTGCGGAAAGTACATTGAATCATGGGAGTACTTTTATATTTACGTTGCCGAAATAATCTGGCATGAAGCCTTGGTGTGAAAAAGAAGCCTAATCTTTTCACCAGCATTCATATCTTTGTAACCTTCGCTTAACATAGCTGGGCGAGACTCAAATAGAGACAAATCTAATTTCCGAGGTAACCAGGTGGATCGAGTAAGTTTGAGAATCGCTGCCGCGATGTTGATTGCGTTCTGTGTTACGGGTTGTAAGCAGTCTGCCAATACGTCCGCGACAGCAGAAAACCAGAGCAGCGCGCAGAACCTGAATGGCGCGGGCGCTACGTTTCCCAACCCCATCTATTCGAAGTGGTTCAGCGAGTATGCTGCTGCACATCCCGGAATACATATCAATTATCAGTCTGTCGGCTCGGGTGCTGGCATCCGGCAGGTGTCGGAGGGTACGGTTGATTTTGGAGCGAGCGATGGCCCGATGACGGACCAGCAGATCGCCGAGTCGAAGGTCCCGGTAATCCATATTCCTACCGTGCTGGGCGCGGTAGTTCCTGTCTACAATATTCCGGGCGTTACGGGAAATCTCAATTTTGCTCCCGATGTGATTGCCGATATCTATCTTGGCAAGATCACCAAGTGGAATGACCCGCGCCTCGCGAAGGACAATCCCGGTATTAAATTTCCCAGCACCGCTATTCTTCCGGTGTATCGCTCGGATGGTAGCGGAACGACGTATATCTTCACCGACTTCCTCTCCAAAGTCAGCCCTGACTTCGCCAAGAACATAGGGAAGAGCACATCGGTTAAGTGGCCTGTGGGTATCGGCCAGAAGGGCAACGAAGGAGTTGCCGGCATGGTGCGCCAGTCGCCCTCGTCCTTCGGTTATGTGGAGCTGATCTATGCGTTGCAGAACAAGATGACGTATGGCGCGGTCCGCAATGCTTCGGGTAAGTTTGTTCTTGCCACTACGGATGGCGTTACTGCGGCGGCTGCGGGTGCGGCTAAGACGATGCCTGCGGATTATCGCGTATCGATCACGAACGCACCGGGCGATACCGCTTATCCGATCAGCAGCTTCACATGGCTTCTGATTCCGACGCATTCGACCGATGCGGCGAAGACGCAGACGCTGAAGGACTTTCTTACCTGGATGCTCGATCACGGCGAAAGTGAAGCGTCCTCCATGGACTATGCACCGCTTCCGGCGGAGGTTCAGACCATGGTTCGAAAGAGCATTGCTGACCTGCACTAGACCGATCTGCCGCACGGTCGATAAAACCGTGCGGCATCTTTGGCTCTTGCGCGGATACAATCACTTACAGAGCCTCAAATTACAGGATTCAGGATTGTGCCTTCGAGCCGCATGACTACCGAACGAGAACCAGCACCCTCGATACCGGCTCCGTCGTCAGTCGCGCCGGCTGTCGCTGCTGCCACTGATCCGGCTTCAGGCAGTGCGGCTCCTTCCCCTATACGCGACTATCTAAGCAAACGTGGCAGCGGTCGGATCGCGGACAACAGTTTTGCCGCGCTGATGCTTCTTTGTGCATGTAGCATCTTTGCCATTGTTGCCTTCATATTCTGGATATTGGTCGTCCGCTCTCATCTCAGCCTCGTTCAATTTGGCTGGAAGTTTTTTTCTCGTGCGGCGTGGGATCCGGTCTCGGGAGACTTTGGCGCGCTGCCGTTTATCTACGGCACGCTTGCGACCTCTTTTCTTGCTCTTCTGATGGCGGTGCCGCTCGCACTTGGCGTGGCTGTTTTTGTTACGGAACTTTGCCCTAAGCCGTTACGCGCGCCCATCTCTTTTCTCACTGAGTTGCTGGCCGCGATCCCCAGCGTTGTATATGGATTGTGGGGCGTCTTCGTTCTGGTTCCTCTCATGCGGAATGTCATTGGCCCGTTTTTATCTAAAACGCTGGGATGGACTGGCTTCTTTGAAGGTCCTAACTTCGGCGTTGGAATGCTTACGGCAGGAATCATTCTTGCAATCATGATTCTGCCCATCATCTCTTCGTTGACACGCGATATCATGCTGGCGGTGCCGAACAGTCAGCGGGAGGGTGTTCTCGCGCTGGGGGCGACGCGGTGGGAGATGATTCGCGTCGGCGTACTTCGCAACTCACGCATCGGCATCGTCGGCGCGGTGATGCTAGGCTTGGGACGCGCGCTTGGCGAGACGATGGCAGTCACCATGGTTATCGGCAATCACCCTAATATCAGCAAGTCACTTTTTGCTCCTGCGAACACTCTTGCCAGTGTGATTGCAGGAGAGTTTACCGAGGCTACAGGCGACCTGTATCTGAGCGCGCTGATTGAGATCGGTCTTGCGCTTTTCCTCGTCACCATCATTGTGAATGCGATTGCTCGCTTGATGGTGTGGGCGGTCACGCGCGGCGCGCCTGTGGGAGCGGCCTGATATGAGCACGAAGCCCGTCAACACTCCTCCCTCACATCCAAGTCCTATGAACTTTCAATCGAAGGCGATGCGCTTCCATACCGCGCGGCGCGCAGCGACTAATCACTTCATCAGTGGTCTGGCGATCCTTGCTACTGTGATTGTCCTCGTCCCCCTCGCTGCCATTCTTTTTTATCTGATCTATAAGGGCGCAAGTTCACTCAACCTCGCTTTCTTTACCCACATTCCCGCTCCAGTGGGTGAATCGGGTGGCGGGATGGCGAACTCCATTTTGGGATCCGGTGTCATTCTTGTTCTAGCCAGCGTGATGGGGATTCCTGTCGGAATTGCCGCTGGAGTTTACCTTGCGGAGTTTGGCCGCGGCAGGATGCTTGCCAATGCCGTGCGCTTCACGGCCGATGTTCTCAACGGGGTCCCTTCAATCGTGATGGGCATCGCCATCTATTCGTTAGTGGTGATGCCGCAGAAGCATTTTTCGGCGCTGGCCGGCGGCATCGTTCTCGCCATCATGATGGTACCGACCGTGACACGCACCACGGAAGAGATGCTGTTCACGGTGCCGCACGCAGTGCGCGAAGCCGCGCTAGGCCTGGGCGTTCCTAAATGGCGGACGGTCTTGTCGGTCAGTCTTCGTACCGCATCGCCGGGGATCATCACCGGCTGTATGCTCGCGTTCGCGCGTGTGGCCGGTGAAACGGCGCCTCTGTTGTTCACTGCCTTCGGCAACCAGTTCTGGAGCCTCAAACTGAACGAACCCATCGCCGCGCTGCCATTGCAGATCTTCGTCTACGCCATCTCGCCCTATGATGAATGGCATCGACTGGCGTGGGCAGGTTCGCTGGTTCTTATCGCTATGATTATGGTTTCAGTCACGCTCGTCCGCATCTATGCCAACCGCGGCGTACTCAAGGGAGGAAGCTAGTGGGAGTAGGCATTCAGGTCGAGAATCTAAACGCGTGGTACGGCACCAACCACACCTTGCAGGACATTAATCTTCACATTCCGGCGAACCATGCCACCGCGCTGATCGGGCCGTCCGGTTGCGGAAAATCTACTTTTGTTCGCTGCCTTAATCGGATGCATGAGACCAATCCCATTGCGCGGGCTACGGGCGTGGTGAAGATGGGCGAGATCGACATTTACAAGGATGCGTCTCCCGTGGAGATTCGCCGCCGCGTCGGGATGGTCTTTCAGCGGCCCAATCCATTTCCAACGATGTCGATCTACGATAATGTCGCCAGCGGGCTCAAGCTGAATGGCTTTCGCAATAAGCGCGTTTTGGACGAGACGGTCGAACGGTCATTGAAGCAAGCTGCGCTTTGGGAAGAAGTAAAAGACGACCTGAAGAAAAAATCCGGCGCCAGCCTCTCGGGTGGCCAGCAGCAGCGCATGTGTATCGCGCGCGCGCTTGCGGTCGATCCGGAGGTGTTGCTGATGGATGAGCCGGCGTCGGCGCTTGATCCTGTATCGACTTCGAAGATCGAAGACCTCATCTTCCAACTCAAGAGCCAGTACACGATCGTCATCGTGACACATAATATGCAGCAGGCCGCGCGCGTGGCCGAGAACACGGGTTTCTTTTTAAATGGAAAGATGGTCGAGTTCGACTCTACCCACAAGATCTTTACCAACCCCCGCGACAAACGCACGGAGGATTACATCACGGGGAGGTTCGGATGACACGGATTAAATTTCAGCAGAATCTGGACGACCTCAAGGAGCGGCTGCTCATCATGGCAGGTATGGCGGAGCAGGCCATTCAACGATCCATTGAGGCTTACAGTAGCCGCGATCTCAGCATCTGCGAGCTTGTCTTCCGCTCTGAGCCCGCCATCAATCGGCTGGAGCGCGAGATCGATCAGTTGGCGCTTGACCTGCTTGCCATGGAGCAACCCATGGCGATCGACCTTCGCTTTATTCTGTCGGTCATTCGCATCAATGCCGATCTCGAGCGTGTCGGCGATCAGGCGGTGAACATCGCGATTCGTGTTCGCGAGATGGGCGCCTTCGCCAACACGGACCTTCCAGTCGACATACCCAAGCTGGCTTCGCTTGCTTCTGCGATGGTGCGCAAGGCGCTGCAAGCGTTTATCGAAGCCGATGCGGAACTGGCCCAGTCGGTGCTTCTGCTCGATGACCAGGTGGATGAGATGAACGATGCTGCGTTTTATGCACTCAGTTCGCTGATCAAGGAAAAGCCTGAGTTGACTCCGCAATCGCTCAACGCGCTGATCATTGCGCGGAATCTTGAGCGCGTTGGCGACCACGCTACCAATATCGCCGAGGATGTTATCTTCTGGGTTCGCGGATTTGATGTCCGGCATAATCCACGCGCAGATTAGTTCGAGCGGTCACGGTGCCCACCAGATGAGTCGCGGCAGAAATGGGTAGTACAGTGCCAGGCGAACTTTGCCTGCGGTGGTAATCGTTTGGGCATAGGCCTCTAGTTGCGCGCAGTACTTCACCCGCTCGGTTGCGAGAAAAGCGTCGATACCCTCGCTTCCGTGCGTGGCCGTTTTGTAATCCACAATCCAGAGGTAGTCGTTGCCGGGGGCCAGCGGTGTTGGGCCTGCACGAAACGTTCGATCCAGCCGCACGCTTTTGCGTGTCTCAGCCCACGAGATGAGCGCAAATTCGCTGGCTGCATCCTCGCGGGGCCCCAGTGTCCATAGGCCTTCGGCATCGCGCAACATATTTTCGAGGGCTGTCCGTACGCGCGATGCCAGTTGCTTTACCCGGACAGCGGTTAAGCCGTCGCCGCGCAAAACCGCCGCGATACGCGGCTCCCAGGCTGCCACCTCGATAAGCATCTGCTCTGCGCTGAGACCGCGTGCGAGTTGCTCTGTCACAATTTCTAAAAATCCATGAACGGCGTTTCCCAAGGCTCGTGCCTCGAATGAACCTTCTGGACGATCGAAATGAGCCGCCGTTTCGATGGGGATGTCACCGTAGGATAGTCGTTGCGCCTCAGCAAAGCGTGCAGCCGGCAAAAAATCGAGCGGTAGCCGCTCCAGCATCACGGGCCGCTCATTCGCGGTTACTGCAGCTAGATCGCCGATGAAGGTGTCGTCAGCGATAGACGGAGGGGTCTCCTGATTAGACAGGGCAAACCGCTTCCGAACGTTATCCGAGGATTCGCTGCCGGCAGCGAAATGCCGCTCCGCTACTGGCCATGCGGCGCTCAACAGACTTCCGTACGCCTGACTGATCGATCCGTCTGATTTGGCTTCGGGGGCGGCAAAGAGATGCAGCTCCTCCCGCGCCCGGGTGCAGGCAACGTAGAATAACCGCTTGCGCTCCGCTGCATCGCGTACCTTCTCGATGCTATTCAGCCAATCGTTAAGCTCGCGCGATTCTTCTCCCTTGCCAACAATCGGGGCGAGGACGACATGCGCCGCGTCCGCTCCGCCCGAATCCACCTCGTTCCACGTCAATAGCCGTCCGCCGGATACGCGTGCCTTCTTCTCCAGCCCCGGCACGATCACCACATCCCATTCCAGCCCCTTGGCTCCGTGAATCGTGATCAGATCAACCGCGCCTGCGCTCACGGCTGCTTCCGCGTAGAGCTTGTTCAGTCGAGTCTTCAAAAGGGTTAGATCGATTGCTCCCGCCTGTTCTTCCACCTCGTCCAGAAGCTGCAGGTAACGGCGTGCGTTCGACATCTCGGCGGGTCTCAAATAGGCATCGCCGCCCAGCGAGCGCCATGTCCGCTCTACCCATTGAGATGTTGTCAGTCTGTTGCGCTGTGCAGAAGCGGCCTGTAATACGGGCCAGATCCGCATCAGCCGCTCACAGCTTTCGTCGCTCAGCAGATGCCCGCGTTTGGCGAGTACATCGTCGATGCAGCGCTGTGCCCATGTATCGTCGTCCGCGCCGGCGAGCATATGTAACTCAGACAGTCCCAATCCGCACCACGGAGCGTGGAGCACCGCCAGCCACGCCACCCTATCAGCGGGATGCAGTAGAGCCCGAGTCAGCGAGAAGAGGTCGAGGACCTCGCGGCGTTCACCCAGCGGCTCGATATCGACGGCACGAAAGAGAATTGCTCCTGCTCCATTGTCTTTTTTCAGGGCGGCGATAACGTCGGTTAAGTGATTGCGGCTGCGTACCAGCACGGCAATCTTCCACGGGTCTGTCCGTCCTTGCGGCAGCGGGCGAGCTTGCCATTGTTCGATGATTGCGCGTATGGCCTGCGCGTCTGTTTTGGATTGACGTCTGCGAGCTACAGAATCTGCGGCAGGTAATACATTTCCGTGCCATACGACATCGTTTGCGCCACTCGTTGACGAACCGCGTATTGCATCCGCCGAAACATATTCCACCTCGCTGATATTTGCTGCGCTTATTGCTCGGGGAAACATCAGAGAAAAATCATCGTTGAATGCGTCCACCAAGCCACGCTGCGAGCGAAAGTTCGCGGTCAAGCGCAGACAACGCATCGGTACATCGCCTAACTGCTCCGTGAGCATCGTTTGTACGAACCGCTCGACTCGCGCCTGCCGGAAGAGGTAGATCGATTGCTTGGGGTCGCCTACCAGGAAGACCGTCTGGCTGTGACCATCCCAGCTTTGTGTCAACAGTTGAATCAGCTCATATTGGCTGGTCGACGTATCTTGCATTTCGTCGACCAATAGATGCTGGAGCTGCATGCCTAAGGCGGCCTCCAGATCATGCACACCGTCCTCTCGTCGCAATGCTGTCTTCGCGAGCAGCCCCAGCTCAGCGAAATCGCACTCTCCGCGCTCGGCAAAGATAAGTTGCAACTCGGCCAGAGCATGACTGAGGACGCGGAACAATGCCTTTGCAACCACCCACTGCTCCTGCGGGTATCTTGGAGGGGGAAGGGAATTCACCGCCTGGATTGCTGCCAGTATGTCATCACGATCGTGCAGTTCGACGACGAGATCTTTAAGCCGCGCGGCATTTTTTTTGTCGAGATCGAATTTCAGCCAGTCGCTGCGAAATCCCGATCGCCAGCCTCCGTCGCCTTTCGTCATCAGGTGAATCAGTGCACGCCAGTGCTCGAGGTGCTCCGCGGATTCTTCAGGAGCGGTATGCAATCCGGCGCAGATCGCAATGGGAGAGGCCGAGCCTTTGTATCCGTCCGCGTGTCCCAATTCGCCGGCAAGGTGTGACAACTCACGGAGGAGGTCATCGGGAAGGGTCTGCGAAAGCCGCGTCAACCCAGTACAGATCGCTTGCTCGAGCGCTCGCTCGAGGCGAGGCAGTACGGTCTCATCCAGGTAGGAGTCGTCCAGATCGCGTCCAGTGAGTGGAACAAATTCGCCCCACTGGTCGCGCAGAGCCAGCATTCCCGCCAGCAGTCGCTCGCACTCTGCGAGGTTTCCATCGCGGTGCAGGAGCACTAATCGGAGGGCCGCGTTCAGGGCAGAGTTCGTGCCGCCGAGTTGCATCAGCGTTCGCCGAGCGGCTTCGCGATGAAGCCCTGAGGCGTCAAGTACGGGTGCCCGTCCGCCGCCGCCACCGCTAAGCACTGGCAGCGAGCCTGCGATCTCGGCGCATACGGAATCGATAGTGCGCACCTTTAGTCTGCGCGGGCGCTCCAACAGTCCCCACTCCAGCATTTGGTCGCGTTGCAAAACAGACTCCGCCAGCGCTCGCGTCTCTCGCTCGAAGTCGCTGTCATTTTGCAACGGCTCATTTCGCGATGCCTTTTCTAATTGGGCAACAACCCGTTCGCGAATCTCGCCGGTGGCTTTCACCGTGAATGTAATCGCCAGCACTTGCTCGGGTTGTTCCACGCTTTCGTCGCCTAGCAATTTGAGATATCGCTGAATGAGAAGGCCGGTTTTACCAGAGCCCGCAGGGGCTTCTACTATCCACGACTGCGTGATGTCGAGAGCACTCTCGCGTTCACGCCAATCGGGCGGCCTTCCAGCGTCTGTTCGATCTTGTGTATCTGCTTCGGGCCCGACAACGAATAGCTTAGTCACTCTCCGCCTCCGTTGCTTCTTCGTCATCCATGGCTTCTTCAAACGACGCTGCATCGATGCGGCAGAGTAGACGCTGCGTGCAGTAGGTGCAGGTTGTTGGAAAGCTCTTCGGCCTTACGCGTGTATCGCCGTTGTAGAAGTCCTCGGCGAGCGAGGTCAGCACCTGTCGCCACTCCTCTACCTGTTCTGCGAGATTCGCTGGCCGCTGTCTTGGCATTCGTATTCCAGACTCCTCGCTGATAGAAAAGCCTTGCAGGCCCATGTCCTTTCCTGCGCGCACCTGGCCGAATGCCACGGCCTCCAGTTGCACGGCTTCGGACAACACCGCATAGAGCGGCAACTGCGGAGCGTCGGGGCGATCGGATAGCCACTCGCTCGGGTTGGCAACGCCTGTTTTGTAGTCGATGATGATCTCTCCCGACTCGCCAATATCCACGCGGTCCACACGCACACTCAGGCGGAGAGGGCCAATCTGCACATCCTTTAATTCTTTCTCGCTGAGCTTCACGGTGAAGGGCGGGCGAGTTAGTTCAAGCTCCAGCCACGGCCCCAGAAGATTTCGCAGGCGCTCACGCTGCATGTCGAGATAAGCTGCATCCCACGGTGTGACGCTCAATTTTTCGCTCTTTTCGAGAGCAGTCGAGATGCACTGGTCCAGCAAAGCTGCTCGCTCTGACGACGGCATGACCTTCAGTGCGTTCTGCGTCTTGACCACCTTCCAGAACTCTTCGAGAACAAGATGAACGATTGTGCCGCGCTCTGCCGCGTCTAGTCCCATTTCTGTAGTGCGAAGCTCCGTTGACCAAAGCCGTCGCTCCGCGAACGCACGAAATCCGCAGGCTGCCTGCAATTTCAGGATCTCCGCGCCTCCGTGGATCACCTGATCTGGAAGTTGCGGCAAGGAGCCAGTGTCCTCCACCTTCTCGGTCTCAAGGAATGTCGGCTGCGCTTCAGCCATCGCAATTTCTTCAATTGCAACAGGCTCCAGGTCCAATCCGTTCATCGTGGAGGACTGACGCTGTCGCCCTTCGGCGGACTCATTTGCATAACTGAACACGACTGTTGCTGCGCTCTCCGCAATTCGCTTTGTGATGCGTCGTGCTTGCTCCGCATCCAGCTGCGCATCCGTACCCGGCATGGCGAGGTCTCGCTGCAGTGGCCAGGGCAGCAGGGGATTGGAGCTTCTCGGGACAGGCCAGCTCAACTCGCCGCTTCGCAAAAACCAGATCGCATCAAACGTCGAACCTGCTGCCTCGAGTGGGCCGATGATCTGGACGGGCGCCTCGCGTGACTCGGGCGCAAACATCGTCTGTTGAGCAATCCTTGATACAGCATCCAGAGCCTCAAAAAATCCAACTCGTTGCCCGTCAAAATCGAGGGTTGCCAGTTCATCCAGAACGCTGTCCCATTTGCGTCGGGTTTGAAACTCTACGCTGTCCTCGCCTTGGCCGGATCCCCAGCCGGCGGCAGACAGAAGTTCTCGCATCGTTTCAGCCCATTCAGAATGCGACCGCTGCTCGTTCTTCGTCAGGCGCTTTGCGGCGATCAGCATTGTTCGCAATTTGCCAAGCAGGCCAGTCAGTTTTGATTTGTGCCTCGAACCTTCTAGAGCTGAAATCAACCACTCAAGTGAAATCTCGGGACGCAGCAGTTTCGCTCGACGCAGTTCGAATGCATCGAACTCGGCTCGTGCTCCGTTTTCAGTTGCGATTGATGCAAGATACGGCGATAGCAGAAGACGGCTTACACGTTCCAGCGGAAGCGCGCCGGTGCACCATCGCAGCAGGTCCAAAGCCGAAGTGATAAGGGGAGTATTCGCAAGCATTACACCGACGGAGAACTCAAAGGGGCCCGAGTTCGGGCTGGCCGTAATGTCCTCCAACTCCGGAGCCAGGATCTCTCTGAAGGTTCGGTCGATCTCCGCGCGCTGTTTCTCCAGCCCGGACGTAATCACTGCCACACTGGCATGCGGACGCTCTTCAAGGAGTCTCCGTATTCCGAGCGCCGCGGTTCGTAGCTCCTCCCGTTCATCCGCTGTCGCGATCAGCATCTTTCGATCGGCCGCGATGGAGATTGATAACTCCTCAATATTTACCCCGGTGGCGCGCAGTCCTTCGAGCAGACTTGATTGTGCTGGAGTCAGCGAGTCAAATCCGACAAGCGCGATCTCTGTTGCCGTCTCAGCCGCAAGCTGCCCGGCCGACGCTGCGGCTCGCAACGCGGACTCCAACTGAGCCCGCGCCAGCAATCCATCTGCTTTACACTGTTGAGCAAACTTCAGCGCCCATCGGTGAAACGCGCGCGTATCCGCGCTCACAGCCGAACCGCGCAATCGCTCCTGCCCGTTATAACTGCACAGCAGGCTCCACGCCTCCGCGGCCATCTCTGCGAGTGTGTCTGGTGTCTGCAGGCTGTGCAACTCCGCATCCGCAGTCAGGATGCGTCGCCACACTGCATGTTCCTGCGATCGGTTCAGTAGGAGCTTTGAAGTCTGTCCATCGAGCAGTAGCCCACGCCAGAGCCGCGTTATCCAAGTGTCCCAGGCCATCACTGCAGGGGGTTGCCAGCTATTTAACCCGAGCGCGCGATTGCGGCGGTCAAAAGCAATACGCAGGGTTCGCGCTGCCCGCTGATTTCCGGTCACGACGGTCGCGCCGCGATCCAACGCCTGAGCAATTTTTAGCGGCAGCAAGTCCTCACCATCCATACTTCGGTTATACGCCCGCTGCCGTTGGAAATCAGCTTGCCAAAACTCGATGGGCATTTCTCCATAAGCTCATGGCGAGCAGCATGATTGCGGCTGCCAGCGGTAAGGCCAGCGCTACCTGCAACGATCCTGTCCGCGTCGAAACAACCCCCATCAGCCACGGCAATGCTGCTGCACCCAATCCTGACACGGCGAGTACAATTCCGGCCTGCCGTGCCGCTGGCCTTTCAGCCATGAGCAGAGCAAACGTGGACGGAAAAAATGGAGAGAGGCTGAGACCAAGCACGACCGCAAACATTGCAATCGCCGCAGCCGAATGCGCTGTCGCCAGCCCAGCGGTAAAGATCACCGCAAGCGCTAATCCCCAGCGCTGGACTGTCTTCTCTTTTATCCGCAGCATTACGAGAGAAGAAACGGCCCGGCCTACGGTTAGAGCCATCCACAGCAGCAGCGTTGTGTATTCGCTTACGGCCAGGGTTTTGTCGCCATAGCGCAAGGCGTATGTCGTCAGCCAGCCGCTCAGGCAGGTTTCCAGTCCGCCATAGAGAAGCAGGAGCCCGGCAAAATAGAGGAACGCAGTCTGTGGCAGGCCTTTGTTGTCGGACCCAGCATCCGTTGCACGGATCTCTTCCTGTGTTCCCCGTATCTCCGCTGTCATTGCTATGGCTGCGACCGTGAATAGGGCAGCAAAGCACTCCAGCATCCCGCGCAGTGCAAATCGCGGGAGCAGCCACGCTGCCAGCAAGGGGGAGAGCATCGCTCCGAAGCTCCACGAGAAATTCAGCAGCGCCAGGGCCGATCCTCGATGTTCCGTATACCGTCGCCCTGCAAGAATATTTGTGGATGCAATGATCTGGCCCAATCCGAATCCGCCGAGAGACAGGCCGATACACGCCACTGCGAGTCCTGGTGCGATGGCAAATACGCCAAAGCCCCCCGCTGCCGCTGCGAGTCCGGTGAGCAGGCTTCTCCGCAGATGCCGCGAAACGCTGACGCCACCGACAAATGAGCCGCAGAATTGCGCCAGCAGCAGCAAACCGCTCTGTGCGTCCTGCAAATGCCATTGCCGGGTCAACAGCGGCAGAATAGGCCCCAGCAATGCGGTCCCCAGTCCAGTCAGCACAAACCCAAAATGCATCAATCCGGTGGATGGAGCGACCTTGATCCGTTGAGCCATGCGACCCCCACCAAGTTGCTTCCATTATCATTAATCAAGGAGTCCCTGCCGTGCCCAGAAAAGCCGTATTTGTCGTCCTCTTCGTTGCGCTCCTCTCGGGCTGCCGCAAGTCCTCTACTCCGGCGGCAAACAGCTCCACTGCCGCACAGGTAACCTTTCATATACGCGGCAAGGTGGTCAGCACCGACGCCGCACACGTCACTCTCGACGGCGAGGCGGTCCCCGGTTTTATGGATGCCATGACGATGCCATACAAGCTCAAGGATCCGATTGTCGCGACGGAACTCCACCCCGGCGACCGCATCACGGCGACCATTCTTGCCGCTAGAGACGGGAGCGACTTCGCCAATGTCCGACTGGATAACGTTGTCATCATCTCGCAGGCGCGCCCCGACTATAAACCCGCCGTCCAGTACCATGTTCCCAAGGCCGGCGATGTGGTGCCCGATTTCAAGCTGCTCAACCAAAGCGGCCGTACCATCGATCTGGCGCAGTTCAAGGGCAAGGTGCTCCTGCTCACCTTTATCTATACCCGTTGCCCTCTGGCTGATTTCTGTGTGCGTATGAGTCGCAACTTTGCCGAAGTCGATAAATCCCTGGCAGCCGATCCAGCCCTCTACAAGCAGACGCATCTTCTCAGCATCAGCTTTGACCCTGCCTACGACACGCCGAAGGTGCTTCGTAGCTATGGCGGCGCTTACACCGGCCAGTACACCAAGGAGAAATTCCTCCACTGGGATTTTGCGGCTCCGACTGAAAAAGAACTTCCTGCGGTCACGCAGTACTTCGACGTAGGGGTTACGCCGGGAGACAGCAAGACACTGACTCACTCACTCTCGACCGTACTCATCGGCAAAGACGGAAAAATAATTGCGTGGTATCCCAACAACGAATGGAAACCTGCCGATGTGGTGGCCCAGATGAAACAAGCGGCTGGGATTTGAGGACTTGTGTGCAGGGGCGTTGAGCTTAGTAACTTCTTCCCAGTTCTCGCTTCAAGAAAAATACCCCAGCTAAGCCGGGGTATTTTTCTTGAAGTGAGGAATTAGAAGTGATAAGCAGCCCCAAAGGTAAGCAGTGAAGGGGTCAGACCGTTTTGTGGGAAGCCAAGCCATCTCTGGTACTCGAAGTCGGCGCGTGCGCTGACATGCCGCACAATGCGGTAATCGAGCCCCACGCCACCGGCGAAGAGATTGTACGCAAGGTTAGCGTGAGGATAGCCGGGATATGCCGGAAAGTTGAATACGCCGCGGCCATACATGAGCTTGCCATAGGGTGAGAAACGCCCATAGGTGCGATGGTAGCGCGCACCAATCTCATAGGTCTTTTCATAGACCTCCGACCCTTTTCCATCCTGGACGAAATGGAATACGCCCTCTACGCCAAGGTTGTGCATGAAGTCGAAGTCAAAATAGCCTGCGCCGCCATTGATACGGTTGGGAAGGTAATCGGAGTGGGCAGTTGTAAAGCCGCCTCCAATTTGCAGATCAGCGGTACGGGAAGCGGTTGGCCTGGCTTGTGCGAAGATCGTGGATGCTGCACTAGCCAGGCCGATGAGAACAAGCACTTTGATGAACAATCACATCTCCTGGAGTGTTGGCTGGCACTCCAATTGGATCAAAGGAGGGCTATCGGAAAGAATACGCGACTCCGACCGTCATGACGACAGGGGAAAGCCCTTTGCCTCTATATCCGGGCCAGTCCTGATATTCGAAATCGAAGGCGCGAACGTTGAGGTGCTTGGTGGCGCGCAGGTCCACTCCTCCGCCGAAGGACATGAGCCCATACGTATAGGTTGAAGCTTTATTTCCGTACTGGCTGGGTGCCTGATATCCAAAACGGCCAAAGCCAAAGAGTGCTTTGGCATAAGGGGTGAAGCGATTGTAGTGAAAACGGTATCTTGGACCGATGAGGTAGGTATCTTCGGAGATGTCGGTAGGGGTAATGAGATTGACGAAGTGCATATCGCCCTCGACACCGAGATGCCGCGTGAAATCATAGTCCCCATAAATGGTGAGACCGGCAATTCCTTTCGGACCGTAGTCCGGGCGGGCGTAGGTGACACCTCCGCCGATTTGCAGACTGCCCGAGCGAGTAGCAGTGGGAACAGCTTGTGCGTGTGACCACGTAGTGAGGCCAAGCACGCAGGCGAAACAGCCGATAAGGGTATGCAGTTTCAAGTGAGGTCGCCTCCTGTTGAAAATAATATGTTTTGGGTTAAATCCGATTCAGAAGAGAATCGAAAGCAGTTCACTCAGTACGGAGGCATAGGGGACCAGCCAAAAACGGCCGGTTCCCCCATGCACTCTCGATAAAGTTACTGCTGTGGAGCCGTGGCTTGAGGTTCCGAGTTTGCAGTTGCAGTTGCAGGGGCAGCCGCCGAGGGCTCAGCGGTATTAGTACCCTGCGTTGTTGGATTCGCCGCAGGTGCTCCAGCCGGGGACGGCTCCTGGTAGGCGGTCAGTTTCAGATAGACCGGTTCGACTTCAAATGGCATCTTGTCAGACGGGCTGAGTAGAGGCTCATAGGCGGTATGCATCACCGTCACCTGATCTGTCCAGGGGTTGAAGCGTAGGAAAGCAGAAAGCGGCATGGCTGCCTGCTGCTTGAGGTCGTTCGCGTTGAGCTTGGGACTCTTGCTCTCCAGCGCCTGCATCCAGAAGGTTGCGTCCTTGTCGTTCCTGACCAGGCCGTCTCCAATTTGCGGCTGATTGAGCGCCTGCAGCCCCTTGATGCGCTGCTGGAGCTGCTGCAGATAGAGACCAAAGTATTGCTCGCCGCCAACCAGTTCCTTGGCGTTCAGCAGTTCGATCGCTTTCTTGGCGGCAGCCTCGTTATCGGCGTCCGTATGGTGCATGGGAATGCGCTTGAACACTGAGGTTGAGGGAAAGAGTAGCTGGTCGTTGAAGGCGTACTTGGTGTCAAGACGGTGCCCGAGGATGATGTGAGCGACCTGAAAAGCCAGCAGGGCATTGAGATCGCCCATCTGTTGTGCGCCATCTTGCGTCACGATGCCGGTGGTGTCGATCAAGCCCTTAGAGAGAATGATCGTATTGCCGATCGCCAGCGATTCCAACGGCTGGGTGAGCATCGTCCGCACCCGGATAGGCTTGGAGAGCGCGATGTTGTTATAAGCGAGGATATTGTTGGCGAGATCTCCGAGTGTCTTGTCGAAATCGCTGGGGGCATCTATCAGGCCGGCCTGATAGAGACGGTCGACGATATTGTCCTCTGCCTGCTGGACCCATGCGCGCTGAGCACCAAGCGGACTTATGTCCTGAGCGTCATTGCTCACGTCGGTCGCGCCAACGACTTCGAGCGATGTGTTCTGCGAGTCCTTGGTCGGGACCTTCAAAGAATATCCCCAGATATGATTGATCGCTTTGAACTTCAGGGTGTGGGAAGGGCTGTTGGGATCGCTCTCTTCGACATAGGCGGAAGTTGGCAGCCAGAGGTTCGGCTGAACGTTAGTGCGCCAGCTATCGAAGTGATAGTACTCGCGGTAGCCCTTCTCGCTTCCGGCGAAGTCGCCGTTGAACCGGACAATGTTGCCGTCGCCTGTCTCTATCCAGATTCGGCCGAAGAAGCGGCCTTCCGACTTTGTTCCCGGCATGGGAGCGACATCGAAGACGGCGGTCGGCGTGTTCCCGAGAAATTCATTTCGGACGAAACCAAAGATGTAGTGCTGCCGGTCAAAGTCATTCGAATCGACGAGCAACATCTGAACAAAGCCGGTCTGATTGAAGTTCAGATGCAGGCTGTTGCCCAGGCCTGTGATGTAGGAACCGGAGTGTTTGAAAAAACCAAGCGGGCCACTGGATGTGGACTTGTTCTGGTAGACGTTATCCCCAATGACATTACTGAAATCGACCCGACCGAGGAAATGCTGGTCGGAGTCTGGAACCTGGCCCATGACAGGATCCGGTTTCATGTTCTGGATGTAGGTTTCGACGAGGGGAGCGCGTTGTTTGAGCGTCGCGATGACTACCTTTTCACGAGCGATAGCTTTGTCGATCAGCGCATTTTCCGATGGAGTAAGCTTGCGCGAGGAAACGACGTTCTGTCCCTGCTTGTTCTTTCCAAAGTGCGGGAAGGCGACTGCTGCACCGGCAGGGAGAGTGGTTGCGACAAAGAGCGCCAGCAGCACACCGGCGGTAGATTGTTTCCCGTAAATCATTGTTTGCGGCTCCTGCGGCGACCTTGCGGTCGGCCTTCGTAAAATAACCTTCACGTTAGCTGATCGATCTGCGATCAGACAAAATAAGTTTACCCGGCAAGCTGGAAGGCGACATTGACGACGCCCTCCCAGTCAACTGGCCGTCCGGATGCATCGGTGGCGGGAGAAAAACGAGTACCCTCTACGGCGCGGACGGCAGATTCACCGAGCCCGTAGCCAAGATCGCGGGTGACGCCCAGGACTTGGACGGCTCCCGAAGAAGAAACGCGGAGGCGAACGGAAACAGTGCCTTCGATGTGCTCCTTGATAGCCTCAGCGGTGTACTGTGGACGCGGTTTGTACAGAACCTTAGGTGCGGACCCCGCATGGGCAGAGGTCGGTGCGGAGGACGGAGCCGCGGGAGGGGGGGCGACGCGGCCAAGGTTGACAGGACCCGCAGCCTCACGACTCCGGGAGTTCATCGGTCCATTGCTGTTGGCAACGCCAAGATGAACACCGCGGACCGCACGGCTGGCGTTGTCCCTGCCGTTCAGGTCCTGACTGCCGGGCGAGCCAGAGCCGAGAGTAACGGATTTGGCAGCGGGGCCGGCACCTGAGTTCGACGCAGGCATGCCGGCAAGGCCTCTCTGTCCAAGATTGACAGAACTGACCGCGGGCCGGTTCGAAGGTGCGATCGGATTGTCAGGCCGCCCCAGCGCTACTGCGGAGGGATGGGGTGAGTTATTCACCACCGAAGCTGGCTGGGCACGTCCGAGATTGACGACACGCGGCGCGGGTGGGGGCTGAATCCGCTTGGGGGGAGCAGGGATCACGACAGGCGCGGGATGAGTCATCCGAACGGTCGGGATCTTTGGTTCAGGCACCTTGGTCTCAGGAATCTTTATCTTTGGCGGCTCGGGCTTAATCACAGGCGGCCGCGGGAGAGGCCTGGTGATGACCTTGGGAGCGGGTTCCGGCTTCTTGAGCGGCAGCGGCTCGACAAGGGTGATGACTTTTTGGGGTGGGGTGATCGTATTTCTGACCGCGGCCCCAATGATAATGATGACAATCGCAATCAGGACGTTGATGACGATGGAACTGAAGAGCGAGCCTCTGCTCTGATTGCCGTCGTTCAAAATGCCAAAATGGGTGAACTGTATATTCTGCGGTGCTGGGTTGTCGCTGCGAAGCGGCTTTACCATAGAAATCCTTCGAAAGGCCCCTTACTTATAGTGGCGGAGGATGAGCGGATTCCGGTGACAAAACCAGAACCGGGAGAACGGGAGAAAAAACTCCGCATCTAGCTGACGGAGAACCGTCGAGTGATCGAACTTCGCCGATCTACTCGATAAACTGTTGGCGACGGCAAGATGTTCTTCCGTCGCGCTGCGTATATATAGACAGACGAGAAAAGACGAGGAAAAGGTTGTAGCAGGCGCCGTGCTTTGGGGAGTAACTTTGCTTGATGTGCCGGCACTCTGCGAATTGCCTACTATAAGTATAGTGCCGGAAGGCTATCTGATTGACACTGATACTTTTGTGGTATCCAAGAAAAGGGCATAAACCGCAGTCAGGAGAGAGTTTCCTTTATGAACATTTTAGTAACGGGCGGCGCTGGATATATCGGGGGAACAGTAACGAGGATGTTGTTGGCAGCGGGGCATTCGGTGACGGTGCTCGATAACTTGTGCCACAGCAAGAGATCCGCGGTCGCGGAAGGCGCAGAGTTCGTGTTTGGAGATTTGGCGGACCGTCCGCTGGTGGAAAAAACGCTGAAAGATGGGCGTTTCGATGGCGTCATGCACTTCGCAGCTTTGATCGAGGCCGGCGAGAGCATGAAGAAGCCGGAGATTTATTTTCGGAACAATACAGCCTCGACCCTGACGCTGCTGGAGGCGATGCTCGCTACTGGCCACGACAGGTTGGTCTTTAGCTCGACGGCCGCCTGCTATGGAGAACCTGAGACAACACCGATTGATGAGGATGCGAAGTTGCAGCCGACCAATCCTTATGGGGAGAGTAAACTCCTTGTAGAGCACATGCTTCGATGGATGAACCTCATCCATAACTTTAAGTATGCCAGTCTGCGCTATTTTAATGTCGCGGGGGCGATTGAGGGATATGGAGAGGCCCATGAACCCGAATCACACCTGATTCCGCTCATACTCGACGTGGCGCTGGGGCGGCGCGAGAACATCAAGATCTTTGGACGAGACTATCCGACGAAGGATGGGACCTGCATCCGGGACTATATCCATGTGCGCGATCTGGCCGAGGCGCATCTGCTTGCTTTGGAAGCACTTAATCACAATAGCCGATTGATTTACAACCTTGGCAACGGACAGGGATTTACGGTGCTGGAGGTGATCGAATCGGTCCGACGCGTGACCGGAAAGCCGATTCCGGTTGAGGAACACGAGCGTCGGCCAGGCGATCCCGCGGTACTGGTTGCGAGTTCGGAGAAGATCAAGGCGGAGTTGGGCTGGAAGCCGCACCTGGCTGAGCTGGACACGATCATTGCCAGTGCCTGGGAGTGGCATCAGAGGCGCTATGTATGACAATTGGCGGTTGAGGAGACATTGCTTTTTATTAGGTCATTGAACTGCCATAAACGCAAAGGAGCAATTTTTTCGTGATCGAGAGCATGTTTCACCTTCACCTGCCGATTCTTGAGAAGCTGCTGCGGCCCATGATCGTCTACCTGTTCCTGATTGGGTTCCTTCGGCTGTTCGGCAAGCGCGAGTTGGCGCAGTTGAATCCGTTCGACCTGGTGGTTCTGCTGAGTCTGTCGAACACGGTGCAGAATGCGATGATCGGAGACGACAACTCCGTCACCGGTGGCATTATCGGCGCATTCGCGCTGCTGGCGATCAACTGGCTGCTGACGCTTGTGCTGTTCAAAAGTCCAAAGCTGGACAAGATCATCGAGGGCACAGAGACCGTGCTGATCCGGCATGGCGTCGTGGATGAGACGGCGATGAAAAAAGAGGCACTCACGGACGTGGAGTTGAAGTCGGTGCTGCATAAGCAGGGACTCAATGAATACTCTGAGGTGGAGAAGTGCGTTCTCGAGCCAAACGGCACGTTCTATGTGGAGGCGAAGGTTCCAAGTTCCGATGATGCGGAACGGATAGAGATACTGGCTCTGGTGCGGTCGCTTTCAATTGAGGTGCGGGAACTGAAAGGGCTGCTGGCGGCGCGAGGTTAAGTGATGCGATGATCGCTGTTTGTTTGCGCAGCGAATGGTTGTGCGGATAATATCAACCCGAGGGGAATGGGGTTTCCCGAAACCGTCCACCAGGACTGATGACTCCTGCCAATTCAATACGCTCCGCCAAGGCGGGGCATACTACGAGGGCAGGATGTCTACCTATTTCTGGATAACACTGGGCAGCGCACTCGGTGGTGTCCTGCGTTATGCGCTTACACGGCTCACTCTGGACAGCAGCACGAATTTTCCATGGGGCACGATCCTCATCAATGTGCTCGGCTGCTTCGTCATCGGATTCTTCGGCACGTTGACCTTTCCGGGTGGCCGGTTCGAAATTCCGGAAAACATCCGGCTATTTGTAATGGTGGGATTATGCGGCGGGTTTACGACCTTCTCTTCCTTCAGCCTGCAGACCTTTGACCTGCTGCGGACGGGGGAGTGGAGCCGTGCTCTGGCGAACGTCACACTATCCGTCGTGCTATGCCTCGGTTCCGTGGCCCTGGGGCATATGGTCGCTCATCATAGCAATAAAGTCTTTGCTGTCGCCGCGAATCAGGAAGAAGAATATACCGGCTGATAGAACCTCGTTGACCTCTAATCTTGCGCTTGATAGTCTACGGCTACAACTCTGGGTGATGGAGTTCGCCCTAACCGCCTGTGCTTCCTGCGCAAGCTGATGACTCCTACGACATCGTAGGGGGTTACTTTGCCAAAAAATAACGTGGTGTGGTCTGGCGGCGAGCAAGCGCACATCCTTGTCGATCTGCTTCGCTGGCTGGTTATTGCGACCTTGGCTGGAGTTTTGGCTGGCTCGGCTTCCGCACTGTTGCTTGCATCACTGGAGTGGGCGACTGCGGTGCGCGAAAGCCACAAGTGGATCATCGCCTTGCTGCCGCTGGCGGGTCTCTTTGTTGGCTGCCTCTACAAATATCTCGGCAGTTCGGTTGAGGCGGGCAACAACCTCATTATCGATGAGATTCATGATCCGAAGGCGGTGCTTCCCCTGCGGATGACCCCGCTCATTCTGTTGGGAACGGCGATTACACATCTCTTTGGCGGGTCGGCTGGGCGCGAAGGAACGGCAATCCAAGCTGGGGCGTCGTTGGCCGATCAATTGACCGGAATCTTCGGTCTCGATGCGAGAGACAGGCGCATTCTGTTGATGGCAGGGATCAGCGGCGGGTTCGGCTCGGTGTTTGGCACTCCTCTTTCGGGAGCCATCTTTGGCATTGAAGTGCTGGCGATTGGCCGCATCGGATACGACGGGATCTTTCCATGCTTTGTGGGAGCATTCGTGGGCGACTTTGTTACCCGCGCTTGGGGCATTCACCATACGGTCTACCGGGTCACCTCGGTTCCTTCACTGACCTTCACAGGCTTTCTTTGCGCAATTGCCGCGGGCGTTGCCTTTGGGCTGGTTGGCATGGCATTTGCAAAGACGACGCATGCAATCTCTCACTGGGGTAAGAAGACGATTGCATGGGCGCCGCTGCGGCCATTTACTGGAGGCGTCATTGTTGCAGTGGCGGTCCTTGCGGTTGGCACGACGAAGTACATTGGCCTCGGGATACCGACGATTGTTGCCGCGTTCGCGACCCATCTACCGCCATATGATTTTGCCGCCAAGTTTCTCTTTACCGCGGTCACGCTGGGCTTCGGGTTCAAGGGCGGCGAAGTCACTCCTCTTTTCTATATTGGAGCCACTCTGGGCAACGCCCTTGCATGGCTGCTTCCGTTGCCGTCGACACTGCTAGCAGGGATGGGGTTTGTGGCGGTCTTCGCCGGAGCGGCCAACACTCCGATTGCATCGTCCCTGATGGCTGTGGAGTTGTTCGGCGCCGAGGCTGGGGCATATGCAGCGATTGCCTGCGTCGTCAGCTATCTGTTCTCGGGGCACGCCGGTATCTACCACTCGCAGCGGGTTGGCCGCAGCAAGCACGCCAAAACGATCGGCGAGGAAGGTATGTCGCTCGCCTTTGTAGCGAAGGGAAGACTCGGACGGGTGCTCAATCCTTTGACGGACCTTAACGATTTTGGATTCTTGAAAGGAGAATCGATGAGTGAAGTTAGCGTATTGAGGCTTTACTTTGCGGCCTCGGACGTACACGGCACGGATTCGTGGTGGAAGCGGTTGTCGCCGCAACCGCTTGGCTCTTACCTGTTACGCCAAGCGAAAGAGATGGGTATCGAACAGGCATTGCTGCACCGCGTGATCGGCGGTTATCTCAAGAACCAGAACCTTGTGATGGATACGGGAGAGATTTCTCCGGCGAGACTGCCGCAGTGTCTCGAACTGGTGGGAGATGAGGAGCTGTTACATGCGTTTCTGAAGCAGAATAGCGAGCAGTTGAAGACGGTGCGGCCAGTTTTTCTGCGGGCCGAAGATGCCCGTATTGAGGCGGAGATTGAGGAGAACGAGATTCAAGAGATGCTCGATCTTGAAGGAAGATAAACTTTCAGATCCAAATAATGGACGTTAATGGCTTTTCCGCAGGCGGCTGGACAGATGGTGTCCTCTACAATCGAGCGAGTGAGGAACATGCCCAGTTATGAGCCCAATTCGCCCGCGCAAGAACGATTCCAGGATGTTGAGGATATTTTTTCTGACTGCCTTTAGCGCCATTGCCTTAAGTTCAGCCGCTGCACCTGCTTTTGCTGCCGGGGTGGAGTTTGGACCATCCAATCCGTTTTATGCACAGAGCAAGCTGCCGTTTCAGGCGCCCCCATTCGACAAGATCAAAGACAGCGATTATCAGCCGGCGATTGAGGCCGGCATGGCGCAGCAGCTTGTGGAGATGAAGGCGATTGCTGATAATCCCGCCCCACCTACATTCGAGAACACACTGGTTGCGATGGAGAAGACGGGCCAGTTGTTCGATCGCGTGATGATGGTGTTCAACGGCGTCACCGGCGCGAACATGAATCCTGTATTGCAAAAGGTGCAGGATATCGAAGCGCCGAAGCTGGCTGCGCATGACGATGCTATCTATCTGGACTCGAAGCTGTTTCATCGCGTCGAGACGGTCTACAAAGAGCGTGAGTCGCTCAAGCTCGATCCTGAGTCGTTGAAGCTGGTGGATTTTTACTACAAAAAGTTTGTTCACTCCGGGGCGAATCTCTCGAATTCAGACAAGGCGGAGCTGAAGAAGCTGAATGAAGAGGAATCGACGCTCTCGAATGCCTTTATCACCAAGCTGCTGGCTGCGACGAAAGATGCAGCCTATGTAACCACCGACACGGCTGCCCTGGCAGGCCTCAGCGAGGCGCAGATTGCCGGGGCGGCAGAGGCCGCGAAGGAGCGGGGGAAGCAAGGTTGGCTGCTTCCGCTGCAGAACACCACGCAGCAACCGGACCTGATTTCGTTGAGCAACCGCGATACGCGGAAGGCACTGTTCGAGGATTCGTGGACGCGGGCGGAACGAGGCGGCGCAGACGATACGCGCGCCACCATTGCCCGGCTTGCTCAAATTCGTGCGGAGAAGGCAAAGCTGCTGGGTTATCCGAACTTTGCCGCGTGGACGCTGGAGAATCAGATGGCGAAGACGCCCGAGGCCGCTCTGAAGTTTATGAACGATCTCGTTCCCGCTGCCACAGCGAAAGCAGCTTCCGAAGCGAAGGACATTCAGGCAGTCATCGATCAGCAGAAGGGCGGTTTTACACTACAGCCGTGGGACTGGGAGTTCTATTCGGAGCAGGTGCGCAAGGCCCGCTACGATCTGGACGAGGCGCAGGTGAAGCCGTACTTCGAGTTGAACAATGTGCTGCAGAATGGCGTGTTCTATGCCGCGAATCAGCTCTATGGACTGACGTTCAAAGAACGGAAGGACATTCCGGTGTACAACCCAGACGTGCGCGTCTTTGAGGTGTTTAACCCGGACGGCAAGCCACTGGCGCTGTTCTATTGCGACTATTTCAAGCGCGACAACAAGAACGGCGGCGCGTGGATGGATGTCTTCGTCGGCCAGTCAAAACTGCTGGGCACGCTTCCCGTGGTGTTTAACGTCGCCAACTTCACTAAGCCTGCGGCAGGCGAGCCAGCGCTGATCAGCTTTACTGATGCAACGACGATGTTCCATGAATTCGGCCACGCGCTGCATGGCATGTTCGCCGACACGGAGTATCCAAGTCTCTCCGGCACGTCGGTGCCACGCGACTTTGTCGAGTTCCCGTCGCAGTTCAATGAGCACTGGGCGACCTATCCGGCGGTTTTCAACCACTACGCAAAGCATTACAAAACCGGTGCGCCGATGCCTGCGGAACTGGCGGCGAAGATCAAGAAGGCGGCGACATTCAATCAGGGATATCTGTTGACCGAACTTTTGTCTGCAGCTGAGCTGGACATGCAGTGGCACACGCTTCCTGCCGACGCGCCGCTGCAGGATCCCGATACATTCGAAAAAGCGGCGCTGGAGAAGACGCACCTCGACATCAGCTATGTGCCGCCGCGCTATCGTTCCAGCTACTTCATGCACATATGGGGGACCGGTTATGCGGCTGGCTACTACGCCTACCTGTGGACGGAGATGCTGGACGACGATGCGTACCAGTGGTTCGAGGACAACGGCGGCCTGACCAGGGCCAATGGCGACCGCTTCCGCCAGATGGTGCTCTCACGAGGCAACACCGAAGACCTCGCAAAGATGTATGCGACATGGCTTGGGAAACAGCCTTATGTTGAGCCGATGCTCAAAGACCGTGGTCTGGAGCCTTCCGGTAAATAAATCAGAGTGGGCTCGCTGTCAGTCTTTCTTCGGAGAGACTGACAGCTTTTCCCTCGCGTGACGATAGCGCTCCGGCGGTGTGTCGAGCTGCGAGTCGCGGATGGCGGCACGATAACCGCCCATGTAGATGGAGTACATGACGGCCAGCGCGCAGCCTACACCGAAGGCAAAGCCCAGAAAAAAACCGATTGAGGCTGTCAAGTAAAAGGGCATGATGTTGAAGTCTATCGCGTGCCGGTTTGCCGAGGGTGCAATGGATGCTATACCTTTTTTCGATAAGGGACCTGGAGGTTTTTGCGTGGCATCGTCTGTTGAGCATATGAATCTGGATTCGAGTTTGAGGGAAAATCGGGTGTTTGCGCCGCCCGCGGAGTTTGCGGCCAAAGCCTATGTAAAGAGTCTGGAGCAGTATGAGGCGATGTATCGCCGCAGCGTCGAACAACCGGAGAAGTTCTGGGCAGAGGCTGCGTCGGAGCTGGAGTGGTTCGCTCCCTGGAATAAAGTGCTCGAGGGGGAAGGCAAGGACGCGAAGTGGTTTGTTGGGGGCAAGCTGAATCTCTCGCATAACTGCGTCGACCGGCATGCACTGGGGGCGCGCAAAGACAAGATTGCGCTGCTGTGGGAGAGCGAACCGGGCGAGGTGCGACGTCTGACCTATGGCGACCTTCACGATCAGGTGCAACGGTTTGCGAATGTACTGAAGGGGTTGGGCATCAAGCGCGGCGACCGCGTTGCGATCTATATGGGCATGTGTCCCGAGTTGGCGATTGCGCTGCTTGGCTGTGCGCGAATCGGAGCGATTCATTCGGTGATCTTCGGCGGATTCGCCGCTCATGCGATTGTGGATAGGGTGAACGACTCACAGTGCGTCGCTGTGCTGACGCAGGACACGAGCTATCGACGCGGCGGCGAAGTGAAGCTGAAGGCCATTGTGGATGAGGCGCTGGAGAAATGTCCGTCGGTGAAAAACGTAGTTGTATATCGGCGTTCCGGCTCTGGGATCAAGATGAAAGAAGGCCGCGACATCTGGTGGGATGAGGCGATGCTGCAGGCCGGGCACGAGTGCGCTCCGGAATGGATGGAGGCTGAGGATCCGCTGTATTTGCTGTACACGTCGGGTACAACGGGCAAGCCCAAGGGGCTGGTACATACGACGGGCGGCTATTCGGTACAGACATATCTGACGAGCAAGTATGTCTTCGATCTGCGCGAAGAGGATGTCTATTGGTGCACGGCTGACATTGGCTGGGTGACGGGGCATAGCTATGTTGTGTATGGCCCGCTGCAATGCGGCGCTACAGTCATGATGTACGAAGGGGCCCCCAACTGGCCGGAGAACGACCGTTTCTGGAAGATCATCGACGACCATAAGGTGACGGTCTTCTACACCGCTCCGACGGCGATTCGTGCGTTTACGAAGTGGGGCAACGAGTGGGTTGCGAAGCACTCGCTGGCGTCGCTGCGATTGCTTGGAACGGTAGGCGAGCCGATCAACCCTGAATCGTGGATGTGGTATCACCGCGAGATTGGCAAAGAGCGCTGCCCCATCGTCGATACCTGGTGGCAGACTGAGACGGGATCGATCATGATCGCCCCAATTCCGGGCGCCGTACCTGCGAAGCCGGGCTCAGCGACGCGACCGTTCTTTGGGATTGTGCCAGAAGTAGTCACGAGATCAGGCGAGCCGGTCCCCGACGGGCAAGGCGGCCTGCTGGTGATTCGTAAGCCGTGGCCTTCGATGGCGCGGACGATCTATGGCGATCCGGAGCGGTATGAGCAGGCTTATTGGAGCGAGATTCCGGGGAGCTACTTTACCGGCGACGGCGCACGGCGCGATGCCGATGGCTATTTCTGGCTGATGGGGCGCGTCGATGACGTCATCAACGTGAGCGGCCACCGGCTGGGAACGATGGAGGTGGAATCGGCTCTCGTCGCCCATCCCAAGGTGGCTGAGGCGGCAGTGGTTGGCCGTCCTGATGAGATGAAGGGGCAGGCGATTGCCGCGTTTGTCACGCTAGAATCCGGGCATGTTGCCAGCGAAGAACTTCGGCAGGAGTTGCGACAGTGGGTGGCTAAAGAGATTGGCGCGCTGGCTCGTCCCGACGATCTAAGATTTACGGACTCGCTGCCGAAGACGCGAAGCGGCAAGATCATGCGACGGCTGCTACGTGAACTGGCCGCTACTGGCGAGGTGAAGGGCGACACGACCACGCTCGAGGACTTTGCCGTGATTGCGAAGCTGCGCGAAGGAGAGGAATAGGGAAGAGACCTACCCTCGCAATGCCTAGAGAAGATTATTTGGTGGTTTGGTCGGCAAGGTGAAGTGGAACGTTGTGCCTCTGACCGGGTTGCTGGTGGCCCAGATGCGGCCTCCGTGCTGGGTGACGATGCCTCGACAGATGGCCAATCCAAGGCCGGTACCGCCCAGGTCGCGTGAGTCTGAAGCGTCGACCTGGTGGAAGCGCTCGAAGATGGTCTCCAGTTTATCGGCGGGGACTCCGCGACCCTGGTCGCTGACTTCAATGATCGCTTCGTTCTCGTCGAGGTTGTAAGCTGTCAGGCAAATTTGGCCGCCGGGGTATGAGAATTTGATGGCATTCGAGATGAGATTGTTGAGCGTTTGAAGAATGCGATCGGAATCGGCCCAGACTCTGACGTCACCTGTATCGAAGGAGATGCGGACATCCGGTTTGGGAATTTCCGTCTGCTGAAGGCCGGCTGCGCGTTGCAGCAATTCTTCTATACTGCACATGACCGGTCGGAATTCGGCCTTGCCGCTGCCGATGCGTTCGAGGTCGAGGATATCGTTGACCAGCCGGATGAGACGGTCGGAGTTGCTGATGGCGATATCGAGCATCTGTCTCGCCTTATCGGGACGATCAGCCAGGACGCCGCCGCTTAGCAGTCCCAACGCTCCGCGAACCGAAGAGAGCGGAGTACGCAGTTCGTGGGAGACAGTGGAGATGAACTCGTCTTTCATGCGGGTCAACGCATGACGTTCAGTCGTATCGGTGAACGCGACGACGACGCCGACAGCCTTGATTTTGCCGCGGTCGAGCGTTTGCGAATCAAGCTGTGGGCGCGCCACATAGTCAACAGGAAAGCTGGTACCGTCCTTGCGCCAGAAGACCTCATCAGAGACACGCACGGTGTCGAAGTGGGTAAGGCTCTTGCGGATGGGCGAGTCCTCGCTGAGATAAGGCGTGCCATCGGCGCGAGTGTGGTGGATCAGCTCATGCATCCTGCGGCCAAGAATCTCGCTCTGCCTGTAGCCCAGCATCTGGGCGGCTGCCGGATTGACGATGGTCACTCTGCCTTCGAGATCGAGCCCGTAGATGCCGTCGCCCACCGATTCGAGGATGGAATCTGATTGATTGGTAAGCCTTCGGAGGCGGCCTTCGACTCTGACCTGCTCGGTGATGTCTACGCCGAAGCCAAGGACGTAAGGGGCGCGGCCCGACGCAAGGATGAGCTTATTGCGATATGCGACGACGCGGGTTTCACCATCGGTATGCGCGAGGTGGAGAAAACCCTGCGCTTCGCGGGTCTCAGCAATCTGTGCGAGGTAGGTCTCGAGAAGAGCTTTGCGTTCAGGAACGATGAATTCCTGGAGCGAATGGCCAACCATCTCCGCCACGGTCCGCCCAATCGTCTCTGCGCCGTGGACGTTGACGGAGAGCAGGACACCGCGCAGATCGTGGGTACAAACCATGCCGAGCGAGCCCTCGACGAGCAGGCGGTAACGGGCCTCGCTTTCGCGCAGCGTGGCCTCGGCGGCCCGTTGCGTGGTGACGTCAATGCCGGTGGCGATGATGAACGTGATCTGTCCCTGCGGGTCGCGCAGCGCGGTGGCCGTCCACGCGATGCGGCGAAGACTTCCGTTGCGGTGCAGCCATTGGTTCTCAAAGGTGGCAGGAAAATCGCCGGAGCGGAGGCGCTCGAAGTCTTCGATGGCTTCAGGGATCTCGTGGCGAGGAATGAGCTTGTCCCAGGGATAGCGGCCGACCAGTGTAGTGAAGTCATAGCCGGAGGCCGTCTCGCAGGCGCGGTTGAAGCGGACGATGCGGCCAGCCGGATCAAAGACCGCAACCAGTGCGCCAACCGTATCGAGGACCGCTGAGACGAAATTGCGCTCTACAGTCAGAGCGGACTCCACGCGCTGGCGGTAGCGTGCCGCGCGGCCAATCTGACGGATCCTGCTGTTGAGTTCAAGCCGGGTGATCACCTGCCGCCCCAGAACATTCAGCGCCGAGGACTGCTCCGGCGTGAGTGTGCGAACGGGATGATCAAGAACGAACAGCGCACCAAGGTTGATTCCGCCCGGCGTAATGATCGGTACGCCGGCATAGAAGTTGTAATGCCGTCCCTCAAGGAGGATGCCGTCGGGTGTGTAGTTGGGATCAAGGCGCGCATCGCGGATCTCATAAAGAGTGTCGCCCAGAATTGTCGTCTCGCAGGGCAAGCTGCCAAGTGCAACATCCTGCGCGTATGTCCCGAAGCGCGACTTCAACCAGATGCGGTCGTCGCCGATAAGCGAGATTGCAGCAACGGGAGCATTGCAGACCTGGGCAGTCAACTGGGTGATGCCATCGAGGATGGAATCCGACGCAGCAGTGAGCACCTCATATTGACTAAGGGCTTCGATCCGCAGGACTTCGTCGCTGACATGGAGAGGATTCATCTAGCCTCTCGATGGTAGGGGAAGCCATAAGTGCTGACACTGCTACTTTTGGGGTACCGGGCCGAGCTAAGGTTTGGGTAAAGTGCAGCACTCGCCTGCTCCTGGAGGCTCATCTGCACTGGCGTCCATCGCGACCTTCCAGCTTCCATCGGCCACTTTTTTCCAGACCGTGAAGTAGCGCCCGGAGATGACGACCGGCTGGCCATTCTTGTCCTTTGAGTGGCCTTCATAATGCCCCCAGGTAAAGCCCATGTCGTTCGATGGGCCCATCTGAGCTCCCTGGGGAGTCCAGGTGAGCTGATAATTCGTCGGATCCCATTGTGCCTGTGCGGCGATGGCGGCGCGTCCCATCACGGGAGGGCGGCCATTGTTGAGAGTAACGGCATCGTCCGCAAACCAGCTTGCGAACGCCTTGCCACCGCCGGCAGCCACGGATTTCTCAAACTTGCCGTCAAGCTCCAACAGCAACAGGACGCCAGGGGAGAGTGTCGGTTCGACGAGCGGGCTGACAATGCCGGCCGAGGGTTTAGCGACAGAGTCGAACCCTGGAGCGACGGAGACCGGGCCGGTCTGTGCCGCAAGCGGAAGCGCGAGAGCCGCGCAAAGAACCAGACCAATGCTAAGACTCGAAAGACGCCGCATATATGACTATGCTACCAGCCGGAGAATGGGAGGCGGGTGAAGGGTGCAAACCGGCGCCCCAAGAGCATGGCGCGACATTTTTTGCTTGCTTATGGGCAACGATTCCGTGGTTAGACAACGCTCGAAATGCGAAACTACCGGTAAGCCAAGCACGGGTATGGCTGGAATGGCGATTCGTCGGTCATTCATGGTTCTCCCCTTACATGGCAGGAGGATGGTGCGGATCGATGTGGCCTGTGTCGGGCACTTCATCAGCCTTCGGCCCCTTGTTGCCGGATGGATTGACGGAGTCGCGCAGCTCTTTCGACGGTTTGAAAAAAGGAACGCGTTTTGCCGGAACGTCGACCTTGTCTCCGGTCTTCGGATTGCGCCCGGTGCGTGCGTTACGCTGGCGCGTACGAAAGCTCCCGAAGCCGCGGATCTCGATCTTGTCGCCGGACTTGAGAGCGCCGATGACAGCCTCGAAGAGGGTATCGACGATGACCTCCCCATCGCGGCGGGTGAGGTCGCCCAGGGCGGTCACTTTGTCTACGAGGTCTGCTTTGGTCATGAGCGGGTTCCTTTCGTGCTTGGGAGGGCCATAAAGTTTTGATGCAAGATAGTTCCTTAGCGTTGATTGTAGACGGGATGGGAGCCATTCGCGGCCTAAATTGCAACGAAAAAATAACCAGTCAACTGAATGAATTGAGATGCGAAAATCCCCCGGTCTGTCACACCGAAGGATAAAAAAGATCCGCTTTTATTCCGGGCCTTCATTCAGATCGCTGACGATTCTCCCCTAAAGGCGGCAGGAGAGTGTTTTACTTCCACATAAAGTAGAAACCGGGAGCATGGTCGAGGAGCTGGCCAGGATTGGAAAACAGGTCGTCGGCGTTCCCGGTCAGCAGTGCAAGTATTCCACTCTTATTTTTGGGTGAGCGCACAACGTTCGGCTCACCCGAGATCCCGACGCTCCGGGCGGTGTCGATCAGCGCGATGCGGAATCCACCTACTTTGTCGATGAGCCCCAGCGGAAGCGCTTGTTCGCCCGTCCAGACCTGGCCGGTGGCAAGCGGCTTGATCTTGTCATCCGAAGTGTGGCGGCCGGTGGCAACGTCGTGGATGAACTGTCCGTACATATTGTCGACGAGAGATTGGAAGTAAGCCTGCTCCTTCGGTGTGGCGTCGCGGCTGGGGTCGCCTGCATCCTTGAGTTCTCCGGCGTGAATTACGACGCTCTTCAACTTGGCCCAGTGCATCAGGTCGCCGTAGTTGGTCCACTCCATGATGACGCCGATCGAGCCGACAACGGAGGCATCGTTGGCGTAGATTTTGTCGCAGCCGCTGGCGATGTAGTAAGCGCCGGACGCGCCCACCGACTCGACCGACGCGACGATCTTCTTATGATTGTCCTTCCTGACACGAAGGACCTCGTGGTAGATCTCCTGCGAGGCAGCCGCTCCGCCGCCGGGTGAATTAATGTGCAAAATGATGGCTTTGACTGAAGAATCCTCGCCGAACTTGCGGAGCTGGGTGTTGATATCGTCAGCTGACAGGATGACGCCGTTGATGTCAATGACGGCGATCCGGCTTCCGGCTCCTAGATCGAGGCCGTCCGTTCCAGTGGCCGAGCGTACAGTCATCCAGACCATGAAGGTGAACAGCAAAACCACGGCTGCAAGCGAACCGGCTATTATGCCGATGTAAAACCATGGCGAGCGTCGCGGCGGTGGAATATATTGCGGTGAATACCCTTGGTACTGAGGAGGGTAAGCCTGGACAGGCGGGGCATACGGAGCGGCGGTATAAGGGGGAGGCGGCGGTGGTGGCTGAGGTATAAAATCTTCCGGCATGGTGAGGAGTGTAGCAAAGACAGCGGCTGGCTATATAAGTCAGCCAAACCAAGGAACTGAATTTGTACAAGCTGCGCCTTAATTCGTGTATCGGCGTCTAAATATTGCAGTATGATGAACAACGGTAGTTTCAGTCGCTCTCATTAGTCATTTGCGCACCAGAAACCTGTTTGCCGAAAGTTTGGTCGTCCGATGTCGCATCCTCAGTTAAGTATTGTTATTCCGGCGTATAACGAGGGAGCGCGCATCGAAGCCGCTCTCGAACGGGTGACCTCTTGTGTCGCCGCACAGGGATGGGACGCCGAAATTCTTGTTGTGGATGATGGCTCGAAGGACGATACCGCCGCAATCGTTCAGCGCTGGATGGAAAACTATCCACGCCTTCACCTGGTTCAGAACCCCGGCAACAAGGGCAAGGGCTACTCGGTGCGCAATGGTTTGCTGCAAGCCGCTGGGGAAATTGTAATGTTTACGGACGCCGATCTCTCCGCCCCCATGGAAGAGGCGGAACGCCTTATCGCCGCGTTGGCTGCCGGCGCCGACGTCGCCATCGGCTCGCGATGGATGGACAGGACGAGGCAAACGATTCACCAGCCCCTATACCGCCAGTTTTTCGGGCGATGTTTCAATTGGATTACGCGTACCGTAATGAATCTGCCTTTCAAGGACACGCAATGTGGATTCAAGGCATTCAAGCGGCCTGCGGCGCAGGTGATCTTTCGCCTCCAGACTATCGAACGCTGGGGCTTCGATCCAGAAATTCTGTTCATCGCCCGCAAGCTGAAGTATGTCGTCCGTGAGGTGCCGGTGACCTGGGGACATGATGAGCGTAGCCGCATGAGCTATCTAAAAGATGGCCTCAAGATGCTGGAGGACATGGCAAAGATTCGAGCCAATTCACTCGTCGGCCGCTATGATGAGGCAATCGCCGCGATGAAGGACACAAGCACCATGGTCACGGCGCCCGTGGAGCACGTGACCAAGGTGAGTGCTGAAGTTCGGTAGCGCACGTCTCCCTCTGGCAATACACAACGCATAACTCCCGTTTTAAATACATCGTAAGTTCAGCGGAACCACTATGCTCTGTCTGAACTGCTGGTGACGCAACGGTGCGAACCACGGACAACTACATCAACAGCATCTTTGAGTACATCTGCGCCGCTGCGCCACCCCGTGACGCCTGCAACAGGCGGTGAAGAGCAGGACCATGGGGCAGCGCCCCTGATCGTCTTTCACCTCGACGCGACGGGCATGGGACAATACCGAAGAACGGGGGTTGCCTTTGCTGCGATCTGCACTGATTGCTCTTTCTCAAAGTAAGAGGCTCCGAGCATTCTCTGAGCGTTCCTCTATGGGTCGCAAACTCTCCGGCAGATTTATTGCCGGCATGTCAGTCACAGACGCACTCGCCGCCTGTGACCATGTAAACCGTGAAGGCATCGCCGTCAGTCTCGATTCCCTCGGCGAAAGCGTCACTGTCGAAGCGGAGGCCCGTGCATCGGCGGCCATCTATCACCAGTTGCTCGATGCTATTCACGAACGCGGATTGAACGCGAATGTAAGCGTCAAGCTTTCGCAGATGGGCATGGACTTCGATCCTGCACTGGCTGAGCGCATCGTTGGCGAGATCGTAGATCATGCGTCCCAAGTCGGCTCATTTGTGCGCATCGACATGGAAGGCTCGCTCTACACCGAGGCCACCATCGCCATCACCGAACGGCTCGCCGCCCGCTTCCCCGATCGGGTAGGCACCGTATTACAGGCATATCTTTACCGAACGGCACAAGACACCGAACGGCTGCTCGCACAGGGAATTCGAATCCGTTTGTGCAAGGGTGCCTATAAAGAAGGACCCGACGTCGCCTTTCCTACCAAAGCCGAGGTCGATGCGAACTACGTGAGGCTGATGAAGCGGATGGTTACCTTTGCCAAAGACGGCAGCGGCGTCTTCTGCGGCATCGCCACTCACGATGAGGTAATCATTGAAGAACTGCTGGCCTTCGTACGCACCAACAACGTGCCGCAAACGGCCTTCGAGTTCCAGATGCTCTACGGTATACGGCGCGACCTGCAACGCCAGTTGGCCGCGGACCGATTCGGTGTACGCGTCTATATACCCTTTGGCCCGGAGTGGTATCCCTACTTCATGCGTCGGCTGGCAGAACGTCCCGCAAACCTCATCTTCCTGCTTCAGAATTTCTTCAGGGCCTGAACCGCTCGTCTGCCGGAAAGTGGAGAGTACTCAGACGCGGAGGTTGTCAGCTCGCCAGTTGACGATAGCTTGTTTGATCGCCTTGGGTTCAAGGTTCTGGGTAAGGGTGCGACGGGCCAGATCCGGTAGTTCGGCATCAGAGGCGAAGCGGAGGGCAATGAGTTGACGGGTCGTGAACTCATTAATGTGCATGTGTTCGCTAGCGGGCAGCAGCGTGGCCAGTCGGAGACGCTCCTCAAGTCGGATGATGCGGTCCTGCGCAGTGAGGGCCTGTCTCCTGCCGAGGAGCGCCAGAAGGATGAGGGCGATCGACATGACGATCCACCAGTGGAAGAGATATTTGTGCTCTGGGTAGCGGTGGAGCGTGTCGTAGACAGAGAAGATGAAATTGAGAACGAGGATCGGCATCAGGACAAAGTGAAAGGGCGGATAGAAGCGGGTGTGGTTCTTGAAGTTTTGCGGTGTGGACATGAGCAGTCCTTTCGGCATTCAGATTGAGTGCAGTGCAAGATCCCCAGGAGCCTGAGCGACGAATCAGCATACCATTTCGCCTTGGTTTTTGAGGCTGTCCGGTTGTGGAGAGCGGCAATGCGCTTAATCTTCGACGAAAGACTTCAGCCGGGCGAGCGCCTGCTCCCATTGCCCGGAGACTTGATTGAGGTAATGTTTCATCTCTTCGAGCGGTGCTGGATTGAACTCGAACAGACTCTCGCGCCCGCTACGTACGCCGCGCACGATTCCTACGTTCTCCAATACGCGGAGATGCTTAGTGATCGCCTGTCGGCTCAACGAGGAATTTTGGGTTAGCTGAGAGATAGAGTGCGGCTGTCCGTCACAGAGCTTGATTATGAGGGACAGCCGGGTTTCGTCCCCCATTGCGGCAAAGACGGGGGCATGGGCTTGTAAGGAGGCGATGCTACTAGGGCTTTTGGGCGACATGGATCTCGATATTCTCCATCTGCTGGGACCAGCCGCCGTCATTCATGCGGAAGGCTTCAGAGCGCCGGTCGCTGGGGATCTTGTCGAAGCCGGATTCTGTGAGCAGAAGCAGGGTGCCGTCTGGGATCGCTTCCAGCTTGAATTCGACCAGGGTGGGCGATTCGTGCGAATAATCCATCTTGGGATCGATTGCATAAGGGTGCCACGTGAAGGAAAAGAGTCGGTCGGTCTCCATCTTCTGCACGACGGCTACCCATTGGAGATGCTCGTAGCCGGGATAGGTGATATGGCCTCGTGAGGTCTCGCCGGGTACGAAGGGGCCATCGAGCTTGACGCGGAACCACTCGCCAAACTCGCGATAATCCGTTAGGGCACGCCAGACGCGTGAGACTGGAGCCTTGAGTTCAATACGCTTTTCGATACGGTTATTTTCCATAAGCAACCTCGTGGTTGCATAATAGCGTGATTCGAACTTAAGGGCAACCTTATGGTTGCACTTAATCGATGGCGAATGAGTTGCTCTACCATGGCGGTACAAGACGTATTCAAGGAGGATCGTTCATGACTGCCAGCGTTGCTCTTATACCGCCGTTTACACGTGAGATTGCAATTCAAAAGGTGCGCATGGCCGAGGACGGATGGAATTCGCGCGACCCGGAACGAGTTGCGCTGGCATACACCGTGGACAGTCGATGGAGGAACCGTTCGGAGTTCGTTACCGGACGTGATCAGATTGTCGAGTTTTTGACGCGCAAGTGGAGCAGGGAGCTGGAGTATCGGCTTATTAAAGAGATGTGGGCCTTCGATGCCAACCGAATTGCCGTGCGCTTTGCATATGAGTCTCATGATGCATTGGGAGATTGGTTTCGCTCGTATGGGAACGAGAACTGGGAGTTCGATGAGAAGGGACTGATGAAAGTGCGTCACGCGAGTATCAACGATGTGCCTATAAAAGAGACTGACAGAATGTTTCATTGGCCGAGTGGACGGCGTCCAGATGAACATCCTGGCTTGAGTGAACTAGGGCTCTAAGGTCTCAAAGGTTCAGCTTTGGATAGCTATTAGAGAGCACGAGACTGATGCGGATGTAGGTCTGTGGGAGCGGGGAGGGGGCGTTCGACCGGGAGGATTTCTTTGGTGCAATCTCTCGGTTGGAGGCGCAAATGGGGTTGGTATACTTGGCGAGTTGAAAATCAGGGCAAGATTTGACGCGGTTGCCGGGAACGAAGCGGCAGGTTCGTGCGTATTGCTGTCCATGTCCGGTTTGTCACACGAGGACCATTGTTTCTTTTAAGAATCGTGTGGAATGTGCGGCGCGTCTTAAGTGAATTGGAAAAGTTAGATGTGTAACGGCAAGCCTGTGGATTTTTGCTGGGCTTGCTAAGAGTTGAAGGACTCCGGAGAGGCTGCCTGTGCGAAAAGGCGGCGACGGAGAAGAACCAGGAAGAGTTGGAGAGCCATCGTGAGATTAAGGGACATGCAGGCGGCAGCGAGTATTGGACTGTTGCTGATGAGCGTGAATATGCAACCGGCACTGGCGCAACAGACGAATCCGACCGCGCCGGCGACACCGCAGACGGTGGTGAACGACACGACGGGGCAGGCCGGTTTGCCGCAGGCGCCGCAGCCAAAGCTGACGGAGCCGCTTTTTCTGCGGAGCACGAACCGCGACTATTCAAAGCCAAAGAGCCATTTCTGGAACCCGATTGCACCCTATACGGCGACCCAGGTGCCGCTGCCCAGGTTGGGCAATACGCCTAATCTGGATGCGCTGCTTCGTGACGGGAAGATCTATCTGAGCCTGTCGGATGCGGTGACGCTGGCGCTCGAGAACAACTACGACATTGCGATTGCACGAATCAATCTCGATATTGCAGATACGGATATTCTGCGGGCTAAGGCTGGTTCGACATTGCGTGGAGCCCCGGCAGGGGTGGTGACGAACACGATTGGCGGGTCGGGAACGACGGTGACCCAGGGAGGCGGCCCTGGTGGCACGACGAGTGCGGCAGGCGGCGCCGGCACAGGAGCGCAAGGCCTGGTGCTGAGCACGAATGGTGGCGGTCCTTTGCCTGAGTTGCGGGACCCAGTGTTGACGGGGCAACTGGAATATGAAGACCTGAAGCAGGAGCAGAGCAATACGCTGTTCAGCGGTGGATTGCCCCAGTTGACGACGGACACGGGAACATACGATTTCGGGTATCAGCAGGGTTTCGTTACAGGAACGGCATTGAACGTGACGTTCAATAACAACCGGGTGACGACGGATAATCCGTTTTCGAGCTACAGCCCGCAGTTGAACTCCAGCTTCAGGGCACAATTGACCCAGCATCTGTTGCAGGGGTTTGGCTGGGGAATCAATGGGCGCTTCGTCGTACAGGCAAAGAACGACCGCAGAATTACCGATTCGGCTTTCCGGCAGCAGCTTTTGTATACGGTCAATCAGGTGGAGAGCATCTACTGGGGACTAGTGAGCGCGTATGAGGACGAGCAGGCCAAGGAGCGGGCGCTGGCGCAGAGCACGCAACTAACGTCAGATAACCGGAAGCAGTTGGAGATTGGAACGCTGGCCCCGCTCGACGTCGTGAACTCTGACGCGGCTGTGGCGAGCGATAAGCAGGCCTTGGTTGCTTCGCAGTCGAATCTGGAGTATCAGCAGTTGATTATGAAGCAGGCGATTGCGCGAAACCTCAACGACCCGCAGCTTTCGAGCGCGCCGGTGGTTCCTACGGACCGCGTAAGCCTGGACCGGCTGCCCGAGGAGGATATGTCGGTGGAAGATCTGGTAAAGCAGGCTTACACCAACAACCCGCAGATTGAACAGGCGGTGTTGAACATGAAGAACAATGAGATCACCATTAAGGCAGAGAAGAATGGCCTGTTGCCGACGGTGGATGCGTATGCGTTTTACGGTGGAAGTGGTCTGGGTGGTGCGCAGAATCCGAAACAAATCTGCAATTTCTCCAATCCTTCGGCTCCATGCCCTCCCTTTGCGCCTACCAGCTACAGGAATACGTTTGGCAGTCTGTTCGACAGCTCAAGTCCAGATAAGGGCGTAGGCGTGAACATCTCGATTACGCTGCGAAATCGGACGGCTCAGGCCGACCAGGCGCGATCGCAGATGGAGTACCGGCAGTCGCAGATGCGGTTGCAGCAGCTTTATACGCAGGTGCGAATCAGCGTCATCAACGGGCAATATGCGTTGACCAACGACCGGGCTCAGGTCACGGCGGCGCAGGCTGGACAGGATTATGCATTGCAGAGTCTTGACGCTGAGCAGAAGAAATACAAGCTCGGGGCTTCTACTTCCGCCAATGTGCTGCAGCAGGAGCGCAATCTTGCGATCGCCGAGAATACGCTGATCTCCGATACGGCGGTATATGCGAAGGACAGGGCGGCATTATCGCAACTGCTGTCGAACACGCTGGATAAGTATGGGATCAGCATTACGGACGCGGCGAAGGGCGATGTGACACAGGCTCCGGTGATTCCTGGCCTGACTACACCGAAGGCTCCGGCAACGGTCAAGCCAATCGTGGTAGGTCCTGCACCGACCGTTCAGTAAAGAAGTGCAGCAATTACAAACAACGGCCGTCTCGTAAAGAGGCGGCCGTTGTTTGTTGACTCTCGTTGCTTACGATTGGGAGATAAATTTGCGCCGTGTCGCGCCCGCCAGGCCCAGTATGCCGGTGCCTAAAAGAATGAAGGTCGAAGGCTCGGGCGTTGCCGCCGGAGCAGGGCTCGTGGGAGTTGCTGCCGAAGCAAGGCTAAAGCTCACAGGAACGGTTTGGCTGAAATTGTCTTCATCATTCAGATGGGCGAAGTATCCGCTGCCATTGTTGAAGATATTCACGTCGAAGTGATCCGGGCCGTTTACATCGGTGAAGCTGAATCCGTGCGCGTCCAGCGTTGGCGTGGCCGCTGGAAAAAGCAGGTTGTCATTTCCATTAAAGCCGCCCGGCGCGATGAGTCCTGTGACGCCGGTGCCTGTAATGTCGGAGATAAGGTATGCTCCGCTTCCTTGCGCTGCTGCGGTCAAGGTTCCAGATCCGCTGAAAGCTCCTGAGGAGCCATTGGCGGAAAAGTCAAAGGTGTCTGCATGGGCCGCGGCAGGAATCGCCAGAGCACTTAGAAGGGCCAGTGAGGAAAGTAGAAGGGAGTAGCGCATAAGGGGCCTCGGGGATGGGGTTGGTACTTCTTGCTGGATAAATGAGATGCCTGTAGTCCTATGCAAAACATGCGTGAATTTGAGAAGAAATATTCCATGGTTAGTGTTGGTAGATGTTCAGATAGCGAAATAAATTCCGATAAGAGGGAGTCGAGCCTACATGCTGTGGAAAACTGTGCCTCTCGCGCTAAACGGATTGCGGGAAAGGAGCCAAAGACAAATCTGAGACGATGCCTGCAAGCATGGCTTACGTCTTCCTCTTTTGGGTGCTCTAAACTTGGAGCTATGAATAAGAAGAAGAATTCCCTGGAGCGTGCGGCTTCAGCTTACCTACGGTCGGCGATGCATCAACCGGTGGACTGGCAGGAGTGGGGACCGGCGGCGTTTGCATTGGCGCAGACTGAGGACAAGCCGATCCTGTTGGATATTGGCGCGGTGTGGTGCCGCTGGTGTCATGTGATGGACCGCGAGTCGTATGAAAATGCGGAGACCGCCAAGGTTATCAATGAACATTTTGTTGCGGTGAAGGTGGATCGCGATGAGCGGCCCGATGTGGATACGCGGTATCAGGCGGCGGTGTCTTCGATCAGCGGACAAGGCGGATGGCCTTTGACGGCGTTTCTTACACCCGATGGCAAGCCGTATTTTGGAGGGACATATTTTCCGCCGCAGGATCAGCATGGACGTCCGAGTTTTCAGCGAGTGCTGCTGACCATGGCGGAGGCATTCGAAAAGCAGCGCGAAGAGGTGAATGAGTCGGCCAGCAGCGTGATTGCGGCGATCGAGCATAACGAGTCGTTCATGGGACGGGCCGGGAATCCGGGGCCGGAGCTGGTGCAGAAGCTGGTGGAGTCGATTGTGAAGCAGTTCGATTCCCGGTCGGGTGGCTTTGGATCTCAGCCTAAATTTCCACATTCGGGCGCTATCGATCTGTTGCTGGATGTAGCTCCGAGGGGGGAGGGCAACGAGGCCGCGAAGACCGCCGCCACGGTCACATTGCAAAAGATGGCGCTGGGAGGAATCTACGATCATCTTGCAGGTGGATTTCATCGCTACTCGGTCGATGAACGGTGGATCGTGCCGCACTTCGAGAAGATGGCTTACGACAATAGCGAACTGCTGAAGAACTATATCCACGCGTATCAGACCTACGTGCAGCCTGAGTCCGCGCGGGTGGCGCGGGAGATGATCCGTTGGGTGGATGAGTGGTTGAGCGACCGTGAGCATGGCGGTTTTTACGCCTCGCAGGATGCTGACTATTCGCTCGATGATGACGGCGACTACTTCACCTGGACGCGGGACGAGGCGGCGGCGGTGTTGACCGCGGAGGAGATGGCAATTGCCGCCCCGTATTACGACATTGGCGAGGTTGGCGATATGCATCACAATCCGCTGAAGAATGTGTTGCATGTTCGCGGGTCTCTGGAGGCAGTGGCGAAGTCGAATGGCGTGATGCTGGAGATTGCGGCGAAAAGGCTCGGCTCGGCGAGGAGGAAGCTCTATGCGGCTCGCTTGCAGCGGCCTACTCCGTACATCGACAAGACGGTTTACGTGGCGTGGAACGGGATGTTGATCTCGGCTTATCTGGAGGCTGGAAGAGTCCTGGATATGCCGGAGGTGAAAGCGTTTGCGCTGAAGTCTCTGGATCGCGTGTTGCGAGAGGCGTGGGATGCGGGCAAGGGCATGGCGCATGTCGTAGCTTATGGCGAGGCCGGTGGAAGCGCGGCACGCGTGGCCGGTGTGCTGGATGACTATGTTTTTGTGGGGCATGCTGCTCTCGATGCATGGGAAGCGACAGGGGAGTTGCGTTACTACGCTGCGGCCGAAGAGATTGCAGCGGGTGCGGTGGCGCGGTTTTATGACAAGACCGGTCTGGCGTTCTTCGATACGGAGGCGCCCGTCGAGGGCGAGGTGCGGTTAGGTGCTTTGGTGACACGGCGAAAGCCGTTGCAGGATTCGCCTACACCTGCGGCAAATCCGGTGGCGGCGGCGTTGCTGCTGCGGCTGGCGACGTTGAATGATCGCGAAGAGTATGCCGTAATGGCGCTTGAGACCCTGGAGACGTTTGCCGGAGTGGTGGAGCACTTCGGGCTTTATGCTGCGAGTTATGGCTTGGCCTTGCAACGGCTGCTGCTGGGAACGGTGCAGGTCTGCGTGATTGGGGATGATGACGAGGCGCAGCGGCTGGAGGCTGTGGCGCTAGCCCGGTATGCCGTAAACAAGAGCGTGGTCCGGCTGCGGAAGGAGCAGTTGAGCGCGCTGCCGCCCGCTCTGGCGGAGACGCTGCCTCATCTGCCGGCAATAAGTGGAAGTGTTGCGATCATCTGCACAGGCAGGGGTTGTCTGCCGCCAGTCCGTACGGTCCATGAGTTGATTGCGGCGATGAATAAAGTGCTTTAGCGAAGCCCGGATCCCTTCAGGCACCGACAGTGGGAGCGGCAGGCGGTGCGGTTGGGTCCGATTTCTGCTGCATGATGAGCATGTTGGATGAGACGCCGAGCGGGATACCGTCTTTCTCGAAGGCCAGGATGATGCGGCGGCGCAGCTCGCGAAGGACAGGGTCACGCTGGTTGGCGCGGACGCGAAGGTTGACGGGGTAGATAACCTCGCGCCCATTGATCTTATCGACACCGAGGATGTCCGGATCGGCGATGATGACCTGCTTGAACGCGGAGTCGCTGCGCACGTCAGCGGCAACTTTGCGCAGCAACGCCATAACCCGGTCGGGGTTGGCGCTGGCGTCCACGCTGACCGGAAGAGAGGCGATGGAAAAGTCGCGGGAGAGATTGGAAACGGTGGCGATCTGGCTGTTGGGAATAATGTAGAGGGTGCCGTCGCCGTCGCGGACTCTGGTCAGGCGCAGGGTGAGATCTTCGACGGTGCCTTGAAGTCCCGCGATCTTAACGACCTCACCTACGTTGTACTGGTCCTCGACGAGGATGAAGATGCCATTGAGCATGTCCTTGAAGATGGACTGAGCGCCGAGGCCGATGCCGATGCCGACGACTCCGGCAGATGCGAGCAAAGGCGTTAGATTGACGCCCATGGTGTGCAGTACATAGAGAAACGTGAAGAAACCGATGAGGCTGTAAGCCGTGGCGCGGACGATAGCGGCCATCGTTCGAAGCTGTGCTGCCCGTTGTGAATTGCCGACCTGCTTATCCGCGCCCTTGCGCAACTTCTTGACGAAGAGATCGACGATACGCTGCAGAACAAAGGCGATCAGCAGGATGATGGCAATCCGAGGAAGGTCCCGCCCGACAAACTCCACGATATAGTTGTGCCAATCGTGTTTGAAGATGTTCGAGAGGTGTTCTTCTTGCAGGTCCGGGGCCAGGAAGAGCATGATTGTGGCATCTCGCTTTCGTGAGGATTGCTTTAGACAGAATGCTTGAGTTGCCAGTAGGATGCAATTCGCAGCGAGTGCAAGCTGGAGGCGCGGTATGAGAATGCTTCGTGCAGCAATAATGGGGATGGTTTTTCTGGCAGGCGTTTCGGGAATCCCGAGCGAGGGTCAAATGGGTCAGCCGTTTCCGGAGCAGCCTCCGGCCCCGGGCCGTCCCGGTGTAGAAGTGCCTCCCATGGGACCCTCTGTGTCTCCGCAGATCCAGGCGCGCCAGGCGCAGTCGCAAAATAGCGAGCGGCAGAAACGGCTGATAGCGGATACGAATAAATTGCTGGTTTTGGCGACGGAGTTGAAACAGGATGTGGACAAGACGAACAAAGATGTTTTGTCAGTCGACGTGATTAAAAAGGCTGATGAGATCGAGAAGCTGGCCCATAGCGTCAAGGAGCGGATGAAAGGGTAGCGCTCTAATGAGCAGCCAGCGCTGCTGCGGCGTTAATCTGGGGAACAGGCAGCGTAGGCGAGACCACTGCTGTGGTACGCAGGGTGGAGATGATGGTCGCGGCGGTCCAGTCTGGGTGGGCAGCTCGTAAGAGCGCGGCTGCACCGGCTGCGAGAGGAGCCGATGCGCTGGTGCCTATGGCCTGAACATAGGGCGTGTGGCCGAAGTTGAAGCAGCCGAAGCTGTGCTCGTTGTCGGAGGGAGGGCCGTCGAGGGTGGAGGGTTTGCCGGAACTGCAGGCCCCTCGTACCCATCCGCTGATGGCCATATCGCCGCCTTCGGGATAGCTGCCGCCCGGGGCGGCGAGTGCGTTGAGCGACGCTCCGTGGTTGCTGTAGTAGGCGAGCGTGGTGGGGCCGGGAGTGCATGTGGCCCCGAAGGCGGTGTTCTCAGCGCAGGCCGGGTTGGTGGAGGCGACGATGGCGAGAACACCGCTCGATTGGGCAGGGAGCTCTATATATTGGCTGTTGCTGGGGTCAGAGAAATCGAGACCATCGTTTCCCGCGGAGGCGACAATAACAATGCCCGCCTGGGTGGCGGCGGCCGTGATCTGGTCGAAGGCCGCTTTGAGCCCGGCACCTTCGCCGGTGGTGAGATCGATGGTGGCTCCGATAGATAAGGAGATGATGTCTGCGTGGTTGGTCATGGCGTCTTCGATGCCTTGCATGACCCAGCTTAACAAGCCACTGGCCTGACCGGAGGCGCATTGGTCGGCGATGGAGGCACTGCTTCCCAGGCTCAGGTCGGGCATGCGTTGGAGCGCTTTAATATTGAGCAGGGTTGCGTCGGGGGCTACGCCGATGACCTCGCCGGTGCCGCGACCGATGGCCCCGGCGGCGAGCGAAGCGGTCCAGGTCCCGTGGCCGTCCTGATCTTGCGGTGTGCCATCGTCGCAGGGAGTGGGGTAGTCAGTCTGGTTTATTTCGCTAAGATTCAGGCCCAGATTGGGGGCAATGTCAGGATGAGCCTCATCGACGCCGCTGTCTACGATAGCGATGCGGACCCCTTGGCCCAAGGTGGTGTCCCACGGTCCGTGAGCAGGGCCCCCGGGGACGTTGTTGCCGTAGCCTCCGACCTGCTGCACCGCCCAGCCCTGTGTACCGCTGGTGTAATAAGTGTCGTAGGTGTTGGGTTGGGAGGTTGAACCAATCATCACACTAAAGGTGGCCGGGGTGACACGCTTGAGGGTAAGGCGGTCGGCGGTAACGATGCGGTCGTGGAGGACGTAGTCCACGTTGGGCAGCGCTGCGAGGCGACGCATCGTATCCGCGTCGCTTTGCGGCGAGGAGACTACGCTTTTGGGGTGAAGGGAACTGGAGTTGGCGATGGATTGCGCGGTAGCGATGCCGAAGCGCTCGTTGCGGTGGAGAAGATTTGCTCCAGCGGCGTGAATGCGGGCTTCAGCATCTCCGGGGATGGTGGCGTTGCGATAGACAACGATGAAGTGGTGAGGAACGATGGGAGCGGTTTCGACTTGTGCGTGCAGGGTTGGCGCAAGAAGAAGGAACAGGGTGATCATGATGCCGGCACTTTGCGTTATCGACCATGTCCGACAATCCGGATTGTCATCGGCGGTGCAATGAGGGGTGGAGATATTGCTGTTACGAAACACCGTTACACCTCGTTGTTGCTCTGGTGTCTACATCGGCACGTGGCATAGAAAGCAGTAGCTCTCGGTCGGATGTGCTATTACTTTGGTTTACCGCGTGGCGAAAGAAGCGATTGTTCAGCTTGCCGCACGGTGCATTGACCCTGTTCGACTGCACATGCTCTAATGGCCGCCTTTGTGAAACTGTTTACGGATTTGTGTTCTAAGGAGACCTTTGCATGGATGTGATAAGCCTTCTGGGTATGGTCGTTCAGGTGCAGGTTCCAGCTTCGCCTGCTGGTATTTCGGGCGATGGCGGGGCGGTCTGCCTTTGGATGGCGATGGGCGTCGGTGTGGTGGCACTGGTGGCAGCCTGGATGCTGGCACGACATGTGCTCTGTTGCGAAACCGGGACTCCAGAGATGCGGTCGATCTCCGATGCCATCCGCGAAGGAGCCGAGGCGTTTCTGAAACGGCAGTACAGGACAATCGGCGCGATTGCGGTGGTTTTGGCGATACTGCTGTTCGCGGGATACCACATGTCGGAACGGACGGCTCCGTTTGCCATGAAGACGGTCATCAGCTTTCTGGTGGGCGCCGTGTGCTCCGGGCTGGCGGGCTATACGGGGATGTATGTCTCGATCCGGGCGAACATCCGCACGGCCTCGGCGGCACGCGGCAGTTTGAACAAGGCGCTGCAGATCGCGCTGCGCGGTGGCGCGGTGACCGGGCTGGTAGTGGTCGCGCTTTCGCTGCTGGGTGTGGGTACGCTGTTTCTATTTTTTGGCGGCCTGACCAACCCACAAACTGTCCCCTATCAGTTGGTCGGATTTGGTTTTGGCGCTTCGCTGGTAGCGTTGTTCGCGCAGCTAGGCGGCGGAATCTATACCAAGGCCGCCGACGTGGGCGCGGACCTGGTGGGCAAGGTGGAGGCGGGAATTCCGGAGGACGATCCGCGCAACCCAGCGGTGATTGCTGACCTGGTGGGCGATAACGTTGGCGACTGCGCGGGACGCGGCGCGGACATCTTTGAATCGACGGCGGCGGAGAATGTTGGCGCGATGATTCTGGGTGCGGCGCTCTATCCGGTGTTTGGGGTGAAGGGAATTCTGTTTCCGCTGATTGTGCTGGCAATCAATTTGATTGCGAGTATCGCCGGGGTCTTCGTCGTGAGTACGAATGAGACGGAAGATCCAATGCGTGCCTTGAATCGCGGGTTCTACCTGACGTCGGCGCTGGCGCTGGTGGGATTTGCTGTCGCTGTTTACACCATGCTCGATGGGCCGACGGTGAAGCCGCTATGGCTGCTGGGTTGCGGCGTCATCGGTCTGATTACGTCGTTCCTTTTTGTGTGGATCACGGAATACTACACCGAGTCGCGGTACAGGCCGGTGCAGTCGATTGCAGCCGCTTCGTTGACGGGGCCGGCGACGAACATCATCAGCGGGCTTGCCGTCGGCATGGAGACCCCGGCGCTTCCGGTGATCGCGATTTCGGCAGCGCTGCTGCTGAGTTACTACTTCGGCGTGCAGGGGTTGTCTGATGTTGCGGGCGTTACCGATTATGCAAAGGGCATCTACGGTACGGCGCTCGCCACGATGGGCATGCTGAGTTGCGCAGCCTACATTCTGGCGATGGACACGTTTGGGCCGATTACGGACAATGCCGGTGGAATTATCGAGATGTCGAACCAGCCAGAGTCGATCCGCGAGCGCACAGACAAGCTGGATTCGGCGGGTAATACGACCAAGGCGCTGACCAAGGGGTATGCGATTGGGTCGGCTTCGCTGGCCGCGTTTCTCCTGTTCTCGGCATATCTCGAGGAGATCAAGGTCATCGTGGCAGACAAGGTTCACCTTGCCGGCGGCTACATGCCTCCGGGGTGGAGCTTCACGAATATCAATCTGGCCCAGGTGCCGGTGTTTGTAGGAGCCCTGCTGGGGGCGATGATGACCTACCTGTTTAGCTCGATGGCGATCAAGGCGGTCGGGCGGACGGCGCAGATGATCGTGAAGGATGTTCGCGACCAGTTCAAGGAGAATCCGGGAATTATGGCTGGAACTTTGAAACCGGACTACGGTCGCTGCGTTCATATTGTCACCGGCGCGGCGTTGAAGGAGATGGTGATGCCCGGGCTGCTGGTGGTTTGTATGCCGGTGGCGGTGGGGCTGATCTTCCGGCACTTCAGTGCAAGCTATCAGGCGACCTCGGAGATCTATGCTCCGGGGACGATTTTGCCTGTGCCTGCGATTGCGGGAATTCCGGTGAACCTTGCCGGTGCCGAGTCGGTTGCGGGTCTGTTGATGGTAGGTACGATCGCCGGGATTCTGCTGGCGATGCTGATGAACAACGGCGGCGGAGCCTGGGACAACGCGAAGAAGTTTATCGAGACTGGACAATATGGCGGCAAGAAGTCCGAAGCGCATAAGGCTTCGGTGGTTGGAGATACGGTCGGCGATCCGTTCAAGGACACGGCAGGGCCGAGCCTGCATGTACTGATCAAGCTGCTGGCCACGATTACGCTGGTGCTTGCCCCGCTGTTTGTTTAGGTTCAGCATACAGCTTGACATGGAAGCCGCCTTGATGAGAGGCGGCCGACGTGTGTGGGATGGAATAAAGGCCGTGCCAGACAGTACAATCACTCCTTGGCAGAGGCAATAACGATGGCTCGGAATATGGTGTCCAACTCGGTTGAAAAGAAGGTCGCTGAAGGCGAGCTTACACCGGAGAAGCTGGTGGAGTTCTACCGACTGATGTACCTGTCGCGGCGCACGGATGACCGCGAGATTGTGCTGAAACGTCAGCAGAAGATCTTCTTTCAGATATCATGCGCAGGTCATGAGGCGCTGCTCGTTGCGGCGGGAATGGCGATGCGTCCAGGGTATGACTGGTTCTATCCGTACTACCGGGACCGGGCGATTTGCCTCGCCCTGGGAAACACCGTTGAAGAGCAGTTGCTGCAGTCTGTCGGCGCGGCGGACGATCCGGCGAGCGGCGGGCGGCAGATGCCATCGCACTGGTCCAGCAGGAAGCTGAATATCGTGACGTCATCTTCTTCGACGGCGACGCAGTGCCTTCACGCCATTGGTTGCGCGGAGGCAGGCCGATATTTTGCGCGGCACCCAGAGGCTGCGGCCAAACATGCAGGCGATTACCGCGAGTTCAAGGACGTCAAGTTTCATGGCGACGAAGTGGTCTACGTCTCAATTGGCGAGGGATCGACGAGCCAGGGAGAATTCTGGGAGTCGCTGAATACGGCGAGCAATCAAAAGCTGCCCGTGCTCTATGTCGTCGAGGACAATGGGTACGCCATCTCGACGCCGGTGGAGGTGAATACTCCGGGAGGAAACATCTCGCGGCTGGTAGCGAATTTTCCAAATTTTCATTTTGCCGAGATCGATGGCACCGATCCGATTGCCAGCTACAAGGCGATGGTGGAGGCGGTCGCTTATTGCCGGGCGGGGCATGGACCGGCCTTAGTGCATGGGCATGTCATTCGGCCTTATTCGCACTCGCTCTCCGAAGATGAGCGCGATTATCGTTCGGCGGAAGAACTGGAGAGGGACTCCCTGCGAGACCCCATCTCGAAGATGCAGATGTGGCTGCTGCGCGAAGGGATTCTGGATGCCGACGCGATCAACAAGCTGGAGCGCCGGGTGGATGAAGAGGTGCAACGGGCCGCGGATAAAGCGGTGATGGCGAAGCTGCCCGCAATCGAGTCCATTACGCGGTACGTGTATTCCGAAGATCTGAGTCCGATGGATGCGAGGTTCGCTACGAAGCCCGCGGCTACGGTGGATGCGAACGAACGGACCATGGCCGACCTGATCAACGCGTGTCTGAAGGACGAGATGCGGCGGGATGAACGCATCGTTGTGTTCGGCGAAGACGTAGCCGATGCCAGCCGCGATGAGGCTTTGCTGGCAGGGAAGATCAAAGGCAAGGGCGGCGTCTTCAAACTGACCTCTGGATTGCAGACGGAGTTTGGCAGTGACCGGGTGTGGAACTCTCCCCTGGCAGAGGCCAACATCGTTGGCCGTGCGATCGGGATGGCGGAGCGTGGATTGAAGCCGGTGGTTGAGATTCAGTTCTTCGACTACATCTGGCCCGCAATGCACCAGATGCGGAATGAGCTGGCGCTGATTCGTTGGCGCTCGAACAATGGCTTCAGTTCGCCACTGGTGATGCGGGTTCCGATTGGCGGATATCTGACGGGTGGCTCGATCTATCATTCGCAGTCGGGCGAGAGCATCTTTACGCATACGCCGGGAGTGCGGGTGGTGATGCCATCGAATGCACGGGACGCGATGGGACTGCTGCGGACGGCGATCCGCTGCGATGACCCAGTGCTATTTCTGGAGCATAAGCGGTTGTACCGCGAAACCTACGGGCGCGCGGCTTATCCCGGGCCGGATTACTGCATCCCCTTTGGGAAGGCGGAAATTGTTCGTCCGGGCAAGGACGTGACGGTGATTACGTATGGCGCTGTAGTGCCACGGGCTTTGCAGGCAGCGCAGAAGCTCCATCGCGAGAAGGGCATTGATGTGGAGTTGATCGATCTGCGAAGTCTTGCTCCTTATGACTGGGAGGCCATTGCAGAGAGTGTGCGCAAGACCAATCGCGTGATCGTGGCGCACGAAGATATGTTGAGCTGGGGATACGGCGCTGAGATCGCTGCGCGAATCGGCGACGAGCTGTTCCACGATCTGGATGCACCGGTGCGCCGCGTGGCCGCGATGGATACGTTTGTGGCGTACCAGCCCGTGCTTGAGGATGCGATCCTGCCTCAGCCTGAAGATCTCTATAGGGCTATGGAAGAGCTTGCAGCTTTTTGAACGGTGCTGCGTAAACGATCATAACCAGCAAAAAAATGGGGTCCGCAGTTTTGCGGACCCCAAAGCGCATGGGATGGTTTATGCGGGTTGGAAAGAGGCTGAGGCGTGCATCTCCGACGCCTTGGATGATCGAACCAGCCGCGAATCAGCGGGCGACTGAAGTCTGAACCGGTCAACCTGCTGTTCGAGGGCAACGGCAGTCGTACGAAGCGATTCGATTCCGGCTGCGGTGGTGGCCATCTCGGTGAGATTTTCATGGCTGAGCGAGTGGATGGAGTCGAGGCTTGCGCTCGACTGGTCCGCCGCGGCAGTCTGTTGCGAAGCGGCGATGGCAATCTGGGCGATCATGCGGTCGACGCGTTCCGCCATGCCGATGATCTTTTCGAGCGCCTCGCCTGCCTGAGTGGTGGTGACGACGCCCTGCTGGACCGTCTCCGTGCCGCTCTCCATGCTGGCAATGGCGGTGCGAGTGCGGTCCTGAATGCCCTGAATCATGCTGGCGATCTCACCCGTTGCCTGCGCTGTGCTTTCGGCGAGACGGCGGACCTCCCCGGCGACCACAGCAAAGCCTCGGCCCTGGTCTCCGGCGCGTGCGGCTTCGATGGCTGCGTTGAGAGCGAGCAGGTTGGTCTTGCGTGCGATCTCATCGATGACGGTGACGATCTGGCTGATGCGTCGCGAGTCATCGCCGAGCAGCGTGACGGTGGATGAGGTATCACTGACAGCGGTGGCAATGGAGTGCATGTTGCCGAGCACCTGCTTGACGATGGTTCCTCCATCGCGTGCGGTCTCTGCTGCGTTCCGTGCGGTTTCAGCAGCAGACTGCGTGTGCCGCGAGACCTCGGCAATCGATGCCGACATCTCCTGCATTGCCGTTGCAGCCTGTTGCGTCTGCTGGCTCTGCTGATCGATGCGGCGGTGGATCTGGTCGCTGGCCGTGCGCATGGAGGCCGCGCTTCCAGTCAGGGAGCCCGACGTGTGGACGACGGTACCTATGATGCCACTGAGACTGGCCTGCATCTGCTGCATGGCCATGGCGAGGGAGCCGATCTGGTCCTGACTATGCAGATCGAGCGCTTCGCCGGTAAGGTCCCCGGCGGCGATCGCGTTTGCGCGTTCAGCGACCAGGTCAACGCCTTTGGTGATGCGGCGGGCCAGAAAAGTGGAGATAACGCCACCTACGATGGCACCGAAGATGGTTGCGAACCAGAGGGTGAGCAGCGTAGAGCGGTTGGCGCGGCGGAGTTGAACCAGTTCTTCATTGGTCTGCGACATCTGCGACTGGGCCAGGTCGGTCACAGTAGTGAATAAACCCCGCTCCAGAGGAAGTATCTGGTTCTGAAGCGTGTCGTAAGCCTGCGCTGTTCCCTGCGAGGTCTTGGTCTCGTTGAGGGCCTCGACCTTCTCTTCGAGCGGCTTGAGCTTGACCAGGCCGGACTCGATCATCTCAAGCCGGGAAGCATCGGGACCGAGATCGAAGTGTGTGCTGTCCTGGCTGAGTTTGGCTACAGCAGCTTCGGCCATCGCAAACTGTTGCTCCCGTGCTTGCCGGAACGAGGCCGACGTCGCGGGATCGAGACCGAAGAGCATGTACGATTCGAGGCTGCTGATAGTGCGGGTGAGATGAGAGTCGACATCGCGGCTACCCATGATGATGGGAAGGCGGCTGGTGGTGACGACGTCGGAGAGGTGGTTGGCTTCTTCGATGCGGACGTGCGCCGTGTAAGCGCTGAGAAGCATGGCGATGATGAGAAAGCCGGTGCTGAGGCCGAGCTTGGATTCAAGTTTCATGATGGTCCTTACCTGTGCGGTGGTCGCCCGTGGGGAAATGGCTACTGAATGTCGCTTTTGAAGTTGACTTCGACCTCGGATTCAGAGGTATCGGAGCCCGGTTCGAAGCGCCAGCGTTTGACCGCGTCCTCTGCCGCGGCGGCGAGCAGCGGATGGCCGGACTCGACCTTTGTTTTGGAGACGGCGCCATCGGGCTGAACGGTGACCATGAGAACAACCGTTCCGCCTACATGCATGCGGCGGGCGAGCTCTGGATAGCTGGGAGCGACCCGCGTAACTACGGCTCGATGAACATTGCCGGCAAAGGCGGCTCCGGCGCAGAGGAAGAGACTTCCTACGACGAGAAGGGGACGGGAAGATCGGAATGAGACTGCCAAGTAAAACCTCCGGGATATAGAGGTTGTATCGGCGGAGATGGCGGCGGCTTTAGCGGGAGGTGAGAACGGGGGTTGATATGGCGGCGAAGGTCAGATGTTCGGCGGGGCTTCCGGTGCGCTGCTTCCAGTCGAGGAAGAGCTTGCCGTAGCTGTCGGTAAGGCAGGTTGCGGGGTCGATATTCAGCTCAGCGATGGTCCGGTCGATCCATTCGGGCGGCCCTTCGAGCTCAACGTAGTTGCCGATGGGAGTTTCGTCGATGACGAGGTGGGCAGATTTTTCGGTGGTGTGGGACCATTCGGTGCGGAACTTCTCGTAGGTGAAGACGGGTACATAGCCGAGCTGCTGAAAGATCTCCGAGAGCGCGTGGCCGTCAGCTACGGTGGTTTCTGTTTCGATGCGAACCTTGTAGCGGGTCTCGCTTGGGATCTGGTCGGGCATCCGTTTATGGGTAACGGTGCAGAGGTCGCCATACTGACGGATGCGGAGCAGCTGTGTTTGGGCGCGCAGATCGCGCGTAGCCGTGTCATAGAGGGTGTTGTGCTCGAAGGTGCGGGGCGTATCGAGACGGAAGCCGAGTTGGGGAAGGCGGGCCTGAAGTGCGGCGGGATCGGAAAGGGGGAATTTGAGTTCGATCTCTGCGCTTTGCATGGGTTGAGTATACGAGTTACTTGGTGCGCGCCGCTTTTTCGAGGCGGTCGCGGATGGCGAGGCCGACTCCGCTGGCTTCGGGAAGCGGGCAGAGGATGGTCGTGACGCCGCGGGCGTCGAGCTCTCGCAGTCCGGCGAAGACACGCTGAGCCAAGGCTTCGCTGTCGTTCCATGAGGCCCAAAGGAAGACCTCGGCCGAGAGCTTTGCTGTCCATCCTTGCGGGAGCAGAACTCCGATCTTTTCTCCGGCATGGCGTTCTTCTTGTTCGCGCAACTCCTCTTCGCTGGCTACCAGGATGAGCTTCGCGCGGGGAGCATAGTGACGGATGCCTACGCCGGGGGAGGGGAGGCTGGCTGGGTTTTCTGTGGGCGTAGCGGCGGGTTGGAAGATGTGCACTGGGCCAGTAATCGGTTCGATCATCTCGGGAGTGATTGCTCCGGGACGGTAGATGAGCATGGGGCTTTGATTGGGGTCGAGGACGGTGGATTCGACTCCAACTGTTGTTGGGCCGCCGTCGAGGATGGCGTCGATGCGGCCGTCGAGGTCTTCGAGGACGTGATCCGCGGTGGTTGGACTGGTGTGTCCGAAGCGGTTGGCGCTGGGCGCGGCGATGGGAACACCAGCGGCGCGGATGAGGGCGAGCGCGAGCGGGTGCGACGGCATTCGCACGCCGATCAGAGGCCTTCCAGCGGTGATCGCATCGGGAACTTTTGAGGTTCGCGGGAGGAGCAGAGTCAGCGGACCTGGCCAGAAGTGTTGGATGAGCTTTTCTGCTTTAGGTGTTGTAATGGCTATGTTTACCAGCATTTCGTGATCGCTGACGTGGACGATCAGGGGATCCCACGACGGGCGGCCTTTAGCGGCGAAGATCTTTGCGATAGCGTTGGCGTCGAGGGCATTGGCACCGAGGCCGTAGACGGTCTCGGTGGGGAAGGCTACGGTGCCCCCTTCGCGGAGGATTTTGGCGGCGTGCTGTATCTCGGAGGGCTGGAGGCGAGCTGTCATCGGGCAGAGAGGGCTAGTTGTCCGGCGAAGGCGTCGAGGGAGAGCGAGCGGAGGAGATTGCGGCGGAGGCCGCTGTAGACCTGATCGAGGCCGCGGGATGCGCCTTCGATCCACTGGAAGGAGAGGGTCTGCGAGAGGCGGTCGAGCTCTGTACGAAGGTCGGTGTTGCGGATGAGTTCGGGCGTTCCGGCACCGAGGAGGAGAAGGTCTTCGAGAAGGAGGGAGAGGGAGCGCAGCAGTGCGGTGGTCTTTTGCTGGCCTTCGGCTCCGGCGCGATAGGTTTCGGTCATCTTGAAGAGCGCGGTGTGATCGGGCTCGCTGGCGGCGGTGCGGAGGAGCAGGAGAGCGTCGGCGCGAGCGGCTGTGTAGGCGGCGAGGTCGAAGCCGAGGGCTTTGCCTGCGGCTCCTTGAGAGAGGCGGGCGATGAGAGTGCGCTGCTTGGGCGGAACGTCGGGGCGACGGTCGGCGAGCAGCATCTCGATCTCTTCGACGGGCAGTGCTCCGAGACGAACGGTGGCGCAGCGGGAACGAATGGTAGGCAGCAGCTCGCCGGGGTTTTCGGCGAGGATGATGATGTGGACGGTTGCGGGCGGCTCTTCAAGGACTTTGAGCAGGGAATTGGCCGCTTCTTTCATGAAGCTGGCGGCGGTGAGGATGAAGATCTTCTTTGGCGCTTCCGAGGGAAGGTAGTGCGAGCGCTGGATGACGGTGCGGACCTGGCCGAGTTTGATGAGAAGCTGCGGCGGGTCGGGTGGGATGATGAGAACGTCGGGGTGCGGCTGGACGAGGACGCGGGTGTCTTTTTTGTCGGCGTCGCGGAGTTCTTCGCGGATGGCTACAGCTTTGTCGACCTCGTCTTCGAGGTTGGCGGCGGAGGCGATGCGGGTGCAGTTGTGGCAGACTCCGCAGAAGCTGGCGAGGGACTGGCCGTTTGACCCGAAGGCTGTGCTGTACGAGCGTAGCTCGCGGGGCTGGCGCTCGCACTCAACCGCCATGGCCAGCATGAGGGCGAGGGTATATTTTCCGGCCCCGCTGGGTCCGGCTAGGATGAGCGAGTGAGGCAGGCGACCGGCGGCGATGGCGGTGCGCAGGTGCTCGATGGCGCTGGAGTTGCCGAGGAAGTCGTTGAAGTTGGTGGGGAAGCTTGCGGTCTGCGTCATATTTGGTGTGGTACCCCCCTCCCCCTACTTAAGTACTAAAGTCTTCAAAAGAAAGAACCTAAGTCCGGACTTCGGTCTGGACTCGATTTTAGCCTCTGTTAAATGAAAAGTCCCGGCGATGGGCCGGGCTTGTCTCTTTCTTCTGAATTAATTCTAACAGGGGTGTCAAGAGGGCAGAGCTCAAGTTCCGGTGATCCGAGGAAGAACTGGCAGGCGCGAAATCGCATCGCACCCATTATGCTGACTTTTCGTTCCTAATTAAAGCTCGATGAGTGATTCGGCGATTGGGCATGAATCGACAGACTGGTGTTCAGGAAAGATAGGTTCTAGACCCGCCGGCTCGGCATCTAGATAAACGACCTCTGAGTTCTGGTCCTGCGGTGGAAACCATTCCAATCGGAGTGGTAAACAAAGTTGTCCCACCCAGCGTTGCTCGTTAGGCTTCCTCCCCAGATGCCGATCTGCGCGGGACCGTCTTGCATCGAATTTCCTTTGTGGCTATAATGCCGCGGAGCGCTCTTGGCATCGCTAGCCTCACCTCACTCCGGGTCCCTTGTCAACGAATCATCCTGAGGAGGAAAGCATGTACTCCGATCTTCTTTTCTATGAAGCATCCGACGGAGTGGCCGAGGTGTATCGGACCAAACATGGCTCGATCGACATCGATCGTCACGAAACTGGCTGGGGCAACAATTGGACTCATATTGTGAATGGGCAATTTGGGCTCCCGGGTCTGTGTCAGCTCATCCTTTACGACGCAGTCTCAGGGACCATTCGGATAGAGTCGGTCGTCACCACTCCAAATAACGTTGGCGGGGAGTCACTCGTTAAGGAGATTACAAACTGGCGCCCGGGCTGGACGCACGTTGTAGCCGTAAGTTTTGTGGAAGGGGCCCAGCAACTGTTCTTCTGCGATGCAGACTATCTAAAAAAAGGTCTGGGTGTCTGCGAACTTTATAACGTGTCCTCGTCCAGCCCATGGCTGTCGCTCGCGCGCCAGTACCCGAACATGGGTAGTGGTGTGACGCAGGTTGTTCCCGGTAGATTCAGCAGCAAATTTGCGTCGGGTCTGGCCTTCTATTACGCCTTCAACGGGACGGGAGTTTTCTACGAGGCGGATCAGGACACCCTGTATTTTGTGAACGGTTTTGGGGAATTGCCAACCACGGTAAAACAGGTTGTACCTGGCAACTTTAGCGGTGGTCAGCAGACCGATCTGCTCTTTTATGACCCGGTTGGCAAAGTTGGTTACTTCTACTCGGTCGACAACGGTGGCGTCATCCACATTCTTGAGGCGAATACCGGATGGCAGAGTGATTGGAATCTGATTGTGCCAGGGAATTTCAGCGACGGTACAGAGACCGACCTGCTGTTTTATAGCCAGGCGCGGGGTGTCGGACAGTTCTATCGCACCAACCACGGGGCCATCGCCCAAATTGGTCTCTACACCGATTGGCGCCATACCTGGGCGCATATTCTGGCAGGAACCTTTGCTCCGGCTGTCATCACCACGCAACCGCCGCCGCCGGCAATCGTGATCCCCTCGATCGTGCTGTCCGACCCGATGCTTGGCTTCTATTCACTGAAGCTCACAGGATCGGGCTTCGAAGCGAATGAGACCGTCTCGCTCACGCTGACCTGGCAGGATCAGAATCAGGCGCCCCAGAGCATTATTTATACGACCCAGGCCGATGGCTCCGGAGGATTTGTATATACATACGACGGAAGCGGAGGAGGGGTTTGCATTCCATTCCGGAGATGGACAGTCGTCGGAACCGGCAAGACAAGCCATCGCCAATCCAGTCCCGTCTCGGCCGGATGTCCATGAAGTAAGCGGATATCCATATCTCCGGCAAAGAACGAGCGGATGATTCAGGTGGTATCTCTTTTGCCCGGATAACACCCGGGACACGACGCTTTTTCTAAACGTCTTCAGGAAAATGAGCGCGCTCCCCTATTCCCATCAGGCAAGGCACGTTTCAAGAACTGCAACAATACGAGACGCGCTTTGGGGATTGTGCGCGCATCGAGAGAGGGATCATTTGAGGCTGTGCTAAGCCAAGCTCGTCACGACTCTGTCCTTAGCCTCTCTCTGCTGCGCAATTGAGTCGAGTCTTCGCAAAGGCTGCAATCGAAATCGTTTGTTTTTCTCTCTTGACAAACCATAACCATATGGCTATGGTTTTGCGTGTGAAGCCCTCTGATGCCAATCACGTCTTCCGTGCTCTTGCCGATCCGACTCGCAGGGCTATCTTCGAGGAGCTGAGCCGGCAAGGCGAACAGACCGTCCACGCCTTGACTCGCTATGCGGGCGTATCTCAGCCTGCTGTCTCCAAGCACCTGACGGTGCTGAAGCGAGCGAAGCTGGTACGGCATCGCCGCAAGGGACGGGAAACTCACTATTGCGTGCAGCCCGATGCGCTGGCGCCGATGGTGGATTGGCTCAATGTCTACGGCGCCTTCTGGCGTGACCGGTTTGACCAACTTGAAGCCCTTTTGGAAAGGATGAAGCCATGAGCCAAGAATCGACGAGCAATTCAGCACAGAGTCCCCGTACCCTTGTGATGGAGAGGGTATTCCCACACCCACCAGAGAAGCTGTGGCGAGCGCTTACGGAGAGCCCGCTGCTCGCGCAGTGGATGATGAACAACGACTTCGAACCGGTGGTCGGGCGGAAGTTCCAATTCCGGGCAGACCCGATGCCGAACTGGGATGGTGTTGTCGACTGCGAGGTGCTGATCGTCGACCCGTTGCAACGTCTGTCCTATAACTGGGGCGTTGGAGGAAGCGAATCCGGGCTTCAATGGGTGGTGCTCTTTACGTTGACTCCAGCGGAGGGAGGCACTCACGTTCGCATGGAGCAGTCCGGCTTCCGTCCCGATCAGCAGGCAGCGTATCAGGGTGCAAATTACGGCTGGCAGAAGTTCTTCGGTGGTCTGGAAGGTGTGCTCGGGGGGTTGGAATGAGCAGGAAGGCAAAAAACATTGCTTATTGGATTACGACCGCACTCGTAGCGTTTTTTATCGGAAGCGGGGGCGTCGCGCAGGTAGCCCGTGTGCAGGGCACTGTCGATGGATTTGTGCACATCCTCGGCTACCCGCTGTACTTTGTGACCATACTGGGCGTCTGGAAGGTGCTTGGAGCGATTGCCATCCTGGTGCCGCGTTTTCCACGGCTCAAGGAATGGGCGTATGCCGGCATCTTCTTTGACCTGACCGGCGCGGCCGCCTCCTCCGCTTCGGTCGGCATTTACGGCGCTTACGGCTTTCACATCCTCGCGCCGCTTATCATTGCTGGTCTTACTGTGGCGTCTTGGGCGCTGCGACCCCAAAGCCGGACCATCGGCGTCCTCTTTCCTGTGACAAGCGACCGGCCGGTATAAACACATGCGCAGCGCTTCCGCATCGAGCTCTGGTTGCCACTAACGCCAAGTGTCGTCCTCCCAAGGTTGCAGGTTACGCGGAGCGCAGCTAAATGAAAGGACCGTCCGTGGAATCTGCCTCTGCATTCATCGACGAGAAGATTAAGGAACTTGGAGACTGGCGGGGGAAGACGCTCGCGAGGGTGCGCGAGATCATACACAAGGCCGACCCTGAGATCGTCGAAGAGTGGAAGTGGATGGGCACTCCCGTCTTTTCGCACGGCGGCATCGTCTGCACCGGAGAGACGTACAAGAACGTCGTCAAGATAACATTTGCCAAGGGAGCTGCGCTGGAGGACCCTTCCGGTCTATTCAACTCCAGCCTCGACGGGAATGTGAGGCGCGCCATCGACATCCACGAAGGGGAGAAGATCGATGAGGCGGCCTTGAAGGAACTCATTCGCGCGGCAGTGGCGCTCAATCTCAAGGCCAAGAGCAAACCGAAGTCTCCACGAGCGAGCGGCAAGCAGGCTGAATAGCGAATGAGCGATGGCGCTGGAGTTGCCGAGGCAGTCGTTGCAGGTTCGCGGATTACTTCAGCAGCAAATGCTCGAAAGGCGGAAACGTCAGCAGCAAACCCAAGGTCAAAAATACAAACGCCGCAAGGTTCACTCTCCCGATGGCCACCGTTCTGGTCCGCCAAAATCTCGCAAGTCCAAGCCAAACCGCCAGCCACACCATGATGCCAAGCGAACTGACGCCCGACAGCGGCCCCGTAGGCCGGTAAAAAGTGAATAGTCCAGCCATCGTCCTGGACCCATCGCCAATGACGGCCAGAAGTCCGATCGCAAAACAACCGATCCCGGCACTCAGGATCGCCGCAGCGGCAGGACCATTTACGAGCTGTCCTTCTGAGTCGAGCAGGCGATCTTCCTTGTTCGATGCGGGTAAATTCATTTTGCCCCTCTCACGATTGTGATCGTTCCTCCACCCTCTACTGGCGCCGCTTTGTCGATCATTGCGCCGAAACCTCCCGCGATCCCGCCGGCCAGAAGCGCCGCCACTGTAAACGCAATTACGGCACGTTTTACGGAAGGATGCTGCTTGATAGACCCACGGTACTTCGCGAGCACATAAGCCACCATCGTCATCGCAATGGGAGCGAACCAGGCCACATGCTCCTTCCACTCCATCCCCAATGAGTGCCATTCGATGCTCGTCGCCTTCGCCATCAACAGGTGTTGCGGATATCCGGTTAAATTCGTAACGCCAGGGGGCACCGCCGCCCGATACCACGGATACACCACATAGGCTCCTGAAAGCACCGCCGCCCAGCCTAGCGCAGCCGTTACGATCAGATAACACCGTTCCAACCTGTAGCCTCGCGCTGAAAGCTCTAAAGACTCTTTTTCAAAGGCCGATCGGCATAGTTCCACCACAAGTCCAAAGATCGCCATAAGAAAAAATCCACCGAACATAAGACCATGCACGCCGGAAACAAAACTACGTACCGTAACTTCCATGAAATCTCCAAGCACTCTAGATGGTTGACGTATCCATTATTCAGGACGTTTTGTCTTTGTTGTCGGGGATGGTTAGGTTGAGGGTGCCTTGGGTGATGGGGTAGGAGCGGTTTTGCCAGCGGAAGGTTCCGTGTAGGTTGTGGGGCAGGTGGACGATGGCGTGCAGCTTGCCGTCTTCGCGGGTGTATTGCACTTCGATGGTGCCCTGCGGATGGGGGTAGCTGGCGGTGAGAGTGTGCAGCGGGCCCAGGTGCGGAGCGATGAGGACGGACTTGAAGCCGAGGCTGGCGGGTTGGATTCCGGCGACGATGTTGAGCAGGTCGAAGTTGGGGTGGGCGCTCCAGGCGTGGGAGTCGGAGCGGGTGGGCTCGGGCTGTTCGGCCCAGGTGGTGAGGCCGAGGTCGATCATGTTGCGCCAGGGCTGGAGCTGCTGGATATATTGATCGCCCATGCCTGCGTGCTGGAGAGCGCGGTTCAGGTAGAAGCGGTAGTAGTAGGACGCGGGCGAGATGGTTGAGGCGTTGGCGGGGTCGAGGATGTGGGTCATGATGCCGCGCTGGGCGGCGGCGGGTGCAACGTCGAGCCAGACGGCCATGGCGTTGGTGTGCTGGCTGTAGTGGTTGCCGTGTGGGGTGTCGGTGTAGAGATGGGTTTGCGGGTTCCAGCAGAGGGTCTGGATGGCGCTGACGGACTTGGCTGCGGTCTCGCGGTAGCGCTGTGCGAGGACGGGGTCGCCGTAGGCGGATTCAAGCTCGGCGGCCTCGCGGAGGGCTTCGATGTAATGGAGGGTGATGATGGCGGAGTCACCGTTTGCGTCCTGTGGTGGTTCGCCGCCTTTGAAGTCTTCGGTCCAGTCGATGAAGGACCACCAGGGAAGTTTGCCCATGAGGCCGTTGGGGTTCTGGTGTTGGAGGAACCAGGCGAGGACGGTGCGGGTGCCTTCGAGCTGCTGGCGGACGAAGGCGGGGTCGTCGCGGTAGAGGGCGTAGTCGTGGACCATGCCGATCCAGAGGAGAGAGAAGGGCGGGATGGACTGGAAGAGGGAGGTGGGGTAGCGGCTGAGGGTGATGCCGTCGGGCATGCGGGAGTCGTTGATGGCGTTGATGGCCTGGCGGGCGAGGCGGTCGTCGCCTGCGTTGGAGTAGGAGATGAGAGCTTGCAGGCGCGTGTCGCCGACGTACTGGAGCCGCTCCCAGTAGGGCGTGTCCATGTAGGTGTCGTGGGCGTCGAGGCGGGCGGTGCGCCAGCCGATGTTCCAGATTTTTTCTAGCGAGGGGTCGTCGCTGGTGAATTTGGCACGGTGGACGAAGGGGAAGGCGGAGAAGGTGAAGTGGAAGCGGTTGAGTTGGAGTGGCTGGTCGCCGGTGTGGATGTCGATTTGGAGATAGCGCCAGGTGCGCCAGACGAACGGGGCGAAGGTGCGGTTGTTGCTGCCGTCGGCGATGTAGTCGTCGTAGATGCCCGCGATGTGTTTGCCGGTGATGTCGTTGCGATTGCCCTTTTCGCCTTTGGCGTCGTAGAGGGCTTCGGCGTAGGTGAGGCGGATGGTGGCGGCGTTGCCTCCGCTGAGCGACAGCTCGGGATAGCCGGTGGTGAGGGTGCCGTTGTCGATGAGGATGCTGGCGGTGGTGTTGGCGGGGATGGTGATCGCGCCGTCAGGGAAGTTTGCCGCGGAGTCGAGCCCGGTGGTGCGGACGACTTTGCCGCCGGGCTGCGGGGTGTACTCCATTGGCGGGAGAAGGTCGGGGACGAGTTGCCAGTTGCTGTCGGCGTCGCGCGCGCCGCGTGAGGCTGCGCGGTCGAGTGGGACGGCGGGGGCCCAGTGGGAGGGATCGGTGATGGGCGCATCCCATGCGGCGTCGAAGTCCTTTGTGTTGATGATCTCGATGGGCTCGGCAGCGTAGTAGTTGTGAGCTATCGGCTTGGTGAGTGGCTCGATGGTCATGCCGTGGTCGATCTCGGTCTGCCAGCTTTTGTCGGTGTTGGCGGACTCGGTTTCGGGAGAGGTGCCTTCGAGCAGGAAGGCGGTGCGGTTGGTGAACTGAGCGGCGGATTTGTATTCGCCGTAGTTCCAGACGATGGCGGCGAGGATGTTGCTGCCCGAATGCAGGAAGGGTGCGAGGTCGATGGTCTCGAAGCGCCAGTGAGCGAGGTCGCCTTTGGCGGGGCCGCGGCCTACGGTCTCGCCGTTGACGTGGAGGAGGAAGGCGTTGTCGGCGCTGACGCGGACGATGAAGTGGTCGGGCTTGGCGGGGAGATCGATGGTTCGCTGAAAATGAACGAGGGCCGGTGCGTAGGGCGGCAGCGCGGGGGCGGTGATCCAGTGGGCTTGCCAATTTATTACAGGAGCGGTGGAGCTTTGGGCCGGGCTGGCGGCGCAGGATGCGATGACGATGAGGATGGTCCCGGCGAGGCGGCGCGCACGATGAGGCATGTTCTCTCCCTGATTTCAATACCGGTATATTGTGTGAAAAGTCGGCATGGAAGTTATAGCAGGATTTGGGTGGGGCTACTTTGGGGTAAGTATTATGGCCCTACGATGGGAAGGGGTTATGTCTTCGAAAAGCTGCGAATGGTGTAACACGTCCCTGAATCGCAAGCGTAATAAAATTGATATTGCTAGGATGTGCGGATGAAAAATTTATCGAATGTGCGTCGCTAACCTTGCGCCGCGAAGCTCTCTGCCGATGGCAGGAAAAGACATTCTGTAAAACACAATCTGAAAAAGCCCGTTGCATTTGTCTTTCATTGTGCGCGGATAAGGCGAGCGTATGTCAGTATTTTTGACCAGAACCGTTGCCGATATATGTGGCATGATCAGCGTCGCCATCATGGCTGCGTTCTGGTTGTGTATGCGGTACGCGCCTCCCATATCGAACGTTTATTTCAGGTTCGTCGGCATTCCGTCTTTGGTTGGTTTAGCGCTCCTTCTAGCTATATTTGCGTCTGTTCGAGCATCCAGATGGTGGATATTGGCACTTTTCATTCCAATATTTACCTTGCTGGGCCTTCTCAGTGCGGCTGGTTGATTATTGTCTTTTCAGACTCACTACCGACAGAGAATGAGTTACTTCTTGGAAAAAGCAAAAATCTAGCGTCTAACTTGTTTTCTGGTGGAGGGCTTCTGATCTTTGCGTGACTGTTTTGCGAAGGCGGCTAGGAAGGCGTCGGCTACGTGGACTTCGAGGTCTTTGGGGGCGTTCTGGCCTAAGCGTTGCGCGAAGATGTGGCGGTACATCATGGGGCCGAGGAGAAGGGCGATGCCGACTTCGGGATCGATGCCGGTCCTTAGAGCGCCTAGTTTTTCGCCGCGCTTGATGGTGGCGGCGAGGCCGATGCGTGCCGGTTCGAGCACCTTCGCTCGCCAGGCTGCGCCGAAGGCACGGTTGCGTGCGCTGTAGGCCATCAGGTGCGGCCAGATCTTGTCCTTCATCGCTTTGCGATCGGCTGCGGGCTGGTAGCGTAGCTGGCCGATGAGGTCGGTGCGAAAGTCGCCGGAGTCGAAGATGGGAGGCTTTTCGTCGAGGCCGTGGACGAAGCCGAGGACTTCGAGGCAGAGCGCGTCCTTGTCGGGCCAGTGCTTGTAGATGGTGGCTTTGCTTACGCCGGAGGATTCGGCGATGGCATCCATGCTGGTGGCATCGATGCCATGCTCGGAGAATAATTCAGCGGCTGCTTCCACAACTTTACGGTGTGCCTGAATGCTTCTGGGTCGTGCCATGACTATGCTTCGATCTTCGAGAAGAGGTAAGCGCCGCTGCCGAGGAAGACACAGGCTATTGCAGCGAGGACGGAGATATCGAGCATGGCGCTGAACTGCCATACGTTGACGAGTGCCCCACGGAGGCCGTCGACGCCGTAGGTGAGCGGGTCGATGCGGACGATGACTGCCATGGCTGTGGGCAGGTTGGAGAGGGGATAGAGCGCTCCAGAGAGAAAGAAAATGGGGAGCACAAGGAAGTTCATGACTAGCTGGAAGCCCTGCATGTCCTGCAGGATGGAGCCGATGCCGGTGCCGAGTGCGGCGAAGACGACGGCGATGAGGATGACGAAGAGGAAGGCGAAGGGAATCGCGGTCCATGACTCGGGCCGGAAGCCTGCGATGAGGCAGATGACGAGGATCAGCGTCCCTTGAATGATGGCGACGGTTGCGCCGCCGAGGGTGCGGCCGACCATGATTTGCAGGCGCGAGACGGGAGCTACGAGTGTTTCTTTGAGGAAGCCGAACTGGCGGTCCCAGAGCATGGCGATGCCGGAGAAGACGGAGCTGAAGAGCACCGTCATTCCGACGACGCCGGGGGCCATGAACTGCAGATAGCTGCCGTGGCCTGCCTGTTTGAAGACGGGGCCGAAGCCGAAGCCGAGCGCCAGCAGATAAAGGCAGGGCTGGCCCAGCGACACGACGATCTGTACGCGCGAGCGCACGTAACGCTTCAATTCACGCAGCCAAAGAATATATATCGCGCCCATTTATGATCTCCACCCTTTCTTTACCGCTTCCACATCTTTGCCATTTGGCGCAGGCGGTCGGTCGAGTTGGCGCTTTCGTCGCGCAGGGACGAGCCGGTGAGCGCAAGGAAGGCGGCTTCGAGAGAGTCGGTGTTGGTTTGTTGTTTGAGCTCCGTTGAGGTGCCTACGGCGATGATGCTGCCGTGGTCCATGATGGCGATGCGATGAGCTACGCGGTCGGCCTCGTCCATGTAGTGCGTGGTGAGAAAGACGGTGGTCTTTTCGCTCTCGTTGAGGGCTTTGACGTGTGTCCAGAGCTGGTTGCGGCTCTGGGGGTCGAGGCCAAGCGTGGGCTCGTCGAGGAAGAGAATGGCGGGCGTGTGCAGGAAGCCGCGGGCGATCTCGAGGCGACGCTTCATGCCGCCAGAGAAGGTTTTTACGTAGCTGTCCTTGCGCTCCCACAGCTCGAAGGTCTTGAGCAGACGCTCGATGCGTTCGGCACGGAGCTTGCGCGGGACGTGGTAGAGAACGCCGTGGAGGTCCATGTTTTCGTAGGCGGTTTGTTCGGCGTCGAGGCTGGGGTCTTGAAAGACGATGCCGAAGCGCTGGCGTGCCTCTTTAGTCTTGATGGTTGGGTCGAGGCCGTCGAGTTCGATGGTGCCGCTGGTGGGACGCAACAGCGTGGTCAGCATCTTGATGGTGGTGGTTTTGCCTGCGCCGTTGGGGCCGAGGAAGGCGAAGATCTCGCCCTGGCCTACGTCGAAGGAGATGTCTTTGACGGCGGTGAAGTCGCCAAAGGTCTTTACCAGGTTCTGAACGCGAATCATAAATTAGCCTCGGTCAGGTACTGAACAATACTGAACGGTATAGTTCAGTATTGTCAAGAGTAATTCAGGCAATCCTGAGTATTGGAGCGATGGGGCGGATCATGCCGTCGCAGGCAAATGAGTGATTCTTCGCTGGTCCCAGAACAATTCTTAGTTGAGGAAGGGAATGGAGCTAGAAATGGTGGGTCAGCTCTGCGAAGTGGGCCAGTTCCAGGAACTGGCGGCCAGCAGGGGGATGATTGATATTTTCGTGCTCGAGCGCCCAGGTGAGGTCGTGGGGGATAAAGATGGCATTCAGTCCGGCGGCGAAGGCGGGGTTAATGTCAGACTTGGGACTATTGCCGATCATCCACGTGATGTTGGCTTCGCAACCGTGATGCGCGGAGAGACTGCGGTAGGCGGCGTGATGCTTCTCCGGAAGGACTTCGACGGCGCTGAAGTGCGCGGCGAGACCGGAGCGGCGCAGCTTGTCGGTCTGCTCGGAAGGATCGCCCTTGGTGACGAGGATGAGGCGGTGACGGGTGGCAAGGTCGGCCAGAGTTTCGGCTACATGGGGCAGGAGTTCGATCTCCTGATCGGCGATGGATTGGGCAAAGCTGACGATGCGGGCGTGCTTGTCGTGTGTGAGGGGGCGATCGGTGAGTTGCTCGAAACAGGTGATGAGCGAGTGGCGAAAGCTGTGGAGACCGTAGCCGCGAGCGGAGATAGTGGCTCGTTCGACACTGTTGAGGCGCTCGCGGACCTGCTCGGCCGTGTAGACGCGGTGGTCGAGATAGGAGATGAAGGAGGCGATGGCGCGCTCGAAGTAGACGTTGTTTTCCCAGAGCGTGTCGTCTGCATCGATGAGCAGTGTCTGATTGGCGGGGTGACGGGTTGGGTTGCCTTTTCGGGACATAGGTGCTGATTGTAAGACCGTTTCTGTATCACGCGGTAAGTTCAGAGAGATGTTCGCAAACGAGCAGGAGTTGCATGATGCGACTGCAAATAAAATGGCTGGGTGAGGACGGAAGTGGAAATGAAAGGCAAAGGGCTTTGAGATTACCGCGGGCGTCCTTTTACACGGAGTTGTTACTTGACTATAGCTATCGCTGAATCTTTGTAAGTCCGAAAGATTGTGCTCACTATCAGGGAACCTGAACTATCCTGAAAGCGTAGTGAATTGTAAGGACTTAATACAAAATGAAAAAGGCACCTCCTCCCACCCCGAAGTTGAGTGATGTTGCCCGTCTGGCTGGGGTAGGCAATGCGACCGTTTCGAGAGTTCTAAACGGACGCATGCATGTGAGCGAAGAGACGAACCGGCGTGTGAAGCAGGCGATCCACGATCTAAGCTACAGCCCCAATCGAATCGCTCGGAGCCTTAAGGGCGCGACTTCCGGCATGATAGGGATGATCGTTCCCAGTATCTCGGACATGTTCTTTTCGCAATGCGCCGAAGCGGTTGAGAGTGTCGCCAGGGAAAATGGCTCTCTTCTTATCGTGATGGCCTCGCATGACGATCCGTCGATCGAGTTTGAGAATTTACAGCTATTGCTTATTCATCGGATTGACGGGCTGATTCTTGCCTCGGCGCAAACCCGCAACACTAAGTTACATGAGAAGCTGAGTGGTCTGACAGTCCCGGTGGTCGGGTTGGACCGCCCATTACGTGAAGCTAATATTCCTTCCGTTATCAGTGAAAACCGTAAGGGGGCGAAGGCAGCAACTGAGCACTTGCTGTTACATGGTTATGGAAAGGTGCTCTGCATTCATATCAAGCCGGAGTTATATCCAATTCAGGAGCGGTTGCATGGATATGTCGAGGCGATGCATGAGGCTGGTCTTGAACCGCTGCTATATAAGGCCGAAAACGCGGCAGATGCAGAGGCCTGCATCAAGAAGCATATCGACTCGGAAAAAGGGACGATCGCTGTCTTTGCTGCGAATAATCTAGCGGCACGTTTTACATGGGAGGCGCTGCGCATGCTTCACCTTGCAATTCCAAGTCAGGTCGCAATGCTTTGCTTCGATGACTTCGATCTTGCCGATAGCCTTACACCACCGATGAGTGTCGTCCAGCAGACCATAGACGACTTGGGACGCACGGCTGCGGAGCTATTATTTCGAAGGATGCGAGGTCAGACGGAGGGTGTTCCGCAGTCAAACAACGATCCGCTGCGCTTGCCGACGCAACTTGTGATTCGAGAGTCCTGCGGATGCCATCTGACAATGGATACTACGCATTGAGAATGTTCGGGTCTAGGGATTTGCGCGAATTACTTCAGCCGCATGGTTCTCTTTACCGGTGTGCTCAGCCTGGAGCAACTGCTTGAACTTTGCGTCGGCTGCCGCGGCGTGAGTGGGATCTCCGAGTGCCCTGTAGACCTTTGCGAGAAGAATCTGGACTGAGGGCTCGTCGGGCGCGGCTTTTTCGGCATTGAGCAACTCGGGCAGCGAGTCGGCAGGCCGGCCAAGTCGTAACAATATTCGTGCCCGCTCGACTCTACCCTGGGCAAGCGAAGGGCAGGTCGCAAGGGCTGCATCCACCTGTTTCAGTGCGTCGGGCGCGGCTGCATTCAGTTCGTCTAGGGTGTTTGCCAACTTCCAATGGGCGATGCAGTTATTGGCGTCGTGCTGAAGGATGGTGGTGAAACTATCTCGTGCCTGTTCCCATTCGCCGGCGTTCCAGTAGGCGTTTGCGAGGTGTTCCATTGCTCCCGCATCCGTGGGTGCGAGCTCAAGCGCCTTTTTGTACTCGGTAACGGCTCCGGGAATATTTTTCATGCTCTCCATGATTTCGCCGGAGAGTTCGTGCGATAGAGGCGAGTCAGGGTCGATGGAATGGACTTGCTCGAATGCCTGCTGAGAGAGTTGTAGCTGCAATTTGCCGAGCAGGTACCAGGCTTCCTGATCCTTCGGGTCGTTGTTAGTTAGACGTCGAAGCTGCTGCACTGCGTCTTCGGGCTTGTTCTGCGCGATCAAGGTGTGAGCCAGCGTGATTCTGGCAAAACGATCGTCGGGCATGGATTTCAACGCGGTTTGGAGTGCCAGCGCAGCCTTGTCGTACGATCCCGTTTGATAGTAGCTGGCACCGAGGATGATCTCGGCAGGATGCATGGAAGGATCTACACGCAGGCCGCGCACGAGAACGGGAATGGCGTCGGTATAGCGTCCCATGTTGTAGTAAAGCCGTCCAAGGTTGTTATAGGCCGCGCCTAACCCTGGGGCGAGGCGAAGAATTTTAGTGTAGTCCGCTACAGCACTGGCATTGTCATCCGCAGCCTGAGCGGTTCGCGCGTGCTGATAGAGGGTTTGCACCTCCGGCGATACGGCCTGCGCCGCCAGGAGAGCGGTTCCACCGCAAGCTAGATTACAAGATAAAAAGAGTGCGGCGAGTCGATTCATGGAGCTTTCAGTATAAGAGGCTGCGATAGCAAAAGAAACCGGGCCGCGATTGTGTCGCGGCCCGGCGGGTTGAGTAAGTGACAGGTCTTAGAAGGTGAGTCGTCCGCTAAGCTGCCCTTGGCGTGGATTGTTTTGCTGGCCGGCACTGACCAGTCCGTAGTTCGACGTGTTGTCGATGTTGTTGTTTGGGTTATTGAAGACGGTGCGATTCAAAGCATTGAAGTAGTCCATCTGGAGAACGAAGGTGACCTTTTCTCCAAGTGCAAACTTCTTGCGCGCATTGATGTCTTCGTTATAGAAGCTGGGGTTGCGCAGTTCGCTATAGTTGCGAACTGCGTTACCGAGAATGTAGCTCTGGCTGGTGCTGACGAAGGCATTTGTTGAGAACACCTGCTGGGTGCTTTGGCCATTTGCAAAGGACAGATCGCCATAGCCCTTGGTGTTACGTGCCACCGATTTGACTTCGTTCGGGCGATTGAAGCAACCGGCGCATCCGAGTGGGTTGTCGTTTTCTGAGATACCAAACGGGGTTCCCGTCTGGTAGGACAGAATGAAGCCAACCTGGAGGCCACCGAGAAGCTGTCCAGTAACTCCCCGATTGTTGACAAAGGATTTACCTGGTCCGATGGGAAGCTCGTAGGTTCCGGAAAGCTTGGTATTGTTGCGGATATCATTTCCCGCAACCGTCCACTCGGCCTTCTGGTTGTACTTGTTTTCAGGCAGGGAAGCGAAGGTTGTAAAGCCACTGTCGACGTTCGACATGGACTTCGACAAGGTGTACGAGGTAAGGAATGACAGGCCGTTCGAGAAACGCTTCTCAAGGCTGGCCTGCAGACCGTTGTAGTTCGCTGCTCCGCTCAGGTCGTAGTTGTTGTACACGTTCGAGTACTGAGGGAAGGGCGAGAGGGTATGGGCAACGGTAGCTGATCCGCCGAGATCCGTCGCATAGTTCGCATAAGGAGCCTTGATACCGGCTGCTACAGCAATAGGATCATTGATGTTTGCAGTCAGGAGGGGACCACCCAGAGCGAGGATAGACGGATTAGGCTGGCTGATTGGATTCAACTGTCCGTTGAGATGCACAGAGCGGTTTCCGAGATAAGCCACATTAAGGAACGTATTCCAAGGAAGCTGGTGCTGAACGTTGATGTTCCACTGCTGAACGTATGGCGCCAAACCATCCTTCTTGGGGTCAAAGGCGCGAATTGTGGTTCCGATACCGAGCGCAGGGTTCAGCACGCCATTGGCGGGTGCTGGGATGGGGTTTCCGTCCCACTCACCATAGCCGGGTGTGTTGGTACCTGTGCTGTTGCGGTTGAAGGAGCCCTGTAGCAGGTTGCCATAGCTGACGGCGACCTTGCTGGTGCCGTACTCATAAGCACCGCCATCCAGGAACGCCAGGCTGTAACCACCCTGAACCACCGTCTTTTCGTTGACCATGTAGGCAAAGCCAAGTCGGGGGCCAAAGTGCTTATAGTGGATAGCCGCACGGTCGACACCGGAGCAGCCTGCGCAGGAGCCAAACTGTGTGGCCTCACCTGGCAGGTTACCTGCCGCTGGGTTTTGCTCGGTCGGGTTGAGATAGACAATCTGGTTTTTGTTTTCTGTGAAGGGGCGCATGATATCCCAGCGCAGGCCGGCGTTGACGGTCAGTTTCTGTGTGACCTTGATGTCATCCTGAATGTAGGGCGAGATGGAAAGGTTGCGCAGCTTCAGTTCGTTCGCGAAGATACGCTGCGTGCTGTCGACCTCTCCCAGAAGGAAGCTGGCGAAAGAACTTCCTGTGGAAGCGAAGTCGCTGGTTCCTGCGGGGGCGGCAGTGGTTTTCTGGCTGAAGTTGATCTGAGCCGCGCACGCCTGGCACTCATTGTCGTCCTGGTAGGTGCGGCGGAACTCGCCACCGATGTTGAGCGTGTGACGGCCCTTGGACCAGAGCCAGTTATTCACAATCGCAACACCGAGCTTGCGGTTGATTGACTGAACCCAGCCACTGGAGGTGCCGTAGTTAGTCGGCTGGTATTGACCGTCGAAGGTGATGTTTGGGAAGACGTCGCTGATGGGGCTGGCAACGACGCCGGGGAAGGCGACGCCGCGCTTCACGTTGAACTGGTTGCCGATCTCTCCGATCCAGCCAATACCTGCCGTGGCCACAAGGTGAGGCGTTACAGCGTTGGTGTAGTTGAGCAGGAAGACCGAGCCGAGTGCAGGGTTGTTCTTTGCGCTCTGCAGGATGTTCGTGATCGGAACGATTGGATCATTGTCAAAGCCGGTGGTGTCGTACGAGTTACGCCACTGGGCGTAGTGAAGCGACTGAGTGGGGGTCAGGTTGTGATCGATGACGAATCCCCAAACGTGGGCTACTTCGGGAAATGAATTCGGCGTAGCGGTCTTGTTGCTGGAGAGGCCGGGACGGTCCGGATCGGGGATGGATGGCAGGATCGCCTGGGAAATCTGACTGAAGCGCGATTGAGGAATCTTGTTGCCGGGGAAGGGAGCGTGGGTCAGCGGATCATAGATGGGAATCAGCTTGCCGTTGCCATCGACGAAGTCGGAGAAGTCGCCGGTCTTTTCGAGTGCCGTCGGGACGCTTCCAATGTTGTTGTTCGATACCGCCGTTTTTCCAAAGTCGAGAGAGAAATGGAAGAAGGTGCGATCCTTGCCGTTGTAGAGGTGAGGAATAATCACTGGACCGGCAATGGTGAAGCCGTAGTTATTCTCTCTGCTGATGGGAGTGGTTTGATTGAAGTAGCCCTTGGCGTCGAAAAACTCATTGCGGTTGATGTAGAAGGCATTGCCATGGAAGGCGTTGGTTCCAGAGGCCATCTGGTATGTCACAGCGCCTTGCGCCAGACCGTACTGTGCGGAGAATGTGGAGCGCTCCACCTTGACTTGGTTGACCATGTCGAAGGGAGGATTGAAGCCGGTCTGATAGCCTTCGGTCTCTGGCTGTGGTGCAGGAATTCCGTTAAAGACAACCTCACTCTGAAAGTCGACTCCACCGTTGATGCGCTTCGAGAAGGAGCTTCCTTGGACACCGGGTGCCAGAAAGGCAACGGCATCGATCTGCCGTCCACGACCGTTGGATACCTCCTCAGGGAGGGCCTGTACTACCTCTGGTTCAATCGTGGTGCCAAGTTCGGGCTGAGTCGTATTCAATGCAATGAGGGGTGAAGTCACCTCAATGACCGTATCGGAGGCGCCGGCGTTGAGCGTCATATCGATGGTTGCGTTGGTGCTGACCTCAAGATTGACTTCGTTCTTGATTGCCTTGCTGAAGCCTGCAGCCGTGACGGTAATCGTATAGCGGCCGGGAAGCAATCCTGTTGTCGCATAGGTTCCAGCCGAACCGGTCACGGTCTTGGCGGTCTGGCCGGTGCTAACGTTCGTCACGATGACCGCAGCTCCGGGAATAAGGGCTCCGCTGCTATCAGTTACTGTACCGGTGACGCCGCTCGAAGCCTGTGCAAAGCCTGGGAGCGCTGTCGCAAACAGAAGACAAAAGGTCAGGAAGATGCCGAAAAGAGCAATTCCTAATCTTGTGCTCCGGCAGGGTCCCTCGCTTGAGCGAGGGAAGACTGTGACTTGGTGCATGATGCTGCCTCCAAAGTTAAATGAAAAATTGAGATCGATCGCACGGGGAAATCTACGCGACGGGGTCTGGAAACGATTCCAGTCGAAACCAAATGTATAACCCCCATATATTAAATGTCAATCAAAAGTTTGAGATCTAACTGCTTCTAAGGGGGTCTCTAAGCGGCCCATAATGTTGGGTATCAATGGCAGACTGGATTTTATGAGTAATGATTACAGCAACTTAGAGGGAAGTCGCGTGATCTCGTAAGCCTATTCTTACGCAAAAAGACCACCGATTTTGTATGTCGGTGGTCGTTTTTGAATCTGAAATAGGACTACAGCCGGCTGATTTAGCTCAACCCTAACTTGCGCATATAATCTGCATCGACCTTCAGGGACTGCATGGGAGGCATATCAAAGCCCTCTTGCTCGACGAAGCAATGTTTTATATGTCCAGTCTTCGCTGCCGCCTGCAGGATGGGACCGTAATCGATGAAGCCCTGCCCCAGTTCTGCGATCGCAGGTCGGTTCGTCTCGGAGAAGGGAGTCGCAGACTTCTTGAAGTCCTTCACATGCAGCATGGCGATGCGGGTGGAATACTTCCGAAGATACTCGATAGGGTTGCCGCCTCCGACAATGACCCATCCGCAATCCATCTCCATTACAACTTTGGAAGGGTCGGTGCGACTCATGAGAACGTCGTAGGGCACGACGCCATCGGTCTTATGAAACTCCGGGTAGTGGTTGTGGTATCCGAATTTCAGGCCGGCGGCGTTTACTTTTTCTCCAAATTTGTTTAATTCGTCGGCATTCCATTTCCAATCGTCGAGCGTCATGGGCGTACGGTTACCCTGCGATGGATCTTTCTTTCCGGGAGAGGAGCAGATGATGTATTTGACGCCAAGCTCTTTCTCGAACGCCAGAATCTTATCGAACTCCTTATGCAGGTCGCCCGAAGGATGATGCGAACTCACCAGGTTCAACCCGGCGTCGTTCATGGCCTGCTTGACCTCTGCGGCACTGTGATTGTAATAACCGGCAGCCTCGACCTCGCGGTAGCCCAAAGCACTTAGCTTCTTCAGCGTGCCTGCGTAGTCGGTGGGTAGCATCTCTCGGACGGAGTAGAGCTGAATTGCGAGCGGCAGATGGAGCGTCTGTGCGTGAAGCTCAGTGCTGGAAAGCAGCGAAGCGCCGATGAGGGCAGCGGAGCTGGTTTTAACAAAATCTCTTCGTGAATGGTTCAAGATATGACCTCTTTCTGTAAGTCGTGAGAGTGGTTCGTTGGTGTCAAGACCCTTAGACGTTTCCCTGACGCATCTGTTCCGCCAGATGCTCCGAAGCTCGCATCGCCAGCGACACAATCGTCATGGTTGGATTCTGCCAACCGGAGCTGACGAAGCTGGCGCCATCGACAACAATCAGATTTTTGATGTCGTGACTCTGGCTCCATTTATTCAAGACACTTGTCTTTGGGTTATCGCCCATGCGGCAGGTGCCTAGTTCGTGAATGCTGTAGCCGGGAGGATTGGGATCGTAGTTCTTCGAAAGAACTTCAAAGCCCGCGGCCTCGGCCAGCGCGATGCTCGTGTCAACCGCATCGCGAGCCATGTTGAATTCATTGTCGGTGTATTTTGTCTGGATGTGCAACGCCGGAATGTCCCATGCATCTACGACGTTCTTGTCGATGCTCACATGGTTCTCATAGCGGGCCAGCACCTCTCCCATGATTCCGGTTGCGAAGACGCTGCCATGATAACTGTCCAGCTTCTTTTGCAGGTCCTCTCCATAGGCAGCGAAGTTGCGCGGATCGATGGCACCGCCGCTGCTGTACACATTCAGCGCATAGCCACGGATAAAGTTCTTCGCTTTAGTGTTGAGGTTGCGAAAACGGGGAATGAGGGCGCTCCCGCCGATCAACTCCGGTGTGGATCGGCCGTCACGTGCCTCTGGTACCGAGCAGGTCATGCCTGCCCCATAGATCTGATCGATCAAGTAGTGGCCCATCACGCCGCTGGAGTTTGCCAGCTTGGAGTTCAAAAGCAAGCGGGTGCTCTCCAGAGTTCCAGCCGCGAGAACAACTACCCGTGCCTTCACCGACATCTCACGCCGCGAGATCCGGTCGACAAAGTGAGCCTCGTTCACCAGGCCGGTATTCTTGTCGACGGTAAGTTCTCGAACAACCACATTCGGAATAGCCTGGAGCTTGCCGGTAGCGAACGCGTCGGGCAGCAGAAGGTTCACTGAGCTCGCCAAGCCGTCCACCCCCAGTGAGCTGCGCGCCTTGCAGACAGGAATGCCAGCCTGTTTTCCTGCATTGACAAAGCGCTGCATGCATCCTGTCCACGGCGAATTGTCCTGGACAAAGTTTCCATCCGGATACTGCGGCAGTCCATAGGCACGGCCGCGCACGCGAAAGATCTTTTCGACCCGCGAGTAGTAGGGGGCCAGATCGGCGAGACTGATTGGCCAGTCGTCACCATAGCCGTCGTGGGATTTGCCCTTGAACTCATAGTCGCTGAGACGGAAGGACTGCCGCGACCAGAAGAGCGAGCGTCCACCAAACAGACGCACTCTTACCCAGTTATAAGGATGTTCGGGGTCGAAGGTGTAAGGAACCTCCTGCTCATCGACCCATGTATTCGCGTTGAACTCGTTCGACTGAAAGACGTGCGGCAAACGGCCCGGCTGGCTGAACCCGCGGAAAGGGAGAGCATAGGCAGGCTTGGACTCGGTATCTTTGTGAACATCCGCGACTGGCCCCGCATTGAGCATCAGGCAGGAAATACCTTTTTCGGTGAGTATCTTTGCGGCCATCCCGCCAGAGTGGCCCGACCCAATAATAAGAACATCAACTATTTCTTCAGCCATAATCTCTCAGTTTCCCTGTGCAGCTTGTGTCTCGGAGCAATCCTGTCTGTTGTAAAAAGGGTGCATGATCCTGCCACCCATTCAGGAGCGCATTTTGTTCGGAGTCGACCGGCGTATGGACCCGGACGCCTCGCAGTTGAGGTCAGGATCAATCGGATACCAATACAATCCCATACCCTCATTCTTTTGCCCTGCTGCAGTGGCCGCTTTGTTCCATGCCTGTGAATTGATGGTTGCAGTGCGGATGTCGCTGTGCGCGACGTTGATGAAGTGAGCGTAGGGCTCGGTCGGTGGATGGTCATTCATCCATGTCTTCAGCCAGGGGTGAAGCAGTTGGTCGGCCTGTGTCTTCTTTATCTCCGCGAACGGTACGCCAAAGTGCTGCCGCGACTCGGCGTCTAGCCGGTCCAGCCCGGATTGATACATCTGCTGCCGGTCCGCCGGTGAGACCCCAATCAGAAAATCAAGAAACTCGGGCGCTCCGGCTTCAATAGCTCCTGGATAGCCTTTGAGGGGAGGCAACAGGATGTCGCTCAATCTCCGCATCGTGGCCAATTGCTGAGAGGTGAAGAAATTTGCATTGGTCTGCGCCACTGCATCAGGGACAAGGGAGGTGATCGGCAGCGGCTTTACCGCATCGAGTCCACGCATCCACGGTACTGGCCCAGGCGCGGTCGGCACAGGAGGCTGTACTGAAGTGACCGGAGCCGCGGTCTGCTGTCCCAATACTGTCGTGGCGGTCGCCGATACCGCCATCAAAGCTTTGACAAAATCTCGTCGTCGTAAGGTTGTAATCGCTTTCCTCCTGATGAAACTTGGCAACTCACGGGCAATTGCGGCAGGCACGGCTGTGTCAGTTGCAGAAGTTCAAATCCAAGCTTCAATAATTTGGGACCGGTCGGATACCCGAATCGCGCCCGGTGGAAAGCTTAAGAGTCTCAGCCTTGAATTGCAAGCTAACACTCGTTGTGGCTTCATTGAGGGGGGATATCCTCTATCAGAAACGCTACTCTAGACGCCGAAAAGCGGGGGGCTTTATCGTGTTTCACCTGTTCCTGACTGTTCCTGGGCGTCCATCCAGCCACGCAAAATCACGACGGCCGCGACCTGGTCGATGACGTACTTGCGATCCTGCCGTCGGTGTCCCGCTTCATCGAGAATTTCGTGAGCCGCGACAGAACTCAACCGCTCGTCCCACATCTGCACCGGTAAGCCGGATCGGAGGCGCAACTCTTGGGCGAAATCCTGCACCTTCGCGGCCCACGGGCTGATATCGCCGGACATGTGCAGCGGATTTCCCACCACAATCTTGACGACCTCGTGTTTACGAATCAGCCGCAGGAGGCTGCGCAGGTCCTCACTTCTGGTCTTACGCCACAGCGTAAGCAGTGGTTGCGCCGTGTAGCCCAGCGGATCGCTCAGCGCAACGCCTACGCGCAGCTTTCCTACATCCAACGCCATTACGCGCCCTGTCACCATAGACTTAATCATCTCTCATCGACGCGGAGTCTGCATCGCGTTTCGACATTGTCATTCCTGTCCGATAGAACAATTCATGCTGTCTGGACTTTTTGAACCGGCGGCAGAGGAGAAGATGGAGGGATCTGACGGTGAGTTTCAGTTGCGGGGTCTTACTGCGCGATAGCAACCATGTTTAGGACGGGAGCGAGCCAGTGGCCGGTGTGGGAGGCTGGGTTCGCTGCGACCTCTTCGGGGGTGCCGGTGGCGACGATCTGGCCGCCTCCATTGCCGCCTTCGGGACCCATGTCGATGACCCAGTCGGCGGATTTGATGACGTCGAGATTGTGTTCGATGACGAGGAGCGAGCCTCCGCCTTCGATGAGCTTGTGGAAGGCGGCGAGCAGCTTGGCTACGTCGTCGAAGTGGAGTCCGGTCGTGGGCTCGTCGAGAATGTAGAGGGTGCGGCTGCGGGCTTTGGCGGCGGCATCGTTGGTGGAGCGACCAGTGATGCTGCGAGCGGTGGCGAGGTGCGAGGCGAGCTTGACGCGCTGGGCTTCGCCGCCGGAGAGCGTGGTGGCGGACTGGCCGAGGCGGACGTAGCCGAGGCCGACCTCGTCGAGGACGTAGAGCTTGTCGACGATCTTGGGATGTCCGGCGAAGTAGACGAGGGCCTCTTTGACGGTCATGTTGAGGACGTCGTGGATGTTCTTATTCTTGTACTTGATCTCGAGGGTGGAAGATTTGTAACGGGTGCCGTTGCATTCTTCGCAGGGAAGTTCGATGTCGGCGAGGAACTGCATCTCGACCGTGACGGTGCCATCACCTTCGCAGACGTCGCAGCGTCCGCCGGGGACGTTGAAGGAGAAGTGGCCGGGGCCGAGGCCCTTGCGCTTGGCGTCGGGTTGGGCGGCGAAGAGGGCGCGGATGTCGTCGAAGGCTTTGATGTAGGTGACGGGGTTGGAGCGCGGGGTGCGGCCAATGGGCGACTGGTCGACAAGGATGACGTCGTTAAGGTGCTGGGTACCGGAGAGTTCGCGGAAGAGATGTGCGGGGTCGCCGCCGTCCGTCTGGCCGAGCGCCTGCATGAGAGCACGGTAGAGGACTTGATGGACGATGGTGGACTTGCCGCTGCCGCTGACGCCGGTGACGACGCAGAGGAGGTTGAGCGGGATGTCGAGGTCAACGCCCCGGAGGTTGTGGATGCGGGCTCCGGTGAGCTTGAGGTGCTCGCGGCCCGGCTCGCGGCGGGCGCGGGGGATGGGGATCGTGGCGCGGCCGGAGAGGTATTTGCCGGTGATGGAGTTGGGATTGGCGGTGACTTCGGCGACGGTTCCGGAGGCGAGGAGATGGCCGCCGAGCTCGCCTGCGCCGGGGCCGAGGTCGAGGAGATGATCGGCGGCGCGGATGACATCGGGGTCGTGCTCGACGACGAGAATGGTGTTGCCAAGGTCGCGCAGGTCTTTCATGATGCGGATGAGCTTGGCGGTGTCGCGGGTGTGCAGGCCGATGCTTGGCTCATCCAGAACATAGAGTGCGCCCACCAGGCGCGAGCCTAATGATGTGGCCAACTGGATGCGTTGCGATTCGCCACCGGAGAGCGTGGAGCTGAGGCGGTCGAGGGTGAGGTAATCGAGGCCTACCTGATGCAGGAAGTGGATGCGCTGGCGCACCTCTTCGAGGATCTTTCCGGCGATCTCGGTTTGTGACGGTGACAGTTGCAAATTGTCGAAGAACTGTTGCGCGTCGATGATGGTGAGGGCGGAGGTCTCACAGATGTTGCGGTCGTTGATGAGGACGGCGCGAGCTTCGGCGCGGAGGCGCTGGCCACGGCAGTCGGGGCAGAGAGCGTAGCCGCGGTATTTAGAGAGGAAGACGCGGACGTGCAGCTTGTATTTTTTGCGCTCCAGCGCGGCGAAGAAGCCTCGGACGCCGGGGAAGCTGCCGCTGCCGTCTTCGATGAAGCGCTGCTGGTCGGGAGTGAGATCGTACCAGGGAGTGTCGGTGGGGATCTTTGCGGCTTTGGCGGCGCGGATCATCTCGCCGTGGTGGGGACGGTATTTGGTGGTCGTCCAAGGGGCGATGGCGCCTTGATTGAGCGTCTTCGACTTGTCAGGGATGATGAGGTTGGGATCGAAGTCGATGGTGTTGCCGAAGCCCTGGCAGCGCGGGCAGGCTCCGTAGGGATTGTTGAAGGAGAAAAGGCGCGGCTCGGGCTCGCGATAGGCGCGGTGGCAGGTGCTGCACTCGAAGGCTGCGGAGAAACGAAGGTGTTGTGGCTCAGCTTCGTCTTCACGAGGGACGGTGTGGAATTGGATCTCGCCGGACTCGCGGTAGCCGGTCTCGATGGCGTCGACGATGCGGGCGCGGGAGTCGGGGCTGATGGCGAGACGGTCGACGAGGACGAAGATGGGTTGGGCGAAGTCGAGCTCAAGGAGAGATTCGGGGGTGGAGAACTCCACTATTTTTCCGGATTGGTAGAGGCGGTTGTAGCCTCGGCGGCGAAGTTCGGTGAGGCGCTCTTTGAGGGCATCGGTGATGTCGATGGCTTTAGGCGCGGCGGCGGCTTTGGTGGATTTTTTTGCGACGGCCTTTTTGGGCTTGGGGGCTTCTGCTTCCGGCTCGGCGGAGGGTTGCTGCATGGGCTCGAGTTTGATCTCGGCGCGGAGGATAGGGAAGAGGGCGTAGGTGCGGGTTCCTTCGGGCAGGGCTAGGATGGAGGCGACGATTTCGTCTACAGTGTCGTGGCGAACGATGCCGCCGCAGTGCAGGCAGGTGACGGTGCCACAGCGGGCGTAGAGGAGGCGGAGGTAGTCGTAGATCTCGGTTGCGGTGGCGACGGTGGAGCGGGGATTGCGTGTCTGATTTTTTTGCTTGATGGCGATGGCGGGGGCGAGGCCGTCCATGTGATCTACGTCGGGCTTTTCGATGCGCTCGAGGAACTGGCGGGCGTAGGCGGAGAGGGATTCGACGTAGCGGCGCTGGCCCTCGGCGTAGACGGTGTCGAAGGCGAGCGAGGATTTGCCCGAGCCCGAGACGCCGCTGACGACGGTGAGGGCGTTGTGGGGAATGTCGACGTCGATGCCCTTGAGGTTGTGGGTGCGGGCTCCGCGGATGGTGATCTGATCGGGTTTTTGCTCGCTCATGGCCAAACTTCTATTTTCAGGCATTACGGGCTTGAGCGCTAATTAATGAACGGCGATGTGGACGTTCGAAGGCTGGATGATCTAAGACGGAAGGTAATTTCGCTTTCCGTAGGACGACTTCCGGGTACCAATCCGAACGCGTTGCCACTCTTGATGCCTGCTTGGTAGACTTCATGGCCTCCGAAGTTGGAGGCAGCACGGGCGGCAAACCGCGAGCAGATCGCCCCCGAAGAGAAGTAGCAGACCCCTGGCAGTCTATCCGGTTTTAAAAGGACCGATCGCTCGTTTCCCGCTTCGATCGCAGGCAAGAGAACGTGTGGACTTACGTTCTAAGGAGGAGCTATGAGACGAATTACCTTTTTTAATCTGGTTGCAGTTGCAATGCTGGTTGGCGTTATCGCCTGCGTGGTCCCCGCATTCGGCCGGGCGGATAAGAGTTCGGATCCAGTCTACCTAAACAAAATTCCGTCTGGATACCGAGATTGGAAGCTGATCTCTGTAGCCCACGAAGAAGGCAACCTTCACAGTCTCGGCGCCGTTCTGGGCAACGATGTAGCGATCAAGGCATATCGCGAAGGAACGCTACCGTTTCCCGACGGCGCAATCATCGCCGCTTTGCACTACGGCCACGTACCGTCGGAGGAGAACAACAAGGTATTTGGCCGCGCACAATCTTTCGTTCCCGGCCCGCCCACAAACATTCAGTTCATGGTGAAGGACTCGAAGCAGTATGCGGCGACGGACGGTTGGGGGTTCGGGAGCTTCACTCCAGATGGCAAACCTGGCAACGAAACAGCAATGAAAACCTGTGCTCCATGCCACGCGATGGCTTCTCATGATGCTGTCTTCACGCGTTATGCACCTTAACAATCGTTTTCTGGAAAAGCAGGCTGGACGATTGTTGGCGAATGAGAGCTGGAATCGATGGGGTATGTCAGCTTTGTGATTGGGGGCGGAAGATTTCGATCAACAGCAGACAAGCTCCGATGACGATGCAGCTGTCGGCTACGTTGAAGTCGGGCCAGTGGTAGTGGACGATGTGGACTTCGAGGAAGTCGACCACGTGGGAGAAGCGGAGGCGGTCGTAGAGATTGCCGACGGCTCCGCCGAGGATGAGGGCGAGGGCGATGCCAGTGAGCGACAGTTCGCGGCCTACGCGCCAGAGCATACCCAGCACGATGATGACGGCGAGGATGGAGAAGGCGACAAGGCTGTTGCGGACGACGATCGGCGAGAACGAGTCGAAGAGTGAAAACGCCGCGCCGGTGTTGAGGACGTGGGTCAGGCGGAAGACGCCGGGAATGACAGTGATGGCGTAGCCGGGATTGATGTGGTGGACGATCCAGAGCTTGCTGCAGCGGTCGGCCACGACGACCAGTGCGGCGAGCAGGAGGAGGGGGATTCGGCTGTCCCGTTTGTTGTGCGAGATAAGGGACATTTAGGCTTGCTGCTCCGTTGTTTGGGCTGCGTAAGGAGCGTAGTCGATGGCTTCGAGTGCTTCGGCACAGCGGAGGCAGACGGTGGGGAAGCGCGGGTCGTTGCCTACGTCGGTGGTGTAGTTCCAGCAGCGTTCGCATTTGGTGCCATCAGCTGCGACGGTGGTGACGCGCGGTTGTAGATCGGCGTGCTCGATGTGGGCGAGTTCTACCTGCGAGGTGTTGAAGAGTTCCTTGAGGCTGGGCTCGTACTTCTTCAGAAGAGTGAATAGAGGTTCGCTGGCCTCGATCTGCACCTTGGCGTCGAGACCTTTGCCGACCAGCTTGTCGCGGCGGGCGGCTTCGAGCGAGATGAGCACAGTGTCTCGGGTGGCGAGCAGCTGTTCCCAGTCCTCTTCGAGGTGCTTGACGTTGCCAGGAACGATGTCGGCGATGTCGGGGAAGAGGGCGATGTGGACGCTGGTTTCGCGGCCTTCGACCTTGGGCAGAAGCTGCCAGACCTCGTCGGCGGTGAAGCTGAGGATAGGAGCGATCAGGCGGGTGAGGGCTTCGGCGATGCGCCAGAGCGCAGTCTGTGCGCTGCGGCGTGCGGGGTGGTTCGGGGCGAAGGTGTAGAGGCGGTCCTTGAGGACGTCGAGGTAGAGCGCGCTGAGGTCGGTGTTCACGTACTCGTTGAGTGCGTGATAGGCGCGGTGGAACTCGAAGTCGTCGTAGGCTGCGCGGATCTTGGTGTCCAGCTCGGCAGTGCGGGCGAGGATGTACTGGTCTAAAGGCTCCATCGCAGAGAACGCGATGGTGTTCGTCGCGGGGTCGAAGTCGTGCAGGTTGCCGAGAAGGAAGCGGAGGGTGTTGCGCAGCTTGCGGTAGTTGTCGCTGACGCGCTGCATTAAGTTTTCGCTGGCGGCTACGTCTTCGCGGAAGTCGACGGAAGCGACCCATAGACGGATGATCTCGCCGCCGAGGCGCTTGGCGATGTCGACGGGATCGACGCCGTTGCCGAGGGACTTCGAGAAGGCACGGCCTTGTTCGTCGAGCGTCCAGCCGGAGGTGGCTACCATCTTGTAGGGGGCCCGTCCGCGCACGGCTACGGACGTAAGTAATGACGAGTGGAACCAGCCGCGGTGCTGGTCTCCGCCTTCGGTGTAGAGGTCGGCGGGCCAGTGCAGCTCGGGTTCGATGTCGAGCACGGCGTGCCAGCTTGCGCCGGACTCGAACCAGACGTCGAGGATGTCCATCTCTTTGCGGAACTCTTCGTTGCCGCAGGCGCACTTCGTTCCCTGGGGAAGCAGCGTGGCTACGTCGTGGGTGTACCAGGCGTCGGCGCCTTCTTTGTGGAAGAGCTGGACGATGCTTTTATTTATGGCCAGATCGTTCAGCGGCGTGTGGCACTTTTCGCAGAGGAAGACGGCGATAGGAACGCCCCAGATGCGCTGGCGGGAGATGCACCAGTCGGGCCGGGTGGCGATCATGTTGGAGATGCGCTCTTCGCCCCATGCCGGGTCCCAGACAACTTTCTTGATCTCGTCGAGGGCGCGCTGGCGGAAGGTGGTCTCACTTCCTTCGGGAGTGAACATCGGCGTCTCCATGCCGATGAACCACTGCTCGGTGGCGCGGACGATGACGGGATTGTGGCAGCGCCAGCAGTGCGGATAGGAGTGTTCGAAGCTGGTGGCGCTGAGGAGTGCTCCTTTTTCTTTGAGCAGCTCGATGATGACAGGGTTCGATTTGAAGACGGTGAGGCCTTCATAGGGTTCGCCGTTGGTGTTGCGCTGGCGTCCGGCGTTGTCTACATACTGGACTTCGGGCAGGTCGTAACGCTTGCCGGTGTAGAAGTCGTCGACGCCGTGGGCGGGCGCGGTGTGGACGGCTCCGGTGCCTTGCTCGGCGGTGACGTAGTCGGCGGTGACGCCGAGGACCTGGCGGTCGAGGAACGGATGCTGAAAGGTGACGCGGTCTAGCTTTGCTCCCTTGAAGCGGGCGATCTCGACGGCTTCGGTGAGGTTGCACGCGGTTTTGACCGCAGCGGCGAGAGCTTCGAGGACTATATAGACGGTGCCGTCAGTGTTTTCGAGGGCTACATAGTCGAGTTCGGGATTGAAGGCTACGGCTAGCGAGGCGGGGAGGGTCCAGGGAGTAGTCGTCCAAATGATGGTTGCGACTTTTTTTCCCGCCAGTTCGGCGTCGATGGCGGCCGGATCGCTGGTGAGGGCGTAGCGGACGTAGACGCTGGGGCTAGTGTGCTGCTCGTACTCGACTTCAGCTTCGGCGAGGGCGGTGCGGTCGTGGATGCACCAGTAGACCGGCTTGAGGCCCTTGTAGACGAAGCCTTTCTCGAAGAAATCGTAGAAGGTCTCGGCGATGCTGGCCTCGTAGGGAAAGGACATCGTGAGATAGGGCTTGTCCCAGCGGCCGAAGACGCCGATGCGCTCAAACTGGGTGCGCTGAAGGTCGACGTATTTCTGCGCGTAGTCGCGGCAGGCTTTGCGGACGGCGAGGGGGTCCATCTCCAGCTTTTTGCGGCCTAGCTGCTCGTCCACCTTGATTTCGATGGGGAGGCCATGGCAATCCCAGCCGGGGACGTAGGGGGAGTCGAAGCCGGCCATGGTCTTGGTCTTGACCACGAAGTCCTTGATGCACTTGTTGAGGGCGTGGCCGAGGTGGATGGCTCCGTTGGCGTAGGGAGGGCCATCGTGGAGGATGTACTTGGGTGAGCCGGCGCGGGCGGCGCGAATCTGGGCGTAGAGGTCCTGTTTCTGCCACTCGGCGAGGCGGATAGGCTCGTTGACGGGCAGATTAGCCTTCATGGCGAAGCTTGTCTGCGGCAGGTTCAGGGTAGACTTCAGCGGCTTGACGGTCTGGTCGGGTGTGGACTTTAAATCAGATACTTCCGGCATTCGTTCCCCTTGATCGCGGTTAGACAGATTGTGCGGTTTGCGCCAAACTCTTATTGTATCCGGGTTGTATCTTGGATTGAACCAGGGCGGTGAGTGACCGATGAGATACTGACGAGACATTCGGAGGGCGAATTGCGTCCAATATAGCGAGCGCAGGCGGGTTAATCTTTGTAGAATGTTTGTGGAGCCAGATGCCGTGCGCCGTAGCAGGGTGAAACCGGCAAGAGACCGGTAACGTAGATGAAACAGTGGCGCGCGATTTTCGAGAGGGCGGACGGAGACCAGGGTCATCCGTCACCGAGGCGAAACAGCTTATGGCTAATACAGTTTTGACACCACCGCCAGAGATCGACCCAAGCAGAGAGGGTCCGACGCTCCGTCCGGCGGATGCACCCCATCTGAATGAGGAAACTGAGGGGTCGATGTGGACCTCCCTGTTCTCGAACCTTCGGGACGCGTTCAGCACAAAAAAAGAAGCTCCGCTCGAGCTTGAGTCGAAGCCGGTCGAGAGCGACCTCATCCTTCATGAAGAGGGCACAATCGCCTCTTTGTGGAGCAGCGTGCGGGATGTGTTCTTCCCGGTGAAGCTGCCTCCACTGCAACTTGAGTCGAAGCCGATCGCTGTGGTCGACCGCATGAAGGTGAAGCGCGACCCGACATCGACGGCGATTGCGGTGGTGCTGCATGGTCTGGTAATCCTGCTGATCGCCTTTCTGCTGGCCAAGAAGATCAAGTTTGCCGCACCTGCCAAGGTTGCTGTGGTAACCGACGTTACGATTCCTCCCATGGCACCGATCAAGGCAAAAACGATGGGTGGGGGCGGCGGCCAGCATGACACGACTCCGGTGACGAAGGGAACACCGCCTAAGTTTGCGGAACGCCAGATCGTTCCACCGAAGGCACCGCCGCTGGAGCCACCGAAAATTAACATCCAGCCCACCATTGAGGTCCAGAAGGATGTTCATATGGCCAGCAGCATTCCACAGATCGGCGTGGCCAACTCGCCGCTGGTGGGGATGTCGATGGGCAATGGTCATGGGACCGGGCTTGGATCGGGCGATGGCTCGGGGCTTGGGCCGGGATCGGGCGGCAACACTGGCGGCGGACCGCGACGGATTGGCGGCGGCGTGTCGGCCCCCGTTCTGATCTATTCGGTTGAGCCGGAGTTCTCCGAAGAGGCGCGCAAGGCTAAGGTTGCGGGAAATGTTCTAGTGAACCTCTGGGTTGATACCAATGGACTTCCCAGCCATGTGCATGTGATTCGCGGCGTCGGCATGGGACTGGATGAAAAGGCCGTCGAGGCGGTGAAGCAATATAAGTTCAAGCCGGCGATGGAGAACGGGAAGCCTGTGCTGGTGGAGTTGAACGTTGAGGTGAACTTCCAGATCTTCTAGGCTGGTGTGAATCTAAGGGTGGTACTTGTTTCAACCAGGCTCAGCGTCTTCGCTGGGCCTGTTCCTTTGCTGTTTCTTCGGAAAAAGGAAATCAAACTCTAATCAATGGACATTCTGCTCTAATATGCGCAACTGACGAAGCAGGTTAGGGGTTTGAGTGAATGACGGACTGACGTTGCTGTCCGAGGAGAGCGGAGATGGGGTTTGGTCGGATTTCTGCCGGACATGTTGTGGATGCGATGCGGATTGTTGTCGTATTTGGGCTGCTTGGTTTGGTGGTGGGGATGCCTTTGGCTGCGCGAGCGCAGGCGACGAAGGTGAAGCAGATTGAAGAGCAGGAGAAGGTGCTTCATGCCTTGAACCGGTTTACGTTTGGGCCCAGGCCAGGCGATGTGGCGGCGGTCGAGGCGATGGGGCTGCAAAGGTGGTTTGAGCAGCAGTTGAATCCGCAAAGCATTGATGACTCGGCGCTGGAGCAGCGACTGGCAGTCTTTCCAGCGATGACGATCTCGCAGACAGAGTTGATGGAGCGGTATCCCACGCCGCAGCGGCTGCGGCAGATGATTCGAACGCGAATGCCGCTGCCGAGCAATCCGGTGGAACATGCGATCTATGCGGACGATATTGCACGGCTGGAGGCGCAAAAGGCGAAGCAGGCGGCAGTTCAGACAGCGAGTACCGGAAATGCGATGCAGCCAGCGGGGATGCAGGTGGCGGGTGACATGAACGCGGCTGGCGGTGGCATGGATGCAAGTGCGGCGGCGCAGGAGGAGAAGTTGTACGCCGATCTGGATGCGGTGAAAGTCGTTAACCTGCCGCCGGATGCGCGGATGCGGCGGATTGTGGGGATGTCTGCGGAGGAGTTCATGGCTTTTCGCAAGAGCTTGAGGCCGCAGGAGCTGAAGGCGGCGGAGGAAGGCTTGAGCCCGACGCAGAGGGAGACGTTCGAGGCTTTGCAGGGTGGGCCGCGGATGGTGGGTACGGAGTTGCTGCAATCGCGAATGCTGCGGGATATCTATAGCGAACGGCAGTTGCAGGCGGTGATGACAGACTTCTGGCTCAACCACTTCAATGTGTATCTGCGGAAGAACCAGAACGAGCCTTATCTGCTGCCGGCGTTCGAGAGGGACGTGATTCGGCCGAATGCTCTGGGGAAGTTTGAAGATCTGCTGGTGGCGACGGCAAAGAGTCCGGCGATGCAGGTGTATCTGGATAATTGGCAGAGCATTGGGCCGAACTCGAAGGCTGCGCAGAATTCGGCGCGTGCGGCACAGCGGGCGACGAATCCGCAGGTGAAGCAGGCGCTGAAGGATCGTGGTTTGAATGAGAACTACGGGCGCGAGCTGATGGAGCTGCACACGATTGGAGTGCAGTGCGAGGTGAGTGCGGACCGTCCAGCGAAGAACCTGGATAAGTCGTGCGGTAAGGGCTATACGCAGCAGGACGTGATTGCGGTGGCGAAGACACTGACGGGATGGACGGTTGACCGTCCGGATGAAGGATCGGAGTTCAAGTTCGACGAGCGGCGACACGAGCCGGGCACGAAGAAGGTACTGGGCAAGAAGATCAAGGAGAACGGCGAAGCGGAGGGGATGCAGGTGCTGCATATGCTGGCGACGAGTCCGGCGACGGCGAAGCTGATCTCGACGCAACTGGCGGTGCGCTTTGTAAGCGACACGCCGCCGCCGGCGCTGGTGGACAGGATGGCGAAGGCGTTTGCTAAGAGCCATGGCGACATCAAGGTGGTGCTGCGGACGATGTTCGATTCGCCGGAGTTCTGGTCTCCGGAGGTGTATCGGGCGAAGGTGAAGACTCCGGTGGAGTTCGTCGTTTCGGCGGTACGGGCGAGCGAGGCGGACGTGACGGACGCGCAGCCGCTGGTGGGCGCGCTGAACCGGCTGGGGATGCCGCTGTATGGGATGCAGACTCCGAATGGATATAGCTGGAAGGCCGATGCGTGGGTGAATACGGGAGACCTGGTTGACCGGATGAACTTTGCGCTGGCGTTGAGCAGCGGACGAATGAATGGGGTGAAGACGGATTGGCGGGGGTTGCTGGGCGATGCATCGTTGCCGGATGCGGCGGCCAAGGAGCAACGGCTGGAGGCGTTGCTCCTGGATCAGCCTGCGAGCGAGCATACGCGGGCGACAGTGCTGGGACAGTTCCAGAATACGGCGGCGCAGGATGATGCCGCGAAGCGGTTTTCGGCGGGGCGGATTTTGAATGCTTCGGCGCGACAGGGGCAGGACGATCGGGATGCCGGGATGATGGCGGGATTGTTGTTGGGGTCGCCGGAGTTTCAGCGGCGATAAGCAAGTGAGGCATACCCCAGGGGCTAAAGCCCGGTTTTGAGGCGGGGCGAGAGAGGGCCAAGGCTGAAGCCTTGGTGTACCTAGGAGCCAAATTGGATTTTGGGCGTCTATTTACCTCTAAAAGATCGATTGCTTTGCAAAACTTAGTGCCGGGAATGGAGTTAGTTATAGTAGGCCCGCAGGATGAGGTCTCAGTTTTGAAGTAGAAGGAGAGTCGCGAGATGGGAATTACCAGGCGTGGTTTTATGAAGGGTGGCGCGTTGGCGCTGGTGGGGACTTCGGCGATTCCTAGTTTTTTGACGCGGAGCGTGATGGCGGAGATGACGACCGCTGCGGCGAATAAGAAGAAGCTGGTAGTGCTGTTTCAGCGGGGCGCGGCGGATGGGTTGAATATCGTGGTGCCGTATCGCGAGCAGAATTATTATGCGATGCGTCCTACGATTGCGATCAAGCAGAACGAGGTGCTTGATCTGGATGGGTTCTTTGGGCTGCATCCTGCGATGGCTGCGTTCAAGCCGCTATATGACCAGGGGCATCTGGCGATCGTTCATGCGGCGGGTTCGCCGGATACGACGCGATCGCACTTCGATGCGCAGGATTATATGGAGAGTGGGACGCCGGGGGTGAAGTCGACTCCCGATGGTTGGCTCAATCGGGCTTTGCAGGCGGAGTTGCTGAGGGGAAAGCCTTCGGCTTTTCGCGCGGTGGCGCTGGGAGCGCAGATTCCGCGTACGCTGGAGGGTAAGGTCCCGGCGATTGCTTTGGACAACGTCCTGGACTTTTCGGTGGGAGGGCGCGGGCCACAGACTTCACCGCTGAGCAATGCGTTTCAGGCGATGTATGACCAGAGTTCGGACGCGGTGTTGCACGGGACGGGGGAGGAGACTTTTGAGGCAGTGAAGATGCTGAAGGCGACCGATCCGGCTCACTATCAGCCAGCGGCGGGAGTGGTCTATCCAAAGACGCAGTTTGGCAATAGTTTGAAGCAGGTGGCGCAGTTGATGAAGGCAAACCTTGGAGTGGAGGCTGCTTTCTCGGATATCGGCGGATGGGATACACACCAGAACCAGGGAAATGCGAATGGTCAGTTGGCGAATCGGTTGACGGATTTTTCTGAAGGGGTTGCGGCCTTCTGGCAGGATATGGGGCAGGAGGCGGAGAATGTGACGCTGGTGACGATGTCGGAGTTTGGTCGGACAGCGAGGCAGAATGGGACCGGTGGAACCGACCATGGTCATGCGAATGTGATGTTTGTGCTGGGCGGCCAGGTGAAGGGCGGCAAAGTGTATGGGAAGTGGCCCGGTTTGGATAATGACCAGTTGAATGAAGGGCGCGATCTGACTGTGACGACGGACTTTCGGCGAGTGCTGGGTGAGGCGGCTTATAAGACTCTGGGAGCGAAGAATCTGGAGCTGGTGTTTCCCGGATCGCAGGTGCAGCCGGGAGAGTTTTTGAATTTTATTTAGCGCGGAATATTGAGCCGCTATAGCTCTTCCGTTTTCGGGATATCAAAAAGGCAAATATACAAAATGGTGGAAAACGAGGACAACTTTTTGGCTGGGCAGGCGTCTTACTGAGTGTAGTCAGCAATTGCCGGACTTTCAGTTCCCTCGGTTCCGGCGTCCCTTATCCGCAAGGCAACTACCTACCGTAAACGTAAGGCCCCCACAGTATCGGGGGCCTTCACTCCTTAAGCGTGAAAGTTCAGGAGAGGCCCAGTTTGTGGTCGAGAGCGAGGGCTCCGGCGCCGTAGAAGCAGAGCATGAAAGCGATGGCGGCGAGTTCTGCGATGTAGTTGTAGTTGCCGAAGCCTTGATGGATGCCTACGGTGACGAGTGCAACGAGCATATTGATGGCGATGAAGCCGGAGGCAAGGCGAGCGAAGAGGCCGAGGACGACCAGAATGCCGCCGACAAACTCCGTGAAGGCCGAGACGTAGCCGAGCCAGTAGGGAAGTCCAAGGGTGACGACGTAGTGGACGAAGTGATGCAGCGCAGCGTGAGTCGAGACCTTTTGGTATCCGTGAAAGATCATGGCGGAGCCGAGGGCGAGGCGCAGGAGGAGAGCTCCCAAGGGTTGGAGGCTGTTCAGGAATTTGATCATAAGGATTTCTCTCTGAGGATAGCGCGGCGGCGTTGCGGTGGCTAGGCTATTTGGGGCCCGATGTACCAGGAGGTACGGGTTTTGCGGATTGAGCTATGTATTGGTCGAGGAAGCTGGCGATCGATTGAGTGTAGAGGGGATCGCTGAGAGTGCTGAATCTGGCGATGGTTCTGGGCTCGGCTGCGGTGGTGTAGGCTGCTGGCGATTGGATCGTGAAGAGAAGGAGCTTGGGTGTGTGCAGGGTTTTGAGGGGTGAGGCCAGGGGGAAGTTTTCGTGGAAGAGAAGGCCGGTGGGAATGAGGCCGGAGCGTGGGTCGCGGCGGGCGGTGGCGAGCAGATCGGTGTGTGGGGAATCGAGGATGAGGGCTGGGATGGCCGGATGCGCGGCGGCGAGATTGGCTGCGAGGGAGGCTCCGGCTCCGACGCCGTACGGAATGATGTGATTGGCGGCGATGGCTCTTGAGTCGGTGAGGTATTGCCAGGCGGAATCGACGTCGTGGGTCATCTTTTGCTGGTTGGGGTGGGTGTTGGCGCTTTGGCCATAGCCGCGGTAGTCGAACGCGAAGATGTTGAGACCGAGGGTGTGAAGGGCTGACAGGGTAGGGATGGAGTTGCTGAGGGAGCCGTCACCGGGAGGGAGAAAGAGGATGGTGATGTCGGCATAACGGGCGTTGGCGGTGGGCTGAGCGGGGATCCACCAGCCGGTGAGTTGGGGGATGGCGGAGTCGTCGGGGCCGAAGTGAAGGAGCTGGTACGGTGTGCCGTCAATGGAGGCGGCCGCGGCGGAGGTCCGAGTGGGATGCAGGACGAGCTGCCATTGTCCTTGATAGAAGAGGAGGCAGAGTGCGAGATAACCGCAGACCATAGCCACTGCTATGGTGGCGGCGATGGCCTTGATGAGCCAGATGGGATCGACTGTTTCGGGTGTGGGTGCTGGCTGTGGGCGGCGTTTGGGCGGTTTTGCTATGGGGCGGGGCATGAAGGGTTCTGTATGAACTCTAGCATTCGTGGGGCATTTAGGATGAAGGTTGGAGGGTTTTGAACGTGGCGCAGTGGGTCAGGTTGTGCGGGTTGGGTGAGGCTCCGGCGGCGGGGAAGGTGATGGAGGCTGAGGTCGACGGCGTGGGGATTTGTCTGGCAAATGTGAATGGCAAGTTGTCGGCGCTGGATAATGTTTGTCCGCACCGGCAGGGGCCGCTGGGACAGGGGTGGCTGGAGGGTGAGGCGGTGGTCTGTCCGTGGCACTCGTGGACGTTCAATTTGAAGACGGGGTTATCCGAGTATCCGGTGCATGAACGGGTGGATGTTTTTGCGGTGAGGGTTGAGGGAGAAGATGTGCTGGTGAATCTTGAGCCTGAGCCGCTGGAAGAAGTAGAGCCTGAGGCTAAAACCTCTTTGGGGTAATGTGCACCCATCATTCGCGTCTATGCTCCCATCCTTCGCGATGAGTCTGCGATGGATGGAGCAGCCGGACATTTGGGGGTGAATGGAAACCCCGGCTTTTACAGATTGCAGGGTTCGTTGGCTGCGTTTCGTTTGTAGCGCGTTCGGGCGTGGCGCAGCTTTTCGAGATCGGCTTCTTCCAAGGGGACGCCACCCCCTAGTTGATGCGCAGCCAGGCTGACCTGGGCGAAGTGCTCGACGGTTTCTGTCTTCATGAAGGCGTCGAGAAGGGTTTCGCCGTAGGTCAGCAGGCCATGGTTCGCGAGCAGGATGGCGTCGTGGTGGAGCAGGAAAGGCTGGAGGCTGGCGCTTACTTCGTCGGTACCGGTGGTTGCATAATCGGCCAGCGGGACGAGGCCTGTCGTCATCATAATTTCGGAGCAGATGGGTTGGTCGAGCGGCTTACGGCATGCGGCAAACGCAGTTGCAATGGGAGGATGCGCGTGAACGATGGCCTGCACGTCGGGACGCATGCGATAAACGGCGAGGTGCATGCCGATCTCACTGGTGACTTTACGCAGGCCAGAGAGCTTGTGGCCGTCAAGATCGACGATGACCATGTCTGAGGCTTGCAGTAGGGATTTGCTGCACCCCGTCGGCGTCGCCAGGATGCGCTGATGATCGAGGCGTACGGAGAGATTGCCTGCGGTCGCCGGAGTGTAGCCGACGCGATGCATCGCTTTGCCGATGCGGACGAGTTGGCTGCGGAGATCTGCTTCCAGGGGGCTGACCACCGCCTCCGGGTCTGAGATGGGGCCTGCACTGGCGACGTGAAAAGGAATGGGCTCTTCGGTTAGATATTGGGTCATCGCGCTATGAGGCTCTCCCTGGCCGATCTATCCTTGCTTGTCTAAAAATCCTCACACCCGGCCGATCCGGTCGGAGACCATAAATATACGACCAGCGATAAGCTTTCACGCAACTTTGTAATATCCCACGGTGCTGTTGAGGCATTGGGAGCTGTTATTGCGCAGTATTGATCTGCTGCCATAGTTCGGGTTCCACGGGAACGCCCAGGCGCAGGTTCTCTTCGCGTAGGTGGAGGGTTTGCTCGCCGGGGTATCGGAGGGGTTTTGCGGGGTCGAGAGGCGTGGTGTCGTGGAGATTGGTGATGATGTCTTCGACGATCCGGTCTAATTCGTCGGGGGTGCCGAGGCGCGTGGGGTTGATGGCGAGGAAGAGCTGAGACTGACCGGCTTCGAGTGTGGGATCGAGGGGGAGCTGATGAGTGGCGAGGCCTCCGGCGAGCATGGCGGCAATCATGTCGAGGACGAGCGCGAGGCTGGAGCCTTTCCAGTAGCCGATGGGGAGGGCGCGCTGCGATTCTTCGATGGCTGCGGCATCGGTGGTAAGGTTACCGTCCGTGTCGTAGCCGCCGGGGACGGGGAGGGGAGCGTTGCGTTTGCTGTAGGCGGCGAGGGTTCCGTAGGAAAACTGCGACATGGCCATATCCAAAACGACATGGCCTTTCGGGCGCGGAACAGCGATGACGAGCGGATTGTTGCCGACCGTGGGCGCGGCGGTCCCCCAGGCGGGGAGATTGGGGAGGGTGTTGCTCCAGCAGAGGGAGAAGAGGCCGTGCTCGGCGGCGAGCCAGCCGTAGCTTCCGCCACGCATCCAGTGATTGGTGTTGGCGAGGGCGACGGCGCCGATGCCGTTTTCTTTAGCGAGAGCGATGGTGCGCTGCATGGCTGCGTAGGCGTTGAGATTGCCGGGGCCGCGGTGGCCGTCCCAGCGCTCGATGCTGCCGAAGGCGGCGATACGCTCGGGCTCGGCGGTGACGTCGACGCTGCCATTACGGACCATGGCGGCGAAACGAGGGAAGCGGTTGAGACCGTGGGTGTAGACGCCGTCGCGTGTGGTTTCGGCGAAGAGGCGGGCGCATAGGTCGGCGCGATCCCCCTGAAGACCGAGTTGCTGCATGGCTTTTTGAAGGGCGGAGTAGAGATCGGCGTATGGAACTCTGAGCATGGAGATAGTTTACCGAGTGGTATGGATTGTGCTGCGGATTACATCCAGCCAGCGTCGATGATGTAGTTCTGGCTGGTGATGGCGGAGCTATCGTCTGCGGCGAGGAAGAGGAGGAGGCGGGAGACTTCTACTGGCAGGATGTGACGTTTCAGGAACTGGACTTCGAATAGTTTTTGTTCGTAATCGGCGGACATGTAGAGGCGTTGCTGTTTTTCGGTGAGGACTGCGCCGGGGAGCACAGCGTTGACGCGGATATTGGCAAGGCCGAGGTCTTTGGCCATGGAGCGGGTCATGCCGACGATGGCCGCCTTGGCAGTGACGTAAACGGAGAGGTGCGGTGTGGGGATCATCCAGGAGATCGAGCTCATGTTGATGATGGAGCCGCCGCCAGCGGCCTTCATGCCGGGTGCGACGGCCTGTGCGGCAAAGAACTGGTGACGAAGGTTGGCGGCCATGCCCGCGTCCCAGGAGGCGGCGGTTACATCTTCGAAACGGTGGCGGTCGTCGTTGGCGGCATTGTTGATGAGGACGCGCGGAGTGCCTAGCTGCTCGGTGATGGCGGCTATTGTGGATTGCAGTCCGTCGATGTCGGTGAGGTCGCAGTGGTGGTAGATAGGCGGGTGCTGGCAGCGTTGGCTGAGGTCATCGATCAATGCGAGGGCGGCCTTGTCGGCGAGGTCGAGGAAGGCTACGCGAGCGCCCTGCAGGGCGAACTCTTCGACGGTGGCGGCTCCGATGCCTGAGGCTCCGCCGGTGACGAGGACGACCTGATTGGCGAGGCTGGGGTAGGTGGCGTAGATCGTCGGTGTGTAGATCGGCGGTGTGCTCATAGGTTTTATGTGGTTAGCGGACGAGCGGGGGAAGCTTGTCGGAGACTCCAAGCAGGAAGATGGCTCCGATGATGAAGCTGTAGGCTGCGGTGAGCGAGGTGACGATGGTCTGGACGCGGGGGCGATGAGTCGTGCCGGCGAAGATGCCCGATGCGGAGGCGGTCATCAGAGTGTTCATCATCAACAGGCCAGTGATGAAGCTGAGCAGGCCGATGAAGCCGCGGCTGGTGCCGCCGAGGTTGGCCGCGAGCAGGAAGAGAAGGAGCTGGGATGGAGTCTCGGCGCCGAGGCCGTGGATGATGCCGACGACGAAGACGGAGCTCTGGTTGTACTGGAAGGCGAAGGGTTCGGGTTGGGGAATGGCTGGATTGAAGCGGCGGCGGACCTGCCAGCCGGTGTAGCGCGCTCCGGAGATGAGCAGGGCGATGCGGCTGCGAGGAATGTGGTGATGATGTCCGGTGCCGGGCTTGCGGCGAAGGAAGGTAACGAGGACGTAGATGGCCAGGATGATGAGCGTGGCGCCTACGAATCTTTCGCTGATGGCATCGAGATGGCGCGGCAGGGAGAGGTGAATAAAGATAACGGCGGAGCCGAGGATGGCGACGGTGAGGGCGTGGCCGAGTGCGTAGAGCAGGCCGAGCTTCATGCCTTCCCGCCAGCTGCGCTGAACGCTGGTGATGTCAGAGATAGCGGCGAGGTGATCGTAGTCGAAGCCGTGGCGCAGGCCGAGAAGAAGGCAGGAGACGAGTGCGAGCTCGAGCGTGGACGACATGCAGGTTCCAAGGTACGGTGTGGAGGCGCGGGTTGCAAGAGTGAGATCGAACGTTGAGCGAAGGATGCTCGTTAACCATAGAATTACTTTTGCTTTAGTGAATGGAGGGGGAATGGATTTCGAGAAGGCGATGCGAGAGGCAGTGGCTCCGAAGCCGAAGGTGGCGCGGCCGATTGTGCTGGTGGGAGCAGGAGGAATTGCCCACGACGCTCATCTTCCGGCCTACAGGAAGGCTGGATTTTTTGTTGTCGCGGTAGTGGACAGGGACCGTGAAAAGGCGGAGGCGCTGGCGCGGACGTTCGAGATTCCTTTTGTGGCGGCGACTATAGCCGAGGCAGTGGCTTATGCGCCGAAGGATGCGGTGTTTGATTGCGCTGTCCCGGCTCCGGCACAGCGGTCGGTGTTGCCGCAGTTGCCGGATGGAGCTGCGGTGCTGTTGCAGAAGCCGATGGGCGAGACGCTGGTGGAGGCAACGGAAATTCTGAAGATCTGCCGGAGCAAGGGGTTGACGGCTGCGGTGAACTTTCAATTGCGCTGGGCTCCGAATATGCTGGCGGCGCGGGCGCTCTATGACTCGGGTGCATTGGGCGAGCTGCATGACATGGAAGTTTCGGTGAGCTGCCATATGCCGTGGGAGCTTTGGAGCTTTCTGAATACGGCTCCGAGGCTGGAGATTCTTTATCACTCGATCCACTATGTCGATCTGGTGCGGAGCTGGTTCGGGAACCCGCTGGGAGTTTACGCGAAGACCGTGAAGAGTCCGCGGACGCCGAAACTCGCGGCGACGAAGAGTGTGATTACGTTTGATTATGGGGATGATAAGCGGGTCTTTCTTGCAGCGAACCATAGCCATGATTTCGATGCGAAGATGCAGCGGAGCTTTGTCCAGTGGGAGGGCATGGAGGGTGCGATGCGGGCGCGAATGGGCGTCAATCTGAACTATCCCGTGGGACTGCCGGACCATCTTGAGTACATTGTTCGCGGAGATGCTGGATGGAGCGAGGGCCCAGTGAGCGGGAACTGGTTTCCCGATGCGTTTATGGGATCGATGGGTTCGTTGCAAGCCTACGTGCAGGGGGAAGCGGCGACGTTGCCGACGAGCGTGGAGGATGCGATCGATACGATGCGGACAGTGGAAGCGGCGTATCGATCGAGTGAGCGGGGCGGTGTGGAACTGCCGGAGCTTGAGACTGGAAGTTGAGAACGATCCTTTCGCGCGATGGTAGCGCGCGAAAGGGTTCAGGTTATTCCTTTTCTGATTTGTCTTGAGAAGACAGTTTCTGGGAAGCCTCAAAGGCTTTGGCAGAGTGCTCATGGGCCTGGCGCGAGAGTTCGTGAGCGCTCAGATGATCTTCCTTGTTGTGGGACGCGGCGGCTGCGTTATGGGCGTGGACTGCCTGAAGATGAGCTTCTGCAGCTCGTTGGTGCATCTGGTAAGTATTCGAATTCGTTTCGCCCATGGTGGTGATCTCCTGAGAGATTGGATGCCAAGGGTGAGTGAGAGTTTTCCGGCGTGCGCTTATCGGCCCATCCAGCCACCATCCACAGTGATGACGGTTCCGGTGACGTAATCGCTGGCGTGGGAACTGAGGAAGAGAGCGGCTCCGGCAAGGTCCTGCGGCTGTCCCCAGCGGGCGGCTGGAATGCGTTCGAGGATCTGGCGGTTGCGGGTCTCGTCGGCTTGTAGGGCCTCGGTGTTGGTGGTGGCGAAGTAGCCGGGGGCGATGGCGTTGACTTGAATTCCTTTGGGCGCCCACTCGTTGGCGAGTGCCTTGGTAAGTTGCGCCACTCCTCCTTTACTGGCAGCGTAGGCAGGGACGCGAATGCCTCCCTGGAAGCTGAGCAGGGAGGCGATGTTGATTATTTTTCCTACGGTCTGACCGGGAGCGCTGCGCGAGATCATGTCGCGAGCGGCGAGTTGCGAGAGCTGGAAGACGCTGGTGAGGTTAACTTGCAGGACCTGCTGCCAATCTTCGAGCAAGGTGTCTTCGGCGGCGGCGCGGTGGATGGTGCCGGCGTTGTTGACGAGGATGTCGACGCGGCCTAATTTCTGCTTGACCTGATGGAAGAGAGTCTCGGCTCCGGTGGTGCTGGAGAGATCGGCTTGAAAGGCCTCGGCACGGCCTCCGGCTGCGGTGATGGCAGCAGCGGTGTCGTCGGCAGGACGGCGGTTGCCGTGGACAGCCACGGTGGCTCCTGCTTGCGAGAGGGCGGTGGCGATGGCTGCGCCGAGTCCGCTGGCGGCTCCGGTGATGAGGGCCACTTTATTGTCGAGGCGAAAGAGGTCGAGTGCGCTTGAAGGATTTGACATCGTTAGGCCAATGTATCGTCCCTTAACGAAGTAGAGCAACTCAAGGGGCACTTGAATTGCTCTGGAGGTTTTCGGAAATTTCTTTGAGGCTAGCGGCGTGGATTTACAGCGACGCCCATGCCGCTGAGTTTGCTGCGCGCCTGCATTGCTTCCGGGGAGTTAGGGAAGCGCTGGATGAGCGAGCGAAGTTCGCGGACACCGGCCGCGTTTTGCTTGGAAGCGATGAGCGCGTTGCCCTTGTGCAGGCGCGAGACGGGGACCTTGTTGCTGGCGGGATATTGCTCGATGACCTTGTCGTAGTTCTTGATCGCTTCAGCGTAGCGCCCGGCACGGTAGTCGATCTCTCCCTGATAGTAGAAGGCATTTCCTGATAAGGGATTGTCAGGATAGTTCTTGGTGACGTCTCCGAATTCGGAGGCGGCGAGCGAATACTTGGCGGCCATGTAGTCGCCGAGAGCGGTCTTGTAGAGCTCGTCCGCGGGTGGTGCTGCGGGGCCGGCGTTGGATGGCGGGAGTGGCGTTCCGGCGAGGGGCTTGCCTCCGGCATCGGTCGTTGGCGCGGGCAGGGGAGCGCCTTCTGCGGGCGCGTTCGAGGCGGGGGTGGAGTTATCAGGCTGACCTGTGCCGCCGGCAGGCGCGGGTTGCATCGCCGCGCTCATCGATTGCTGCTGGTTCTGAATGTTCTGGAGCAGCTTTTCGAGATTGCCGATGCGTGCCTTGACCTCGTCGATGGAGTCGTTCATAGACTGAATCTGGCCCGAGACCTGGTCGACTTTGTTGCCTTGCGCGGTCTGCTGCTCCAGCATCTGCTTCTTCAGGTCATCCATGTTGGACGACATCTTGTTGACGGCGTCAGCGCTCTGTTGAATCAGGTCCTTCATGACGCCCATGCGCTCGTCGTTAGTCTGCTGGAGGCGGGCGACAGCATCCTGTAACTGCTGAACCTGGGTCTGGAGCTGGATCATGTCCCGATTCGCGGCAAAGGCGGTCGGGGTGAAGATCATCACGGTGCCGAGAAGAGCGACCGAGGCGAGACGGATCGATTTGCTGGCGAAGGGGAGCTTATTTGGTTCGTTGGCCATGGGCGACGCTCGGCTTTCTGGGGATGCTGTCAGCCCCCGTGCAGGGAATGCACGAGGGCTGAGGTGAGTGGAAACTACGCTGGACTAGCGGTCGAGAGAGAACTGGGCGCGGCGGTTCTGCTGCCAGCAGCTTTCATTCTCTTCCGTGCAGAACTGCTTCTCTTTGCCGTAGCTGATGACGCGGAGACGACTTGCGGCGACTCCTGCATTGACCAGCGCGGTGCGGGCTGAGTTGGCGCGATTCTCGCCGAGCGCGAGGTTGTACTCGGCCGATCCACGGTCATCGCAGTAACCACCGATGACAACCTTGATGGCGGGATGCGCGGTGAGGTAGCTGGCGGCCTGCGCAACCGAGGATTGCGCATCGGGGCGGAGATCGTAGCTGTCGTAGTCGAAGAAGACGTCCTTGACGTTCTGATGGAAGACCTCGTCGCTGCCCATGTCGCCAGCCTCATTGCTGGGAGCGGTGGGCGCTTCGGGGACACGGACTGTGACGCGGACGTTGGCTTCGGCGGTGCCGCCGTCGCCCTTCGCGGTGAGATGGAAGTTGGTCGAGGTCGAGGGGGATACGGTCTGGGTACCGTTGGCGTTCACCGGGCCGATGCCGTCGATGGTGACGGTGGTGGCATTCTCCGTACGCCAGTTGAGGACGACGGACTGGCCAACGTCGATTGCCGTGGGATCGGCAGTGATGGTGGCCGTGGGTGCTGCTCCGGTCTCAGCGGGCGCGGGTCCGAGACTGTTCGGATTGATACCGCTGTGTTTTTTGTGGCAACCGGTGACGGCTCCCATTGCGATTACGGTAGCGGCCAGCACAATGGCCCGGTGTAGTTTGGTTCGCGTTACGTTCATCATTTCTCCCCTGCTCAGCAGCAGTATCTCAAAACAATCAAGTTGACTGCGAAGACTATTTCGCAGTTTGGACGAAAAAAATTATTTCCAGCTCCAGTTTGGCATGTCAGCACCGGCTCCCGTGAGTTCATGCTTCTGGGTTCCGTCGGCGAGCATGGTCCAGATCTTGTTCTGACCCGTCCTGCCGTTGGCGGTGCTGGCGTAGACGATGTGTCTGCCATCGGGCGACCACGAGGGGAAGTCGCACGGACCCTGGTCATGGGTGAGTTGAATCCAACGCTTGGTGGCGATCTCCATCACGTAGATGTCCTGACCGCCGGGAGCGCCGGGGCCGTACTTGCGGTTCCAGGCGAAGGCGAGGAACTGGCCGTTGGGCGACCATGAGGGCGATGACGCGTAGCCACCGTCGGTCATGCGCTGCACGGCGGAGCCATCGGCGTCCATAATGTAGATCTGCGGCAGACCAGTGCGGCCGCTGACCCAGGCAATCTGCGCTCCGGTCTTCGGGTTATAGACGGGCGAGACATCGGGGCCGCGGAAGCTGGTGATGCGGCGGCTCAGACCACCGTTGGAATCCGCAATCCATATCTCGGGATCGCCGGTACGGGAGGAAGAGTAGGCAATATCTTTTCCGTTGGGCGACCATGCGGGCGAAAGATTGGTCCCGCCTGCTTCGGGAAAGCTGACCATGCGATTGAGCAGAAGCGAGTACATGCGAATCTGGAAGCCGTGTTTGCCGAGCGAAGAAAACGCGAGGCGAGAGTTGTCGGGCGCGATGCGCGGCGAGATGGAGATGGTGCCGAGATGGGTGACGGGATGCTGGTTGGCTCCGTCGTAGTCCATCGCCCAGATCTCTTTGTTGCCGCCCCCCATCTTGACGTAGTAGATCTTGGTTTCGGCAATGCCGGGAGTGCCGCCGCCGAGGCGGAAGATGATCTCGTCGGCGAAACGATGGGCCACCTGGCGTGCGGAATCTTCTGATGCGGCTTCGTTGTACTGCTTGGCGAGCACCTGAGGGTACTGCGTGTTCTTGGCATCGAAGAGAAAGCCGTTACAGACGATTCTGCCACCCTGAACGCTGAAGCCACCGAAGGCGACCATTGCCGCGGAAGAGGGAGCGGCGGACCACTGGGCGAGGCTGATCTCCGCAGGTGCGCCAGGAGTGGCCTGCGGCTGGAGGCTCTTTGAGACGACGTCGAAGATGCCGGCGTTGGCGAGATCGTTGTAGAGCGTCGTGTCGAAGGTGTGCTTGAACGGGACGGTCTGCGGATCGCTGGAGAGCGGCTTGAAATCTGCCACTGCGATGCGAATGCTGGCGGCTCCGCTGGAGGTCGAGGTCTTGAACCAGTCCTGCGCATGGAGCATCGGGCCGCTGATTAGAAGGAGGGACATGACTGCCAGCCAGAAGGGCAGCCGCGCGGGGGAGTGAGTGGGTGTGCGAACTGGGCTAAACATTCTCTCCTATGGTAGACGCAATTAATGGACGATGAGAGGTTGAAAAAGATAATTCACGCTATTGTCTGCGGTAATAAAAAATCAGATTATTGCCTTCGGTAATTAAATGTGTACTCCACGGTGATGTGATCGCCCTGAGGCAGCGGGCCGAAGCCGTTGACACGCTGCAGGGCGCGGAGGGCGGAAGTATCGAGGCTGGGAGAGCCGCTGCGGGTCTCGATGCGGGCGTTGGAGGGTGTGCCCTCGCGGTCGATGTCGAAGACAATGGTGACGCTCTTGCCGTTGGAGGCGACGGGGTCCGCCTCTTGCGTATACCAGTTCTGCGCGACGGTGCGGTTGACGATGTTGACGTAGTAGGCGAATCGGGCACCAAAGGCGCGATCCTGCATGCTGACGCTGGCAGAGCCGTTCTTGAGCTGCATGGTCGCTTCTGGAATGCGAACGCCGCCGGTATCGCCGGTTGTGGCTTTCTTCGGCTGAGGCGGCACGGGTTGAACGTGCTTCGGTGGCTGTGGCGTCTCTTTCGGCGCGACCTTTGGCGGCTTCACGGCCTTGGTGGGGATGGGGATGTCTGTCGGTTTGGGCGGCGGCTCGGTCTTCTCCTTGGCGACGACGGGAGCGGGGCTCGGCGTCTCCGAGGTGAGTACTCCGGTATCGAGTTCGCGCTGCTTGGGAGGAAGCGGAATGGAGGCGACCATGGTGGCCTGAATGGCTCCGGCGTTGGACGCATTCTCGCCCCATGGCGGAGTGTGTGCGCGAAAGATATACGCCCAGCCGAGAATGGCCGCGACAACGAGCGCGTGCAGAACGAGCGAGCCGACGATGTTGCCGCCGAGCTTGTCATCGGTGCTTTCGTCGCGACTGTATTGGAGCTGTGTGGCTATGACCCGGTCCTCACTTGACTCATTTTGTGATCGGCTGGGTGACGATGCTGATGTCGGTGATGCCGGCCTGCTTGACCGCATCCATCACAGAGGCGAAGGCACCGAAGGGCACACGCTCATCGGCGCGCAGGTAGATGACGCGCTTTGCAGTGGGAGCAGAGCCAACCGTTCGCAGCAGGTTAGGCAGATCATTGACGTTGACGGGCTTGTCCTGCAGAAAGACATTTTGATCTTTATCGATGGTCACGACCATGCGCTCTTCGGTGAGCTGATTGACCGAGCGCGTCTTGGGGATGGCGACGATGACCCCGGACTGAAGCACGGGCGCGGTCAGCATGAAGATGAGGAGCAGGACGAGAACAACGTCGACGAGAGGTGTGATGTTGATCTCGGCGAGCGCTGTCTGCGTGCGACCTTTGGCGGAGAAGGCCATTGCTAGAAGGACCTCCGGCGCGGCTCTTCGGGTTGCTGCGGCTGCGCAGGCGGGGTGAGTAGCGCAGCATTTTCGATGGCGTTAAGAAGCTCACGGCCGAAGTCGTCCATGCGCGAGGCGAACTCGCGCAGGCGCGCGGTGAGCTGGTTGTAACCGACGACGGCAGGAATGGCGACGACCAGGCCGGCGGCAGTTGTGATGAGTGCTTCGGAGATACCAGGGGCGACGGCGCGCAGGGTGGCAGCGCCAGCAGTGCCGAGGCCGTGGAAGGCGTCGATGATGCCCATGACTGTGCCGAAGAGTCCGATGAAGGGAGCGATGGCGGCGATGGTGGCGAGCCAGGTCATGCGGCGTTCCATGGCGGTGAGGGCTTCGCTGGAGGCGGTCTGCGCGGCGCGCTCGAGGGCGACAGGGTTGCGCGGGAGGCCGCGTCCTCCGTTCTGGCGCTGATACTCGTCGTGAATCTCGATGAAGACGGGGACCAGCGGGCTGGGCTTGAACTGTTCGGCGACCGAGGCGATCTCGCTTAGCCGGGTGGATTTGCGAAAGGCGCGGACGAAGCGCTGGCCCTGCATCTGGGCGCGGCGAAAGCTCGACCACTTGGAGAGCATGATGGCCCAGGAGAAGATGCTGGCGATGAGCAGGATGACCAGCACCGTGAAGGCAACGGGGCCGCTGTTGTGAACCATCTCTATCAGCGCGCTGCTGTTGGCTGCTACGGGAGCGGGGTTAGAGACGTCTTCCTGGAGGAGAGCAAGGGCAAAGTTCCAGAGCATAGTTATTGATCACCAGTTATTAGTGTAAATCGAGGATGCGAAGAAATGGAGGTGGGCATCTGCGGTGATGCCTGAGGGCAGTGATAGATGCTTCGGCATCAGGTTTGCTATCCTCGCGATACGTCATCCGTCTGAGGCCTACATGCTGCTGGAATTGCGCGCGGAAAACTATGCTGTGATCGACCGTGCGGTCGCTAACTTCGGTCTGGGGCTCAACCTGCTCACGGGCGAGACCGGAGCGGGTAAATCGATCTTAATTGATGCACTGGCGCTGCTGCTGGGCGGCAAGGCCTCTGCAGATGTCGTTCGGCATGGGTCGGACAAAGCCGTGGTGGGCTGCGTCTTCGAGATGACACCGGGTGCGATGGCCATCCTTGAGGCGAACGGGATCGACGCCGAGGCCGATCATATTCTGCTGCGGCGGGAGATCGCGGCGAACGGCAAGGGACGGGTGTTCGTCAATAATCAGCCTGCGACTGTCGGGGTGTTAAGGCAGCTTGCGCCGGAGCTTGCGCTGGTGCACTCGCAGGGAGAGACGCTGGGGTCGTTCGATCAGGCACAACAGAGAATCTTGCTGGATCGATTTGGCGGCATATCGACGGATGCCGTGGCTGAGGCGTTCGCGGTATGGCGGGCTACGACGGACAAGCTCGATGAGTTGCAATCGGCGGAGCAGGATCGTCTGCGGATGGCTGATCTGTGGCGCTTTCAGAGCAGGGAGATTGAGCAGGCGGGGCTGGCGACGGAGGATGAGGACATCCAACTGGAGGCCGAGAAGCGCGTCTTGGGCAATGCCGAAAAACTTTACACAGCGGCGATGGGTGCGCATGAGCTGCTCTACGAGTCGGAGAATTCGGCGGAGACGACGCTGGGCGCGGCGTTGAAGCATCTGGAAGAGCTGGCGCGGTACGATGCGCGGTTTCAGGAACCTGTACAGCAGTTGGCCGCGGCGAAGGCGGCAGTGGAAGATGTCGACGCGGGTGTGCGCGATTTTGCCGACAACATCCACGCTGCGCCGGGACGGCTGGAGGAGATTGAAGATCGGCTTGCGGCGTTGGATCGGCTGAAGCGCAAGTATGGTCAGACTCTGGCGGAGGTGATTGCGTTTGGCGCGGAGTCGGCTCGGCAGTTGTCCGAAGTGGAGAACAGGGATGCTCTGCTGCTGGAACTGATGGCAAAAGAGGTACAGGATGCTACGGCCTATCGGGCCGCGGCGACGCAGCTTACGGCCAGCAGGACCGAGGCCGCGAAGAAGCTGGAGAAGCTCGCTGAGGCTCAGATCAACGATCTTGCGATGAGCACGCGTTTCAAGATTCAGGTGACGATGGAGCAGGAGTCGGGCGGATGGAGTGCACACGGGTGGGACAAGGTGGAGTGCCTGATCGCGACCAATGCAGGTGAGCCGCTGAAGCCTCTGCACGAGATCGCTTCGGGCGGCGAGATGTCGCGGGTGATGCTGGCGTTGAAGGTGACGGTGGAAGAAGCGGCTTCGGGTGGAGCGGGGCGGAGGAAGAAGACGCCGCTGCCGAGGACTCTGGTATTCGATGAGATCGATATAGGTATCGGCGGAAGGGCCGCAGAGGCTGTCGGGCAAAAGCTGAAGACGCTTTCGAAAGGGCAGCAGGTGTTGTGCATCACCCATCTTCCTCAGATCGCTGCGTTCGGCGATCAGCATTTCCTGATCGAAAAGACGGAGAAGCGGGGCCGGACGCAGACTGACGTCCGGCGCATGGAAGATACGGAGCGCACGCAGGAGATCGCCCGGATGCTCAGCGGGGCGAAGCTGACCGAGACAAGCTTGAAACATGCTGAACATCTTCTGCAAAGCAGCAGGTAAAGGCGCACATCTTCACCTACGCTGTTGGCATCCCAAGAAGTAGGCAAGTCAACAAATCAGTTCCCGGAGGATCTACCGATGGCTACAGATGTGAAAAAGTGCGCGATGGAAGGGTGTACCTGTGTTCCGGCTGAAGGCAAGAAGTATTGCTCCACTTATTGTGAGGATGCCAAAGGTATTCAGACTTTGAAGTGCGAGTGTGGGCATCCTGGATGTAAGGGCGAAAAGTTATAGCGGATCCATCTGAAGCTCTCCAGTTGGAGCAGGTTCGAGGAGGATTTGTGCTCGTTTGGAGGCATTCCCTTGATTTCGCCGCTATGGTTCTCCGGAACCCCTGCATGCACCGAGGATGGTTCAACTTCGCCCCAAATATCGCCTGAACACGGTATACTGGGAGGCGTGACTACAACCACACTCGACCATGCTGTGACCGATCAGGGCAGCACTTTAAACAATAAGCGAATTCTCCTCCTCAAGCCTCGTGGCTTCTGCGCCGGGGTTGTGCGGGCGATTGATGTCGTTCAGATTGCGCTGGAGACGTTTGGCGCGCCGATCTATGTTCGCAAAGAGATTGTGCATAACAGCTACGTCGTTACCGACCTGGCTAAAAAGGGCGCGATCTTCGTTAACGAACTGGATGAGGTTCCCGAAGGAGCGCGGGTTATTTACTCCGCCCACGGTGTTTCCCCGGCTGTCCGCGAACATGCCAAGGAGCGGGGGCTGAAGGTTGTGGATGCAACTTGCCCGCTTGTGACCAAGGTGCATGTTGAAGCGATCAAGTTTGCCAAGCAGGGATACTCGCTGGTGCTGGTGGGGCATCGCGATCACGAAGAGGTTGAGGGTACGCAGGGCGAAGCTCCAACTGTTACCCAGGTGGTCTCGACGGTAGAAGAGGTTGAGGCGCTGGTGGTGCCGGACCCTGATAAGGTCGCCTACCTGACGCAGACGACCCTCTCGCTCGATGAAGCTCGCTACATGATCGAGGCGCTCAAGAAGAAGTTCCCGAATATCGTTGGACCGCACGCGCAGGATATTTGCTATGCGACGGAGAATCGTCAGACGGCGGTAAAGAATGTTGCTCACGGCGCGGATGTCGTGCTGGTAGTGGGCTCTCGTAACAGCTCCAACTCGAACCGGCTGGTGGAAGTCTCTCAGAATCTGGGGACGAATTCCTACCTGATCGACAAGGCTGAGGACATTCAGCTGGAGTGGCTCGATGGAGCGAATACGGTGGCAGTGACAGCGGGGGCTTCTGCTCCTGAAGTTTTGGTGAAAGATGTCGTGGAATATTTACAGGCCAAAGGATATGGTTCGGTCGATGAGGTGGAAGTGATGCCGGAGAATGTACGCTTCGGTTTACCCCCTGAGATCGTCCAAGCGATAGCGTCGGCGCCGCAGGCTTCCCGCTGAGCGGGAATGATCCGTCAGAGGGTTTGTTATCCATGAGTACATCTTCCATTAATCCGAAGACCGTAGGCCAGACGGCGCAGCCCCGTTTTGGCAGGATGGACCTCGGCCTGGAATATGTGGCGGACGGCATTGCCCGCGCAAAAGAATGGCTGCTGGACCAGCAGGACCCCGAGGGATACTGGTGCGGTGAGTTGGAAGCGGACAGTATGCTCGAGTCCGATTACATCTTCATGCATACGCTGCTGGGGACCGGCGATCCGGGCAAGATGGAACGGGCACTCAATGAAATTCTGCGTCACCAGAACGATGATGGCGGTTGGAGTCTCTATCCCGGTGGCCCGTCGAACATCAGCTACGGCGTAAAGGCTTACCTTGCGCTGAAGCTGATGGGATGGTCGAAGGACCATCCGGTGCTGGTAAAGGCGCGGGAGTGGGTGCTTGCCCATGGCGGCGTAGTGGAGTGCAACACTTTTACAAAGATCTACCTGTGCGCGCTGGGGCAATACGACTATGACGCGGTGCCGGCGATTCCGCCGGAGATCGTGCTTTTTCCGAACTGGTTTTACTTCAATATTTATGAGATCTCATCGTGGTCGCGCGGAATTCTCGTGCCGCTGTCGATCATTTATGCGAAAAAGCCGTTCAAGAAGATCCAGCCTGAGCAGGGAATTGATGAGTTGTTTGTAGGCGGGCGCCAGAACTCGAACCTGCATCTGCGCTGGGACGGGAAGCGTCCGGTTAGTTGGCGGAACTTCTTCCTTCTCACGGACCGCATGGTTCACTGGTTCGAGCGCGTCCATATCCGGCCGCTGCGGAAGATGGCGATCAAGAAGGCCGAGAAATGGATGCTGGAGCGGTTTGAGAAATCAGATGGGTTGGGTGCGATCTATCCGGCGATGCTGAACTCCATCGTGGCACTCCGCTGCCTGAACTACTCGGTCGATGATCCGCAGATGATCCGGGCGATGGATGAGTTTGAAAAGCTTGGTATTGACTGCCCTGAGGGTACGCCCGAATATCCGACGCCGACCTTCCGGATGCAACCATGCCTGCCCCCAGTGTGGGACACAGCGCAGGCGATGTATGCACTGGGCGACGCTGGCATCGCCAAGGACGATCCGCGGATGTTGAAGGCTGCGGACTGGATCTTGTCCAAGGAAGTTCGCCAGAAGGGGGATTGGGCGGAAAAGGTCAAGAATGTTGAACCTGGCGGATGGTACTTCGAGTTCAACAACGAGTTTTATCCGGATATCGATGATACCGGGCAGGTTCTGCTCGCCCTTAATTTCGTCGATTATCCTCGCGAGCGTCACCTGTACGAGGTGTGTCAACGGGCACTGAACTGGATTTGGGCGATGCAGTGCAAGAACGGCGGCTGGGCTGCGTTCGATAAGGACAACACCAAGAGCATCTTTGAGTACATCCCGTTTGCCGACCATAACGCCATGCTCGATCCGCCGACCGTTGATATTACGGGACGGATGCTGGAGATGCTGGCGCAGTATGGCTATACGCGAAAGGATCCGCGAGTCGAGAAGGCCGTGCAGTTCATCCTGAAGGAACAGGAGTCTGATGGAAGCTGGTTCGGTCGCTGGGGCGTCAACTATCTCTATGGCACGTTTCTTGTGCTGCGCGGGCTGGAGGCGATGGGCTTCTGGAACCATGAGCCCGCCATCCAGCAGGCGGCGGAATGGATTCGCATGGTGCAGAATGCCGACGGCGGCTGGGGCGAGACCTGCGGCACGTATGACGACCCGAATCAACGCGGCATCGGGCCAAGTACACCGTCGCAGACAGCCTGGGCGCTACTTGGTTTGCTGGCTGCGGGAGACACTCGCTCGGATTCAGTGGCAAAAGGCATCCGCTGGCTGGCAGAACAGCAGCATGAGGATGGAAGCTGGAGCGAACTGGTGCCGGGACGGAACGGCGAGAGTTATTACACCGGCACAGGCTTTCCGCGAGTTTTTTATCTTGGATATCACCTTTACAAGCAGTACTTCCCCTTGTTGGCGCTGACGACTTATTACCGTGCCATGGGGAATGAAGCGGCAAAGTAGCCGAAAGATTCATCGGAGGAAAAACTGATGGCAGTACCAGTTTCGCAGGCTTGGACAGTTGCAACTTACGTTTTGAAGCAGAAGCTGAAGGGCAGGAAGAAGTATCCTCTCGTGCTGATGCTGGAGCCATTGTTCCGCTGCAACCTCGCGTGCGCGGGCTGCGGAAAAATCCAGTACCCGGCCCACATTCTCAAGGCCGAGCTTTCGCCGGAAGATTGCTTCAACGCGGTGGAAGAGTGCGGAACCCCGATGGTTGCCATTCCTGGCGGAGAGCCTCTGCTCCATCCGCAGATGCCGGAGATTGTCGCCGGTCTGGTTGCGCGGAAGAAGTACGTCTACATGTGCACGAACGCGCTGCTGCTTAAGGAGAAGCTGCATCTCTTCAAGCCCAGCAAGTATCTTTCGTTCTCTGTTCACGTGGACGGACAGCGCGAGCACCACGACTTTTCTGTCTGCCGCGAGGGCGGTTACGACATCGCGATGGAGGGCGTTCGCGCCGCAGTGGCAGCAGGTTTCCGCGTGACCACAAATACGACCTTGTTCGACGGTGCCGATCCGAACAGTGTTCGAGCACACTTCGATGAGTTGATGACGGTTGGCGTTGAGAGCATGATGGTCTCTCCCGGCTATACCTACGACAAGGCCCCTGACCAGAAGCACTTTCTGGGACGGGCGCGGTCGAAGAAGCTCTTCCGGTCGATCCTGTCTAACCGTAAGAAGACCTGGCGCTTCAATGCTTCTCCAATCTTCATGGAATTTTTGATGGGAAAGAAGGACTTGACCTGCACTCCATGGGGTATGCCGACGTTCAGCATCTTCGGCTGGCAGAAGCCTTGCTATCTCCTCCAGGATGGTTATGCGGACTCCTTCAAGGAACTGGTGGAGACGGTGCAATGGTCGAACTACGGCACCGAGAGCGGCAATCCGCAGTGCGCGAACTGCATGGTGCACTCCGGCTACGAAGCCAGTGGCGTGAATTACACCTTCGGTTCGATCAAGGGACTGCTGCAGACGGCGAAGGCTATCTTCTTCAACAAATATGAGGACGAAGGCGCGATGAAGCTGCTGAACGAATGGAAGCCTGCGCACAGCGGCCCGCTGGTCCAGATCGCGTCGCCAACTAGCGCCGCCGAAAAGACGAGCGAACTTCAGGGAGTCTCCGGAGACTAACGATGGCAACTGAGATACAGGAATCAGCAAAACTGGCGCAGTTGGCGCACGAGAACCCTGACGAGATTGAAGTAGCTGCCGGACGGGAACGGGAAGTACTCGAAGGATGGGTGCCCGAGCTGGCCACGGACGCCGAGGTTCGTGAAGCGCTGGAGAAGGCGTTTGATTATCGCGGCGATGTCACCATTACTCGCAAGGATGGCTCCAAGATCGAAGGTTATCTTTTTGACCGAAGGTCTGGAAGTTCGTTGAACGACTCGTTTGTTCGCGTGATTCCATCGACCGGCCGGGAGAAGGTGAACATTGCCTACGCCGAGATTGCCGCGCTTGCTTTTACGGGGCGAGACACCGCGGCAGGGAAGACATTCGATGCCTGGGTAAAGAAGTACTGGGAGAAGAAGGCCGCCGGCGAGCAGAATATTCAGATCGAGCCCGAGAAGCTGGATTAGTCTACTTTTCATTCGCCAATCTGCATTCGTTACTAGGGAAAAGAGCGGGACGTGCGCGTATTCATTACTGGGGCGACGGGCTTCGTCGGCGGCCATGTGGCTCGGGCGTACGCGACTGAGGGTGCAAGTCTTCGCCTGCTGACGCGGCAGACCAGCCGCCTCGACTCGCTGTCGGGAATTGATGCGGACACGGTTGTTGGGGATCTGCGCGAGCCGGAGAAGCTGCGATCTGCGCTTGAGGGGTGTGACGCGCTTGTGCATGTCGCGGCGGACTACCGCCTGTGGGTGCGCGACCCGGCGCAGATGTATGCGGCCAATGTCGATGGCACACGCGAACTTCTGAGGATTGCGCGAGAGGTGGGCGTCCAGCGCGTGGTCTACACTTCAAGCGTTGCAACGATGGGTTTCAAGAGGGATGGCTCCATCGTGAATGAAGACACTCCGGTCTCCCTCGCGGACATGATCGGCACGTACAAGCGGTCGAAGTTTCTAGGCGAGCAGGAGGCGATCCGTGCAGCACAGGCAGGGCAGCATGTGATGATCCTGAACCCGACGACGCCGATTGGCCCCGGCGACGCCAAACCCACGCCAACGGGCAGGATTATCGTGGACTTCCTCAATAAAAAGTTTCCAGCCTATGTTGACACCGGGCTGAATCTCGTAGATGTCGCCGAAGTCGCGCGCATGCACGTTGTCGCGCTGGAGAAGGGAACACCGGGGGAGCGTTACATTCTTGGCGGCGAGAATTTGACGCTGAAACAGATCCTTGACCGGATGTCTTCGATCACGGGGCTGCCTTCGCCCACGATGAAGGTGCCTCACGCAGTTGCAATGGCGTTTGCCTTTTTCGATGAGAACTTCACTGGAAGACTCCTCGGCAAAGAGCCGCGAGCCACGGTGGAAGCTGTTCGTATGGGAAAGAAGACGATGTTCGCCTCCTCGGCGAAGGCTGAGCGCGAACTCGGCTTCAAGGTTCTTCCTGTCTATCATGCGATGCGTTCCGCAATCGACTGGTTCATTGCGCATGGCTATGCGCCCGCGCTCGATAAACACCAATGAAAGTATGCCCGGCCATCATTGCTGCGTTGCCTCGCGAGGTAAAGCAACTGGTTCGCGGATGGCAGGAGCATCGACTGCCAGGCAAGATCGTCGCGTACACGAACGAGTTCGCGGTCGTCGCATGTGCGGGGATGGGGCCTGAGCGTGCGGCGCTTGCCGTGCAGGTGGCTTTGTCGTTGAAACCTGTAACCGCGCTTTTGTCGGTTGGTCTTGCTGGTGCTTGCGATCCAATGTTGAGGGTCGGAGATATTGTTCGCGCTGGAATTGTGATTGATGCGCGCACCGGCGAGCGCTTCTCTGACCCGTCGTTTCGCGAGACGTTGATTACCACCTCTGTGATTGCAGGCGTCATGGAGAAGCAGCGCCTCTACGAATCTTACAAAGCGAGCGCTGTCGATATGGAAGCCGCAACAATAGCGCGTCTGGCTCAGGCACACAGACTCTCGTTCCGCGCCGTCAAATCCATCTCCGACGAGGCGTCATTTGAGATGCAGGAGCTAGCGCAATTTGCCACAGCCGATGGACAGTTTCGCGAAGCTGCCTTTGCTGCGCACTCAGCCGTTCGGCCGCATCTGTGGCCAAAGCTGCTCGCGCTTGCCGGCAACAGCAAACGCGCGGTGCAATCACTTACGAGTGAACTCGAGTCCCAACTACACTGGTATCGCCAGCAAGGATAAGGAAATAAGTTGAGCCTACAGCGAAACGAATCAGAGACCGTTCCGGCAACCATGCGCGCCGCCGTCTATCGCGGAGTGAACGACGTGCGCGTCGAGACAATTCCCGTACCCGAGATTGGCCCCGGTGAAGTGCTGGTGAAGATTCACACCTGTGGCATCTGCGGAACCGACCTCAAGAAGATCCATAGTGGCTCGCATGATGCCCCTCGCGTCTTTGGGCACGAGATGTCGGGAACGATTGTTTGCCTTGGCGAAGGGGTCAGTGGCTTCGCCGTGGGAGACCGGGTGATGGCCTATCACCACATCCCCTGCGGCGAATGCTACTACTGCCGTAAGCAGACCTTCGCGCAGTGCGAGGTCTACAAGAAGGTTGGCTGTACCGCGGGCTTCGCGCCCTCAGGCGGTGGTTTTGCCGAGTATATCCGGGTGATGGATTGGATCGTTCGCGGCGGCCTGGTCAAAATCCCCGACGAGATTCCTTTTGAGCAGGCCGCTTTCATTGAGCCGGTGAATACCTGTTACAAGGCCATTCGGCTGCTCAACCTGAAGCCGGACGAAACGGTGCTGGTCATCGGGCAGGGATCGATCGGCATTCTGCTGGCCGCGTTGGCGAAGCAGACCGGAGCAACCGTTCTAACCAGCGACCTTTATTCGGAGCGACACGCTGTTGCGGCCAAGTTTGGCTTGCATCATCCGCTCGATGCTCGTGGAGATGTTGTTGCGGCTGCAAAGGCTGCGACTGAAGGACGCGGCGCAGACGTTGCGCTGCTGGCTGTCGGCGGCAACGGACTCATCAAGGTGGCGATGGATGCAATTCGTCCCGGCGGCCGAGTCGTTCTTTTTGCGCAGACCCAGCACGGCGAGGCACCGTTCGATCCGGCTGCCGTTTGCATGGACGAGAAAACACTGATGGGTTCCTACAGCGCCTCGGTTTCCATTCAGGACGACGTCACACACATGGTCTTCGATGGCTATCGCAATGGGTTCGACCTGACCCATCTGATCTCGCACCGCTTTTCTCTTGAGGATGCAGTCGCGGCGATTGATCTGGCTTCGCATCCTCAGGCCGATTCCCTGAAGATCGTGATTCAGCCTGGGAATTAAGCATTCTCGCAGATCGTAGGTCTTCGCGGTCAAGTGAAAGACAAAACAGGCGTCTCCACTGGCTCAGTCCACGATGAACTTTGGGCTGGGCCTGTGGAGACTACGTGTTCTCTTCAACGACTTGCGCTTGGAAGTTTCCAGGCGAACAATACGCTGCCGCTGCTGGTGAGGACATACTGTTCACCGTCGAGTTTGTAGGTGATCGGGGAACTGGCGATGCCTGCTCCTGAACCTGCATGCCAAAGGGTCTTTCCATTGGCCGTATCCAGGGCAAGAAAGTTTCCGTGAGCATCACCGGTGAAGGTCAGTCCGGAGTCGGTCGTCAAGACGCCCGCCCCCGATCCATTCGGCCCGAGTTCATGGGTCCAGCGAATCTTGCCAGTCTGATAATCGATTGCCTCGATGACGCCTTTACCCCACAGGCCATAGTCCGCGCCTGCCCAGCCAAACGTGCCATCCGCCGGCTTTGCAAAGTAGAGCGACCAACTGGGATGGGCATCCACGATAAACAGGCCGGTGTGCGGATCGAAGCTGGGTGAGCGGAAGTTCGTCATACCGCCTTCATCGGGTGCGATCAGGACACCGTCTGGAGACGGTTCTTTTACGGGGTTGGGAACTGGCTGCCCCTTCTCATCTATCTTGCTCGCCCAGTTGACCGGACCGAAAGGCACCGTCAAGAGGCTCTTCCCATTTGTGCGATCCAGTACAAAGAAATACCCGTTGCGAGAAGACTGCATCAGCATCTTGCGTTGCTTGCCGTGAAACATGCCGTCTACCAGGACAGGAATTTCGACCGCATCCCAATCGTGAGTATCGTGTGGCGAAGGCTGAAACGCCCACACCAGCTTGCCCGTATCTGGATTCAGGGCGACAATGCTGCAGGTATATAAATCATCGCCGGGACGCGTGGAGCCGGTAAGCACCGGGGTGGGATTTCCGGTTCCCCAATAAATGAGGTTCAGTTCCGGATCATAGGTTCCGGCCATCCAGGTGGTGCCTCCAGTGGAGGCAGTGAGTGCGGGCGGGGTTACATCAAAGTTCCATTGTGTCTTGCCCGTGTCGGGATCAACTGCCCGGATAAAAGTTGCGAGATTGTCCATGTCGCCGCCAATCCCGATGATGACGTGGTTGCCCACAATCAACGGCGCTTCCGTAGACCAGTACCCTTTATTGACATCAGCGACTTCTATGATCCAGCGCACTTTACCGTCTTTGGCGTTGAGGCATACAAGGTGCGCGTCCGGCGAAGCAAAGTAGACCCAGCCTTTATAGACCGCCACGCCACGCTGGCCGATATGGTCGCCTTTGTTCGGTGGATAGGTGTAGTGCCATATCTGCTGCCCGGATCGGGCATCCACCGCCCAGACGTTGTCCGGGACCGTAAAGTACAAGATTCCATCGACCAGGATCGGTGACGACTTGATGGTGGCATTGCGTTCGGTTTGGAATGCCCATCCAAGAGTCAGATGATTTACGTTCTGCGGCGTAATCTGCGTCAATTTGCTGTGACGCTTGCCCGTATAGTCGCCATGATAGCTCGGCCAACTGTCGGCGGGAGGATGGAGCAACATGGCCGAATCGACACTCTGCGCCCGCAGTGAGTAAGAGGAAGCGCCCAGTACCAGCACGCTCGCCATAACAACAAATGCTTTCTTCAGGAACTTCATATCGGCAGGTAATCTCCTCTGTGCAGTGCGTCGTGCGGCGCGGTCGAAATCAACGCAGCGTTTGCATGTAAGCCATTAAGTTATGGACGTCGGCGTCGGTGTACTTGGGAAAAAGAGCGACGTGGGCTTCGACCGGCGAGTCCACCAGATACTTCACATGGCCTACAGGCCACGACCGATAGGTGCCGCTGCTGTCACGCAGACCAACGACAAATTCGTCGAGATAGGCCAGAGTTCCCACTACTTTCTCTCCAGACGGAAGGGTAACTGTTACGCGACTCGTGGCTCCGCGGGGATAAAGCATGCGCTCTTCCAACTGAAGCCCCTGATAGCGGCTGGCGATGCCGGCAAGATCTCCCGTGGCCGAATGGCATTTTGCGCAGGTTCCCGCGCCGTTGAAGTATTGCTTGCCCAACTCCGCGTTGCCGGTTTGCAGATCGGCAACATCAACGCCACGGCGTCCGCCTTTCTTGGACGAGGCCTTGGCTTCCTGGTCATGGACGAAGGCTGCCAGACTGAGCACTTCCTGAGGGGAGAAATTGAAAGAAGGCATCTTCTTTTCCGGGCGTCCGTCGCGCACGACCTCTCCGATTTTGTCTCCTGCCACGTCGGAGAGGACAAGCTTCGATCGGGTCAGATCAGGACCGGTCTCGCCGCCCATGGCGTCACGGCCATGACAGAACGCACAGTTCTGTTGGAAGAGTGATTTGCCCGCGTCGACCAGGCCAGAAGAGTGGATGGCGGCAGCGTTACTGTTTTCAGCGGAGGCGGTTTCGGTAACGGATAGCGCAGGGCTACCAAGATAGCGCAGCAATGCGGTCATCTCATCACCCTGCAAATTTGGAAATCCAGGCATGCGGCCCTTGCCATTGTGGACGAACGCAATGATCTGCGGATCCGTCATCTGGTGCTTAATGCCAAGCAGGGGCGGGAAGGAAGGCAGGAGGCCTTGACGCTGATCTCCGTGACATATGGCGCAGTGGTGCGCGTAGGCCTCGGCCCCTGGCTTCGCCGAAGTTCCGGCGCCGGGCTTCTCCGGAGTAGCGCTACTGGGTGGTAGATCTACTTGAAATTCTGCCCCTGCAATTGAGGCCACTCTGTTAGAAGCAGCATAGATTGGCGTTGGGCGTGCCTGAAAGATGAAGAAGCCGACCCCTACTGCTAAAAGCATTGCATCCCGAAATCTCTGCATAAGTCGTGAAACTCTCCCCCGTGCGAAGGTAAGTAAATCGTGTCGGAACAATAATAGAGGCTATCCCCGGTACTTGATCAATTGCATGAAACCATAATCCATATGGAGTTGTTGATGACAGTGCATCAGCGTGTCGCCGGGGTTGTTGGCAACGAAGTCGACCTCCACCGTATCAAGTGGCATGACATTGATGACATCCTTCATCAGTCCGCTGATTGGCTTTGTGCCGATCTGGGTGACCTCAAAGGTATGCCGATGCAGATGCATCGGATGCTGGTCTCCACTGCCATTGCGAAAGACTAGCCGGTAGCGCTTGCCCGATTCGACCATCAGTGGGTCGATGTCCGGCCATGATTTGTTGTTAATGGCCCAGGTATCGAACTTGGAGCCGGGCTTTGGGCCATTGTCTCGGAACGTAAGAACAAATGTCTCATCGGGCGCATGGGTCGAAGCCACTGTGTTGGCAAACTGCGTGTAGTCCCATTCTGCCGGAGCAGGATCTCTCCATACCGGCGTACCTTTCTTTCCGGCATACTCGACGACGATGCCTAGGCCCATATCGCGCGCTTTTGGCAGCGTAGAACCGAGCACCCAGACGCCGGGCGAGTTCATCTCGACGATCGCGTCAACGCGTTCGGCAACCGCCAGCGAGAGCACCTCAACCGACTTTGGATTCGGAACAGGATTGCCGTCCATTGCAATGACGGTGAATTTATGACCCGGCAGGGCAAGGACGACGTTTTCTGTTGCACTCGCATTCAACAACCGCATCAGCACGCGCTGGCCCTGCTTTACACGGATCGGCTCACCCGACCCCAGCCGGTGTGACTGAATTGTGGCGTATTTGTAGCCCACATCGGAACCGGTCGTCAGCGGCGAGTTGGACGACTGCTCACGCATAGTCTCGACCATGGGCACGAAGGAAGGCTCCCAGTGATGAATGGCGAGGTTGATCTCCTGATCGTAATGGGCAGGCTGCTCACGGCCTTCTATTAGAAGGAAGCCGAACTGGCCTGTGTATGTGCCCAGGGAAAGGTTGTCATAGGCAGCTGCGTGGGTGTGATACCAACGGGTGCCGGAAGGCTTGGGGGTGAACGAGTAGCGATGCGTGGTGCCGGGCGTAATCATCGGCGACCCCTCTTCCATCGCACCATCGTTCAGAGAATCGATGGCGAGGCCATGCCAGTGAACGATATCCGGATCGTTGCTGGCGTTGGTCACATCGATGGTGACCGGCACGCCTTCACGCAATCGCAAGGTCGGTCCCGGAACCTGGCCGTTGTACGCCAATGTTTTGACGGTGACACCCGGGCTGATCTCCAGCGTGCAGGGTTCGATGCGGAGAGTGTGATCTGCCTTCCCATGTGAAGAAGAGCTGCTCTGCATGTTCTGCATCGGAAGCGCGGCATAAAGTGATTTGCTCGCCAGCAGTGCGCCTGCCGATGAGATAAAACTTCTACGATTCATTATTTGACCCTGTCATTTTGTTAGGAGCATTCTACCCTGAAAATGTTTTTTCAGTCGCGAGATATCACCCCATTCTTATGCAGCCATAAGGTAGAAGCGGCTCAATCCGTCATCGTTAACGATGAACCGCTCCATACCGGATAGATAATTTTGCATCGAAATTGCTCAAAGTAACAACAAAAGAAAAATTGCTGGGATTCTTGGTTGTGTTCCGGATGACTGACGGTGGGGATGCCTATCTTTCCGCTAACGGATTGAGGTCGTCGAGAGTTGGCGGCTCCGCAGCCGGTTTTGGCTTGCGCGGCTTTTTCAGTGGTGGGGCGGAACTGGGCGGGCGGTGTTTGCCGTTTCCATTTCGCCTTTTGCTGGTGGCCTCGACGACGCTGCGCATCCAGTAGTTGCCATCGGAATCAACCTCTACGCCGTGAACCTCGCGTTCGAAGCCGGGGAAGCGCTTGCCAAACTCTTCCATGGCGAGAATGAGACGGATGACGGGGCTGTCGGCTCCGCCGAAGCGCTCGCCGGGCATGGACATAGGGATGCCGGGAGGGTAGGGAACCAGCATGACGGCGGCGATGCGGCCGGGCATATCGGCGAAGCGTGTCTTTTCAGTCTCGTTGCGCAGCAGCTTTTGGTAGGTCTGCGCGGGAGTGAGAACCGGGTCAAAGTCTTCGTCGCAGGCTTCGCCGACTAAATTCGCGAGTCTGAGTTGCATCATGACGGAGTGCATCTCGTCGCTCAACTCTTTGAGGGTGATGTTGCGATACCGGTTGGGATATTTGGCAACCAGTTCGGGCAGCGCTTCTTCAAGAGGAGCTTCGCTGTCGTAGAGGCGCTTGAACTCGAAGAGATTTTCGAGGAGGCTGCCCCACTTGCCCTTGGACGTTCCGACGGAGAAGAGGACGAGGACGGTGTAGTCGCCGGTGCGGGCGATTTCGACGCGACGGCTGTCGAGGAACTCAGTGAGGATGGCGGCGGGGATACCCCAGTCTGATACATTGCCCTGGGCGTTGACGCCGGGCATGAGGATGGTGACCTTGGTGGGGTCCAGCATGCAGTATTCGTCGGCGATGTCGTCGTTCTGGAAACCATGCCAGTCTTCGCCAGGTTTGAGCGTCCAGCAGTGAGGGTTGGTCGCGAGAAGCTCGTCGGGAGCTTCTTCGAAGACGTGGGTGACGCCGGTAATCGAGTCGGTGACCTGCTCCGGCTGGAAGAGACGGAAGAACCAGCCGTCGCCATCTTCGGCGCGGAGGCGGTGGGCGACCGAAGACATCGCCTTGCGGAAGGTGATGGCATCCTGAATCGTCTCATCCATCAGCGTGGGTCCGGCGGGCTCGTCCATCATGGCGGCGGCTACGTCGAGCGATGCAATGAGGGGATAGAACGGCGATGTTGTTCCGTGCATCATGAAGGACTCGTTGAACTGGTCGAAGTCGAGCGGAGCGCGGGGGCTGAGCTTGATGTGGACCATGGAGCCCATGGAGAAGGCGGCGAGCATCTTGTGCGTCGACTGGACGGAGAAGAGGGTGGGGCGGTTGGGCAAGTCGTCAGGAACGCCCATGGCGAAGCGGCCACGGTAGATCTCGTGGAACTTGGCGTAGGCGTACCAGGCCTCGTCGAAGTGAACGCGAGGAACAGACTTCGAGAGCTCCGTGACGACTTTATTAACGTCGTAGCAGAGACCGTCATAAGTCGAATTGGTGACAACGGCATAGGTGGGATTCTGGTTGGCCACGCCGGTACAGAGAGGGCTCTTGTCGATGAGGCCGCGGATGAACTCGGGGCTGAAGCGCTTGATGGGAACGAGGCCGATCATACCGTAGCCATTGCGCGTGGGCTTCATGTAGACGGGTCGCGCGCCGGTGACAGTGAGAGAGTGGCAGATGGACTTGTGGCAGTTGGCGTCGGCGAGGACGATGTCGTCCTGCGCAATCACTCCATGACCAACAATCTGGTTTGAGGTCGACGACCCGCCGAGAACGTAGAAGGTCCAGTCGGCGCCGAAGATGCGGGCAGCGTTGCGCTCGGATTCGCCTGGAGGCCCGATGTGATCGAGCCACGAGCCGAGTTGCGAGGTAGAGATGCCGAGGTCGGAGCGCATGATGTTCTCGCCGAAGAAGCGCTGGAACTCCATGCCGACGGGATGCTTGAGGAAGGCGACGCCGCCCATGTGGCCGGGCGCGTCCCAGGAGTAGGCGCCCTGATCGTTGTACTTCTTCAGCTCGCGAAAGTAGGGCGGAAGGAGCTGCTCGTGGTAACGCTCGACGGCGAAGTCGACGCGGTTGGCGATAAAGGCCGGAGTGTCACCGAAGAGGTGAATGTACTCGTGGACCTGCTTGACGACTTCGAGGGGGAGCTCGCTGACGAGGGTGCGGTCGGCGATGAGAAAGATAGGTATCTTCTTATTGCGATGACGGACGGCGCGGAGGATCTTCAGCGCGGCGCGTTGATCAAACTGGTTGTCGCCTTCTAGGTCCCAGTCCAGCAGAATGGCACTGTGCGACGGATCCGAGGTGACAAGAGACAGGCCATCCTCAGGCGTCGAGGTACGAACGACCTCGTAGCCTTCTCGTTTGATGGCATCGACTAAACGTTCCATGGCCCGGTCGGAGACTGAATCGGTACCACCTACTTCACTCGCAATCAATAAAACCCAACGACCTTCGTTCATACACCTCTCACTTCTTATTCAATGTTACAGGGAGTTTCCGGCTGGTGTTTATGCGGGGACTTGTGGGTGATCCTGCGGGTGCGAGGCGGGGTCGTCTCAGGGGCATTGCAGCCGTCGGAGCCGCGGATTGCCCAGTGGCACGCTACGCTGGCGACTCATCGAGGGATGCCTTTTTTCGCGAGTCAGGTGGCCGACAACTCCTGAAACTGTAAGGTCACTGAGAGGCTTGTGCGTTAGTGGCGCTCGGCGACGCATCAGCCGGGAGCACAGTCTCCAGCATTCGATACAGTGTGGATCGACTGATTCCCAGCAACTCTGCGGCTCGCAGCTTATTGCCGCCGCAATCCTTCAACACGCGAAGAACATGCCGGTCCACTACATGCTGTAATCGCGTGGCCTCAGGGGCAAGTTCTTTGGATGCCGCCGTCTCGTCAATATCAAAACGCATTTCGGAGATACTCAACTGCCATGGTTGAATCACTCCGCTCTCACACTCGAGAACTGCACTGTTCAAGGCGTTCTCCAACTCCCGAACATTTCCCGGCCAACGATGCGACTTCAACAGGGCCATGGCATCGTCTCCGATGATTGTTTCCTTCCGGTATTTCTTTGTAAGCCGGTCGAGAAAATGGCTTGCCAGTACGGGCACATCTTCCATCCGCTCCCGCAGGGGAGTCAATGCGATCTGGACCATCGCAATCCTCTGGTAAAGCTCCTGACGAAACCGCCCTGATGCAACCAGTCCTCTCAGGTCTTGACTTGAGGAGGCGATGATCCGGGGGCTCAATTTCTGCGGAGCTGCCAGGCCGTCCTGTGACCACTCGTGCCGTCGCAGAACCTCCAATAGCTCGTCCTGCGTCTCCAAAGGCATCTCGTCGATGCCATTGAAGAATAGGGTGCCACCGCACCCTATCTTCATCAAAGACGAGATCCGGCTGCCACAACCCGCTACAACAAAGGACCCCCTCGGTCCCATGCTCTGCTGGTGCATGGCGCGTGCCACTAACTCCTTGCCGGTTCCGCGCTCGCCCTGGATCAGGACTGCACGAAAATGGGGTCCGATCCGCCGAATCTGGAGTCGCAGACGCTTTATCGCCGCGCTTTCGCCAACCATCTTCCAATCGCTGCTCTGGAGTGGATCCGAGAAGGCCAGGCGAGTGTCTTGCGACCTTGTTCCGGCCAGCGGCAGAACGGAAGAGGGAATGTGGCTGAAGGTTGCCATAGCTGCTCCCTTCATCGGCGGGAAATGCTACAACATGAATCCGCTTAAAAAGCTGAGCCGGATAACGCATGTAGCGTTATCCGGCTCGTGGTGTCTTAATTGATGCTGTTCTATGCAGAGGTCTTGGCGCAGTAGGTATCGAACGCGCGCGTCAGTTCCTGAGCAATCGCCGGAGCCGTCGAGGTCTCGATCGCCGAGCGCTGCATCAGGTAAACCAATTGTCCATCGCGCAGGATCGCAATCGCAGGAGAGGTCGGAGGATGGCCGCCGAAGTAGCTGCGTGCCTTCTCTGTCGCTTCGCGGTCCTGACCGGCAAATACCGTTACTGCATGGTCAGGCTTTGCGGCGTGCTGCATCGCCAGGCGAACGCCTGGGCGCATCTTACCCGCTGCGCATCCACAGATCGAGTTCACTACTACCATCGTCGTTCCCGGTTGCGCGACGGCAGCGTCGACATCGGCTGCTGTGCGGGCTTCCGTCAGACCTGCGCGGGTAAGCTCCTCGCGCATCGGAATCACCATAATCTCTGGATACATGAGCATCTCCTTGGAGACAGCCCGAAACGGCCGCCTGACTCGATTGTACGGTCTCACTGCATGCCGCGCCAGTCGATAGTGAAGGTGTTGTACTCTCTAACCCGTGGAGACTCTTCCTATTCGTGTTCAGGAGCAGGTTTTACTGGCTCCGTTTACTACCTTTCGCATCGGCGGCCCTGCACGCTATTTTTGCGAGGTGGCCAGTGAAGCCGAGCTTGTTGAGGCGGTTCAATTCGCGGGCCGGAACAGCCTGAAAATCTTCGTTCTCGGCGGCGGCAGCAATCTGCTCGTCAGTGATGACGGCTTCGATGGCCTCGTCATCCACATTGCCATCGATGACCCTATCGAGTCCGTCGGCGACGGACAATTCGTCAACTACACCGCCACGGCTGGAACCGATTGGAACGCCTTTGTGCTGCACATTTGCGAGCAGGGAATCAGCGGCGTTGAATGCCTGGCTGGAATTCCCGGCTCGGTCGGCGGCACGCCTGTGCAGAACGTCGGCGCTTATGGGCAGGAGGTAGCCAGCACAATTACCGGTGTTCGGGCCTTCGACGTGGAAACCGGTGTCTTTGTCACGCTTGCGCATGACCAGTGCGGCTTTGCCTATCGCCACAGCATCTTCAATACCAGCCAGCGAGGCCGTTATATTGTCACCGCGGTCACGTTTCGGTTTGACCTGAATGCTCGGCCAAACCTTGCCTACGCCGATCTGCAACGCCACTTCGCCGATTGGGACGCAACGAGGCCCGCGCCGACGCCGCTTGACGTTTATCACGCTGTCCGCGCCATTCGTCATGGCAAGGGAATGCTGATCGTCGAAGGAGAGGCGGACTGTCGCAGCGCGGGCTCCTTTTTCAAGAATCCTGTCGTTGCGCCTTCTGTGCTTACCCGGATTGCTGCCAATCTCCAGCTGCCCGCAGGGGAGATTCCTCACTGGCCAGCCGCTGGGGGGCAGGTCAAACTTCCGGCTGCGTGGCTGCTTGAAAAGGCCGGGTTCATCAAGGGCTTCACTCTCGGCCATGCTGGTATCTCGTCGCGGCATACGCTGGCGCTTATTAATCGAGGTCACGCTACGGCTACCGATATGGTGGCGCTACGAGACAGGATTTCGAGCGAGGTTTTGTCCCGATTTGAAATCCGGTTGGAGCAGGAGCCTGTTCAGCCGTAGGCTGCGTGGCTTTTCAGGGGTACCCCCCTCCCCGTACTTAAGTCCTAAAGTCTTCGAAACAAATGACCTAAGTCTGGACCTGATTGAGATCCATCAGCGGCTAAACAGGCTACGGAAAAGTCGATGTGCAACGAAAACCGTACCTCAGGGGCTAAAGCTCCATTCCCAGGAAAGCACTTGCGGCACGGCTGAAGCCGTGCCCTTAAGCAAAACCGGCTATTTCCGCAGTCTGTGAAGCGGCACTGGTTAAATGAAAAAGTCCGGCACGATGCCGGACTTCCTGTTTTCTTCTCTGCGTTAATTGTAGCAACGCTGTCAAGGGTTACTGCCTTTGCTGGAGGCGGGAGAGTTGATCGAGCAGGCGGGTTCGCTCTTCGGCGAGTACGGTTTCGACCGGTCCCTGTTCGAGGACGCTGCCGTCGGAAAATTTGATGACCTCGGCGGCCAGTTGGAATGCTTCGCCGACATCGTGGGTGACGGAGAGCACGGGGGTCTTTTTTGCGGCGAGCCAGCTTCGCAGATCGTCGAGCAGTTCGTCGCGCAGGGGAAGATGCAGACCGGCGAAGGGCTCGTCGAGCAGAAGGAGGCTGCCGGTGCTGACGGTAATTGCAGAGGTTGCGGCGCGGGCGACGGCGACACGCTGACGCTCTCCTCCGGACAACTTCCATGGCATGGAGTCGGCGAGCCCGGTCAGGCGAAACCGCTGTAAAGCTTCGTCGACGATTTCAGCCGAGGCTGCCGGGACGCCGTAGGCTATGTTTTGCCGCACCGTCATGTTGGGAAACAGTGCAGCTACCTGTGCCGCAAGCCGGACACCGCGCCGATAGGCGGGCAGGGAGATTCCAGCGGCGGTATCGAACAAGGTTGTCGTTGTAGCGCCGTGCAGGACGATTCTTCCTGCTGCCGGGCGCATCAATCCTGCAATTGCCCGGAGGATCGTTGTCTTGCCGCTGCCTGACGGGCCGAATAAAACTGTCCATGGCTCGGTCAGGTTGAAGGCGGCATCGAAGGCGAGTGCTCCCTGACGATGTTGCATGGAGAAACTAAGATGAGGCGTGCGCTCAGACAAGTTCGCCTCGCCCCAGCCCGCTTTCGCGGCGCGAGTAGATCACGATCAGCGCCACTAGAGAGACCACTACAAGCACCAATGCGGTTCGATTGGCACCACTGTAGTTGAAGTCCTGCACTTGGTCGTAGAGCGAGATGGAGAGGGTCTGCGTGGCTCCGGGAATGTTGCCGCCGAGCATCAGCACGACGCCGAACTCGCCGACGGTGTGGGTGAAGGCAAGCACAGCGCTGGTCAGCAGGGAACCGCGTGTCAGGGGCATGACCACGCTCCAGAAGGTTCGCCACGGCGACGCTCCCAGCCCGGCCGATGCTTCGGTGTAGCCGCGATCGACGACGCCGAACCCTGCCACCAGCGGCTGTACGGCAAAGGGCAGGCTGTAGAGGACCGATCCGACCAGCAATCCGGAAAAGCTGAAGGCGAGGGAGTGCCCGAAGATTCGGGCGAGGATACGGCCCGGAGTGGTGAGCGGGCCGAGCATGACTAGCAGGTAGAATCCCAGCACCGTTGGCGGCAGGACCAGAGGCAGGGCTACGAGTGCCTGTACTACCGCTCGTCCTGCGCCTTTGCCTGAGGCGATCCACCATGCCAGCGGCAGCGCAACTACCAGCAGAATTGCTGTTGTGCTTGCAGCCAGCCGCAGGGTCAACCAAAGCGCCTCAAAATCCATACAGCGCCAGTCTATACATTTTGCAAAGGCCGCTGGCTGCAACTCACCCTATCGCACTGCCGCCAGACCCAGCTTGCTCAGATTTGTCTGCACGGTGGGCGTCAGCAGCCAGTCGAGAAAGGCATGGGCGTCAGCGCGGTGTTTGGACTTCGCTATGACTACGGCGCATTGGCGCAGTTCGGGGTAGACCGTGGGCACCAGCACATAAGTGCCTATCTCTTTGAAGTGTGCTGTATCTGCCGTCGTCAAGGAGATCAGGCCGAGTTGGGCGTTGCCCGACTCCACGAACTGCGCGGTCTGTGCGATATTCTCCGCAACCACCAGATGCGGAGACACCTTGTCGTAGAGGTTAAGCTTATGGAGTGCTGCCACCGCCGCCCGGCCATAAGGGGCGTGCTCAGCGTTTGCAATGGCAATCCGAGTTACTCGCGGGTCGGTCAGCTTCTCCATGCTGAGTGGTTGCAAAGGAGAGTCCTTGCGCGCCCAGAGAACCAGTGTTCCTTTCGCGTAGGCGGTTGGCTCTTTCATGTCCGAAAGTCCGGCGGCTACTACCTTTTCGGGAAACACGAAATCCGCTGCCAGGAAGAGGTCCATGGGGGCGCCGTTCAAAATCTGCGTCGTCAGCGTGGCGGAAGATCCGTAGCTGACGATCAGTTTTATTCCGGTTGCATGTTCATAAGCCGCGGCCAGGACGGGCATGACCGGCTGCAGATCCGCTGCCGCTGCTACATGTAGTTCCTTTTGTCCCCACGCTGTACCTGCACCAAAGAACCCGCTTACCAATACAAGGCAAAGAAGAACAGATCTCATCTTTTGGTTGACTCCGCTCTTTACGGTAACCTAGATAGAACAATGAAAGTCGCGACCCATCATCTTAGATGCACAGAATGCGGAGCCGTCATTACCGGCAGCGCCGTCAACAGCATATTTCGCTGCCCGGACTGCAATGGACTCTATGACGTCATCTATCCCTGGTCGCCTGCTACCGGTTCGTCTGAAGCGAACAACCACAATCTGCCGAATGCGAGCGCGCTTCGCTGGCTGTGGCAGGAGCGCCGCACCTCGACCCTGCCTATAGACCAGAGCGGCGTCTGGCGCTTCCGCGACCTCTTTCCTATCGTGGAAGACCCGGCGAACATTGTCACTCTTCGCGAGGGCAATACACCGCTCTACGACCTGCCGCGCTGCGCCAAGGCGGTCGGCCTCGATTCGCTGCTGGCGAAACACCAGGGCATGAACCCTACCGGCTCCTTTAAGGACACCGGCATGACGGCTGCCCTGTCGGTCGCCGCTGACCGCAAATTCGAGTGGGTTGCCTGCGCGTCGACGGGGAATACTTCGGCTGCGATGGCCGCCTATGCCGCACGTGCCGGGCTGCGCAGCATCGTCTTCATCCCCGAGGGAAAGATCGCCTGGGGCAAGCTCTCGCAGTCGATGGACTACGGCGCGCTGACCATTCAACTGAAGACCGATTTCGACGGTTGCGTCCGCATCCTGACCGATCTGGTGACGCGCTTTCCGATCTATCTGCTGAACTCGGTCAACCCCTATCGGCTCGAAGGCCAGAAGACTCCCGCGTTTGAGATCCTCGAACAGCTTGAATGGCAGGTGCCTGACCACATCGTCGTTCCCGGTGGCAATCTGGCCAACTCGTCTGCGCTCGGAAAAGGCTTCATGGAGATGCATCGCCTCGGTCTCATTTCGCGCATTCCGAAGATCAGCATCATTCAGGCGGAGGGTGCCAATCCTCTGTATCGCTGGTATATGGATTCAAACCGCATCATGCGTCCCGTTACCGCCGACACTCGCGCGACCGCGATCCGCATCGGCAACCCGGCCTCGTGGCGCAAGGCAGCCAATGTGATCGATAAGCTTGGCGGCTGGTGCGAGCAGGTCTCCGAGCAGGAGATTGCGCTGGCCAAGGCGCAGATCGGTGCTGAAGGCGTTGGGTGCGAGCCTGCATCCGCTGTTACTTTCGCCGGCCTGAAAAAGCTGGTCGCGCTGGGTAAGGTCACGCGCGAGGAGCGTGTTGTGCTTATTCTGACGGGGCACACCCTCAAAGACTCCCAATACACTATCGACTACCATCGGGGAGAGTTGCTGACCGAGGCTGAAAACGCCCAGATCTCCGCCGAGGACCAGGCACTGCACGCTGCTTTGCGTAAGCCGCCTATTGTTCTTGAACCGGACTCGGACGTCGTGCTGCATGCGCTTGAATCCCACATGAAGCTCGCTCAGCCTGTATGACGCCCCTACATCTGCGTTTGCCAGCAACCTCTGCCAACCTTGGCCCGGGCTTCGACGCTCTGGGGCTCGCGATGGCGCTCTACCTCACGGTTGATGCGACGATTGCGGAGTCCTTCGGGATCGCGGCCACGGGTCGCAATGCCGACCTTTGTGGGGATGCCGAAAATAGCCTCATCTTTACGACTTACAGCAGCGTGCTTGCAGCAAATGGCAAGCCGGTTACGCCTCTGCATCTCGAACTGAATAATGAGATTCCTCTCGGGATGGGCTGCGGTTCCAGTGCGGCGGCGCTGCTCGCCGGTGTTTTGCTCGCCGATCATTTCGGGAAACTGAATTGGACCAGCCAGCAGATTCTGGAAGAAGCCTGTCGCCGTGAGGGCCACCCCGACAACGTCGCTGCCTGCTATCTGGGCGGAATGACGGCGTCTGCTGATGATGGAAGCCACGTGGTAACAGCAACCTGCGGACAAAATATCACCTGGAACTTGTATATTGCACTGCCGTCGGTGAGCCTCGCTACGGAGAAGGCGCGGGCGCTTTTGCCGCCCACGTACTCTCGTGCCGACGCGGTCGCCAATGTTCAGGCTACAGCGCTGCTTGTGGCTGCGTTTGCGCTCAATCGCGGCGATCTGCTGCGGACTGCGATGCGGGATCGAATTCATCAGCCGTATCGCATGGAGGCGTGTCCTCTTCTGCCCCGGCTTCTGCCTTTGAGCGAGACACCCGGCGTCCTCGGGGTGGCGCTTAGCGGCGCGGGGCCCTCGGTTCTTGTGATTGCTGAGGAGTCCGCCGCTGACACGCTGCCGGCGATCATTCGTCAAACTGCGGGGGATGACGATCTCGAGATTATCCAAACCACGATCGCTGCCGGAACTGTCATTCAGAGGTAGATGGGCAGACCTATCGGGCCTCATCAGAGGTCCCCTAAACGGGTAACCATTTCAACAAGTTACTTAAGATTTCTTTACCTTTCTCCACTTCCTTCGTACCTTAGCTCCTGTGGGCAGTTCTGGGGAGGGCTGCTACGCCGCCCGTTGACCTCTTTCATTAGAGGTCCGGGCGTTTGCCTTTTAAGGTGCTTTCCGGTCTGAAACTCTTCCTCGCCGTGAGCATCTATTATTGAGAGGACTGCTCTATAACAGCAGAACATCCGGAGGGAAGTACATGGCAGGACAGTTCGTAACGAACATCAACGACGCATCCTTTGAAAAAGAGGTCCTTCAGTCGGACCAACCCGTGCTTGTAGATTTTTGGGCTGCATGGTGTGGCCCGTGCCGCGCGCTTGCGCCGATCGTCGACGAGGTGGCCAACACGTATCAGGGCAAGCTCAAGGTCATGAAGATGGACGTTGACGCCAACACGGCAACACCTGCGCGCTACGGCATCCGCGGCATTCCCGCGCTTCTTATCTTCAAAGGCGGCCAGGTGGCCGAACAGATCGTCGGCTATGTACCCAAGGACACGATCGACAAGTCGGTACTCAAGGTCCTCGCATAAGTTTGTACCCAACGTCTCAAAACTCAAGCGGCCCGGCAACCAGCCGGGCCATTTCTTTGCGCTGCATCGATCCTCTGACTGCCTCTTCTGCGATTGCAAGGGATTTATTTATTGCTAAAGCTGAGGGACGCCTATATACATATCGCACTCCAGTTTCCGAGGAACTCAATGAAACGTTTGCTTATAGCAGTTCTCTGCCTGATGGTACCTGCCTGCGCCTTTGCAGCCGACAACAGTTATAAAGTCACCTACGATGGAGGTTCGCTCCCCGGTGTCAAAGCCAGCAAAACAGTAAAACTTTACGTCGATCCAACCCTTGTAAGAATCGTTGATGATAAGAAGGAAGTCATTAACATTCCAGCATCGTCCATCACTGAAATTTCTTATGGGCAGGATGTTCATCGTCGCGTAGGTGCTGCCATAGGTCTTGCTGTGGTTAGCTTTGGCGTCGGCGCATTGATGGCGCTGACCAAATCGAAAAAGCACTATGTTGGCTTGACATGGGCAAACGGTGACCAAAAGGGTGGTTTTGCCATGCAATGCGATAAGAATGAATACCGCGGTATATTAGCCGCTCTGGAAGGTATCACAGGCAAGAAGGCTATCAACTCGGACTCGATGACAGTAAAAAACTAAGAAAGCTTACTAGAAATCCATCCTTTGCCTCTGCGAAGGATGGATTTTTTCTTGTTTGTTCTCGTTGCTACTCTTCTTCTCAATTACCGAACCGATCCTGAGCCGTTACACTTTTTAAATGCTTGAATGGATGCTCTTCCGCACGATCATGGTGGCCTTCTTCATCCTGGCCAACAGCTTCTTCGTCGCTGCTGAGTTTGCCCTTGTCAGCGTACGTGAGACGCGCATTCAGCAACTTATCGCGCTTGGCCGTCCCGGGGCGCGTACTGTGCTCCAACTCAAGCACAATATCGACGAGTTTCTTCCTGCCGTGCAGTTCGGTGTTACGCTGGCCGCACTTGCCCTTGGCTGGATCGGTGAACCCGCCGTTGCGGAGATGATCCTCCAGCTTGTACATCACTGGCTGCACCTGATGCCAACGTACGCCGTCGTCTACGCTCATACGCTCGCTGTCATCATCTCTTTTGGGCTGATTACTTATTTTGAAGTTCTGCTGGGTGAACTGGTGCCCAAGTCACTCGCATTGCAGCGAGCGGAGCGCATCGCACTCGCCGTTGCCGGACCGATGGACGTGTTTATCCGCATCACGCGGCCTGCGGTCAACCTTATGAATAACTCGGCAGCGCTTGTGCTCAAGCTTTTTCGCGCACCGCTCCACGGCGAAGGCGCTGTCCACTCGCCGGAAGAGATCAAGCTGATTGCCACCGCCACGCGCCGCATGGGTCTTCTGCCTGTCTTTCAGGAGGAGATCATCCATCGCGCCATCGAGCTGAACCATGTGACGGTTCGCGAGATCATGACACCGCGCGGTAAGATTTTTTCGCTACCCGCCGACCTTCTTGTCGAGATGGCGAGCGGCCGCATCGTCGAAGAGCAGCACTCCCGCATCCCCGTGTATGACCCGGCCAAGGGGCCTGAGAATATCATCGGCATCGTTTATTCCAAGGACATCTCGCGACTCATGCACTTTCGTGGCGTGGCGCTTAGCCTCGGCGGCAAAGGCGGATCAGGGCTTACGCTGCGTCAGGTCATGCATGAGCTCATGGTGGTTCCGGAGACCAAGCTGGCGGTTGAGCTGCTGCAGGAGTTTCAGGAACGCCGCCGTCAGATGGCCATCGTCGTCGATGAGTTTGGATCGACCGTCGGAATTGTGACCGCCGAAGATGCGCTGGAACAGATCGTGGGTGAGCTCGACGACGAGTTTGACATCGCTCCGCGCAGCCCGCTGCTCAGCTCCACGGGAGCGATGTCGCTCGACGGCAGCACCACCCTCCGCGACCTTGGCACCCAGCTCCACTGGGAGTTTCCGCGCGAGGCCGGAGTGGAGACGCTTGCAGGCTTTATGCTGGCGCACCTCGGTCACATTCCCACCGTGGGCGAGAGCATTGAGCACGCCGGTCGCCGCTACTCCGTCGCCGAGATGAACGGCCGCCGCATCAGCCGCGTCACGGTCCAGATACTCACCCCGGCAAAAGCGCTGGAGCCGAAGGGTAGGGAAGCAAAGGTATGAAGCCAGCGCTGTGGAATCCGATTCGCCGCATTCTGCTTACGCTTCCCGTCATTTGGGTGGTTGTCTCGGTTGTCTTCCTGCTGATCCATCTTGTCCCGGGCGACCCCATTGCGCAGATGCTGGGAGAAGGTGCGAACACCGCTGACATCGCTGCGCTGCGCCACGCCTATGGCTTTGACGCTCCGCTCAGCCAGCAGTATGCCCACTATTGGCATGGAATCCTGCGCGGTGACCTTGGCCAGTCGCTGCGTCTCCACGACTCGGTTACGCATCTTGTGCTTCAGCGCTATCCCTACACGCTTGCGCTTACCCTGGCTGCGCTGCTCATTGGAATTGCTGTCTCTGTTCCTTCGGGTATTCTTTCGGCGCTGCATCGTAATCGCTGGCAGGACCGTACCCTAGGCGTCGTCTCGCTGGTTGGGCTTTCGTTTCCCAACTTCGCGCTGGGCCCTATTCTCATCCTCGTCTTCTCGATCTATTTTGGATGGCTTCCGGTCTCGACTGCAGGGACTGGAGGTGTGGGCGACTTTCTCGTGCATCTGATTCTGCCGGCGATCACACTTGGGCTCGGCCTTGCCGCCATCCTCACGCGCATGGTGCGCACCGCGATGCTTGAAGAGCTGGGGCAGGACTACATCCGCACCGCTCGCGCCAAGGGACTCAGCGAGCACGCTGTCGTCTACCGTCACGCGCTGCGGAACGCGCTGATTCCCGTGCTCACGGTGATCGGGCTGCAATTCGGTTCGCTGCTGTCGGGAGCTATCGTCACGGAGACGATCTTCAGTTGGCCGGGCATAGGCCGCCTCACGCTGTCGGCTATTTCGAATCGAGACTATGCGCTGGTGCAGGGCTGCATTCTTGCTGTCGGCCTGACCTACGTCGCTATCAATCTACTGACCGATGTGGCCTACACAATCGCTAACCCGCGAATGCGCAGCCAGTAGATCGAGACAGGATTTGCTGTTGGTGTGGAGGAAGGCAACCGCAGATTCCCTTCGGGAATGACAACCAAGAGGCACGGCCGACTCTACGAGAACTGCTACTTTGCTCTAAAGCAACTCCACAATGCGGGCGTCAACGCCACTCTCACCCACAGTCATCAATGCTACCGTTACCGGAAGATTGAATCGGCGTGGACCAGCGCTTCCGGGATTCAGATACATCACGCCATCCCGCACTTCGACCGAAGGCTTATGCGAGTGGCCACTGACGACCGCAGCCACTCCAGCCACAACGGGATTGATATCTAAATCCGTGACCGAGTGGACCAGGTAAAACAGCCGTCCTTGAAGCTCCACTACGTCGGTAGCGGGAAGCTCCGCGCACTTGCCCCCGTGATCGATGTTGCCCCGAATCGCTGTTACCGGGGCGATCCCTCGCAACGCGTCCAGAATGCGCGCATCGCCGACATCTCCGGCATGAAGAATATGTTCCACCCCGGCCAACGCAGTGACGGCCTCAGGCCGCAATAGTCCATGGGTGTCTGAAATTACCCCGACCAGCATGGCGATCAGGCCAGCCGCAGGCTCTGCAGCGATGCGTAGCTCTGGCTCTGCTTCGGATCGTGGCTGCGGTCAGGGTCGATTTTCAACTCCATCACGGTCACACCATCGAGCGACACTGTGTAGTCCTCGATCTCTTCGGTCGACCCACTTGGGCTGAACGTAAACTGCTGCCGCACCACTTCGTGCAGGTTCGTGCCCGAACCCGCAAAGATGGCAAATTCCTGCGAACGCTCCGCTGCCTTGTCGATGAAGTGCAGCTCGATCCGACGAATTGTCAGAGGCTCATCGAAGTGCAGACGAATCACTTGCGGCCCTGTGCCTGCCGCGCGCCAGCCTGTGGTCAGCGTTTTGCCCAGCGCGTGTTCAATGGGAAACATCGCATCTTCAGACGTAATCTCGACCCGAGCAATCCGCTCCAGATCGCGCCAGTTGTCCCGAATCGGAGTTGCAGCCACGGGCAATGGTGAAACGATACTCTTACGCATAAACGCTCTCAAGCCTCAGATCCAAGCATATCCGATAAAGGTGGAGTTAAAACGGTTCTCGTCCAGATGGAGTTTGGTGATTCGAGCAGAACGCAGATTCCCTTCGGGAATGACAACCAAAGAAAGCTACTCCTGAGCGGAATTAGATGCCGGTTTCCATCTTCGTTCGGGGATCGAGATAGTCGCGCAGCGCATCGCCGATAAAGTTGAACGACAGCACACAAAGCATCACCGCCATCGCCGGAAAGAAGACCAGATGCGGCGAGTCGAAGAGATGCGACCGCGCGTCATTCAGCATGGAGCCCCAGCTTGCCACCGGCGGTGGAACTCCCAGACCCAGAAAACTCAGCGTGGCCTCGGCGAGCACGGCGCCGGCCATGCCGATGGCTGCCTGCACGATCAGCGGCTGCACAATATTCGGCAGGATATGCCTGCAAAGCACGCGGAGATCGGAGGCGCCCAGGGCACGCGCCGCCTCCACAAACTCGCGCTCTTTCACGGCCATGACCTGTCCACGGACCAGCCGTGCATAGCCCACCCAGCCTGAGATTGCCAGCGCCAGAATTACATTCAGCAGCCCCGGCCCCATGAACGCGACAAACGCAATCGCCAGCAGGATTCCCGGCAGCGACATAAACGCATTGGTGACGTAGACATTCAAGATCGTGTCCGTCACACCGCCGTAGAAGCCTGCCAGGCATCCGGCAATCAGCCCCACCCCGAGCGAGAGCCCCACGACACTTACGGCGACGATCATCGAGATCCGTGCGCCGAAGATAGTTCGCGAGAGGATGTCCCGGCCCAGCTCGTCGGTGCCAAACCAATGTGCCGCGCTCGGCCCCATCAACCGCCCGGTCAGGTCGAGCCGCGCCGGATCATACGGCGCCAGCCACGGCGCGAACAGCGCGCATACCGTAAACAGCAAAAGCAGCACGATCCCGAGAGCGGCCAGCGGCTGCTGCCTCGACCGATGCAATACTGCCGTCCTAACTTTCATTCCCTCAACGCTAATCATTTAGTCCCAGCATGAAGCCACAAGGCCAGTTAGGCAAGAGCCGAAAATAGAGGTATCCACAGATTTTTTTGGACCGTCAGGCAACGTTTTAAACCTGCAAAAATTAAAGCATTTGGAGAGCCATGGAGTGCAATTTATTGCATCCTACTGGGCAAAAGGAAATCCAAAACAGTTCAAAGCAATGCCTAATATTATTTTTCAACTGATTACTCTCCTTGGAATACTTCTTCTCCTGCTCTCATTCGTGCCGTTGAGGCGTATTTTCAAGATTCTTCCATCTGGCCTTACGCGCAATGCATGGTTAGGTCTGGCCTTTCTCATCGGCTTTTCCATCGTCGGTTATCTTCTTTTGTTCTGGCTTAATTACACCGAAGGCCCTGACCACCACGAGGATTGGTTAATATCTTTAATCTGTCTTTTGGCTTCCATCTTTGTTTTATGCGTTTGCATGATCTCAGATCGGACTGCGAAAGAAGTATCGAGGATTGCTGACCTGGAGCTGGCGGTCCTTATCGACCCTCTCACGGAGCTGTACAACAGACGACACATTTTGTCGCTTCTTGAAAAAGAGTGTTCGCGCTCCAAATTGCTGCATAAACCGCTCTCTGTCTTGCTGTTGGATATCGACAGCTTCAAAGAGATCAATGACACCCTTGGACATCAGGCCGGCGACTTTGTTCTGAAAGAGTTTTCCAGACTCTTCGCAGCCATTCAGAACAATTCTGGTTTCGTAGGCAGGTACGGTGGGGAAGAGTTTCTGATTCTCCTGCCGGATACGACTCGGTTCAATGCCTTTCAGGCTGCGGAGCAGCTTCGTTACGTCATCGAATCGACAACGATGATGCTCGAAAGCAAGTATGAGATTCCGGTAACGGCAAGTATCGGCGTGGCCACATCGTCAAGCTTCACTGAAACTCCTCATGACCTGATCTCTCTGGCGGATAAGGCTCTGTACGAGGCTAAGGCGAGCGGCAGAAATAATGTCTGCATGGCGCCGCAGCAGCATGCCTGGCAGCAGGAAGCGAAATCGACTCTCGCCATTCCGTTTGTTTAGGCGAGTAAGCGGGCAGCGGTTCGGGTAAGCCGCTGCCCTCTCTAAGCCGAAAGGTTCAATTGGATAGAAGGTAGCAAAATACTGTGGCGCAACCGCCCGGTGTGAAGCTCTGTGTCGCGAATACAATTCACTCTAAGCGTAAGGCTGTCCTGATTGCAGATTTATTTTAGGCGATGCCCAATATTGGATTGGAATTGAAGAGTTTATGACGATGTTTCCTGCAGTAATCAGGATTGCGGAAAATGCGCCTTTTATGGCTCTTCTGTTGTATGTGTCTTTTAGTCGCTCTTATCAAAAAAGTACAACATCGTTCACGGACGATACTGTGGCATTTCCTATAGAAACCATAGCGGTTTGGCTTTGCCTGCTTTGTATCCCCATATTTTTATATTGGGCAATGATGGCATCGGCCAAATTAGATTTTTCGTCTCATTATTTAGACACGGTATCTAAAATTATGGAGGTAATCATTCCGGCTTGGTTTGGTCTCGGACTCTTGTTCTCACTCCCAGGGACGTTGGTTGTTACACCTGAAGGAATTGAAAAGCGATTTTGGCTGAGATCAAACAGGGAAGTGCTTTGGGGAAAGATTACATCGATTATCGTAGGTGAAGACCGTGTAGAGATTGCTGGCGCGAATGGTAAGAAAATAGCCCATGAAAGATTCAATTTAGATCGGGAGAGATTCTTGTTTGAGTTAAAGCGGCGTTGCTCCGAAGAAGATTTTGCAGAGCGGCTCGATCAGAATGTAGCGATGGCTGCCCGAAAAAAGCGCGGGTCGTAATCAAGGAGAGGTTTTTCCTAGAAGTTGTTCATGAATCAATCCCTGAAGTTCAACGCTGTTGAAGAGTAAAATCAAGTCAGAGCAAGACAAACCATCGTGGCCCTCAACCCCAAAGGACCAGTTTGCGAATTTTGATTTACGGCCTCAACTATTCTCCCGAGCTTACCGGCATCGGAAAGTACACCGGAGAGATGGCTTCGTGGTTGGCGGGACGTGGCCATGACGTCCACGTCGTCACCGCACCACCGTACTATCCTGCGTGGAGCATTCGCGAAGACTACCGGGGCAAGCTCTACCGCACGGAAAAGGTTCCCGGCGAACCCGTCGTCTATCGCACCCCGCTGTACGTCCCGGCCCAGCCTACCGGTCTCAAACGCATGGTGCACCTTTTTTCCTTCATGCTTGGCAGCCTGCCGGTCATGCTCCGTCAGACCTTTTGGGAGCCTGAGGTTGTCTTCACGGTTGAGCCAACTTTTTTCGGAGCTCCCCTCGCGCTTCTGGTCGCTCAGACTGCGGGAGCGGCCTCGTGGCTGCATGTACAGGACTTCGAGATCGATGCAGCCTTTGACCTTGGGCTGCTGCCTGCGAAAGGGCTTATTCACGACTTCGCCCTTGGCCTTGAAGGGTTCTTCACTCGCGCGTTTACTCGCGTCTCCAGCATCTCGCAGAAGATGGTCGAGCGCGCCTTCACCAAGGGAGTTCCCGTAGACCGTACCGTCCTTTTTCCTAACTGGGTCGATGTCGATGCCATCCATCCCCAGCCGCATGATGCGCCGAACAGCTTCCGCCGTGAGCTTGGCCTGGAAGACAAGATCATCGTTCTTTACTCCGGCAATATGGGAGCCAAGCAGGGACTGGAACTGCTCGCGCCGCTCGCTGAAACGTTCGAGAATACGCCATGCGTCCATTTCCTGTTCTGCGGCGATGGAGCCTTTCGTCCACAGCTTGAAACATTGGTTGCTCACCGACCTAATGTGACCCTGCTGCCGCTGCAACCCTTCAGCCGACTCAATGACCTGCTTAATGCTGCCGATATTCACTTACTGCCGCAGCGCGCCGGAGCGGCCGATCTGGTCATGCCCTCGAAGCTTACCGGAATGCTCTCCAGCGGTCGTCCCGTGATTGCCACTGCGGACGCTGGGACGCAGGTCGCTCACGTCGTCGAAGGCTCTGGCCTCGTCGTGCCTGCGGAAGACGCTCCTGCGCTTCACGCTGCGGTGCAGCGACTTATCGACGATGAGCCGCTACGTCAGCAGTTAGGTGCAGCGGCCCGTCGATATGCCGTCGAGCATTTAGGCAAGGAACAGGTGCTTCTGCAGTTTGAAAGCAATCTACAGAGCCTTGTTCCCAAGGCATAAATACGGCTGTTGCCTGTTATCTGTAGGCAACAGCCGCAATACCGCAGGATATTTTCCCGGAGCTATTCAGCCTTGCCCACGGAATGCTCCTTGTAGGTCTTCTGGAAGAGGTAGAAGGCCTGCTTCTTCTTGCCGTCCTCGGAGATAAGGCCCTTGCGATTGAAGCCGTCCTGTAGTTTGGGGATGTTGCGGGTGGGCGAGCGGAAGTCCATCAGGATCCAGGGAATGAGACCGCGTACCTGTGGAATTTTATTAATCATGACGAACTGGTGCTCGTAGACGTTGACCTGCTGCTCTTCGGTCCAGCGCTGGTCTTTGCCGCCATGGTTGCCCTGCTTGGCTTCGGCGCCGAACTCGGAGATCAGGATGGGCTTCTGAGGAAGCGTCCACTTGATGTTGTCGGCGTCTTCGGGACGGCCTTCGTACCAGCCGACGTACTCGTTCTGGCCGACGACGTCGAGAGCGTTGGTCAGAGGATCGTTCTCCACCATCTCGTTGCCTTTGGCGTGCGGGCCGATGATCGCGGAGGTAATGGGCCGCGTTGGGTCGAGCCTGCGGGCTTCATTGGCGAGGTTGGTGAGGAACTGGGTGCGAGTGGGATTATTCGGCGTCTCGTTGGAGACGGACCAGAGAATGACCGAGGCCTTGTCGCGGTCGCGGCGGATCATCTCGTTGAGCATGTAGGTGGCCTTGGCGTAGACCTCGGGCTTGTCGAAGGAGATGTGCTGCCATAGCGGAATCTCCGACCAGATCATGATGCCGTCGCGGTCGGCTTCGCGCTCCATACGCTCGTCGTGCGGGTAGTGGGCGAGGCGGACGAAGTTCGCGTTCATGTCCTTGAGAAAGCCGAAGATGTTTTTGACGTCCTCATCGGTGCAGACGCGACCGGTGCGGTAGGGAGCCTCGGCGTGCTCGTTGACGCCCTGGAGGAAGATGGCTTTGCCGTTGAGCAGGATGCGGGTGCCATCGACGCGGATGTCGCGGAAGCCGATGTCATCCGTGAGCTTGTCCTGCTGATCCCCGGAGCCTGATGCGAGTTCGACTTTGTAGAGCTTTGGCGTCTCGTGCGACCAAAGTTCGAGCTTGCTTGCTTTTACCTCAAAGGGAGCGCGGCCATCGGCGTCAGTTTTGAGAGTAGTATCAACGCCAGCCTCGGGGATGCGGAGGGTGACCGGAGTTCCGGCGGTTGCGCCAACGACGTGGACGTAGCCCGTAAGCGTGGTGGCATCGGCAGCGGAGAAGGTGCTGCCGTGCTTCAGGTGTATGTCGTAGTCGTCGATGAACTGCATGGGAACGGTGACTAGCGAGACATCGCGGGTGAGGCCGCCGTAGTTGAACCAGTCGATGCCGACCGAGGGAATGCCATCGACCTCGCGGGTGGAGTCCACGGCGATGACGACGAAGTTGTTGCCGGGCTTCAGCGCGGCGGTGACTTCGCAGTCGAAGGGAGTAAAGCCGCCCTCGTGGTCGCAGATGCGCTTCTGGTTGACCCAGACGAAGGACTTATAGTTTGCCGCGCCGATGTGGAGGAAGGTGCGCGTGTTGGGCTTGGGCTCGAAGCCGAAGTCGCGCTGATACCAGATGACTCCCTCGTAGCGAAAGAGGGTGGGGTCCTGGGTGTTCCAGTCGCCGGGGACTTTGAGTGTGGGCGCGGTGGCGAAGTCGTACTCCGCGTTGTGCGGGCCGCTGTCGATATTGGGGTGGGTGTTGAGGGCGTAGGTCTTGTCGTTGACCTTGCCATCGGGGGCATAGAGCGCTCGCGCAGGTGGCTGATCGACGAGGTAATGCCAGTTGCCGTCGAGTGACGTGACGGTGCGGTGGTCTACTCCGACAAGCAGCGTCTTCAGCGGTTGCTGCGCTAACAATGGCGACGCGATGGCACAACATACCAAACTGAGCAATGCATTGCGGTGGCCTGTCCACTTACTTGAGACGATCTTCGAGAAACTAGTCATGGCACTCACACTCTGGCTGAAGTTGAAGGAATTTAGAACGAAGAGGCGAGACGGCTGGCAGCAACGGCGTCCTACAAGCGACAGATGTCGTACCTCTTTATTCACGCGACCATGCTATCAGCCGTGGATTATTTTGGTTCGCCGTAGGGGATGTCTTTTTTGCCGGGGGCTATCGGGGTGTCGGTGAACTGTACTTTGCTGCCGTCGGCTGTCTTGATGTTGTTGTCCGTCATGGTCCAGTTTTTGGCGTTGGCGATCGTGCCTGCCGTTTTGGCCTCGATGTCGAGATGATCGAGACGGAAGTTCGTCAGCGGCGCGGTGGGGTAGGCGCTTACGTTGAAGGCTTCCTTTGCTCCCACGGCTTTGATGTTCCAGATGTGGACGTCGCTGAAGTGGGGCAGGCCCTGTGCCTCTGGAACTTTGGTGGTGAGGACTATCCAGTAGTGAGGCGGATTTTTGACCTCGGGCGGCAGCGTGGCATAGCTATAGCTGGGATTCCAGTTCATGGTCATGTGGATGGGGATGGCTACGCCCTGGAGATGGAGGTCGTGGATGCGGATGTCGGTGGCGGTGCCTCCGCGAGTGTGAGCGGATTTGAAGAGGACGCCCGAGGGTACTCCGCTGAGCGCCGTGAGGTTGTAGGCCTCGATGTTGTGGAAGCCGCCGGAGGTCTCGCTGCCGATGGTGATGGCGGCAGCTCCGTGGCGGATGATGGAGTCGCGGAGGATGATGTCTTCGGTGGGCCGGTTGACGCGGAGGCCGTCCGAGTCGCGGCCGGATTTGAGGCAGAGGGCGTCGTCGTTGACGTCGATATCGGCGTGTTGAACGAGAACTTTGCGCGAGGAGTCGATATCGATGCCGTCGGTGGAGGGGCCTTTGCCTCCTTCGTTGTTACGGATGGTGACGCCGTCGATGGTGATGTCGTGGGAGTAGAGAACCTGGACCGTCCAGAAGCCGGAACGCTTGAGCAGGATGCCGCCGCCGAGGTGAACGTTATAGGAATTTTGCAGAAGAACGAGCCGGGGGCGTTTGGCGTCGTAGTCGGAGGCCCAGCGGAGGCCGCGCGGCTCGTAGGTCTTGCGGAGGTCCCAGTAGGACTTCCACCAGATAGGGCCGTCGCCGTCGATGGTGCCTTTGCCGGTGATGGTCACGTTTGACTGGTCACGCACGTTGATGAGTGCGGCGGGCCAGGTCATCTCGATGCCCGCGATGCGGGTGGGCAGCTCGGGGTAGTCCGCCAGATGCTCGGAGCCAATGATTGTGGCGCCCTCGGGAACGTCGAGTGTGGTGCCGGACTTGAGGAAGAGCGAGCCGGTGAGGTAGGTTCCCGGCTTGAGGGTGATGGTGCCGTGGACTTCGGCGGCTGCGTCGATGGCCTTCTGGATGGCGGCGGTATCGAGCGTGGTGCCGTCGCCCTTAGCTCCGTAGTCGTTGGCTACAAAAGTTTTGGGTGCGGCGAAGGCGGTGGTGGTGAGTGCGAGGGCACAGGTGAGGAGGAGGGCGCGGGACATCTATTGCTGCTCCTGGGATTTCGAGGATTCAGAGGTTACAAGTTTGATGGTGCCGAGGATGCCGGAGGAGGTGGGCACCACCTTGTTGAGGTCCTGCATTTGGAAACGGTCGCCGTATTTGGAAATGAGGGGTTTGTAGTCGTGAGGCGGAAGGGCCGACCAAGCGTTGAGCGCGGTGTTATAGACGTGAATCTCGATGCGGTTTTGGCCGGACTTGAGGAAGGGCGAGACGTTGAGCCGGTAGGGCGGATGCCAGAGCGACCCTGCGCGCTTGCCATTGATGAGGACTATGGCGGCTTCGCGGATGGGTGGCTCGAACCAGGCGCGCATGCCGGGGCCGGTGCGGGTAACGCGTGGGTCGGGCATGCCATTGTGCATGGGGACGGGGCGATTGTCGTCGATGCGTGACGGAGGGGTAACGGGCGTGCCGCCGTCGACCTGAAGGTAGGTGGGAGAAGTGGGTGCGGAGGTGAGATTGAAGTCACGGGTATAGACGGCCTCGCCGGAGTAGTGGCGGGTGTCGTCGCTGGCGATCCAGTCGGTGAGAGTAGCTTCGGATTTGGTTTTGCCGGTTGCCACGAAGCGAACCTGCCAGTTGTTGCTGAGGTCGGCTAGTTGGGTGGAGGGAGCCGGACGGAGGGCCGGAGCTTTGGGGTTGACGCTGCTGAAGATGAAGATGCGGGACTCGTAGGGAGCGAGTTGGAGTTCGACGTTGGCGGAGGGGGAGCTGGAGGCTTCGCCGCTAGTCGGGTTCCACTGCTCGCCGAACTTGTGCGCGGTGGCAAAGGTGGCGGTGGTGTCGATGGGGTGGTTGCTGGTGTTGGCTACGAAGTAGATGTCGGACGTTGGAAGCTTGCGGCGGATGAAGCCAACCTCATCATTGCCGGAGGTGAGTGTGAAGTCGGGGGTAGCAGCGTTGTGGAGGGCGGCGGCGAGGGCGGAGTCGTCGGGGACGACGCTGCCTTTGGCGGCGGTGAAGAGCTGGTGTGAGAGGTTGGTGATCTCGGGCAGGGCTTTGCCTTCGGGCGAGATGGAGGGAGCGCGGCCGATGGCGATGACTTTGCCTCCCGCTGCTACGAACTGCTCGATCTTGCGGAGGGTGTTTGCCGGGATGCGGTCGGTGGGGGGCAGGACGAGGATCTTGTGGGTGCCGAGGCCGACGGAGTTGATGGCATCGGCGTCGATGTAGTCGATGTTGTAGCCAGCGGAGAGGATGGTGGACATCAGTTGAGGCGTGATGATCTGGTTCATCGCGGCGGTGATGCTGTCCTTGCCGGGGGCGAATGCTGCCCAGACGTCGTCGGTGGGGAGCAGGATGGCGACCTGGTTGGCTGGATTTCCCTGACGGAGAAGATAGCTGATGCCGCCGATATAGCGGGTGACGTCGGGCATGACCGGGTGCCAGGGGTTGTGGTCGTTGAAGACGGCGGCGGCGTAGAGCGACCAGCCGGGCTCGCCGACTTGCGGGGCGGAGTAGGGCCAGCCGTGGCAGATGATCTGATTTTCGCCGCTGAGGAAGTCGATGTCGGCTTCGGCCTTCATGTCGAGTGGCGTAGCGCGGAAGACGGGAGAGTGGAGCCAGGTGAAGGTTTCGCCTGAGCTGACATTGTTGCCGAAGACGTGGTTGGCAGAGGTGGCCCAGCGCAGGGTGGAGAAGGCGCGCCACTGTGGGCCTTCTCCTTCGGGCAACGCGGCGAGGCGTTGGCTTGAGAAGGAGACGGCGGGATTACCGTAGGTTTGCGAGCGGAATTTGGTGTGATGGGCGATGGCCCAGTTGTTGATCTGGGTGAGGTAGTTTTCGTCGACGAGTTCGGTGAGGGTCTTGCCCCAGTCGTGGCGGACTTTTTCGGCTTCGGGGGTGCCACCGGCTATCAGTTCCGGCAGATGCGGGAGCAGGTCGTAGCCGCGGCGCTTTTTGAATTCGGCGGGCAGGTTAGGGGTCCAGTCGGCTCCATAGGCTTCGAGCGAGTCGGAGAAGATGGCGTAGGGAGGCGTGGGGCCGAAGGACTTGAGCAGAGGTTCGCCTACGGATTTGAGGTGATTGGCTACGGCCTGATGGCTGAAGGGATCGAGCACCCAGCCTTCGGCTCCGACGGCTGCGCGTTTGACGACTTGACGGGTGTGCGAGGCGATGAAGAAGAGAGCGGTGCGGCGGGTGGCTGATGGAGCTATGTGGCTGAATTCGTCAGCGCTGATAGTTTTGGCGGTGGCGGCGTCCCAGTGTTTGGGCTCTCCGTTGACGAGCGAGAGGGAGATTACCGTTTCGCCCTCGGCTAGTTTGGGTGCGGCGACGGAGGTTGCGCTGGCGGGGATGGCAACTTCAACGATGCGGAGGCGTCCGGCGGCTTCGGCCAATGTAGTGGCGGGACCGCCGTAGGGCCAGCCGCTGCCCAGAGTGACGTCGATGCGCAGGCCGAGCTTGCGTCCCTCAGATTGGGCGTAGTTCACGTCGTCGAGGAATTCGGGGGAGAGGAAGGGGAGGTTCTTTAGGCCTTTGGCGGGGTCGTCAAGAACTTGCGGATACTCGAAGGCTAGTTCGGCTCCGCCGATGCCATCGGCCTTCATCTGCTGAAGCTCGCGCAGGATTTCCGGTTTCTGCACGGCGAGACCGAACCACCACCAGCGCACCATAGGTCTTGTGCTGGTGGGCGAATTCTGAAAGTTCTGATGGAGGGTTTGGATGGATGTCTGTGCAGTTAAGGCGTTCGATTGAGCGTAGATCAGCGCTGTCGCCAGCAAGGAAAGCGTGGTGAGGGAATGCCCTCGACGTGAAGATTTGCGTGGTGAAGCTGGCATCGGAGCTACTCCTGTTTGCTGGTGCTTTGGTCGGCTACAGGACCGTTGAGGATGGATTGGGCCAATCCCGCGACGTGGGGGTGCTCGGATTGGGGGATCATATCGAAGACGACGATCTGGTTGCGGCCTTTGTTCAGCCACGGACCGGGGACGTAGAGGGTCTGCTGAGGGCCGGTGTTCCAGAAACGGCCTATGATGTGGCCGTTGATCCAGAGGGCTCCTTTGCCGAGGTCGCGGATGTCGAGGAAGGTGTCTCCGGTCTGCGTGAGAGTGAAGGTGGCGCGGAAGAAGGTCGGCTGAGCTCCGGCTTTGTGATTTGTGGCTTTTGTGAAGGTGGGCAGGATGGTCATGGGCAGCGGGTAGACCTGCCAATGATTGAGGGGCTTGCCGGAGAGAGTGACGGAGTGGGTGATGCCCTTGGATTCGCCGCGCATGTTGCGAGTGGAGTTGATGCGGCCGTCGTCCGCTATGAAGATGTCGAGGCGTGCGCGGCTGGTGGTCTGGATTGAGACTGGGGGGAGATTGCCTTGGGGGTCCGCAGATCGCCGGTCGAGGGTGCCGGTGAGTTTGCCGTCGAGATAGATCTGCGCGTAGTCGTGGACCTGGTCGATGACCAAATCGCCGTGCGTGTGGGCCGGGAGTTCTGTGCGGTAAAGGATGTAGCCGTAGGACTGGTCAAACCGCTCCATCGGCTGAGGGAGTTCGCTGGGAATGGGCTTCGGCAGATTAGTCCAGAGAGGCGTGGATTGGGTGAGGGTGATTTGGGGGATGGTGATGACAGGTGGAGCGGAAGGGATGGGTGGGAGGCAGGACTCGTTGCCGCATGGGGAATACTGGGCGAGGACTTTGCGGTAGGCGAAGAACTTGGGCGTGGTGTGACCGGATTCGTCGAGCGGGGCGTCGTAGTCGTAGCTGGTGACGTCCGGGAGGAAGTGGCCCTTGATGAGGCTCGAGCCGGACATGAAACCGAAGCTGGTGCCTCCGTGGAACATGTAGATGTTGATCCCGACTCCGCGCTTGAGGATGTAGTCGAGGTCTTCGATCTGAGGACCGATGGGGCGGGTTTCGTGCGGGTGGCCCCAGCTATCGAACCAGCCGGGCCAGTACTCGGAGACGAAGAGGGGAGCGCCGGGGCGAACCCTTTCGAGAGCGTCCATGCCGCCCTTGTGGTTGCCGATGCCGAAGTTGGTGGCGGCGAAGAGATCAGGGATGGAGCCTTTGGGGATGTTGCGCCAGTTGTCGGCGGTGTAGAGCAGGGAGTCGGTGAATCCGGCGTGGAGGAAGATCTGGTGGAGATGTTCCATGTAGGCGTGGTCGGAGCCGAAGTTGCCGTACTCGTTTTCGACCTGGGTCATGAGGATGGGGCCGCCTCGGCCTATTTGTAACGGCGCGAGTTCTTTGGCGAGGCGATCGATCCAGCGCTCGGCGGGGACCATGAAGGCGGGGTCGTTGGAGCGGAGAGCAGCGGCGGAGGTCGGGTCTTTGAGGAGCCAGGCAGGGAGGCCGCCGAGATCCCACTCGGCGCAGGAGTAGGGGCCGGTGCGGAGGATGACGTAGAGGCCTTCTTCCTGCGCGGCCTGGATGAACGCGGCAACGTCGTTGTTGCCGGTGAAGTCGAAGTGGCCGGGGGTGGGCTCATGCATGTTCCAGAAGACGTAGGTGGCGATGGTGTTGAGGCCCATCGCTTTTGCCATCTTGAGGCGGGCGTGCCAATAGGCTCGAGGGATGCGCTCGTAGTGCAACTCGCCGGAGAGGACTTTGAAGGGGTGGCCGTCGAGCGCGACGTGGTCTCCCTGGACGGCGAAGGTGTGCTTTATTTGTGCGTGGAGAGGAAGAGAGCAGAGGAGTAGGACGAGCGCGGGAAGGAGGGTTCGTTTCATGAGGAATGAATTTCAGCTGACGAAGCCAAGGTAGTTCATTTGAAAGAATGTTTCAAGGGAGGATTATGAGCGGTGAGTGATTTTCGCTAAATGGAGGTTTTTCTCCTGTTTAGCTGTAAAACTTTGCAGCTATAGCAAGATCTCATGCCGATTTTTGAGGTTTTTGCAGGATTTTGTTTGGAGGTCGAGGTGCAGTATTTTCTACCGGCATCACTTGGCCATTTTGATGCGAGTGATGTGAGGAGACCATAATAATGCGATTCGGGATCACGATTACTGCTTTAGCCCTTTCTTTGCTGCCGATGTCTGCTCATGCGAGCAGCTTTGTCTATAACCTCGACGTTGCGCTGTCGGGTGGAACGGTAACAGGAACGATCACAACGGATGCTAATTCGGGCGTGATTGCGACCACAGATATCGTGGATTACAGCTTGATGTTGAATGATGGCACCCATACGCTGAACCTACTGGGACCATTAAGTGGAAATAATTCGCAGGTATTGATTGGCGGGTCGGCGGTGACGGCGACTGCGGCGGCGCTCTCTTACGATTTTGCGGCGGATGCCTCCTATTTTGTCATTCAGTCACCCCACATAAGAGCAGGGACGAACTTTTTCTGCCTCAACGATCCGGTTGCCAGTTGCAGCATCGGCGGAAATTCCAATGTGGCTGCGGAGATTGGTGCGGATCCGATCTTTCAGGGGCCTCCCATGGATGGAGTCGGCGTCTTTGCCACGGCGGCTGGGCCTTCACCCGTTCCAGAGCCTTCGACGATGGCGTTGATGGGGACAGGCGTGCTGGGTCTGCTGGGAGCTGTCCGACGCCGGTTGAGTTAACAGAAGAACGAAAGCTTGGTGCACGGCGCAGACCTTTCGGTCTGCGCCGTGCTGTTTTGCAGCGACGGATCAGTCGGGAACTTGCCAGCCAACCGGGGTCTGGGCAAGGGTGGCTACACCGGTGGCGTGGCCGCTGGTGATCTCGGCCATGGCCGGGAAAGCCTTGAGGACCGCGGCTGATTTGGCCCAGACGGGAATATCTTCCACGGTGTAGTGATAGGTCACCTGGGTCTCTTTGAATCCGTTAGCCAGAGCAGGGGGAGTGAAGTGGTCGATCGTGTTGGCGACGCGGTGGCCATAGCAGAAGCGCGGCGCGTAGCGGACACCGAAGGTAGTGACGGTGTAGCGGCTGACGTGGATGGACATCTCCACGGTCTTATCGAGGAGTTGCGATTTGACCAGCGTGTCCATCCGGGCGGTCTCTTTGGGGTCGGTCGTCTCGTAGGGGAAGCTGATGTTGCTAAGCAGGCAGTCGGGGTGGTCGACGAAGTGTTTATTTAGACCCTGGAGAAAGTTTTCCGATGTGGGAGCGGATTTGGAGTGGCATCCGACGAAGGGAAAGAGAAGTGTGCAGAGGAGCGCGGAGTTCAGTAGGGTCGATGGTTTCATATGGTCACTTCTAGTTACATTTGAGTTGGATGCTTTGTTTTCGAGGGACGGCTAGGTTGATTACGATCAACCTAGCCGTATCTCAAAATCCATGTCCCAGAAGCGGAAACTCTGCGGCAAGTGCGTGGAAGGTTGTGTGTCCATGTGTGGTGGTGGCTTAGTTGGCCCCAGGAGGATCGACGGTGCCATCGCCGGGGATTGGCGGAGCTTCCGGATTGAGTTCGGCAGGAGGTTCCTGAGTGGTGGGGACGGTTTTTAGAAGCGCTAGTTCCGCCTGAACCCTGGCCCATTGCTCGGGTTTCTTCTTAGTTGAGATGGGAGCGGCGGGATCGGCGTAGTAGTCGGCTATGTTTGTTTTGAGGCCGGAGGGCACGGGCTTTGTGGGATCGCGCGTGATGGTCGCCAGCAGCTTAGCGTAGGTTTCGTCGGTGAGGCGATAGGCTCCCGGCTTTACCTTGGCTCCGGTGTCGAGGTCGCGGTTGGGGACGTAGGAAGTCACATAGTCGAAGTTCGCCAGGACGTGCCGCAGGACGGTGGCAGAGCGGTTGAAGCTTTTGACATAGAGTTCCTGTGTCTGGGCGTTTGGCCCACGGATGGCGGCGTCGGAGAGAGGCCCGATGGGGGGCAGAATGAAGAGGACGCCAGCAAGGAGATGAGTTCCGATCCCGGGCTTTTTGCGGTATTGATCCCACCCGTTTTCGAAGTCGGATTGAGAGAGGTCTTTATAGAGCTTGTCGAAGTCTGGGGTGTTGGCTTCGGGGGGAAAGCTGTGTTTATGCAGGATGACTTCGGCATAAGCGATGCGTGGGAGGAAACTGCGGACGGCGAATTGATAGCCGCGCAGGACAGGTCTTCTGTGGCCGATGATCTGGTAGAGGTCGATTCCGTAGGTTTGAAAGAGAGAACGGCGGAGCAGTGGAATGGGGACGGCGAGGCCGACGTGCTTGAGATATGCCGAGGGCGCGAAGTGGCGCTTGCTGAGTTCGTTGACATCGAAGGCGAATTCGGTGCGGACGTGGGCGTGCTCCCCTTGCTCGTAGGTGACGAAAGGGCCGTATTTCTTGCCCAGCTTGGGAAACTCGATGGGAACGGCTTGGTTTATGGCTTCAGAGTGGCCAATTGTGTCGCCGTAGTAGTGGGAGAGGGCTCCGATGGCAAAGGCGAGCTCGTCGGCGGTGTGGGCGTTGTGGATGAGACTGAGAACGAAGTCGCCGGGACGGACGTAGTGGGTGAGATCGCTGAGAAATGTGTTGCCGAAGGGATAGTAGCCGAGATCCTGGATTGCACAGCCGCCGTAGGCGTAGGCGTGGGCTTCCTTGATCTGCGCCTCGGTGAGGTTGGGGTAGCGCTTGAGCAGGAGCGGGCGAATGGATTGCTTCCACGTGAGATCCACAAGCTGCTCGTGGGTCTGGACAGAGTAGGAAAAGGCTGGACGGGAGAAGAGGAGCAGCAAGAGTACGACAAAGAGCGCTTTGGAGTGGGAGCGGGTGAGACAAACCGCTTTCGCCTGGGGCCTGTACATACAAAGAGGATAAACGGAACTGCGATTGAAAGGGAGTGAACTTATGGGGGATGGGAGATCTCTATGATAGGAGTGAGTGGGCATCGAGATGAATGATCGTGGGAAGAGCTGGCTCGGGATATTTTTTGTAGTGGCAGCATCGCTGGCGCTTTTTATATCGATGCACCGGAGTCGTGTGCGGGCGGGAGGTATGACACCTGTTGCGATGCGCCATCTCGCTCCAGATATGAAGTTGGAGCGGTTGGATGGGGGTAGCTGGCGGCTGCGGGAGCATCGCGGACAGGTGGTGCTCATCAATCTTTGGGCGAGCTGGTGTGGGCCATGCCGGGAGGAGACTCCGGGGCTGGTGAAGCTTTCTCTTGAGGATGGTCCGAAAGGTCTCGCGGTGGTCGGGTTATCGCTCGATGTTGGTGACAGGGAGAAGGTGCACGCGTTCGTGCGGCAGTTCCAGGTGCCCTATCCGATCGTATTTCCTGAACCGATGTCGCAGCTCGCGGATACGGTAGATGGTGTGCCAACGACCATTCTGGTGGATAGGAATGGTCGTGTGGCGAAGACCTATGTGGGTGCGGTGCAACGAGCGGTCTTTGCGTCAGATATTGACACTTTACTTGCGGAGAAAGAGTAACTCGTCGCCTTATGATTTGCGTCAGACCTGTGGAACCTTCATAACGTCAGGTGTTGTGGCTGGAATGGGAGTTGCAGGCAGGTGGAAGTCAGCCTGCGAGTCGGGATGGGCTGGATCGAATTTGCCTGCATCTTTGGTGATGAACTTTTTGAGGGGTAGGTTGTTCTGGCGGATTCCGTCGACGATGCAGCGAGCAAGCTCGTAAGCTCCGTAGCTGTTGAAGTGGGTGTCGTCGCTGATGGCCTTGGTCTGGTTAGGGTAGGCGTTGGCAGGGAAGTGCATGAAGGCCTTCTTGGCGCCTTCGGGGCCCATGGCTTCGAAGAGCGTCTTGCTCATGGTGTTGAGGTCGATGAGGGCAGCGTGCTGCTGGGCGGCGACTTCGCGCATGGCGTCGGGGTAGCCGGCGAGCGAGTTAGTGATGTGTCCGGCGTCGTCGAAGGTGCGGCGGTTCATGCTGGTGACGAGAACGGGGGTGGCGCCGGCGGCGCGGGCCTTGGCGATGTATTCGGTGAGCAGGGCTTTGTATTCGGGGATGGGGACGACGGCGTGGTCGGTGCCGCGCTGGAGCTTTTGGTCGTTGTGGGCAAACTGCATAAAGAGATAGTCGCCGGGCTTGATCTGGCTGAAGATCTTGGCGAAACGCTGCTCGCTGACGAAGCTTTTGATGGTCTCGCCGGACTCGGCGTGGTTGGCGACGACGACGCCGGGACGGAGAAAGCGGGGGAGGATCTGGCCCCAGGCGGTCCAGGGCTCGACGTCCTGATCGACGACAGTGGAGTCTCCGGCGATGTAGATGGTGGGTTCTTTGATCGGTTGAATTACGATGCTGCGGACGCTGGGGTTGTCGCCGTTGAACTCCAGCGTGAGCTTGTGGTCCCAGTCCATGTTGCCGTTACGCTCGCGAGGTTTGAGGTGGACGTGTTGCGTGACTCCAGAGGCGTCTGTGAACTCGGGATAGCGGATGTTGACGTCGAAGGTGTGCTTGGCGGAGGCGTTGGCGTGGATCGGGATTCTTTCGAGCATGAGGCGGCGGGCCTCGGCCCACACGGTGGTGGTGGAAGCTTTGTCCGATCCCAGAACTGTTGTGACTCGGTAGCTGCCTTCGGGGAGGGAGGCGGAGAAGAAAAAGGGCTTGTCGCTGGAGCAGGACTTTGAGGAGATGGCGGGGATGGTGTCGAGGTCGAAACCGGGAGTGGCTTCAGTGAAGGCGGAGGTGGGGCTGAGGGTGGTGTAGCCGGGCTTCGACGCTCCGCAGATGAATTTCTGCGCGGAGGCGGAGGGCAGCAGGTTGGTGGCGAGGGCCAAAGTTGAAGCGGCGAGGGTGAGGCGGTTCATGCTTGCTCCCTAATCAGTAGAAACAGTTTCAAAGGGAGAATATTAGCATTTGAAGCCGACAATGGGGAATAGGTGGCGGCTAGTGGCCTCCGGTTAGCCAGAGCATGTAGGGGTCGAGGAGCAGGAAGAGGATGAGGCAGATGGAGAGAAGGTCCATGTAGAGGCAGAAGAGGACTCCGACGTGGAATAGATCCCATTGTGGGCAGCGCATGCAACGAAGGGTGTCGGCGCCGCCAATGAGGGCAATACCTGCAGGGAGCACGAGAAAAGGGTTGGTGCGGTCGTTGGGAAAGCCGGAGAGGAGATAGGCGGCCCCGAGGCTGAGAAGCACGAGCGCGCTGCCCCGCAGGAGGGAAGTTTTGTGCGGATTGAGGATGCGGGATCTCATGCCTTGGCCCAGAACAGCTCAAAGCAAGGATAGGCCAAGCCGAGATAAAACTGCCAATTGCATGGGCAAAGTGAACCGGCTCCGCCGCGCATAGCGGGTAATTCGGCTTTGGGCTCTTAGAGGGCAGCTTTGGTGAGGTCGATGGTCTGCCAGTCGCCCCGTTCGATGCCAGCTCGAATCTGGGCAGGAGTTACACCCTTCATGGTTTGCTGGTAGGCGTAAACAGCTTCGCGCATGCAGGTGGAGCATGCGGCTCCGTGGGTCCCTTCGAAGCAACTATGCAGGCTATTGTGTCCCATGACGCGGTCGCAGTGGCAGTAGCAGGGCTGCTGATGGAGCACGGACGGGATCTTTGCCGCCATCTTATATACAGTCACCTGATATGGATGCGAGAAATAGGGGCCGGTGAGCTGATCGCCGCTCAGGACAGGCGGGAGGTGTTTCTTCGGCGCGGTCGCGTTGTAGGCCGGTACATCGTCGGAGGGGTTGGTCCACTGCGCAGACGCAACCATGGTTACAAGGCCTAACACTACACACCCGAGTATTCGCTTCATGTCGGACATCATAAATCGCGGCAGGAGGGAATACCAAATCAGGGCCGGTCTGCTGCCTGCCGGAGGGGGAATGCGCCAATTTGTTCAAGATGAAAATAGCGAAAGCTAAAGGGGATTAAGGATTTGGAGCACCCGGACCAGATGATCAACAAGAAGGTCAGCCTAAAAGACAAAAAAAAGGCGGCATGAACGATGGTTTGTTCATGCCGGGAGGCCAGTGACGCAACTTGTGTCAGCCGTGAATCGATGATGCGGGCTGAGAAACTTGTTCGGTGCGGATACTCACGCTTGCCGATGAATTGAATATACCACAATGTGTATCCGCAAATCCTAAAATATGTTCAATCATAGAAAAAAATCATTTTCAAAATAGAAAATATTGTCGGTCAGAGCGGCATAGGTGTGTGTAAGTCATTTATATTCATATGGGTGGCCAGTTAGGCTCCTGAGAAATTTCCAAGCAAAAATAATTTAAAAAAGTGAAAACTGGTCTCCACACCCGATGCTCTCTTAGTTAACTTTTTGCAGCGTATGGGCTGGAATGGCTGGCGAGTTCGGCCGTGATCCGGCCCGCCATGGCTGCATCCCGTTCAGTGATTCCACCTGCATCGTGCGAGACCAGGGCGAGCACGACGTGGTTGTAACGGATATCGATGTCGGGGTGGTGCCCGGCGTCTTCGGCGATGGTGGCGATCTGGTTAACAAATGCCATCGCTTGGGGAAAGTCGCTGAATGTCCATTCATGAACGAGCTTGCCGTCTTTCAACTGCCACTCGGGATGGGCGCGCAATACATCTTCGATTTCGGTTGGAGTCAAAGCCCTTTTCATGGCGATCACCTCGCAGGTACATCTGCAGGGAGATGCTAGGCTTCCCGTCGGCCCGGCGCAAGGACGGGGCGGCAGAAGGTGGAGGACAGCCCGGCGGTAGGCATTTTGGCAACTTCGGCACGGAGATCGGTCCATGAATTGATGGGCATGGCGAGGAAGGCTTCGACAATCTGCGGATCGAACTGCTTTCCTGAGCAGCGGGCGATCTCGGCGCATGCAGTTTCGAAGCTTGTCCCCTTACGGTAGGGGCGATCGGAGGTCATGGCGTCGAGCGCGTCGGCGATGGCGAAGATACGCGCGCCGAGGGGAATGGCTTCGCCGCTCAGTCCCCGTGGGTAGCCGGTGCCGTCGAAGCGCTCCTGGTGGGCGTATACGATCTCGGCGGCTTCGCGAAGGAAGGGGATCTTGCGCACCATCTCGTAGCCGCGCTCGCAGTGCTCGCGCATGGTGGTCATCTCGTCGGTGTTGAGTCTGCCGGGTTTGAGCAGGATGCTGTCGGGAGTGGCGATCTTGCCGATGTCGTGGAGGAAGGCTCCGCGAGCGATGATGCGAAGCTCGTCGGTCTCGACGCCTATGGAGCGGGCGAGGGCGATGGTGTAGGCGGTGACGCGACGGGAGTGGCCCTCGGTCTCTTCGTCGCGCAGGTCGAGGGCATCGCCCATGGCTTCGAGCGTGATGTCGTAGCTTCGTTCGAGGTCCTGCATGGTGGAGCGCAGACGGCCGGTGCGGGTGGAGACGATAGATTCGAGGTTGTGGCGATAGATGGCGTTTTGTTTACGCAGGCGGCCATGCTCGATGGCGCGCAGGATGACACTGTCGAGTTCGGTGCGTGAAAACGGTTTGAGGAGATAGTCGATAGCGCCGCGGCGAAAGGCGCTGGTGGCTACCTGGGTGTCGTCGATAGCGGTGCAGATGACGACGGGGATGGCGGGGTAGTCGAGGGAGATGTCGTCGAGCAGGCTGAGACCATCGCTGCCAGGCATGATGATGTCGGTGAGGACGAGATCGTAGTCAGGGTCCTGCTGCAGGCGAATGAGAGCGTCCTGGGCGTTTTCGGTTGCCGTCGTTGCGTGGCCATCATGTTCAAGCAGCGCTACGAGAGTATCGCGCATCGCGGCTTCGTCTTCGACGATCAAAATTCGTTTCTGCGGCATGAGTAGGCACTTTTGCGCAGTAGCGCAGCCGCTTCGTTCGATGACGTCGATACGAGCGGCTACGAGCCTTATCGGCGTCGAGTGCTGTTTCTTTATTGCTGGGCTAGAAGCTGCCTAGGTTTTTTTGATTGCTGCTTGCTTTGCCGCAGCCCAGCCGGGTTTGGTAGTTTGACGGCTTCGGCCCAGGGCGAGTGCGCCTTCGGGGACGTCTTCGGTGATACAACTTCCGGCGGCGATGTAGGCACCGGCTCCTATAGTGACAGGAGCGACGAGGGTCGAGTCGGAGCCGACAAAGGCGCCGTCGCCGATGATGGTCTGGTGCTTGTGAACGCCGTCGTAGTTGCAGGTGATGGCGCCCGCGCCAACGTTGACTCCGGCACCGATGATGGCGTCGCCGAGGTAGTTGAGGTGGTTGGCCTTGGAACCTTTGCCCAGCGTTACTTTTTTGGTCTCGACGAAGTTGCCGACGTGGGCGTTTTCGCCGATGCGGCTCTCAGGGCGGAGATGGGCGTAGGGGCCGAGAATTGCGCCGTCGCTGACTTCAGCGCTATCGAGGATGCAGCCGTTGCGTACGGTGACTCCGTTGCCAAGAGTCGATTGCTGAATGACGGAGTAGGAGCGGACTCGGCATTCTGTGCCGATGGTGGTTGCGCCGAGTAACTGGACGTAAGGCTCGATGATGGTATCGGGGCCCACGGTGACGGCGGCATCAATGACACAGGTTTCGGGACGGAAGATGGTGACGCCCTGGGCCATGAGGCGCTTCGCTGTCTCCATGCGCATGGCGGCGTCGAGGTGCATCATCTCGGCGATGGTGTTGGCGCCGAGGACCTCGTTGACGTGGTCGGCTTTGACGGCGACGACGCGCTCGCCGTCGGCGACCAGCATGGCGGCCACATCGGTGAGGTAGAACTCGGCGTGGGCGTTGTCGGTGGAGAGGGAATCGAGCTTGCTGAAGAGCGCCGCGGTTTCGAAGCAGTAGATTCCGGAGTTGATCTCGGGTGTGGAAAGCTGGTCGGGGCGGAGAGACTTCTGTTCGACGATCGCTGTGACTTCAGGTTTGTCCGAGGAGACGCGCAGGACGCGACCGTAGCCGGTGGGATCGTCGGGTACGGCGGTGAGGATGGTCATGGCGGCGTGTTCGCGGAGATGGAGCTCGCAGATGGAGGCGATCGTCTCGGGCCGGATGAGAGGCACGTCGCCGGAGAGGACCAGAAAATGTCTGGGGATGGTTGCGCCGGTTTCGGCGAAATGCGCCTTGACCTGCTGGAGCGCGTGACCGGTGCCGCGCTGCTCTGCCTGGAGGACAAACTGCACGCCGGTAGGGGCGACTGCGGCGCGAACGCGATCCGCTTCGTGGCCGATGATGCAGTAGATGTGGTCGGCGGGGACTATGGTTTTAGCTGCGTCGATAACGTGCAGCAGCAGAGCTTGTCCGCCGATCTCATGCAGGACCTTGGGGCGCTTACTTTTGAGCCGCGTTCCTTTGCCTGCGGCCATGATGGCAATTGCAAATCCAGTGGCGTCGATAGCATCCATAGATAGATAGGGTCTCACGGTAGGTTACCTGGTGGGCTTGCCCGGCGGCGGCGGGATTGCGATATCGAGATTCGTTACATTGCCCAGGGTATCGAGCTTTGGCGAGATCTCGGACTGGTTGCCTACTACGACGATGGCGAGCTTCGAGGGGTCGACGTATTTGTTCGCTACGCGGGCAACATCGGCTGAGGTGACCTTTTCGATGCCGGTTTTGTACTTGTCGAGGAAGTCGGGCGGGTAGCCGTAGAAGGCCAGGATGACCTGTTCGTTCAGCGTCTTCTCGGGCGAGTCGTAGTGGAAGATAAAGGAGTTGAGAACCTGATCTTTTGCTTTGTTGAGCTCTGCCGGGGTGGGTGGTTCTGTTTTAAGCTTTTCGATTTCGGCCAGCAATGCCTTCGTGGCGGCTACGGTGCTTGTGCTCTTTGTGCCCGCGATGACGTAGAAGATTCCAGGATGATCGTAGGACGCTCCGAAGCTGCCGCCCACGTCGTAGGCGAGACCGAGCTTGGTGCGCACATCCTGCACGACGCGGGAGCCGAAGCCACCGGAGAAGACTTCGTTCATGACGCTGAGGGCGTAGTAGTCAGGGTTACGCCGTTCGGTGCCGAGACCGACGATGAGCACATTGGACTGGTCTACGTCGCCCTTTTCGGCGAAGTAAATGGCGCGGTGGGGATCGGTGAAGTGAATAGGCGGCGTGCTGATGAGCGTGCCACGCGGCATCGATTCAAAGGCCTTGCGAAGCTTGGCTTCCATCACCGTGCTGTCGAAGTCTCCGGAGACGGCGACGATCATGCCGTTGGGTACGACCGTTTTGTCGTGCCAGGCCTTAAGGTCTGCCAACTTAACCGCTTCGACGGTGGCGTACTCTTCCTGGCGAGCGTAGGGATTTGTTGGGCCGTAGACCTGCTTGATCGCTTCGCGGTTGGCGATGCTGCTGGCGTCGTCGTTGCGGCGCGAGATGCCGGTCTCCAACTGCCGCTTGGCTAAAAGGAGCTTGTCAGCCTTGAAGTTGGGGTGCTGCAGCAGGTCCATTGTTGCGGCGAAGACGGTGTCGAAGTCGCCCTTGAGGCTCGACCAGTTCACTGAAGTGGTGGCGGTGCTACCGTTGGTCTCAAGGCTGGCTGCCTTGTTTTCCAGCTCGTCGTCGAGTTTGTCGCCATCGACCGTTGTGGTGCCGCTGGTGCGCCAGGTCTGGCCATAGAGCGATACGAGGCCAATTTTGTCTGCCGGTTCGTCGCGGCTTCCGCCTCGGATGAGAATCGTTCCATTGATGAAGGGAAGCTCGTGATCTTCCTGCAGGAAGATTACGAGGCCATTCGCCAGTTCGATTCGCTTTGGCTGCTTCGGTTTGAAGGCATGGAGGGGTGGAATCGGAATCTGCTTCCACGGCTGTGCGGCTGGCCTGGTGCTGGTTGCCGGCTTGGCTGCCGTCTGAGCAGTGCCGCTCATCGGTGTCATCGTGGTAAGCAAAACCGTCAGTGCTATGCCGGCAAAACGCATCGTCGAGAGTCCCTTCATTTTGCACCTCCGGTTTGCGCCGGAGCAGGTGTTCGAGGAGTGGGCAGTTGGGAAGGCTCGGGATTCTGTTGGGGTGGGACGAAGTCGATCTGCGCGCTGGTGCGATTGCTGGCAACAAAGATCTTATTAGCTACGCGGCGTACGTCCGCCTTGTTGACAGCGTCGATCTTGTCCAACTGGCGAAATAATTCTCGCCAGTCTCCGTAGCGCGTCTGATATTCGGCGAGCTGGTGGGCGAGACCTTCGTTGTCGGCGAGGCCGCGTAATAGATCGGCACGCGCACGGGTCTTGAAGCGGGCAAGCTCTTCATCGGTTACATCTTCATTCTTGAGGCGATCAATTTCTTTGTGGATTGCCGTCCGCATCTCCTCAGGCGAATGGCCGGGGAGGGGAACGGCATACACGGCGAACAGGCCGGGATACTTTTCGCCGGGGAAGCCGCTGAAGCCTTCGGCCTCCGCGGCAATGCGCTGATCGCGTACAAGGCTGCGATAAAGCCGCGCGGTGCGACCATTGGAGAAGATGTCGGTGATGGCGTCATAGACGGCATCGTCAGGATCGCGGTAGTCGGGGCGGTGGTAGCCCTCGATATAGAAAGGCTGGGTTGCCTCTTTGATGACGACGGATTTTTCCGCGAACTGCGGCGGCTCGATGGTCGTCATCGGTTCGGGCTTCGGGCCTGCGGGGATGGGGGCAAAGTAACGTTCAAGAATGGGCATCGCGGTGGATGCCTTCACGTCGCCGACTACCGCAATCACGATATTCGAGGGCACGTAATACTTCTTGTGAAAGGCTTCGGCTTCGGTCGCGGTGACCTGGCTGATCTCGCTCTCCCAGCCGACTCCGCTACGCCCATAGGGATGAGCCACATAGGCTGTGGCCAGAAGCTGCTCGACCATGCGGCCTATCGGGGACGAGTCGATGCGCATCCGGCGTTCTTCCTGTACTACATCTCGCTCTTTATAAAATTCTCGTTCGACGGGATGCCCGATTCGCTGACTCTCTAGATAAGCCCAAAGCTGCAGGCGGTTGGATGGCATACTCCAGAAGTATTCGGTGGAATCCTCGCTGGTGGATGCGTTGACTCCTACGGCACCATTCTGCTCCGCGATCTGCGAGAACTGATTGGGAATGACATATTTCTCAGCGGCAGCCTGGGCGTCCTGGAACACCTTCTTGAGCTGCGCCAGTTTGGCCGGATTCTGACCGACTCGCTTGCGAAACTCGGCATCGTAAGCGGCGTAGGCCACTTCAACCTTTGCCAGAGCGATTTTTTCGGCAGGATAGTTGGTGGTGCCGATCTCAGTGGACCCCTTGAAGGCCATGTGTTCGAACATGTGAGCCAGGCCGCTGTCGCCCTGCGGGTCGTCCGCCGATCCTGCATCGACCAGAGTGTAGAAACTGAAGACGGGCGCTTCGGGCCGCTCGCAGACGATGAGCGTGAGACCGTTTGGAAGCACCTTTACGGTTGTGCGCTTTTCGAAGCTGGCGAGGTCCTGCGCTTTTGCCGTGCAACATAGAGCCATCCCAAGCAGCAGTGTTGCAGCAATCGCACTTCGAACTCGCACAGAACTACCTCCAAAAATGATTATTGCAAGAAGTCTAACTATACCGAAATGGCAGCGTTCGAGGTTGCGGAGCGTAATCGGCAAACGTCTGTTCTAATGGTGTCCATTATGTCTTCTGTCGAAAGATTCTTTCTTCCGTTCACGCGCAAAATGAGTGGTTCAAACTTTCTGGGCGCATTGCTGCTCAGTGCATTTCTGGCGGGCTCTTGCTTCAGCGCGGGGGCACAGACACCTGCTCCGAAGTCGGCGGTCGTCCCTATCAATCGGGATGCGGCAGGCGACGCTCCTGACGATCCCGGTCCGCTCGCGACCGATCTTTCTTCTGCGATCAAACCCAAAGCCATCTCTGCGGTGATGAAGAAGGTCGCCGATTGGGAACTGACGGTTGCCGAGCCCAGCTTCAACCAGCAATGGACGTTTGCCGCGCTCTATGACGGGCTGCTTGCCGCTTCGTCTACGACGCACGATGCGAAGTACCGCAATGCGGTGGTCCATATGGCGGAGGGCTTCAACTGGCAGTTGCTGGATAATCGGTTTCCTCATGCCGACGATCAGGCGCTGGGGCAGGCTTATCTCGATCTCTATCGCGCCGACCGCCAGCCTGTGCGACTGGCCGATACCAAGGCCGTGATGGATCGTCTCGTCGTACGCCCCGATGATCCCAATAAGCTGCTGTGGTGGTGGTGCGATGCTTTGTTCATGTCGCCGCCTGTGCTTGCCCGCACCTATGCGATTACTCACGACAAGAAGTATCTCGACTATATGGACCATGAGTGGTGGCTTACCTCCGCCAGTCTCTATGACCCGCAGGAACATCTATACTTCCGCGATAGCCGCTACCTGACCCAGAAGCAGGCGAATGGCAAGAAGTTGTTCTGGTCGCGCGGCAATGGGTGGGTGATGGGCGGCCTGGTGAACGTGCTTGAGTTCATGCCTGCCGATTATCCGAGCCGTGCGAAATATGTAGAGCAGTTCCGGCAGATGGCGGCAAAGCTCGCAGAGATTCAGAGTCCCGATGGACTCTGGCGTTCCGGCTTGCTCGATCCCGGCGCCTATGAGCTTCCCGAGGTTTCGGGATCTGCGTTTGTAACCTACGGCATCGCTTATGGAATCAACCATCACATTCTCGATCGCGCCAAGTATGAGCCTGTTGTCGAGAAGGCGTGGAAGGGGATGCTGAGCCACGTCTATGCCGATGGCCGACTTGGCTCCATCCAGCCGATCGATGGACAACCTGGAAAGTTCAAGCCGTCGGCCAGCTATGTCTACGGCGTTGGAGGCTTCCTTCTCGCGGGATCGGAGATGCACCGCCTGGCGGAGTCAAAGCACTGAGTTGCAACGAGGTCTTACTGTCATAGCTGCTTGACGTACTGAATGGTCATTCAGTACGCTTCAAGCGTCCGAGGTTTTCTCCGGAGTTCGCCTGATGCCCGAGAGCAGCGTCGCAGCAAGACAGATACGCAAAGCCGCCGTTCTCGGAGCCGGAACCATGGGCTCTCGTATTGCTGCGCACATCGCCAACACAGGCGTTCCCGTGGTCCTCCTCGACATTGTGCCTCCCGGAACGGCTTCGGACGCTCCGAAGCAGGAGCGGAATAAGCTGGTTCTTGCGGCGATCGATGCTCTGAAGAAGTCCAAGCCGGCTGCTTTCTACGTGCCCGACAACGCTCGCTTCATCACGATCGGCAACTTTGAGGACGACCTTCGCCTTATCGCCGACTGCGACTGGATTCTTGAGGCGGTCGCCGAAAACCTCGACATCAAGCGTTCGCTGCTGTTCAAAGTTCAGCAGCATCTCCGCGCGGATGCAATCCTTACGACCAACACCAGCGGTCTGCCCATCGCGGACATTGCAGCCAGTCTTCCCGGCGATCTGAAGCCGCATTTCTTTGGCACGCACTTCTTCAATCCGCCGCGTTATATGCGTCTGCTCGAGATCGTTCCAGGCGCAGAGACGGATCCCGCTGACGTGGCTACGATTACGCGCTTCTGTGATCAACGGCTGGGCAAGACCGTCGTCCGCTCGCACGATACGCCCAACTTCATCGCCAACCGTATTGGAACCTTCAGCATGGGCAACGCTATTCGCCTGATGCAGGCGCAGGGATTGTCCATCGAAGAGGTGGATGCTCTTACCGGCTCCGCGCTGGGCTGGCCAAGGACAGGGACCTTTCGGCTCGGCGATATGGTTGGCATCGACGTGTTTGCCCACGTCGCAAAAAACTTCGAAGCGCAGGCAGCACGAATTAAAGATGAGCGAGCCGATGTTGGGCTGGCACCTTTTATCGACAAGATGATTGAGAAGAGATGGCTCGGCGACAAGACGGGGCAAGGATTTTATAAAAAAGCGAGCGGAGACTCCGGTAAAAGTGGCGGAAAGGACTCGGAAGGTCGCGATCTACGCCTCGTCCTCGACTGGCAGACGCTGGACTACAGGCCCAGCGTGCGGCCTAAGTTCCCCGCGCTCGACATGGCAAAGAACGTCGAATCGACCGCCGCACGTATTCCACAACTTCTTCACGCTGATGCATCGAAATCTAAAGCCGCGGCATTTTACTGGCCGCTGCTCACTGAACTATTCACCTATTCCTCGAACCGGGTTCCTGAGATAACCGACAGCATTGTCGAGGTAGATGAGGCCATGAAGGCGGGTTTCAACTGGGAGCTTGGGCCTTTTGAGATGTTCGATGCCGCCGGAGTCCGCACCACGACGGAAAAGATGCGTGCCGCGGGAGCGCCCATTGCCGCCAGCGTCGAGAAGCTTCTAGCCATAGGCGAAAGCTGGTACAAGGATGACCCGGCTGTTCCCAGCGGACGAGTCTTCTTCGATCCCGTCACTGGCAGCTACAAGCCCGTGCCCATGGTGGAGGGCGTCACGTCGCTTGCCACCATTAAGAAGGCCCGCGGGGTGGTCAGAAAGAATCCCGGAGCTTCCATCATTGATCTGGGTCAGGGCGTTGCCGCCATCGAGCTGCACTCGAAGATGAACGCGCTTGGCGACGATATCGTCTCGCTGATTACACAGACGCTGAAGCCTTCCAGCCAGCAGGTGACGGACTTCGATGCCTTCGTCATTACTGGCGAATCGGCGAATTTCTCTGTGGGCGCTAACCTCATGCAACTTCTTCTCACGATCCAGGACGAGGAGTGGGATGAGGTCGATCTTGCGGTCCGCAACTTCCAGAACATGACCCAGACGATTAAATTTTGTCCGCGTCCTGTCGTTGTGGCGCCGTACGGCATGTGCCTCGGCGGAGGCACGGAGATCTCTCTTCATGCTGCCGCTCGACAGCCCCATGCGGAACTCTATATGGGTCTCGTCGAGGCGGGTGTAGGGCTCATCCCCGGCGGCGGAGGTTGCAAGGAGATGGTTTTGCGCAGTATCGAGGCAGGATCGAGCATTCGGCCGGATGCGCGCGGCGAAGGCGTCGAAATATTTGAGGCACTCAAGAAGAACTTTGAGACGATTGCCAAGGCGACTGTTTCAACCTCTGCGGCAGAGGCTCGCAACCTCGGTTTTCTCCGGCCTTCGGACAACATCACGATCAACCGCGATCGACTCCTTACTGACGCTAGACTTCGTGCCCGTGCTATAGCGGATGCTGGATACGCCACACCCATTCCGCGTACCGATATTCCCGCGCCCGGCGAGAGCGTTCTGGCGACGTTGAAGCTGGCTGTCTGGACGATGCGCGAGGGACAGTACATCTCCGATCATGACACTAAGGTGGCCAATTGGATCGCCTATGCGCTTTGCGGAGGCAATGTCACTCCCGGCACGCTGGTCAGCGAACAGCATCTGCTAGATCTCGAGCGCGAGGCATTTCTTAGCTTGTGCGGAGAGAAGAAGACGCAGGAGCGCATCGCTTTCACCTTGAAGACGGGAAAGCCGTTGAGGAACTAGGAGCAGACCTGGAGTGGTCTTTCTATGAACGAAGTCGTCATCGTGTCCGCAGTACGAACCGCAGTAGGCAAAGCTCCTCGCGGTACGCTTCGCACGACGAGGCCCGACGATCTCGCTGCGTTCGCCATTCAGGGGGCATTGGAGCGGGTGCCTCAGTTGGATAAGAAAGAGATTGAGGACGTGATTCTGGGTTGCGCGATGCCCGAGGCGGAGCAGGGAATGAACATTGCCCGGGTCGCAAGCTTTCGCGCCGGATTGCCCATTGAGACCGCTGCAATGACGATCAACCGTTACTGCGCCTCTGGCCTGCAAAGTATCGCTCTTGCTGCGGACCGCATTCGCGGTGGAAGCGCGGAGGTGATCCTCGCCGGAGGTGTCGAGAGCATGTCTTATGTTCCCTTTGGTGGCAATAAGATCTCCGTCAATCCATGGCTGGTGGAGAATTATCCCGGCTCGTATATGTCGATGGGACTCACCGCCGAACGAGTGGCGGCCCATTATGGCATCACACGCGAGGCGATGGATCAGTTCTCCTATAACTCGCACCAGAAGGCCCTCGCTGCAATTGCTGCTGGAAGGTTCGACGATGAGATTGTTTCGGTTACGGTTACGAATACATCTGCCAACGGCAAGTCCGTCGAAACCGTCTTCAAGACCGATGAAGGTCCTCGCTCGGATACTTCTCTTGAAGCGCTTGCCAAGCTGAAGCCTGTCTTTCATGCCAAGGGGACAGTTACGGCAGGAAACTCTTCGCAGACCTCCGACGGAGCTGCCGCTGCCGTAGTCATGTCCGCTAGCCGCGCTGCCGCACTCGGCATCAAGCCGCTGGCGAAGTTCATCGCGTTTGCGTATGCCGGATGTGATCCCGAAGAGATGGGCATCGGGCCGATCTACGCTATTCCCAAGGTCCTCAAGATGGCAGGGTTATCGTTGGACGACATTGCCGTCATTGAACTCAATGAAGCCTTCGCGGCGCAGTCGCTCGCAGTCCTCAAGGTGCTCGGCATTGATCCTGCGAAGGTCAATGTTAATGGAGGAGCCATCGCCCTCGGCCATCCCCTGGGCTGCACCGGAGCTAAACTCACTGCCACTCTTCTCCGCGAGATGCCGCGCCGCAATGCAAGGTACGGCATGGTAACAATGTGTGTAGGCGGAGGCATGGGCGCCGCCGGAATTTTCGAGGCTGCATAACTGCTGTTAGATGTAAGGAGCTTGATATGGCCACGATGATCGTCCCCTCCGCGACTGCCGACACGAAGATCGTTCCAGGCGGTTCATTCCTTATCTCCGATCCCTCCCCGCAAGACTGTTTCTTCCCCGAAGACTTTTCCGAAGAGCAGCGCCAGATCGCTCAGACGACAACCGAGTTTGCCACTAACGAGATCGTTCCCGTCTCTGATCAGATCGAAGCCAAAGATTTCTCCATCATCCGCCGCCTCCTCAAAGAAGCCTCCGAGCTTGGCCTGACCTCCGTGGATATCCCAGAAGAATACGGCGGTCTGGAGATGGACAAAGCCACCGCCGCTATCATCGCCGACAACATCGCCCGGCAGGGAAGCTTCTCGGTCATCTTCTCCGCGCACGTCGGTATTGGGACGCTGCCCATCGTCTGGTACGGCACCGCCGAGCAAAAAAAGAAGTATCTGCCTAAACTTGCCAGCGGCGAGTTCATCGGAGCCTACGCTCTCTCGGAGTCCACCAGCGGCTCCGACGCCGTCAGTGCCCGCAGCCGGGCCGTTCTATCCCAAGATAAGCAGACCTATACGCTGAATGGCGAAAAGATGTGGATCACCAACGCGGGATTCGCCGACCTTTTCACCGTCTTCGCGCAGTGCGCCATGCCCGATGGCCCCAAGGCAGGCGAAGAAAAGCTCACCGCGTTTCTCGTAGAACGCGGAACGCCTGGACTTACCATCGGCAAAGAAGAACACAAGCTGGGCATACGCGGCAGTTCGACCTGCCCGCTCATCCTGGCAGACTGCAAGATCCCCGCAGCTAATCTGTTGGGCGAGGTGGGCAAAGGTACTCACATTGCCTTCAATATCCTCAACGTTGGCCGGTACAAGCTCGGTAATGCCGCTGTCGGGGCTGCGCGTATGGCGCTCGGCAACGGCATTCGCTACGCCAAGGAGCGCAAAGCCTTCGGCAAATCTATCTCTGAATTCGGCCTCATTCAGGAAAAGCTTGCAGACTGCGCGGTCGGCGTCTTCGTCGGCGAAGCGCTCTCCTACCGTACGGTAGGGATGATCGACGCGGCCCTCTCCAATGTCGATAAACACGACACGTCCGCCATCCAAAAGGCAATTGAGGACTACGCCGTCGAGTGCAGCATCGTCAAGATCTGGGACTCGGAGATGCTCGACCACGTCGTCGATGAAGTGTTGCAGATTTATGGGGGCTACGGCTATGTCGAGGAATATCCGGCCGAACGTGCTTACCGTGATTCGCGCATCAATCGGATTTTTGAAGGCACCAACGAGATCAATCGTCTCATCATCACGGGATGGCTGATGAAGTCGGCGATGTCCGGAAGGCTGGCGTTGATGCCCGCAATCAAGCGGCTTATGGACGAGGTGATGGCTGGTCCGGTCTCAAAGGAAGAGGTGGAAGGCCCGCTCAGCGAGGAATTCAATCTTCTGGCAAGCGCAAAGAAGCTGACCCTCTTTGCGACCGGAGCCGCCGCCCAGAGATACATGGCCAAAATCTCCGACGAGCAGGAGGTCATGGGGGCTATCGCCGAGATGGTTATCGAGGTCTACGCGATGGAGTCGGCCATCCTGCGTGCGGAGAAAATTACTGCCTCGAAGAGAAGCGCCGGTGCCGAAATTCCTGTAGCCATGGCACGTATCTACGCGGTGGGGGCCATGGAGAAGATTGAACTCTGTGCTCGCAAGGTTGTTGCCGCCGTAGCCGAAGGCGACATGGTCCGAACCCAGTTCACGATCCTCCGCCGCCTCGCTAAATATGATCCGGCAGACACTGTTGCTCTGCGTCGCCAGGTAGCCCAGCACATCATCAAGGCAGGGAAGTATGCGATCTGAATCCCACGCATGTGGGATGTACTCGACGCGCAACATTTTTCTAGAATGGATGTTTAAGTGGGTGTGACGGTCAGGCACCGGGTTATAGTCCGCAAATCAATCAGTTGGCTGTCTACGATGCTGGAGTCTGCTCTCTTGACGCTGAAGTCCATCACCGTCGCAAGACGAAACTTGCGGTCGGCACGGGGCAATTGCAGTTGCTAAACCATTACGCAGGAAAGACCATTTATGCAGAGCCCTTCGCTTTTTAGGAATATCCTCCCAGTCCTCGGCCTCGTTTTCGCTCTTTCGCCCCTGGGACAAGCAGCGTCTCCCAATCGGATCGCAGCCGTCGCCGCGGAAAGCCGCGCCGCTGTACCGCATACTGTCTCGCCGCGGGTAAAAAATGCGGCTGATCTCGGCTCGGCGCCTTCAGATCGTGTTCTGGATAGCCTCACCCTCCGCTTCAATATGACTGCCGCGCAGCAGGCGACGCTCACCCAGCTTCTTAACGACCAGCAGAACCCCAGCTCGCCGCGCTACCACCAATGGCTCACGCCGGAACAGTTCGGCGCGCAATTCGGTCTCAGCAGCGCCGACTTGGCCAAGGTCTCTTCGTGGCTGACCAGCCAAGGGTTCACCATCACCGGAGTGGCGCGCAGCTCTACATTCATCACCTTCACGGGAACTGTTGACCAGGCGCAGAAGGCCTTCCATACCACCATTCACAATTTGAACCTCAACGGCGAACAGCACTTCGCCAATACCACTGATGCAGTGTTACCTGCATCGATTGCTGGCGTTGTCTCGACTATCACCGGCCTGAATAACTTCAGGCTTAAATCGCGCGCCGTGCCTCGCGTCGTCAAGACCGATGTATTGGACCCGAAGTACACATCGTCTGTCTCCGGCGGTCACTTTATTGCTCCGGGCGACTTCTACACGATCTATGACAGCAAGGCTCTTATCAGCAGCGGCATCGATGGCACCGGGGTCGGAGCAGGGACAGGTGGCGGATACAGTATCGCCGTGATGGGCCAGGTTGATCTCAGCCTGGCCGATGTTGCCGCGTTTCGGGCCGCATCCGGGCTTCCCGCCAATGTGCCTACGGTTAAGACCTATGGTCCCGATCCTGGAGCTGCCACAACGAGCACCAGCACCCCAAACACGGGCGACTTGGCCGAGGCCCAACTTGATGTCGAATGGTCAGGGGCCAGTGCACCTTCCGCAAAAATTGTTTACGTCAACTCGAAAGACGTGATTAATACCTCGATGCCGGCCGCGATCGACAATAATCTTGCGCCCATTATCTCGATCAGCTATGGCAATTGCGAGGCCGCAGCGGGAATCAGCGACATGGATTCCTTCAATCAGCTCTTTCAACAGGCCAATGCGGAAGGCATCACAATCGTCGGTCCGGCCGGCGACTCCGGCGCCACTGATTGCGACTCCAATACAGCTATAGCCACGCAGGGCCTCGGCGTCGATTTTCCCGGCAGTTCACCCTTTGTAACCTCCGCCGGTGGCACCATGTTCAACGACGGGAGTAGCACCGGCGCAACCACATACTGGAGCGCCACCAACGGAGCTAACTCGAGCTCGGCTGTCTCCTATATTCCCGAGACGGCTTGGAACGAGACCAGCGCAAGCGGCCTCAGCGCGGGAGGGGGAGGGGCCAGTGCTTTCTTCTCCAAACCCTCGTGGCAATCCGGAACCGGAGTTCCGAACGACTACGCTCGGGATGTTCCTGACATCTCCCTCGATTCGGCCTCCAATCACGATGGCTATCTGTTCTGCGCACAGGGATCATGCGTCAATGGCTATCGCGACGCATCCGGCAATCTGAACGTGGTAGGTGGAACATCGGTAGTGGCGCCGTCCTTTGCGGGCATTCTTGCGCTGGTCGAACAGGAACAGCAGAAATTATCTCCTAATATCAGTCCGCGCATCGGCAACGCCAATCCGACTCTCTACGGCCTGGGGTTGGGAAATAGCTCGTACTATAACGACGTCTTCCATGACATCACCGGCGGCAACAACTCCAGCCCATGCGAGACCGGTACGCCCAATTGTCCCAGCACCGGCAGCATCGGCTACACTGCCGGTACCGGCTACGACCAGGCCACCGGCCTGGGAACCATCGACGCATATAATCTCGCGACCAAATGGAGCCTTTCCACTCCGACCGGCGTTAACAGCGCAGCTACCATCTCCGCTACGTCACTCACGACTACGGCTTCCATCTGTGGGATCTCCAGCGGCAGTCTTCCCCTTTCTGTCAACGTCATTAATGGCACCTTTGATAGCAGTGGGAATCCCATCACCGGTAGTTTCCCAACAGGCACCGTACAGTTCTTCGTCGATAGCGCGGCCGTTGGTTCGCCTGTGGCCCTGGTCAGCGGCCATGCAGCGTATACCCTCAACACATCGGCGATTTCGTCGGGTGCACACACAATTAGCGCCGTATATTCCGGCGACAATACCTATGCTGGATCGAGAGGAACACTGCTCGCGTCCGACGGTTCACCGTCGCCCATTGACGTCGTCTCTACGACGAGCCCGGATTTTTCGATCACGCCTTGTAATGCCAATGTAACTGTGAAAGCTGGCGGTGTCGGTCCCGGTATTGTTTTTACGCTTACCCCGTTCCAAGGATTTACCGGACCCATCACCCTGACGACCAATACCAATCAGACTGTGGCAGCCAGCTACAGTTTTTCTCCTGCTCTTTCTTCGACAAATACCATCACGATCAACTCGACGGCCAGCGTGCCGGTGACGCTTACGCTGTCGGCTTTTCAAAGCAATGCAAAGACGGCAACAGCCCAACTTAAACTGGCCTCAAATCATCCTCCTGCGATGAAGCTGCCCTGGTATGTCGCCGGGTCCGGCGCAACTCTGGCATGCATGTTTCTTCTCGTTCTTCCGCGCCGTCGTCGCTGGGGCGCGCTCCTTGCCGTAATCATCTCCGTTGGTATTATTGGCGCTGGCGGTTGCGGAGGAAGCAGCAGCAGCACGCCCACATCTACGACAACACCTACCCCCACTCCCGTTACCAACGCAACACCGGGAACGTATACCATCACGATCACGGCGGTAGCAGGGAATGTCTCTCATTCCGCAACTATCCTGTTTACCGTTCAATAGCGCCGATGAATTGATAGAGGCCGCGCTTTCGAGTGCGGCCTCTATCATTGATTGGAGTGTCCCGGCGGCGGCGATGACATCCCTTCGGCTGTCCCTTCCGCTATGCGCATCAAGTAATCCTGAGCGTTGAAGGCTACACCCGTGCGCGGCGCCCGAATATACTCGCCATCCGGCTGTAGCAACCGGGCCTTCGTGTTGTCCCTCAAGTAGGCTGCAAGAATCTCTTCGCGCAGACGCCTCACCAGGTCCAGCTGTATCACTGGAAAGAGGACCTCGCAACGCTCGAACAGATTTCGCGGCATCCAGTCCGCACTGCCGCAGTAGATCTCTTCCTTGCCACCGTTTGCAAAGCTGAAGATCCGACTGTGTTCGAGAAATCGCCCGACAATGCTTCGCACGCGGATTCGCTCACTCAAGCCCTTCACTCCGGGTCGTAGCGAGCACATCCCCCGCACAATCAAGTCAATTTCGACGCCGGCCTTCGATGCGGCATACAGTGCTTCGACGGTTGCGCGGTCGAGCAGGGCATTCATCTTCGCAACAATCGCTGCTGGACGCCCCGCCTTTGCATGGATTGCTTCCCGGCTAATCAGCGTAATCAGGCTATCTGCCAGGGTCAGCGGGGCGACCATTAATGGTGCATAGGTGATGGCCTCCGTCTCTGCGGTCAGATAGTTGAACACCTTCTGCACTGCCTCGGTCATCTCCGGCCGCGAGGTCAGCAGGCTGATGTCGGTATAAAACCGCGCGGTCACCGGATTGTAATTTCCCGTTCCCAAGTGGGCATACCGACGTACCACGCCATCGGGATCGCGCCGCACCAGAAGGGCCAGCTTGCAATGAGTCTTCCGACCGAAGATTCCGTGAAAAACTCCTACACCGGCATCTTCGAGCTCTCTCGCCCAGCGAATGTTCGAGTCCTCGTCGAACCTCGCCATCAGTTCCACGACGACAGTGACGTCCTTATTCTGTGCTGCTTCAATCAGCGCACGGAAGATCGGCGAATCCTTGCTCGTCCGGTAAAGCGTCTGCTTCATCGAGATGACGCCGGAATCTTCCGCCGCTGCCTCGATAAAATGCTCCACGGTCTTGTAGGAGTCGAAAGGATGGTGCAACATGATGTCCCGTCCGCGTAACTCCTCGAACAAGTCGACAGCTTTTTGTCCGAGCCTGAACTCTTGACCTGTAAAGGGAGGATATTTAAGCTCAGGCCGCTTGGTCTCCGAATAAAGATTCATGAGACGCGAAAGGTTGACTGGCCCTTCCGTCCGGAAGACCTGCCATGGATCGAGCTCAAAAGTAATTCGTAGACGCTCGACGATCTCTTCCGCGGCGAAGCCGTCAATTTCCAACCGGACTGCATCGCCCTTGCGTCGGTTGTGCAGTTCGGCGCGCACACTCTCGAGCACCGACCTTGACTCTTCCTCCTGCAGGTAGAGGTTACTGTTCCGTGTCACCCGGAACGCCGAGCGCGACAGTACCTCATATCCGCGAAACATACGTTCCGCTTGTGACCCGATTAACTCGTGCAGCAGAATAAAATCGCAGTTGCCTTCCGTCCCTGGCAGCGACACCAGCCGAGGCAGGGAACGGGGCACCGTCACTACGCCCAGGGTGGCGGGCCGAGCTTCGCCATTTCCTTTACGCTTGTTCCTGAGCAATAGCGCAAGGCAAAGCGCCTTATTCAGCACTCTCGGGAAGGGATGCGAGGGATCGATCGTTACCGGTGTCAGCAGAGGATCGACCTCTTTCTCATAGAACTCCAGCGCATAGCTTCGCGCCTCATCGCTCAACTGCTCCCATCGCAGAACATGAATTCTTTCTTCCTGCATTGCTGGCAGCAATCGCTCATTCCAGCACTGGTATTGCGCCTCGACGAAATTCTTCAGTCTTTCGCGCAGTCGTTCAAGGCGTTCCTGTGGCCGCAGTCCGCCTTCGTCGAGCGGCTGGGCCAGGTCATATCCATCCTCAATCCGCTGCAAGATACCAGCCACGCGTATCTCCACAAACTCATCCAGGTTGCTGGCCGTAATGGCGAGAAACTTCACCCGCTCCAGCAGCGGATTCGTAGCGTCCTCCGCCTCTTCCAGTACTCGCTGGTTGAACCGCAGCCACGACTCATCGCGGCTGAAGAAAAGATTCTCAACAGCCTTTGCGGGAGCGGCTTTTGTAACTCTTGTACTCCGTTGTTTGGCAGTAGCTACTCGCTTTTTAACAGTCATAGAGGTATACGAGCTTACCGTACTTCTGTCAGCTATTTGCAACTCTGAGGCAATATCCACATTGGCGACGTTATAGTCATGGCCACAAAAGCGGTAAATATTGTTCAAAGTTGCTGATAATATAGCTCAACTAAACGGGCCCCAGTTAAGCCGCACCACAATTTGAAGCGACAGGAGACCTGTGAGCCATGCTGAATGCGTTGCAGTATCGAATCCTGAGGAGCCTCTATCCGCGAAGTCCAGACCTGCTTGTCGAAGCCGGAGATAGATCAAAACTCGATCTCCTGGGAAGCAATTTTTTGAGCAAGATTCCAGGTAAGTCCGTCATCGACTTCGGATGCGGAATCGGCACCGAGGCAATCGAGATGGCACAACGGGGCGCCGTCAGGGTCATAGGAATCGATATTCGGGAAGAATGTCTTCAGATCGCCAGGGAGGCAGCAGCCAGAGCAGGTGTTCAGGATCGTTGCACCTTTACGACTTCGACCTCGGAAACGAGTGACATTATCGTGTCCATCGATGCCTTTGAGCACTTCAAGGACCCTGCTGAAATATTGCGAATCATGAATACTCTGCTCAAGCCGGACGGAGAGATTCTCTTAAGCTTCGGTCCGACCTGGTACCACCCACTTGGCGGTCATCTATTTTCAGTTTGTCCATGGGCACATCTTATGTTCAGCGAAGACGCTCTCATACGATGGAGATCGACGTTCAAGACGGACGGAGCGACCCGGTTCAGCGAGGTTGCCGGTGGGTTGAACCAAATAACGATAAAGAAGTTCGAGAAGCTTGTTGCCGAGAGCGACTTCTGGCTTCTCAATATGGAACGCGTCCCTATCGGCAGACTGAAGCGGGTTCATAACCGCCTTACGTCGGAGTTCACGACGGCGCTCGTGCGCGGAGAACTAGTCAAACGTGAAAGTTCACTGGCGTCTTCGGGTATCTATTCGAAGGCGCTACCGTAAACGACGTCATTTAGTAGGTTGACATTAGTTTCAGTGGCACCAAGGAGAAAATCCTGCATACTCTAAAGTCTCTTCCAAAAGCCACCTTTCTGGCCGCCGCTCTCCTACTTCTGCCTGCCGCACTTGTTGCACAGATATCGCCTCCCGTTCACCTGACTGCGGAGCAGGACCATCAACGACTGATGGATCTCCTCCACATCACCTCTCTGCGTCAGGGAGTCGATAGCCATGCGGGCGCTCCCAACGCCGTCAACTACGAGGAGTCCAAGGCCAACCCGTATCCCAACCTTCCCGACCCCCTCATTTTGAACAACGGCAAGAAGGTTACGTCGGCGGACATGTGGTGGACGCAGCGACGGCCCCAGATTGTCGAATACTTCGACCGCGAAATCTACGGACGCGTGCCTGCTCATACGCCCAGGGTGAACTGGGAGGTCGTCACTACAACCAAGGGAAACGTAGGGGATTTCCCGGTTGTTACCAAGCAGCTCGTCGGTCACGTCGACAACTCTTCCTACCCGCTCATCGCCGTTAATATCGAGCTCAGCCTCACCACCCCGGCGAATGCCGGTGGCCCCGTCCCAATCATCATGGAGTTCAGCTTCGAGGGTTACCCCGGTTTCAAGATGCCGCCTCCACCCGCTCCTGTCCCCGGCACGACGCTCATGCCCGACTGGAAGCAGCAGCTTCTCGCCAAGGGCTGGGGCTATGCCATCCTTCACCCCACCACCATTCAGGCGGACAACGGCGCAGGTCTCACAGAAGGCATCATCGGTCTGGTTAACAAGGGCCAGCCACGCAAGCTCGACGACTGGGGCGCCATCCGCGCGTGGGCCTGGGGTGGCAGCCGCGCTATGGACTACTTCGAAACCGACAAGTCCGTCGACGCCAGGCAGGTAGGCATTGAGGGCCACTCCCGCTTTGGCAAGACCGCGCTGGTCGCGATGGCCTACGATCCTCGGTTCGCTATCGCCTACGTCAGTTCCTCAGGCGCGGGGGGTGCCCAGCTCTACCGCCGCAATTGGGGCGAGCGGCTCGAAAACGTGGCGGCTCCCCGCGAATACCATTGGATGGCCGGCAACTTCCTGAAATATGCTGGTCCGCTCACCGCCAACGATCTGCCCATCGATTCGCACGAGCTGATTGCCCTCTGCGCTCCCTGCCCGGTCTTCATCGGCGGTGGCGCAACCGAAGGCGACGGCTGGGCCGATGCCAAGGGGATGTTCATGGCCGCTGCTGCGGCCAGCCCGGTCTACCAATTACTCGGGAAAAAGGGCTTGGGTACCACCACCTTCCCGCCCATCGAAACGCCGTTGGTCGAAGGAGATATCGCCTTCCGCCAGCACACCGGAGGCCACACCCCGGCGCCAAACTGGCCTACCTTTATTACTTTTGCCAGCCGTTATATCCAAATTAAATCGCCTTCGCCGCCTACGCCCTAAAATATCCGTACCCTCTCATCCGTCTACACCAGTAGATGAACGAACTCACGATCATCGAGCAGGACCAGCTCATCTCCGAGGCCATGGAGCGGGATGAGCCGCGACTGCGCAGTTTTATCCGCAAGCGAGTTGCGGACAGCGCTGAAGCCGAAGATATTCTGCAGGATGTCTTCTACGAGTTGATCGAGGCATATCGCCTCATGAAACCCATCGAGCAGGTCACCGCCTGGCTCTTCCGTGTCGCTCGAAATCGGATGATCGACGTCTTTCGCAAGAGCAAGCCCGGCTCACTCAACGAGCCAATATCTTCGGAAGAAGACACTGGAGACACGCTCGAAGATCTGCTGCCCTCGCCTGACCAAGGGCCGGAGGCGGCTTATGCCCGGGGTCTTCTCCTCGACGCGCTCGACGAGGCACTGGAAGAGCTTCCCGCCGAGCAGCGCGAGGTCTTCGTCGCCCATGAGCTGCTGGGCCGCAGCTTCAAAGAGATCTCAGCCGAGACCGGCATCGCCGTCAACACGCTGCTCTCGCGCAAACGCTACGCCGTGCTGCATCTGCGGCGCACGCTCCAATCCATCTACGACACCATCGCAAAGCCATAAGGAGAAACCATGCAACATCGACTTGTTAAAGGACTTAAAATCATTCTCTTCGTCATTGTCGCCGGAGCTGTCTTCGGCTTCATCACGATGGAGCTTTGGAACGCCCTGTTGCCGCAGATATTCGGATGGACGCGCATCACGTTCTGGCAGGCACTCGGCCTCATCATCCTTAGCAGAATCCTCTTTGGCGGTTTCCACCGTCACTCCGGCCATCGTGACCAGTGGAACCGGCGCATGAAACATCGCATGAAAGAGCGCTGGGAGCAGATGTCTCCGGACGAACGCGAGAAGTTTCGCAAAGGCATGCGATGCAATCCCTTCGCTAAAGCAGGAGAAGAACAACCTGCGGAGCCGCGCATATGAACGAACTCGGAGAGATCATAACCGCCGGATCGGAGCGAGAGCTGGGCCAATCCAATCCGTCACCGCCCAACGGTCACGCTTCGCCCAGTTCTTCCGATTTCCGCATTATCGAGCTGGAGATAGAAAACTTGCGCCTGCAAAGACTCATCGCCGAACTGCTTTTCAAAAATCAGCAGCTAAGAAGGGCCGCCGAGTAACCCACTCGAGCCGTTCCCTCGAAGCTAGTCGCGCGTGCGCTTCTTGATTTCAACGTTAAGCCGTTTGATCTTCTGATTGAGTGTGGAGAGAGGAATTTTGAAGTATTCCGCCGCTTCTGTCTGATTCCAATGACAGCGCTCCAGCCGGTCCGAGATGATACGGCGTTCGATCTCTTCCATCAGGTCGAAGAGCGATGCGTCAGGCTTATGGTCGAGCAGACTGGCGGAGTAGGTGCTCCCGGTCAACTGCGCGGGCAACAGGTCGGGAGTGATCACGCTTGAGGTGGCAAGCACAACACCGCGCTCCATCGCGTTTTCCAGCTCACGAACATTTCCAGGCCACTCGTGGTCCATCATGATGCGCAGTGTCTCCTGCGCAAGCGACGGCACCTGTGTCCCATTTTCCTCTGCGTAGAACTTGAGAAAGTGTCCGGCGAGCAGGGGGATGTCCTCGCGGCGCAGACGCAGCGGAGGTAGTTCCAGCGTAATGACGTTGAGCCGATAGAAGAGGTCTTCGCGGAAGCGACCTTCGCGCACAGCCTGCTGCAGGTTGACATTGGTGGCGGCGATGATGCGGACATCGACCTGGATCTCTTGCACGCCGCCGAGATGCATGAAGCGGCGGTCCTGCAGAACGCGCAGGATCTTCGCCTGCATGTCCATGTTCATGGTGCCGATTTCGTCCAGGAAGAGCGTGCCCCCGTTCGCAATTTCGAAGAGACCCTTTTTGGCACTGATGGCAGAGGTAAACGCGCCTTTGACATGGCCGAACAGCGTCGACTCCAGCAGATCGGAGGGGACAGCGCCGGTATTGACAGGAACAAAGGGATGGTCGCGCCGCGGCGAGTTGGCATGGAGCGCCTTCGCTATCAACTCCTTGCCGGTTCCGCTTTCGCCCTGCAATAACACGGTCGAGCGGCTCGGCGCGACCTGGGCGATGAGGTCGAAGAGGCGCAGCATGGGCTCGCTCTTGCCGACGATGTTCTCGAAGTTGTAGCGCTGCTTGAGCGTTCGCTTGAGTTGAACGACCTCTTCTTCGGCCCGGTGTTTGGCGATGGCCGTGCGGATATCGGCGAGCAGCTTTTCGTTGTCCCACGGCTTCTGGACGAAGTTCTCCGCGCCCGCGCGGATGGCATCGACGACGTTGCCCACGGTTCCGTAGGCTGTAATCATGATGACCGGAAGGTTCGGTTGCATCTCGACGATGCGCGGCAACAGGTCGATGCCGCTTTCGCCCGGGAGGGCAAGGTCAAGCAGCAGCAGGTCGTATTCATTACGCGACAACAGTTCGAGCCCGGAGACGCCATCGGCGGCGAGAGTCACGGTGAATCCTTCGAGCGTCAGCAACGTCTCGAGCGACTCTCGAATCGCATTTTCATCATCAATGATAAGAATGCGGGGTGTTCCAACAATTCGGGCAGTGCGTTGCAGATGGAGAGACTCGGCTGCCATCTCGGTTGCCTCAGACATGGATCGTCTTCCTCTCGGCGTCGCGGCGGCCATTCGTGTAGGTTTCGGCAGAGATCGCAGACCGGCTGCCGGAAGCAGGGAATTCAAGCTGGAAGGCAGTTCCTACACCTCGTTCGCTCTCGACGTGGATCTTGCCGGCATGCTCCTGGATGATTCCATAGCTGACGGCAAGCCCCAGGCCGGTGCCCTTATGCTCGCCTTCCTGCGGCCTGGTCTTGGTAGTAAAGAAGGGATCGTAGATGCGATGAAGATGTTCGCGTTCGATTCCGCCACCGGAGTCCTGAATGCGCACGAAGACGCTTCCTGAGCTATTGAAGGTTGCAATTTTCAGGGTCGCATTCGACATTCCGAACATTGCATCTTTTGCGTTCAACATGAGATTGAGGATTACCTGTTGCAGCTTGCCCTGATTTCCGTGAATACGTGCGAGTTGCGGATCGAGATTGGTTTCTGTGCGAATCTGCGCGGTCTTGAACTGATGGTCCAGCAAGGTCAGCGTATCGCGGAGGAGTTCGTTGAGATCGATGCTGGTGAACTCAGCACCACTGGTGCGGGAGAAGTTGAGCAGGCCGTTGACGATCTCCGATGCGCGGAAGGTTTGCTGCGTGATCTTTTCGAGCACTGGCGCCAGGCGCTCGTCGCCACGCATATGCTTTGTAAGCATCTGCGTATAGCTGGAGATGACGGCAAGCGGTGTATTGACCTCGTGCGCGACGCCCGCGGCAAGCAGGCCGATGGAGGAGAGCTTTTCGGACTGGGTCAACTGGGCTTCGAGCTGGATGCGGTCGGTGATGTCGTCCACAAGAATGATGCGGCCAACGGCGATGAAATCGCGCGTAACCAGAGGCGCAATGGCGATGTTGGCAGTTCGCACATTGCCGTCGGGCAGGGCGAGGCGAAACTTGTAGAGCGTGTGGGTGCCCTGCTCCTCGCGGACACTGTTGAATCTCGCGACGAAGTCCGCCGGAAAGACAGCGGATACGGGTTGACGAAGCACTTCTTTGCGAGACTTCGAGTACATGCTCTCCATCTGGGTGTTCCAGCTCTCGATACGATCTTCAAGGTCGACGGCAAAGACGCCGACATTGATGGATTCGACGATGTTCTCGTGGAACTCCTTGAGCCGCTCGAATTCGCCGATCTTCTGTTCGAGCCGCTGATAGAGCTGTGCATTCTGGATGGCGATGCCGATATAGCCTGCGAGCGATTCGAGCAACTCCATGTCTTCACTGGAGAGAAAGTCGCCGTCGTCGGTGCGGCCAAGGCCGATAATGGCGACGGTACGCGTCCCAGATCCTTCCCGATTTGCGACACGGCAAGGGAGATAGTAGTTCAAATCGAGGTTGCGTGCGCTGCTGCGTTGCGCTTCGGGCAGACGAAGAACCTGCTGCGGCGTTTCAAGAAATATATGGCTGTTGGCGCCCGGGCGGTCGAAGTCGAGGAAGCGGACATCGAGGGTTTGTAGATCATCGGCCTGAAGATTGGTGAGACCGTGCGAAGCTGCGAGTTCGAAGTTTGGATTGCCGGGAGAACGATTAGGTTCCGTCGCCAGAAAAACAGCCACCCGGGTTACAAGCAAGGTCTGAGGCAGGCGCTCAACAATCGAGTCGAGAAGAGCGCGGAGATCGGTCTGCGAGTTCAGACCTCGACCAAATTCAACCAGGGTCTCTCGGTAGTCGAAGCGCTTTTGGTCGAAGAGGCGATCTACGCGCCCCTGAATCGCTTTCTTTAGCGGTTCAAAGAGAATACCGGTGAAGATGATCGCAGCCAGCAAGCCCCAAACATGCAGGCTCGGCAGGCGGGCGCGAACCATCTCTGCCGTGACGGCGACGACAACAAAATAGAGTCCGACCAGCGAGGCGGTCGCAAGCGTATAGGTGACGCCGCGCTTGAAGATCAGATCGACGTCCATCAGCCGGTAACGCACAATCGCCCAACTGAAGGTAAGGGGAAGAAAGATCAACGAGAGTCCGGCGATCTTTGTCAGTAGGGAAGGAACGGATGTGCCCGAGAAATAAAGGTACGGGATGACGTAGAGAAGCGTGAAGGGCGTGATGGTGAGCAGGGTGCCACGAGTGAGCCACTTCAACTGTTGCCGCTCAAGGCCGGACTCGGCTCGCTGATACCGGAAGCGGAAGACGATTGCAGCAATGACGTAATAAATAGCGAGATAGGCAACCGCAATCTGATCGAGGCGATGCCGCAACATCTCGGTGGCCGACCAGAATTGAATGGCGGAGTATTGCAGCGCTATCAGGCAGACTGCAGGCGTGTAGATGATCGTGCTGAGGAGACGGCGCTTGAGCTTGTTTGGGCGATTTGAGGCAAAGACATCGGAGAAGCTGACTGCGAAATGGACGAAGAGCGCGGGTTGCAGCGCTTCCGCGATGATGTTGCACCAGTAGATGACCTGGTCGAAGGTGTCGAATTCTGTCGTGTATTTGAAGGAGTACAACACGAAAGAGACAAGGCAGAAAACATAAAAGTGCGTCGACTTCGGCGCCGTCCATCGCCGGAACAAGACATAAATTCCTATGGCCAGGTAGACGAGCGCTATAAACCGCAGCCACTGGTTGCTGGAACGGTCCTGCGGGACCAGGATGACCTGAATGTCGAGCCGGGCCGATCCTTTGAGATCGATGGAATTTGGAACCGGCCGCTGGATGGAATAGGTTGCGTGAGACCAGATGCCGCTGCGAAACATCTCTCGTACAAGCGGAGCCAGGCGGTTCGTTGGACGATCATTAATTGCGACAAGGATGTCGCCGGTACGAATTCCGGCCCGATAGCCGGGAGATTCCGCAGGAACTCGCTGAGCTCGCAATCCACCCGGCGCTTCAATCCATGAGATGCCGTCAGTAGGCACATCGAAATGGTTCTCGTGCTGGAGATTTACTCCTGCGAGCACGCACGCAGCCAGCGTCGCAAGAGCGAGCGCGATCGCCAGGATCCGCGTTTGGAAGCCATTTTTCATAAGGCTACGACAACTTCATTAAGCACATTGTGTACCAAATGAGTATATGACTAGAAAGCTGAACTTACTGAGTCCATGGGCAGTTAGAGCTACGGAAAATCATATCCCATTCCGTAATCCTGATAGTAGGGTTTACTTGTCTCCTCAGCCATCTCAAGGGAATTCGCTGGCTTCTCCTAATGTCTCGCCTCGCAAATTCATCTTCCTGTAACATTTGAAAAGAGAGTAGATGCGATGCAACGAGACGAAGAGATTAACGAGGCAGTTGTATCGATATCGGGCGTGAAGGTCCACTATCAATACGCCGGCTCGGGCCATCCCCTTCTATTGCTGCATGGTTTGGTCGGATCGGCCAGAAACTGGAATAGAAATATTAGCTTTCTGGCCCGAGATGCCAGCGTTTTTGCGATCGATCTAGCCAATATGGGAGAGTCGGAGCGCATTCCCGGGCTGGATGCCGGATTGGAAGCGACCGCGGACCGTATTGCAGCGTTTATGCAGAAGTTGGGTTTGGATGAAGCAGATATTGGCGCCCATTCTCATGGAGGAGCTGTGGCGATGATGCTGGCTGCGCGCCACCCGGGTCGCGTGCGCAGTCTCATCCTGTTTGCGCCCGCAAACCCGTTTTGCGATCTTGGGAAGCAGTTGATCTACTTCTATCAGACGAAGTTTGGGTGCTGGTTTGCGCGACAGATTCCTCATCTGCCAAGAATGCTGAAGGCCACCGCGCTGAGCCGCATGTACGGAGACCCTTCAAGGGTTGCCGATGGTGTCCTGGAGGGCTATATTGCCGGATTGCATGTTCCCGGCACAATGGATCATGTCTTGCAGATTATTCGGCGTTGGTCGGCTGATATGAGCGTTTTGCGTTCGGCCCTCGCAAAGTTAAGTAAGCCGACGCTGCTGATCTGGGGTGACCGTGATCGCGCTGTGGGGCTTTCGTCGGGTCGTCAATTGGAGAGGGTGTTGCCGCAGTCGAGCCTGGTTGTGATTCATGGCGCGGGACATATCGCGTTCGAGGAGATGCCGGAGGTTTGCAACCAGGCGATGCGCGACTGGCTCTTGCGCAGGCTTCCCGAGGCGACGAGCGCCGCTTAATTATCCCAGACTGAATTCTTCGCGTAGCCAGAGTGCGATCTCGTGTTGCATCACGCCGAGTTTTGGCGTGGGAGAGTCTGCTGTTCCCTGAAAAAAATGCTCTGCTCCTTCGATCCAGACCAGGCGCTTTGGTTCTGAAGCCGAGGCGAACGCTTCTTCTACCAGCGGTCGCGGGCCGTATTCGTCGTGGTCTCCGCTGAGGAAGAGTTTGGGCTGGCCGCATTGCGCCAGGAAATCATAGGTATAGTCGCGGCCTTCGGCATGGACCGGCAGTCCCAGCGCCAGCAAGCCTTTCACCCGAGCTTCGCCACAGCAGGCGCGAAGGCCCACATAGGAGCCGAAAGAGAAACCGGCGAAGATGATGGGTCGTTTGAGGTTAGCTTCGAGCCAGTCAAGCGCGGCGCGGACATCTTCCTGCTCTCCGCGGCCTTCGTCGAAGGTCCCTTCGCTTAGTCCAACACTGCGAAAGTTGAAGCGGAGGACCGGTAAACCAAAGGAATTAAAGGCCTTCATGGCGTGATAGACGACTTTATTGTGCATGGTGCCGCCGCCTAGGGGGTGGGGATGACAGAGGAGCACGGAGTAAGGCGCGTCGGGACGGCCGGTGTTCAGTACGGCTTCGAGGCGACCGGCGGGACTGTGAAGGTCCTCGATAGAGATAATTTGCGACGGATGTTTTTGCGTCATTTTTTATGATTTTATGCTTGTTCTCCAGGATGGTTCGTCCACGATTCTGCTTCCATGGGAACTATTTTTGACGCAAAAAACATATCGTATGCTGGAAGGATGGCGATTGATCCTATTCAACTTACGAAGAAGCTCGTCGATATTGATTCGACCACCTACCATGAGGGTCTTGCAGGAGCCTTTTTGTATGAATTTCTGGCTTCAGAGCGCTATGCCGTTGAAAAGATGACGGTGGAACAGCCGGAACTGAAGCTGACTCCGGGAGCCGGGACTGGGGAGCGGTTCAATGTCTATGCCGCGCTCCCGGGGGTTACGCCGGATATCGTTCTTTCGACCCATATGGATACCGTACCTCCGTTCTTTGGCTGCACGGAGGATGACGAGTTCCTCTATGGTCGTGGAACCTGCGACGCGAAGGGGATTATCGCTGCTCAGATTGCGGCGGCGGACAGGCTGCGGGATGCGGGCGTGAAGGTTGGGCTGCTATTTGTTGTGGGGGAGGAGCGCGACTCGGCGGGGGCCAAGGTGGCCAATCAGTTCCCCAAGGGATCGAAGTTTCTGATCAATGGAGAGCCGACGGACAACCGCATGGCGCTCGCGACAAAAGGCGCGCTGCGCGTCGAGCTACGCAGCCATGGACGCATGGCGCACTCGGCGTACCCCGAGCTGGGAGAGTCGGCTATCGACAAGTTGGTGGAGGCGCTCCACGATGTGAACGCGTTGTCACTTCCGGTTGAGCCGGAGATTGGGCCTTCCACGCTGAACATCGGGCTGATCGAGGGTGGGCGCGCGCCGAATGTCATTGCGGACAAGGCAGAGGCTCATCTGCTGATCCGCACGGTAGGACCTTCGCAAGAGGTGAAAGACCTCATTTTGAAGACAGTGGGCGACCGAGCCAAGGTTACTTTCTCGCTCGATCTGAGCTATGTGCGGATGCGTAAAGTGGGGAACCGGCCTACGATGGTCGCCAAGTTCGCTACCGATATCCCGACGCTGACCAACTGGGGCGAGCCGTTTCTGCTGGGTCCGGGAAGCATTCATGTGGCGCATACGTCGAATGAGAAGATCTCAAAAAAAGAGCTGTTGGAGTGCGTAGATCTCTATGTCGAGCTGGCGACGAGTTTAGTGAGTTAGGCTCCGCCTTCCCTGATTAGCTGGAAAAGATTTGGAAGGGGAGATTCTTCTTATTGTCCTCAGCGAGGACAGCGACGGAATCTGGATTGCTCGGGTCGTAGCGGATGTTGACGGAAAGATCCCCCTTTGCAAGTCTTTCCGCTTCACCTCCGGCCAAAGCTACGCTGCGAAAGTAGCCGCCGTAGTATTCGCCGTTGAGCTTGAAGTGGAAGCCTGCTTCGATCTGAAAAGGAACTCCAAAGGCATTGGCTTCTTCGTCCGCCGGGACTACCGCCCAATGATTGACCTCGGCCACGGTCGTCGGCCAGGTGGCGGCAAGGCGCAGTTTTTTCTCGCGGCTTCTGCGGCGCAGCCATAAGCGAATTGAATCGATCAGGAAGATGCCGCCCATTTGCCCACGATTCTAATACGAACCCTCGAATTAGGTCGACGTTTTCCTCTGCGGCTGCGGGTTCTAAACTAGAGGTATGGCCGCAGAGTTCACCCACCTCCATCTTCACTCCGATTATTCGCTCCTCGATGGAGCCTGCGACGTCGATAAGCTGGCCGCGCATGTCAGCAAGATTGGGCAGAAGGCTGCCGCCATCACTGACCACGGCAATATCTATGGAGCGGTGCACTTCTTCGACGCCATGCAGAAGAAGGGGGTCAAGCCGATCCTTGGTTGCGAGCTTTATCTCTCAAAGACGGCTGACCACCGCGAGAGGGCGGATGGCTACAACCACTTCCTGGTACTGGCGGAGAATGAGACGGGTTACCGCAACCTTGTCCGCCTGACCAGCGAAGCTGCTCTGCATGGCTTCTATCGCAAGCCGCGGGTGTCCAAGGAATTTCTGTCGAAGCACACGGAGGGCTTGATTGGATTCTCGGGCTGTCTGGCCGGCGAAATCAATCAACACCTGATGGCGGGTAAGTACGAAGAGGCGAAGCAGAGCGCGGGATACTTTCAGGACATATTCGGCAAAAACAACTTCTTCCTTGAGATTCAGGACCATGGGCTGGAGCCGGACAAGGGTGTCTGCGATGCGCTCTTCAAGATGGAGCGCGAGCTTGGCATTCCCCTGATCGCGACCAACGACAGTCATTATGTCGCCAGCGACGACAGCCGCGCTCACGAGATTCTGCTGTGCGTGCAGACGGCCGGGAGCATGAATGACCCGAACCGCTTCAAGTTCGACACGCAGGAGTTCTACATCAAGACTGCGGAGGAGATGCACCGGACCTTCGCTCAGAATCCCGAGGTCTGCAATCGCACAATGCAGTTTGTGGACCGCTGCAACCTGAAAATGTCGAAGGTAAAAGATCCGTTTCCGAAGTTCGATGTTCCTGAAGGCCATACGCTGGACAGCTACTTTGAGAGCGTGTGCCGCGAAGGATTGAAGAAGCGGCTGGAGACTTCGGTGGCTCATCTCCGCGAGCGTGGGTTGCTGCGCAAATCGATTGCGGACTACGAGGCCAGGTTGAACCGCGAGCTTGATTGCATCAAGCAGATGCAGTTTCCCGGCTACTTCATGATTGTGTGGGACTTCATTCGCTACGCGAAGGAGCAGGATATTCCGGTGGGGCCGGGGCGTGGTTCGGCGGCGGGGTCGCTGGTCGCGTATGTGATGGAGATTACCGACGTCGATCCGCTGCAGAATGAGCTGCTGTTCGAGCGGTTTCTCAACCCCGAGCGCGTCTCCATGCCCGATATCGATATCGACTTCTGCATGAATCGCCGTGGCGAGGTCATCGAGTACGTCAAGCGCAAGTATGGCAACGACCAGGTGGCGCAGATCATCACGTTCAACACGATGGCCGCGAAGGCTGCCATCAAGGACGTTGGACGCGCTCTCGACATGCCTTATGGCGAAGTGGACCGCATCGCAAAGATGATTCCGCCGACGATCGGCATCACCATCGAGCAGGCGATGAAGGACTCGCCGACGCTGGCCACCGCCTATGAGGGCGATGCGCGCATCAAGGAAGTGATCGACGCTGCGATTCGTCTCGAGGGCCTGATTCGCGGGGCTGGCGTCCACGCCGCCGGTGTCGTGATCGCGCCGCAGCCGCTGACCGAGCTGGTGCCGGTGACGCTGACCAAGGACGAGTCGCTGGTCACGGCGTATGACATGAAGGCGGTCGAGAAGATGGGGCTGCTCAAGATGGACTTTCTTGGGCTGACTACGCTGACTGTTATTGACGACTGCCTTAAGCTCATCAAGCTGAACCGCGGCGAGACGGTGGAGATGGCGACGATACCGCTCGATGATGCGAAGACCTATGAGCAGGTATTTCATCGTGCGCTGACTTCAGGTGTGTTTCAGTTTGAATCGGGCGGAATGCGCGATGTGCTGCGACGCTACAAGCCGACCACCGTCGAAGACCTTACCGCTTTGAATGCGCTCTATCGCCCCGGCCCGATTCAGGGTGGCATGATCGACGACTTCATCGAGCGCAAGTGGGGACGCAGGCCGGTTGAGTATCTGCTGCCTGAGCTTGAAACGCTGCTGCACGAGACGCTGGGCGTCATTGTGTATCAGGAGCAGGTGATGCAGATTTCGAACGTCGTTGCTGGCTATTCGCTGGGCGACGCCGACCTGCTGCGCCGCGCGATGGGTAAGAAAGACGCTGCCGAGATGGACAAGCAGCGCGAGCGTTTTATGGCAGGCGCTGCTGCGAACAAACATCCAAAGGACACCGCTGGAAAGCTGTTTGACTTGATGGCGCAGTTCGCAGGGTATGGTTTCAATAAGTCGCACTCGGCTGCTTATGCACTGCTGGCGTATCACACTGCGTGGCTCAAGACGCATTATCCAGTGGAGTTTATGGCTGCGCTGCTGACGAGTGAAACCTCGAAGCCGGAGAACGTCGTGAAGTACATCTCGGAGTGCCGCGAGATCAATATCTCCGTTGTGCCGCCGAATGTGCAGGCTTCCTATGCCAACTTCACCCCTGTGGGGGATGAGATTGGCTTTGGCCTGGCCGCGATTAAGAATGTTGGGCACAACGCGATTGATTCCATCATTAAAGCGCGCGAGGAATTGAAGGAAGCGGGAAAGACCGGCTTCAGCAGCCTTTGGGAGTTCTGCGAGAAGGTCGATCTTCGGTTGCTGAATAAGCGTGTCCTGGAATCGCTGATTAAAGCTGGCGCGATGGACGCGTTTGGTGGGCGCGCTCAGGTGATGGCCGCACTAGATAAAGCGATGGAGCAGGCACAGAAGTCGCAGCGCGATGAGGCAGCGGGGCAGCATGGACTGTTTGGGATATTCGATTCGGATATCCCCGCAGAGGGCGGCGGTCGCGAAGATGCTTTGCCCAATGTGCCTGAGTGGGATGAACATACCCGATTGCAGTATGAGAAGGAGGTTCTGGGATTTTTTGTCTCGGGGCATCCGATGGACAAGTATCGCGAGAAGCTGCGCAACATGAAGGTGGTAGATACGGCGACTGCGATTGAGATGAAGCCGGAGCCGCAAACCTTTCGGCGCGGGCGCAGTGAAGAGCCACAGAATGAAATTGCCATCGCTGGCGTGATTACCGGGCTGAAGGTGGCGAAGTCGAAGCGTTCGGGCGAGATGTACGCGCAGGCTTCGCTCGAAGATACGGTGGGAAAGATTGAGCTGATCGCGTTTCCGCAGTCTTATGAGAAGCTGGCGGAGAAGTTGAAGATCGACGTCCCGGTGCTGGTGCGCGGCGTGCTCCGTGGGGAGGAAGACTCTGCGCCCAAGCTGGCGATTTCGAGTATTCAGGCGCTCGAGGATGTGAAGCTGAAGTTGCCGGAGTCGCTGCGGATCAGGGTTCCGCTGCATAATCCCGACGCGGCGTTGCTGGAAAAGCTTCATGCGGTATTTCTTGGTGCGCCGGGGAAGGGCAAGCTACTGCTGGATCTCGAAGAACCGGGGGAGTTCTGCGCCGTGCTGGAGCCGCATAACGTGATGGTGGCGGCGGATCGTCTCTTCATCGACCAGGTGGAAGAGCTGGTCGGGCGGGGCGGTGTTCGGGTGATTGATTGATCTTCTGACGTTCCATCCGAGATCGCTACGCTCTGATTCTCGGCTATCGCATACAATCAAAAGGGAAGCACAGACGACTTATGGCTGAACACGAAGCAAGCAGAGCAGCGCACGCTCATCCTGTAGCCGCACCGGTTCCGGAAGCGTGGATCAAAACGGAGCTGGCCCGGCACGCCCAGCGCCCTTATCCGATGGACTTCATCGAAGCACTCTTTACCGACTTCAGCGAGATCCACGGCGACCGAGCCTTCGGCGACGACGCAGCGATGAGTTGCGGAATGGCGTACTTTCATGGCGAACCGGTGCTGGTTGTCGGTAACCTGAAGGGCAGGACGCTCAAGGAACGGGTGGCGCGGAAGTTCGGCAGCCCTGATCCTGAAGGCTATCGCAAGGCGCTTCGTGCGATGAAGATTGCGGAGAAATTCGGTCATCCTGTCTTTACCTTTATCGACTTGGCAGGGGCGAATCCTGGCATCGGCGCGGAAGAGCGTGGTCAGGGCGAGGCTATTGCACGCAACCTGCTTGAGATGTCGCGGCTGAGGGTGCCGACCATTGCCACGATTACGGGCGAAGGAGGTTCGGGCGGCGCCTTGGCGCTGGCAGTCGCTGACCGGGTCTTGATGCTCGAAAATGCGATTTATTCGGTCATCTCCCCCGAGGGTTGTGCCTCGATCATGTGGAAGGACGCCGGCAAGAAACAGCAGGCAGCCGATGCTCTCAAATACACGGCCATTGACGTCCAACGCTTAGGCTGTGTCGATGACGTACTGTCGGAGCCTGAGGGCGGTACGCAGAACGATCCGGCTGCGGCCATGGCGATGGTCGATGAAAAGCTTCAGTATCATCTTGCGGCGCTCCGAGGGTTGCCTATCGAGGAACTGCTCGAGCAGCGCTACCGCAAGTTCCGCAATATCGCGCAGTTCTACACCACCGTTTAGCAGCCGATGCAGCACATGGAGTAACTATCGTTGAAGGCGTTTGATTCGACACCGTCAACCCGTTCGGACCGTGCGCTGCAAATCGCGCTCTTCATCACTTCTGCTGCGTGGTTTTTTGCTTCGCAGACGCTGGCGGGTCGCGCAGCCATGGGTCTTTCGGTGCGCTTTAACCTGAGCGACGAGCGGCCTCTGCTTGGCGTGGTGTTTCTGCTGTTTTTGCTGGCCATCGGCTTCTGCTTTCTGCAGATGGTTGCTCATCAGAGTGCGTCCATGCGCGAGGCGCTTGGCCTGCCCCGACGAGCAACCGCTGGGCGTGAGTGGGGTATCGGTGCGGCGATTGGATGGGGATTGGTTGTTCTCGCCGTGCTGCCGATGGCGCTTGGCCGCACGCTGCACATCGAGTTCTGGACGGCGCCGAGAGCCTTCTGGCTCGTCGTCCTTAATCTGGTGATGCTTGCGATCAGTGCGCTGGTTGAGGAAGTAGCCTTTCGCGGGTATCCATTCCGCCGCCTGATCGAGGCTGTCGGACCGACTGCGGCGACTGTTCTGATATCGCTGTTCTTCGGCTTACTTCACGCCTTCAATCCTGACGCGACTTGGATCAGCGTCCTTATCACCATGTTCGCTGGAATCCTGCTTTCGATTGCATGGCTGCGCACTCATGGATTGTGGCTGGGGTGGGGACTACACTTCGCCTGGAACGCGAGCATGGGCGTACTGTTTGGCCTGCCCGTGAGTGGAATCATCAATTTTTCCAGCGTGGTTCAGACCCGCGCTATCGGCCCCACCTGGCTTACTGGCGGAGACTATGGACCGGAAGGGGCCTTGTTTACGTTGGTAGTCCTAACGATTGGCGTTGTCGTGGTCGTCTTCGCGACCCGCGACTACGCATGGGACTACACGCGCAAGCCCATCATCGCGGCGGGGTACCCCATGGATGTACCACCGCCCGAAGCACATACGGCCATGGAGCAGGGAGCCAAGCCGGTATCGCTGGTTCAGATATTGCCTACAACGCCTCAAGAGCGCTCTGCGAATGAACCTCCCCGGTAGCTCTCCGGGGTTTGTTTTGATGAGATACAAAAAGCAGAGTCGACCCCTTGCAAAAGGGGAAGAGAAGGCGCAGACTGCTATCCATCTGAGGTGCTGCCATGACAATGCGCAAGCACGGATGGGCTCTCGTGGTAAGTTGCGTGGTTCTGTTGACCGGGACGGTGCGCAGCCAGGTCTTTGTAGTCGGTCAGAAGACTGCCACGGACGAAATCTCCACTCATTTCACCCCTACAAATCTTTCTCTTCCAGCAACTCGCATGGGCGAGCGCGGCCAGCGCGAACTGGTACGGATGCTGGTAGCCGAGCAAGGCTTTGCGCACTGCGCGCTGCCAATGGGTGCGGGGCTGACGCTTCATGCCAATGGGTCGTTGGAAACCAGCCCTGCGGCCTATAAAGAAATGATTTACAAAAAAGGGCAAGCGGCAGGCGTGGGCGACCGGGTCGTGGTCACTGCGCTGACCGTCAAAGGCAATCGTATTGCTCTGGATCTCAACGGCGGTCCCTATGTTAAGCACCGTTTCCTGCGGCATGTCCAGTTCAATGACAATCCCGTCGTAGCGGATCAGGGGGAAGAAGCGACCGGCTCCCGCATCAATTTGGTTTTCGATGGACCTGTACCAGACCTCTCGGCCCCGGAGGTGAAAGCACTGCTTGCGCCCGTCATCGATTTTGGAGTCAAGACGACGGAACAGGCCTATGCGAACACCCTTCCTCCATTGGTGAAACAGGCAGTCGATGTGCATCAGGTATTGGTGGGCATGAACCATCGCATGGTGCTTGCAGCGATGGGAGAGCCGGAGAGCAAGATTCGCGAGAAGCAGAGCGGCGACGCCAGCGGTGGGGCCTACGAAGAATGGATCTATGGTCATGAGCCGCAGACGATCCACTTTATAAAATTCGTTGGCGATCGGGTTACCGTCGTCGAGATCGCCGAATTGGGTAAGCCCCTTGAGATCCACGACAAGGATGAGATGGGCGGATATAACCCGCCTGCGCCTACGCGGGAGGTCGCGATGGGCGATCAGGCGCCCGGAACGAGCGCCAGCGGGCAAGCGCAGCCGCCTACGTTGCGCAAGCCGGGTGAGCCAGTGCCGTCGGGAGGGTCAGGTAAAGTGCAGTTTCCAACTGCTAAACAGCCCGTTGCTCCAATCCCCCCGGTTCCCACGATGGGTTCTCCCACCGATCCGCATCTCCGTTAGAGCTTCAGTCGTGTAAACTCTTGAGAGAGCCTCAATCGCAGTCCTTCTCCTCCGATTCCTGCCGTGGCCTGTCCCGGACAATCTTTACGAGAAGTTCCGGATGAATGTCATCCAGCGCGCGAGCCGAAACATTCGCACCAGGGAGAGCAAGAATTATGGCGAAGATTGCCAAGACCGGCGACCGTAAAAAGGTCATGGACACCAACAAGAGCACGGATTGTCCGAAGTGCTCCAAACCAACCCGTATCGTTAAGCGCGTGAAGGATCGGGAGCGTGGAATCCCCGGCGGAGTCTATATCTCCTGTTCGGCGTGTGAGTTCTTCGAGAAGCTGTAGTTCTTAGCGGATCTGATTGTAAACAAAGGGCCCCAATTCGGGCTCTTTGTTGCGTCTGGAGGAGTTTATTTTCCCGCGGATTATTTATTTTTATGGAACCGCGATAGATACCTCCTTTTCAAGGGTGAGATACGTCGAACCAAAGTCGTACAAAAAAATGCTGTTGCAGCCCTTGACGATCGTCTGCCGCAACGGGCAGACTCTACAACTGGAAAGTAGGAAAACCAGGATTATGACACCCTCCTCCGTAGCATCTTCCCCAGCCTCGACGTTTGCTTCTTTGCCCCATTTCGATCGCCCCACCTTCCTGATGTGTGCGCCCGAATGGTATGACGTGAATTACGTCATCAATCCATGGATGGCAGGCAATCTCCATCAATCTTCGCGGGATACAGCGTTCACCCAATGGAAGGCGCTGCATCAGCAGCTGCAGCGGCTTGCCGATGTGCGGCTCCTTCATCCCCGGCAAGGTTCGCCGGATATGGTTTTTGTGGGTCACTCCGCGCTGGTCCAGCACGGCGTAGCTGCCGTCTCCAGCTTTGCGCATCCGCAACGCCAGACCGAAGAAGCGCATCTACGGCGCTGGTTTCAGGACGCCGGATTCCTGGTATGGGAGACGCCCCGTGAGACGGCGTTTGAGGGAGAAGGTGACGTTGTTTTTAGCGCAGCGGGCGATAAGCTCTGGGCTGCGCATGGATCGAGAACCTGCAAGCAAAGTCATAAACATCTTGCGGACGCCTGGCATACAACTGTCACCTCGCTCCACCTCGTCGATCCACGCTTTTACCACCTGGATCTTTGCTTCGCTCCACTGAGCGGCGGGGAACTGATTTATTTTCCAGAGGCGTTCGATGCGGTCTCGCTGGCGAAGATCGAAGCCGCCTACAGTGCCGATAAGCGCATTGTGGTCAGCGAGATGGAAGCTACTCAGTTTGCTTGCAACGTCATCAATATTGGCAAGCATATCCTGATGGGCAAGGTTGAGACTGATTTGGCGCAACGGCTTCGGGCCCGAGGCTATGAGGTCGAAGAGCTAAATTTGAGCGAGTTCATTCGCGGCGGCGGATCGGCAAAATCGCTGGTTCTGCGTTTGAGCGATATGGATGTCACTCATGGTTCTGCTGTGAAGGCTTGATTCGAAAGGAACTACCGGTCCCTGATCTTCGTTCTCCGGCGAAGGTCAGGGGCCTTTTTGTTTCCTGGGTCGGAATGTCGGAAAGTAGTTGAGGCGATAGATAGTTGCCTTGAACTATCTGTCAGTCCCGGAGGCCCGTTCGATCTCTTTGAGGATAGATTCTGCAGTCTCGGCTGGATTGGCGGCGCGGGTTATGGGTCTCCCGACGACCAGCATAGAGGCTCCGCGCTCGATGGCGATGGTCGGGGTGGCGATACGCTTCTGATCGCCGACGTCGCTGCCGGCGGGACGGATCCCGGGAATGACCAGGAGAGGACCGCTGCCCAACTCTGAGCGGAGGATGCCTGCTTCTTCAGGGGAGCAGACCATTCCGTTGATACCGGACTTCTGAGCGAGCTTTGCGAGGCGCAGCACCTGGTCGGCGGGAGAAGAGGTTACGCCTATGGCGGCGAGTTGGGCGGCGTCCATGCTGGTGAGCACAGTGACGGCGAGAAGCCGGGGGGAATCGGGCGCCTGAGCTGCTTCTGTTGCTGCAGCCATCATCGCTGGGCCGCCGGAGGCATGGATCGTCAGCAGTGAGGCTCCAGCCTGGGTGGCGGAACGAATGGCTCCCGCAACGGTGTTGGGGATGTCGTGGAGCTTGAGGTCGAGGAAGACGTTGAAGCCGCGGTTGCGGAGAGTCTCGACGAAGGCGTTACCGGTGGCGTAATAGAGCTCCATGCCGACCTTGAACCATTGGCAGGTGCCGGAGAGCTGGTCGACAAGGTCAAGAGCGGATTTGGCGGAAGGGAAGTCGAGGGCTACGGCGAGGCGGTCTTTTGGGGTGAGTTCCACATTAGCAGTGTAATTGGTCGTCGTTTGTATAACTACGACCCAATGGCTCGGCTAAGTGTTTCCAAACCCACACTTCGCCGGCACCGGGTATTTCGGATTACGAGAGGCTATTCGCCGGTGTGGGCGTTGGGGAGAACAGGGATCTGAAGCTGGGCCAGTAGTTCTTGTGCCAGCTTGGGATCGCCTCCGCGTACAGGTTCCAACTTGACCTTGGCCAAGCCGTGAATACCTACGGCGCGAGCCGCTGCGTAGGAGAGGTCGACGACACGATCCTCAGGTACTGGGCCACGGTCGTTGACACGAACGAAGATGGACTTGTGGTTGCGAAGGTTGGTGACTCTGATCCAACTGCCTAGAGGGAGGCTGCGGTGCGCGCAGGTGAGGGCATTCATGTCGAAGGCCTCGCCCGTGGCGGTCTTGTGCCCCTGAAAGCGAATGCCGTACCAGGAGGCTTCGCCAATCTGGTACCAGTGATGGGCCTTTGCTTTTTGTGCCGTGTGGTTTGCAGAATCTTTTGCGGCTGGTGCGGGATCGCTTGCCGATGCCGCAGCGCCGAACGCCAACATCAGCGTTACGACGACCACTCCGCCTTTCATCATAGTGACCTTGCGGTCGCGTATTGTGGAAGGAATCAGTTTCATGCAATCTCCACTACTTATTGTCTTGAGTTGAACCAACTAAGTCAAACGCCGAGAATGATTTAAGTGGCTAACGGCATTGCCTGATCCAAGCGTCTGTGCTATAGGAATCTGAAAGAAGGATGGCCGTTATTCGGACGGATTAGCGGCTTTTAATGCTGAATTCATCCCTTTTCGGGATGAATCGGCGATATGCTGTTTTTTTCGCAGAATTGCAAATAAAGACGATTTTTCGGGTTTTGCCTCCAAAATGCAGACTGTGTTGACGATTGCCGGGTTCGATCCCTCTTCGGGCGCTGGAGTGACGGCGGATCTGATGGTGTTTGCGGCGCACGACTTATTTGGAACTTCCTGCATTACCAGCTTGACGGTGCAGTCCACGATGGGGGTCAAAGCGGCATATCCGATACGGCCGGAGACGGTGCGGGCGACGCTCGATTGCCTTGAGGAAGATCTTCCGAGTTCGGGCATCAAGATTGGGATGCTTGCCATGGAAGAGACTGTTGCCACTGTGGCTGATTTTCTGAGCGTTTTACGGAGCCGTGGGAGCCGGATCCCGGTGGTGCTGGACCCGGTCTTGCGATCGAGTTCGGGCAGGGAACTGCTGGAAGAGGATGGAGTGGAGGTCCTGCGCAAGCGGCTGCTGCCGCTGGTGGACTGGGTGACTCCCAATATTGATGAGCTGGGAATTTTGACTGGAAGGCGAGTGTCGGGGCGCGGAGATGTCCCGGATGCGGCGCGAGCGCTTCAGGCTGCAGGCCAAGGGTTGAATGTCTTTGCTACTGGAGGTCATCTGACGCCCCCCGACGATTTTCTGCTGACAGCGGCGGGCGGGACGTGGTGGCTCCCGGGAGCGCGGATCGATTCGACTTCGACGCATGGAACGGGGTGTGCGCTTTCGAGCGCGCTTTTATGCGGGCTGGTGACGGGGAAGGGTTCACATGAGGCTGCGGTAGGGGCGAAGCTATATGTGGCCGAGGCAATACGGACGGCGGCAGGGTTGGGAAAAGGGAAAGGGCCGCTGAATCATCTTTGGACGCTGGGGCGGTTTTCAGAATGAGACCCGAGGGAGAAACCCTATTCCGGAAATTAGGAGATAGGAAGCTCGGAGCGGTGGACGTGAAAAGATTCTTGCGGCGGCGAAGGGGGAAGCTCCTATAATTTCGAACTGCCAGTGACTTCTTCTTTGAGAGGGATTTTCTTTATGCGACTTGTTCATGGATCTACGCTTGCCATTGCTCTTGCTCTTCTTGTTCCTGCGTTTGTGGGTGCACAGGGGCAGGGGGATTCTTCCCGCGCTGTGGCCGGTGGCGGCATCTCGGCTGCCGGGTGGACGGGGAAGATTGATGCCAACGCGGCAAAGGCTGGCCAGACGATCAAGGATGCGAAGCTGTCCGAAGAGGGCAACGTGCTGCATGTGACGACCGGGCCGGCAGTGACGTATTGGAATCCTGCGAACAAGGCAGCGGGCGACTATACCGTGAGCGCGACGTTCACTGAGCCGAAGTACATGAACCTGAACGACCATCCGCATCCTTACGGCGTTTTTATTGCTGGCAACGATATGGGGACTGATCAGCAGAGCGACCTTTACTGCGCGGCGTATGGGAATGGCACCTTCATTGTGCGCGGATTTGGGCCAGAGCCGTTTCGCATGAATGGACGGAGCGGAGAATCGGACGCTGTGCACAAGGCCGCAGGGCCGGGACAGCCTGTGACGCAGACGATCGCGCTTTCGGTGAAGGGCGACAAGGTGGAGTGCGCGATCAATGGCACGGTCGTGGCGAGCTACAACAAATCGGAGCTGGTGACGGCGGGAAAGCTGAAGTCGACCGACGGGGTTTATGGGATTCGTTTTTCGCACAACACCGAGGGAACGGTGGCGGATTTGAAACTGACGAAGCCATAAAAACCCGTCTAAAAACGATGGACAACAAGGAACGGCGATGTTGGGCGGCTGGGCAGCCAAGTGGCTTAACGGTGGTAAGTCGCCTGTCCGCGAAGTGTTATTTGTGCCTCCAACGGACATCCTGCCCGCGGACAACGGTCGTGTGCCCAATCGAATCTGACCTATTTAAGAGGAAAGGTGGAATATGAGCATTCTCGGCAAAGAAGAGAGCGGAAAGCTAAAAGGCAAACGCGTGGCGATTGTGGCCACAGAGGGTTTCGAGCAGGTTGAGCTAACCAAACCGAAAAAGGCTTTGGAGGACGCTGGAGCACAGGTCGACGTCATTGCTCCAAAGGCCGGAATCAAATCGGGCAAGATCAAAGGGTGGGACATGACCGACTGGGGTGAGTCCGTCAAAGTTGACGTAGAGCTTTCCGAGGCGAAGGAAGGGAGCTACGACGCGCTTCTGCTCCCTGGAGGAGTGATGAGCCCGGATAAGCTTCGGATGGATCCACAGGCCGTCGCTTTCATCAAGAGCTTCTTCACGGCGAATAAACCGGTTGCGGCGATCTGTCACGGCTCGTGGACACTGATCGAGGCGGACGTGGTGCGCGGAAAGACGCTTACTTCGTGGCCGTCGTTGCAGACCGACCTTCGCAATGCAGGCGCCAAATGGGTTGATCAGGAGGTCGTCGAAGACAACGGTCTAGTGACGAGCCGCAAGCCGGACGATCTTCCTGCCTTCAATAAGACGGTAATAGAACTTTTCAGCCGGGCAACTCAACACGCTGCCGCATGATCCCATTTGTTCGCTTTGACCAGCAGATAAATAGTGCCTCGTTTATCTGCTGGTCAGAATCCTATGCTGAATAGCTGCGCACCCACTCCAAAATTGAACGCACCGCAATTCCGGTCGGGCCCTTAGCAATTGCGGGCTTGACCTCTTCGTTCCATGCGCATCCGGCGATGTCGAGATGCACCCAAGGTGTGTCTCCTACGAACTCCTTCAGAAACAGCGCCGCCGTAATCGCTCCACCCCAGCGCGTTCCGCCGGTGTTCCGGATGTCTGCAATCTGGCTGTTGATCTGTTCGCGATAATCATCGGTGCAGGGAAGCCGCCAGAATTTTTCGCCCGAGGTCTTCAGCGAGTTTTGGAATCTTTCGCAGGCCTCCTCGTTGTTCGAGAACAATCCGGCATTCAACATTCCCAGCGCAACCACGCATGCGCCGGTCAAGGTCGCTGCGTCGATAAGGTGGGTGCACCCCAGGGTCTTTGCGTAGTGCAGACCGTCGGCAAGCACCAGGCGGCCCTCGGCGTCGGTGTTTACAATTTCGATGGTCTTGCCGGACATGGCGGTTACCACGTCGCCGGGCTTGAATGACTTGCCGTCGGGCATGTTCTCCGCCGAGCAGATGACGCTGATGACCTTCACCTTCGGTTTCAACTGGGCGATGGCGCGCATGGCGCCGATCATGGCAGCGGCCCCGGCCATGTCGTACTTCATCTTCTCCATGCCGTCGGCAGGTTTGATGGAGATTCCGCCTGTATCGAACGTGATGCCCTTGCCCACCAGCCCCATTACTGGAGCGTCTTTGACGGGAGACTTGCCCTTTTCGAGCTTAGGTTCATACGTCATGACGATGAGCGCCGGAGGCTCGGCCGATCCTTGCGCTACCGCCCAGAAGGCACCCATCTTCAACTCATGCAGCTTCTCTGTCGAGAAGACCTCGCACTTCAATCCCATCTCGGCGCACATCGCCGCCGCACGCTGGCCGAGCACGGTCGGCGTCAGCACATTGCCCGGTTCATTGACCAGCGACCGGGTAAAATTCTGCGCCGCAGCCACGATCAGGCCTTCATCGAAGCCCTGCTGAATCTCCGCACGGGTTGATTTCTCTGTCTCCTTGGCAAGAATCGAGAGCGTCTGCAAGGCGGTATCTTTACGGTCGCTCTTATAGGTGTCGTAGTCAGGGTCGGCCAGCGATGCGCCCTCAATCAAGGCCCGCGACATCAACATGCACGGCAGCTCGTCGAGATGCTCGTCAGACAAGGCGTGGTCCTCGGGGAAGACGATCGCAATCTGGCGCAGGCCGCGTGGCTTGGCTGCGCGCACTGCGGCACCGCCCGCTTTGCGGACCTCATCGACAGAGAGCGATTTGGCCTTGCCCATGCCTACGAGCAGCAGTCGCTCGGCTTTCAGTCCATTTGGAGCGTGGAGCAGCAGAGTCTCGCCCAAACCGGCCTTGAACTCGCCCGATGCCATGACCTTCTCGGCGGCATCCGTCACCGCGTCCGACGTGGATAGCAGAGCCGGCAGTGGTTCTGCATCATTCGCCGTGGCAATATCTACAGCAAATACCGCAAGCATGGGTGTAGCAAACCCGGCCGCATCCTGAAAGAGAAGCTTCGCATCCATAGCAACTATCGTAACCCGATTTTCAGGCATTGGGTCGAGACAAAGCTGCACGACATTTTTGCGCTCATTATGGAAAATCAGGCCTGATGGAAGAGCTAGCGCCGCTGACTCCGCGCGACGGCGGCTTTGGCTTCGTTGTCGGCCTCGCGCTTGCGCTCGGTCGCACGCTTGTCCCATTCCTGCTTACCCTTGGCGAGGGCGAGTTCGCACTTGACCCGGCCATTGCGAAAGTAGAGTCGTGTCGGAATCAAGGTAAAGCCCTTCTGCCTGGTCATGGCTTCGAGCTTCCGCACCTCGGCTTTGTGCAGCAATAACTTTCGGGTGCGGAGTGAATCATGGTTCATCGCATTGCCGTGAGAGAAGGGGCCGATGTGGGCATTGAGCAGGAAGCATTCCCCGTCCTTCAGTAGCCCGTAGGCATCTTTCAGATTCGCCTTGCCCTCGCGGATGGATTTGACCTCGGTCCCGCGCAGAGCGACGCCGGCCTCGACTTTGTCCGAGAGGAAATAGTTGAAGCTTGCCGAGCGATTGAACGCGGCGTCCCTCATGCCGGCTGCCACCGGATCGCGGTCCTTCGCCTTCACTACGGGCTTGGGCTGATGGGCGACGGTAGGGTTGGAAAGTGAGCGAGGCATGGAATCTCTTACTTTAACACGCCGCCAACTCAAATCTCACCAGCGGACGCCTGCCGCGTCTAACCTTCAAAGCCTTTACAAGCATGAGGTCGACCGCACCGCGAATGGTATACTCACCCGAGCGCAATAGCCTGGCTGGCACGGCCTTCACAGGCAGCGCCCTTCACTCGGCCCTCATGGAGACAGGCGTGTACTCCGGCAGACGCCGCACTCTTCACGGTGTAAAGGACGCAAACGGAAGCAGCATGGGTCGCGGCAAAAGTTCAACTATCAAAGTACCGGCATTCGCGTTCCAGGCATACCTTTTTCTCTTTTTGGTGTCTGGATTCGTTTTTTTCAGCCCGGCCTCGGCGCAGGCGCAGTCCGCCAAGAAGTGGGAGAAGCGCGGACAGGACGCGGAGGTGCGCCAGGACTACGACACCGCCTACGAAGACTACCGTCAAGCCACCCTCAAAGATCCCAAGGACCTTACCTATAAGGCGCACTTTGAGCGGATGAGGTTTCAGGCTGGAGTAAGCCATATCGATCGTGGGCGTGTGCTGCATCAGAGCGGCGATCTCGCCGGAGCCCTGAATGAGTTTCTTCGTGCCCGCGAGATCGATCCCTCCAACGAGACGGCCCAGCAGGAGATCGATCTATTGCAGCATCCCGAGGCCGCCAGTCACACTCCACCAGTGCCTTCTCCTTCAGGCGCTGTTTCCGGCACGCCTGATACGAGGCAATCGGAGATCGTCAATGAACTGAACTCGGTAGCCGGTCCTATCCAACTGAAACCCGTCTCCGACGATCCGATTACTCTTCATGCGGTGGAAGACGTCAAGGTCATCTACCAGGCCATTGGGAAATTGGCTGGCCTGAATGTCATTTTCGACCCTGACTACACATCCAAGCGTATTCCCATTGACCTCACCAACGTCACGCTGTCCGATGCACTGCGCATCGTTGGAACCGAAGCCGGGACGTTCTATAAGCCGGTTACCACCAATACGATCTTCGTTGCCGCGAACACCCGCACCAAGCGTGCCGAGTTGGACGAGGAAGCTGTCCAGACTTTCTATCTCACCAACGCCAGCCAGCAGAGCGATGCCAACGAAGTTCTTACGGCGATTCGCAATCTGCTGGATCCGACCACCAAGGTTAATCTGGTGCCCAGCCAGAATGCCATCGTCATTCGTTCCACTCCGGACCAGCTTCTGCTGGCCCAAAAGCTCATCAACGACCTCGATCGCGCTCGTCCTGAAGTGGTGGTTGACGTTGCCATCCTTGAAGTCAACCGCGACAAGGTCCGCCAGTTGGGACTCGCCCTGCCTCAGCAGGTGACCATCACTCCACAGGCTTCGCCGACCACTACTAGCAGTAGTACAAGTACCGGCACTGGCACTGGGACCGGTACAACATCTTCGAACTTCACACTCAACTCGCTCGCCCATCTGAACGCCACGAACTTTGCGGTGGGCATCAGCGGCGCCACGCTCGATGCTCTCCTAAATGATGCCGACACTCGTGTCCTGCAGAATCCAAGTATTCGAGCGACCGATGGTCAGCGGGCCCAACTCAAAATAGGCCAACGAATCCCTATCGCAACCGGTTCCTATAACGCCGGAGTCTCCACCGGAATTGCGAGCATCGGCGTGCAGACGCAGTTCACCTTCATTGATGTCGGCGTCAACATCGACATGACGCCAACGGTCCACTACGACAACGAGATAAGCCTCAAGATGAAGGTCGAGGTCTCGTCGCAGCAAAGTTCGGTCACTATCTCGGGCGTCACCGAACCGATCATTGGGCAGCGTGTCATTGATCAGGTGATTCAGCTTAAGGAGGGTGAGCCCAGCATTCTCGCCGGGATTCTCACCACACAGAACAATCTCACGGTCAATGGCACCCCGGGTATCGGCGAGCTACCCATCTTCAAGTACTTCTTCTCCTCTCGCAGAACAGAGAAGCAGCAGGACGAGGTCGTCTTTCTGCTCATTCCTCACATCGTCCGTGAGTCCGTTCTTAGCCGCCTGAACACCCGTGCCATCGATACCGGCACAGGTCAGTCCATCGAACTGCGGCACACCGATGCGGCGGAGCAGGCTGCCATGGACATAGGCAATCCGGGATTCGTGAACCCGAAGTCTCCCTCCACTGGTCCGGCGACCAGCGCCGCCAATGCGGCGGCGGCCATGGTGCAGCAGATGCAGAAGCAGGCGCAGCCTCTGACGCCGCCAGCTTCAGCCATTGCTCCAGGCGGTCCTCCTGTCAGCCTCAGCGTGGTTGCGCCGGTTTCGGCACAGACGGTTGGAAGCACCTTCCAGGTAGCGGTGATGCTCGGCAACGGGCGCGATGTTTATTCCGTTCCTTTGCAGATGCAGTTCAACCCGAAGGTTCTTCAACTGGTCAACGTCGATACGGGCAACTTCCTCGGACGTGACGGTCAGGCCGTGGCGCTGGTGCATCGGGACGACGGCAACGGACTCGTCACCATCTCCAGCTCTCGTCCCCCGAATGTCTCCGGTGTAAGCGGGCAGGGAAGCCTGTGCACGCTGACCTTCAAGGCCGTTGCGGCAGGAGACTCCAACCTCGCGCTGGTAAAGGTTGGGGCACGCAATAGCGCGCAGGCCAATCTTCCGGCCGTCGGTTCGCAGGCCGTGGTGCATGTGAAGTGATTGTGCGTAACAACCCGGCCCTGATAAAAGATCTGGGTGTCCCGCGTCCGGTCGGTGAGGATGTGTGTCCTCGCCGGTGGAGCAACTCACAATCCGGGCTTACGCTCGTCGAACTGATCATCACCGTGGCGATCGTTGCCATCCTCGCGTCCGCCGCCATTCCCATTGCACGGTTTCAGGTCAAACGTGAAAAGGAGCGCGAACTGCGCCGCGATCTTTGGGAGATGCGTGACGCCATCGACCACTATTACGATGCAGCCGTCAAAGGGGGCATCCAGACCAAGGTCGATAGCATGAACTACCCGCCCGATCTCCAAACCCTTGTCGATGGCGTCGATATTCAGGACAAGAAGGTCAAGTTCCTCCGCCGCATTCCCATCGATCCTATGACGAACTCGACCGACTGGGGCTTGCGCTCGAACCAGGACGATCCTGATTCGACTTCCTTCGGAGGCCAGAATGTCTTCGATGTCTATACGAAGAGTGACGGCACCGCACTGGACGGTACAAAATACAACACATGGTAGCGATGCATCCAATCCGCGCAACACGTCGCTCCGAGCAAGGCTTCACGCTGCTCGAACTCATGATCGTTATGGTGGTGATTGGACTACTGGCGGCCATCGCTATTCCTTCGTATACGAACAATATCCGCAATGCGAGGGAGGCGGTGCTGAAGGAAGACCTGCACACGATGCGCACGGCGATTGATTCCTATACCGTCGACAAGCAAAAAGCTCCGCAGTCGCTGGACGACCTGGTTCAGGCGGGTTATCTCAAGACCATGCCGGTCGATCCCTTCACTCACCGGAGCGATACCTGGGTTCCCGTCGAAGGCAGCGATATGTCGACTACTGACCAGACCGACTCGGGCATAGACGACGTGCACAGTGGGGCTCCGGGGGCGGGTTCAGACGGCACCTCCTACTCCACCTGGTAGGTCGTTTCTCTTCGACTAGAGATGACGGGCGTTACGCAAAAAGAAGCACAGCGGTAAACCATATCCGGTTGCGCTGTGCTTCTCTCATTTGCGAGTTGCTCTACGGCTGAACGTGGAGTGTGGCGTTCAGCGGTGTGTCGCTGGATGACGCTCCGGCCATCACCTTGTAGTCGCCCGGCAGTAGCTGCCATGCATCTTTGGCGGTGTCGAAGATGGAGAGGTAGAGCGGGTTCAGGGTGAGGCTCACGGTCTTCGATTCGCCCGGCGCAAGCTCGACACGCTGCCATCCTGCGAGCCGCTTGAAGTGCTCCTTCGCAGCGGGAGGAAGAGCGACGTAAAGCTGCGCGATCTCCGTGCCCTCACGCTGGCCGGTGTTTTTGACGGTGAAGTGTGCGGTGCGCGTGGCGTCATCGACCGTCAGGCTGGAGTAGGCAAAGGTGGTGTACGAGAGCCCGAAGCCGAACGGGAAGAGCGGCTGCTTGTGGGTCTCCTCGAACCACTTGTAGCCCACCGCCGCTCCTGCGGTGTACTTGAGATCGAATGGAGCGACCTCGTGGTGCTGATCGTCACCGGTCGTTTTTACCTTTGCTTCGAGACCCGGAACGGTGGGGTGCGGTAGCTGAGCGTCGCTTTTTGCGAAGGTAACGGCGAGTTTGCCCGAAGGGTTTACATCGCCGAAGAGAATGTTGGAGAGAGCTTGTGCCCCTCCGATGCCGGGATACCACATCTCGACGATTCCTTTGACCTGCTGCGCCCACGGCATGGTGACCGGGCCGCCAGTCTCAAGCACGACGATGGTGTTGGGGTTGGCTGCAGCCACCGCCTCGACCAGAGCGTCCTGGTTGTCGGGCAGGGACAGGGTTGGCGCGTCCACACCTTCGCGCATGGGTTGCGTAACGAAGACGATAGCGAGGCTGGAGGATTTGGCTAGGCGGGCTGCTGCGGTGTTGTCCTTGCCGTCGATGTACTGGACGTTACTCTGCGGAGATTTCGCGCGGATGTAGCGGAGAGGAGACGAAGGGAAGTAGATAGTCTGACCCCAAGGCGATGGGCCGGGTTTCGGATCGATCACGTTGCCGCCGGGTGCGTCGACCTGCGCGGAGCCGCCGCCGGAGACGACGCCTACGTCGGCGTGTGAGCCGATGATTGCAATTGAAGTAGAAGGATCAGCCTTCAGAGGTAGAATGTCGCCGGAGTTCTTGAGCAGGACGATGCTCTCTTCGGCGATGTGCTGAGCGTCGTCGCGGCCACGGAAGGGATCGACTACGCTGCGCACCGGCGGGTTATCGATGACGCCGGCATCGAACATGCTGCGCAGGATGCGGTGCACCATGTTATCGAGACGGGCAGCGGGAACCTGGCCGTCTTCAACGGCCTTCTTGAGCGGGTCGCTGAAGTAGTTGTCGTCGCCGGGCATGTCCTGATCGAGCCCGTTCAGCGCTGCTTTGACCGTGCTGTGGGTCGCGCTCCAGTCGGAGACGACAAAGCCCTTGAAGCCCCAATCCTTCTTCAAAACCTGATTGAGCAGATAGTCGTTTTCGCAGGCGTGGTCGCCATCGACGAGGTTGTACGAGCACATCACGGCTGACGGCTTCGCTATTCCGATGGCAATCTCGAAGGCGAGCAGATCGGACTCGCGCATGGAACGCTTGTCGAGCAGAACGTTCACGACGGTTCGTCCTGTCTCCTGATCATTGAGCGCGTAGTGCTTGATGTCGCTCATCACATGCTCGGATTTGACGCCGCGCGCGAGTTCTCCGGTCATGACGCCGGCGAGAACCGGATCTTCGCCGGCATACTCGAAGTTGCGTCCGTTGCGTGGTTCACGGGTGATGTCGAGACCACCGCCAATGGACATATTGAATCCCTGGGCGCGGGCCTCACGGCCAATGACCGATCCATAGAGGAAGCCTGCATCGGGATCCCAGCTTGCGGCAGCTCCGAGGGTGGAGGGCAGTAGCGTGGCGTAGCGGCTCTGAATAGCGGCCATGCGGATGCCGACGGCGGAGTCGGCCATGTTGATGCCGGGAATTCCGAGGCGCTCGATGCCTAGCATATAGCCTGCGCCGAAGTTCGAGCCTGGAGCGATGGGATCGCCCGCCCGCAGAACTCCCCAGCCGGTGCCGTGCACCATCTGAATCTTTTCGTCCAGCGTCATCTGACTAAGCACCATATCGGCCCGCTGGTCGGGGGACAGCGCTTTATTCATCCATGGCATCTTTGCAGTGTCTGGCTGTTTTTGACCTTGCGCCTGCTGAGGCCCAAAGGACGCGAGAGCCAGTACAGCGGAGAGGGAAGAGATCGTTAGACCCTTGAAAAAGGCGGAAAATTCCATCGGTGCTCCTTCATATCTGGACGCAGCCGTCTGTCTGGTTTGATTGCGATCGCCAAAACGTCTCTTGCTGGTCGATAAAAAGTCTAAATGAACTAAATCGAATTAGCTATGGGTTTTTCGCGGCGTTTATGGGGATGGCCGCAAACGCAAAGGTCTGACCTCAATCAGTGGTCAGCCTATTTGCGGTGCTTGCTTCGTGCGCAAAGAGGACTATTTTGCAAAAAGCTGTTTGAGGTCGGCAAAGGCCTTGAACTCCAGCGCATTGCCGGCGGGGTCAAGGAAGAACATGGTGGCCTGTTCGCCGACCTCGCCCTTGAACCGAATATATGGTTCGATGATGAAGCGGATGCCTGCATTGCGGAGTCGGTCGGCCAGCGCCTGCCACTGGTCCATCGAGAGGACAACGCCGAAGTGAGGAATGGGCACCTCGTGTCCGTCCACAGGGTTGGAATGTCGATTGCGATTGCTAGATTCAGGCTTCAGGTGAGCGACGATCTGATGGCCGAAGAGATCGAAGTCGATCCACTGAGTTAAACTACGGCCCTCGGCACAGCCCAGCGTCGTTCCGTAGAACAGACGGGCGGCATCGAGGTCGTCTACGGGGAAGGCGATATGAAATGGAGTCAAAGGCACTTTGTTCTCCTCGCCTTCATCTTACGATGCGGCGCAAGGAGCCATCGCGACTGCCGACGGCAGAAGCTCTGGCCGTATACGCGTAGCTTTAGCTAGCCTGCTCTGGTGGCTGAATGTTGTCAATGGGAAGCCGAACAACGAACTCAGTGTTGCCGGGTTCGGATGCGAAGCGAATCGTCCCGCCATTCTGCTCCACGATGCGATGAACGATGCCGAGGCCGATGCCTGTACCGACGCCCATGGGTTTGGTTGTATAGAAGGGATCGAAGATGTGCGCCTGGCATTCAGCAGGGATTCCGCTGCCGTTGTCGCTGATGCTGATGCAGATTTCGGGGCGTCCATCATTAAGCGTTTTCTCAATCCACGTACGCACCTTGATCCGGCCATGCGGAGATGCCGCATCAATTGCGTTGTCGAGCAGGTTGGTCCAGATTTGATTGAGACCGGAGCAAATCGCTTGAAACACCGGGAGATCGGCGGCCAGGTTTTTCTCGACCGTAATCTCCTTCTCACGAAACTTGTGGCCAAGGATTACGAGAGTCGCATGGATACTGTTGTTGATGTCGATGGTCTGACGCGGCCCTTTCCCTTCGTAGGCGTAGGACTTCACGGCAAGGACAAGATCGGTGACGCGACCAATGCTCTCTTCGATCGTATTGACGAGTTGCATGCTGGAGACAAGCGCGGCCAGCCAACTTAGAGCGTCGGTGAAAGTGGCGCCGGGAAACTCCTGGCGCGCGCATTTCAACTCCTCAGCATCGATGCCGATCGACACGAGGGTCGGTGCCATCTTCCAGGCGTTCTCGATATTGGCTTGCTCCATCCATTCGGCCAGTGCCTCTTCCGCATCGCTCTGTTCGAGCGAATTCATATGCAGGGGCTGCTTGGATCGAAGCGCGTGTTCCTGCAGATCGAACATACACTGTTTCTGCTGGTGGCTTAGTTCGATACGGCTGAACTTTGCGGTGAGTTCGTGTATGCGCATCAGGTTTTCCCGGAGTTGGGAGGCGGCCCGGCGAGCAGCAGCTCCAGGGTTGTTCAACTCGTGCATCAGGCCCGCGGCGAGGGTGCCGAGCGACGCCATCTTCTCCTGCTGAACAGCAATGCTCTGCAACTTCTGAATCCGCAACGCCATGTTTCCCAGGATGGACTTGCGTACACCCGGGCAGGTCGTCATCAACTTCCAGAAGGCCTCCTCATCGAATTGCAGCAGACGGGATGGCTCCAATGCGCGAACGCTTACGAGATTAGGCGTATTTGAAAGCAACGGCACTTCACCAAATGCTGTTCCGGCCGGAATGGGCGCAAGGCTCATTTCCTTTCCGTCGGCGACTGTTTGCAGCACGCGCAGTTCACCTTCCAGCAAGATCCAGAAGTAATGGGCAACTTCGCCCTGTTTTGCGAGCAGATCGTCTTTTTGTAGAGTGATCTCTTCCGCGCCTTCAAGGCAGCGCAACTCTTCGTCGTTCAAGGTCGAGAGAATGGAGACCGTGCGCAATTTGGCGAAGAGGGCATCGCTTATTGTGGCGGCTGGTGTTGCCTGAACGGATTGGATTAGGTCGCTCATTGTTTGACTGGGAAGTTGCCTTTCAAAGTGTCGCAAGATACTGATGCACAAACTGGATTGCTATCGAACCTTCGCCAACGGCCGAGGCGCATCGCTTGACGGAGTTGTATCGAACATCGCCGGCGACAAAGATACCGGGAATGCTTGTCTCCAGCAAATAAGGTTCGCGGTCGAGCCTCCACGCTCCCGCCGATTTTGCTTTCAGTTCAGGTCCGGCCAGGATGAAGCCCTTACTGTCGCAGGCAAGCTCCTTCGGCAGCCAGTCCGTCTTGGGCGCGGCGCCGATAAAGATGAACAGCGAACTGGCGGCCCGGGCCTCTTCGCCTTGAGGCGTCCTGAGCATGAGGCACTCCAGATGCTCTTCTCCCGACATCGCGATGACCTCGGTCTGAGTCTCGACGATGATGTTGGGCGTGGCCTTGATCTGGTCGATGAGGTACTTCGACATGCTCTTTTCAAGAGAGCCGGCGCGTATCAGCATGTGTACCTTCGAGGCATAGCGGGAAAAGTGCATCGCCGCCTGTCCTGCGGAGTTTGCGCCTCCGATGATGTAGACCTCTTCATCTGCGCAGGACATCGCTTCGGTAAGTGCCGCGCCGTAGTAGACGCCTGCTCCGCTGAGTCTGTCTGAACCCGGGATCTCGAGCTTGCGATAAGACACACCGGTGGCGATGAGACACACATGACAGGTGACCTCGTGGCCATCCTTCATCTGGACGATGTGGTACTGGTTCTCCGAGCGGATGCAGGTGACCTGCTGCAGAAGGAACTCGGCTCCAAGACGGCCTGCCTGCAGAAATGCCCGCTTGGCCAGTTCATCGCCGCTGATGCCGGAAGGGAAGCCGAGATAGTTTTCAATCTTGGAGCTGGAGCCAGCCTGTCCGCCAACCGCATTGGGCTCGACGATCAGGGTGCGCAGACCTTCGGAAGCTCCGTAGACGCCCGCCGCAAGCCCGGCCGGCCCCGCGCCTACGACAACAACATCGTAGAACTCCTGCTGCGCCTGGGTGGGAATGCCGAGCTTCTGTGCCAGGTCGCTCGATGAGGGCTGCACCAACGCAGTTCCATCTCCGAACAGGACGACTGGCAGCTTACCGTCGTCAATCCCTTTTTCCTTGAGCAGAGTAAGGGCATCGGGATGCTGTTCCGGATTGATCCACTGGTAGGGAATACGGTTGCGTGAAAGAAAATCGCGGACAGCGTGGTCCGTCGGTGACCAACGTACACCGATTACACGGATACCTTCAAACGGTGGCTTGTACCCCTGCTTCCAGGCTTCGAGCAAGTCGTCCAATATAGGATAAAGCTTCTCTTCAGGCGGATCCCACGGCTTATTGAGGTAATAATGGATCTTTGCGGCGTTGATCGCGCGGATCGCCGCTTCGGTATCGGCGTAGGCGGTCAGCAGTACCCGCTTGGCGTCGGGGTAGAGCTTGAGGGCCTGTTGCAGGAAGTCGACTCCGGTCATTCCCGGCATCCGTTGGTCGGAGAGGAAGAGGGCGACGGTGTCCTTGCGTTCCAGAAGCTGGCGGCAGATATCGAGCGCGGCGCCGCCCGAGGCAGCACGCACGATACGGTAGCTTTGACCGTAGTGGCGGCGCAGATCCTGAACGACAGCTTCCAGAACGCTGGTGTCGTCATCGATAGCGAGCAGAATTGGCTTAGGCATACCCTAGTTATACTTCGCGGGAATGTTTTCCACATTCCGTATGTATTATTCGATTGTGCCTAATGCCTTGAGGGTTCAGAAACATATCGTATTGATTAGAAAGGCTCATAAATGAATCGATTTGCGCTTGGGACTGTCCGATTAATGGACATTGCCATGCAGGGCGCTCAAGATTGCCGATGAGGACCATACCGGGCGGTAGCATGTGCTGTTGGCGTTTACGACGCTTCGAAGTCGGAAGGCCGTTTTATCAGAAAAATGGAACGCGCAGACCTTATCCACCTCGCAACAGTGGTGAAAATGCTCTGAGTCCCGGGAGGAGACTGAAATACTCATGAATCGACTAATCCTCGCTGACAACCAAGCGATTTTCCGGGCCGGGGCAGCACGTGTGCTTGCATTGGAGGACGATATGCGCATCGTCGCTCAATGCGAAAATGCGGAGAAATTCAGTACTGCGATGGAGATGTTTCGAGGAAGTATTTTGCTCGTAGCTTCAAGTCTGCGGCCGGATTATCCTGCTTTATTCAGTCGTAGCAAGGAACTTGGCAGCCGGATTATCCTGGTGGCGGAAAATGCAGAACAGGTTGCTGACGAACTGTTGGCCCTTTTCGACGGCATTGTCGGACGCAGTGTCGCCGGACCCGAACTTGTCGATTGTGTTCGCCGGGTAGCCAGAGGGCAGCGCTTTGTTCAGCTTGCCAACGTTACTACCATGCAGGTTGCTGACAGTGTTGGCGCGCGTGTCCGTGACCGGTTGACGCCGAAGGAGATGCAGATCGTCGCGCTGATTGTTCAGGGTTGCAAAAACAAGGAGATTGCTGCGCAGCTTGGCACCAAGGAGCAGGTCATCAAGAACTATTTGCGCGGGATCTACGACAAGACCGGTGTCTCGGACCGTTTGGAACTGGCCCTTTTTACGATTCATCACCGTGTTCTGGCGGAGGCCGCTGCCAAGGCGGGAAATCTAATTGAGATGAAGACTGCTTGAGCCAGACCGGGCTACATCCCCATTTGGTCCGATTGCTCTTCCGCTGTGGAACTTGTCTTCGTTATTTTTTCCGCGATGCTCTGGGCCTGAGTGAATAGCAGGAGATAGTCGGGGCCGCCGGCCTTCGAGTCGGTGCCGCTCATGTTGAAGCCGCCGAAGGGATGCGCGCCGACCATCGCTCCCGTGCACTTCCGATTGAGGTAGAGATTGCCGACGTGGAACTCGTTCTGCCCTCTCTCCAGGTTCTCCCGCGAGTTGGAGTAGATTGCTCCGGTGAGGCCGTACTCCGTGTTGTTGGCGATGGCCAGTGCGTCGTCGAAGTTCTTCGACCTAATGACACTCAGCACCGGTCCGAAGATCTCTTCCTGCGCGATGCGGGCGGTGGGCGCCACATCCTTAACTACGGTCGGTGCGATGTAGTAGCCCCCCTCTGGAGTTTCGATGGCCTGGCCGCCATTGATCACGACACCCTCGGTTTTCGCGATGTCGAGGTAGCCGAGGACCTTGCGGTAGGCCTTCTCGCTGATGACGGGACCGGTATAGACGTTCTCCACGGGGTCCCCGGTCTTGATCTCCGCCACCTTTGTCTGTAGCCGGTCGCAGAATGTGTTGTAGACCTCTGCGTCGACGATGGCCCGCGAACAGGCAGAGCACTTCTGGCCATTGAAGCCGAAGGCGCTGGCGAGGACTCCCTGCACGGCTGCGTCGAGGTCGCAGTTATTGTCGACGATGATCGAGTCCTTGCCGCCCATCTCTAGAATCGTTCGCTTGATGAAGTGCTGGCCGGGCTGGGTGCGGGCGGCGCGCTCGTGAATCTGCAAACCGACGGTCTTCGATCCGGTGAAGGCGATGAAGCGGGTCTGCGGGTGCTCAACCAGAGCGCTGCCGAATTCCGCTCCGGAGCCGGGGCAAAGGTTGACGACACCGTCGGGCAGACCCGCCTCTTCGAGCAGGCTGACGAATCTTGCGGCGATAGTGGGCGCGTCCTCCGATGGCTTGAGAATCACCGTGTTGCCGCAGACGATCGCGGCGGCGGTCATTCCCGCCATGATGGCGAAGGGAAAGTTCCACGGCGAGATGACTGCACCTACGCCGAGCGGCAGGTAGCGAAGCTGATTGCGCTCGCCGGGAAACTGGATGGGCGTGGTTGCGCCAGCCAAACGGAGCGCCTCGCGTCCGTAGAACTCCAGAAAGTCGATGGTCTCGCCTACGTCTGCGTCAGCCTCGCCCCAGTTCTTGCCTACTTCGTAGACCAGCCATGCGCAGAACTCAAATTTGCGCTCGCGGATGAGCCCTGCGGCGCGGAAGAGGAGACCGGCCCGGTCGGTTGCCGAGGTCCGACTCCAGCTTACGAAGGCGGTCTGGGCAGCATCGATCGCCTGTTGAACGTGTTCCGTTCCTGCCTTCGAGTGGATGCCGACAACTTGTTTAGGGCGGGCCGGATTGGTCGAAACAATCTTGCTTTCCGTCCGCAGACGCCGGCCTCCGATCACAAGGTCGTACTCGCGTCCAAGCTGATTCTCCACCTCGTCGAGCGCAGATTGCATGAGGCGCTTGTTCAACGCCAGGGTAAAGTCAACAAATGCTTCGTTGACAAACGGGGCCTGAGTCGAACGGGCAGCGGGGGAGAGAACCGGATTCGCGATAGCCATAATGCCGTGATTCTAGCGCGAATGGAGGTCCGATTGGGTAAAGCGATCTTTGAAACGCGTTATGAGCCTGCCTCGGTCAGCTGATCGGTGGATTTGGACATCTTGGCAGTCCGGTCCAGTTTGTCCCAGTTGAAGGGTTTGCCGTCGATGGCGCGCTTGATGGTTTTGAAGAGTACGACCGAGAAGACCTGCCGATAGGTGAAGCGCTGGATCCAGATATGGAAGAGAAGCCAGCCGTCGCCCTTGCTGGCCGGATGCTTGCGTTCGAGCGCAAAGGCGAGCGCGGAGGTGACGAAATCGATCATCAGGAAGGCGAGGAAGAAGACGATCAACTTCTCCAGGCTGGCCGCCGAGGTGGTCTCCGGATGGAAGTGTTTGTCGATGTAGTAGGTCACCACGCCGACGACAAACATCAAGTCAATCAGCGGCGAGACGAGCGGCAGCAGAATCTGGAAGACGAGAGTATTGGGCAGCGCAAAGAAGCCAAGCGCTTTGTGTTTGGTGAATGCGCCGCGGTGCTTCCAGATGGCCTGAAGGATACCGAAGGACCAGCGGAAGCGCTGGCGCATGAGGCCGTCCGCCGTCACCGGCGCCTCGGTGAATGCCAACGCCGCATCCTCGTATATGGAAGAGTAGCCCTGTTCGAGGATGTTCATGGTCAGGTCAGCGTCTTCGGCGACGGTATTGGAGTGATAGCCGCCGCCGGCTTTGACGATTGAGGTGCGCCATGCGCCGATGGCTCCCGGAACCACGGTGACCACATCGAAGAGGTCGAGGGCGCGGCGCTCGAAGTTCTGGCTGGTGATGTACTCGAGCGCCTGCCAGCGGGTCCACAGGTTGACCTTGTTGCCTACCTTGGCATTGCCGGCGACAGCTCCAATCTTCGGGTTAGCAAAGTTCGGGACAAGCCTGGCGATGGCATCATGAGCGATGACCGTATCGGCGTCGATGCCGACGTAGATCTCCTCGTCGATGTACGGAAGCGCAAAGTTGAGCGCCTCGGCTTTGCCCGCGTTCGGCTTGGTCATGATAGTCAGGCGTCCGGAGGCGATGTCAGCCGGGTAGGCGGCTCGGGCGACATCGTAGGTTTTGTCGGTGGAGCCGTCGTCCACGACGATGATGCGCAGATTCTTATAGGTGGACATCATGACGGACCGAATGGTCCGCACGATGACCGTCTCTTCGTTGTAGGCGGGTATGACGACCGCGACCTTGGGCAGATACTCCGGCGTGGCGTAGTTCTTTCGCTTGCGCAGGCGGTCGATGACCGCGCAGATGCCCATAATGATGAGCCGCGCGCTCATCAGGATGTCGCCAACGAAGAAGACGCCGACGATGAAGTTGTTAAAGAAGCCGACGACGAAGAAGGTGATGGAGTCGGCACGGGCCAGCCAGCGCTGACGTGGCGTGAGCGGGGGCATGACCTCGGCTCGGGTCTTGCCTATTAGATCTGATACGTTGACGATCTTGTACCCGTGCGCACGCAGGGCCTCGATCAGCTTGGGAAGAGCGGCTACGGTTGCCGACCGGTCTCCGCCGCCATCATGCAGAAGGATGACAGAGCCCTTGGTCCAGGGGCGGGCCTGCATGTCGTTAATCTGCTGGAAGACGCTGTCGATGATCTCCTGGGGAGATTTGCGCGGGTGCTCGTCCCAGTCGTTGGTATCGATCTTGTTGCCGAGAATGACGTAGCCCAAGCTCTGAATACGGTCGACAGGCGCGGCCTGGTCGTTGGTGTCGGGCTCTTGATCGATGGAGTAGGGCGGTCGGAAATAGAGGGGCTGAACGCCAAGTTTGGAGGCGAAAAGCCGCTCGGTCAGGTTCAGTTGCAGGTCGACCTGCGCGTTGGAGATATCGCTGATATCTGGGTGAGTGAAGGTATGGTTGCCGATCTCGTGGCCTTCGCGATAGACCCGCTGCATGACGCCGACGTTATTTTCGGCGACCTCGCCGATCATAAGGAAGGTGGCGTGAACGCCATAGCGCTTCAGGATATCGAGGATCTTCGGCGTCCACTGCGGATCCGGGCCATCGTCGAAGCTGAGCGCCACTTCGTTGGGATGGTAGCCGTACTGCTGGATCGTGTAAGAGAGGGGCAACGAGTCCATCGTCTCGTCGGTGATGGAGCGATAGTTCAAGGGGATCGAGGCGTCATCGTCCAGGGTCATGGTGCGCTGACCGTTCTGGGGTTTGCGAGTTATGCGCAGGATGTCGCCGTCGCCCTCGGTGTCGACGTCGTAGCCGGGTTCGACGGTCGCGAGATCTTTGAGCGGATCGCCCTTGGTCGGATTGTCCCAGATCTTCCACAGGGAGTTGTCTTCTGAGCCGAGCCGCCATAGGGCGAAGGTCTCGAGGCCAAGGGCGCGGGCAGCACGCATCTCGTTCAGGACGGTGACTGCATCGAGGAACCAGACCTGATGACGAACGTGGGCGTCTTCGTCATCGTAGGCAAAGTGGGCATTGAGAGAGTTGTCATCGAGATCGATGTCGGAGCCCGAGTCGTATGCCTCCTGCCATGCCTCCTGCGTAGAGAGGTTCTGCGAGGTCAGCACCTTGGGGGGTGGCTGCTTTTTAGACTTGGCCTGTTTTCCGGATGACGCCGGCGGCATTGCGAGCGACCAGTCGTAGCCGTAGCTGCCGATGGCGCAGATGATCTTCTGCTTGGGAACGATCTTGAGGACGTTCTTCAGGTTGTCGATGAACCAGTCTTGTGGGGCGATAGGGCCGGGGCCGCTATCGGTCTGGTGGAGGTCATAGTTCATCAGCAGCAGACCGTCGGAGTGGTCGGCGATGTACTTCAGATTGAAGTCATCGTCGCCGACGGGGGTGTTCACGTAGAGGCGGAGATGACGCTGTTGGAAATCGCTGTAGATAGCGGCAATGAGAGAGTTGTAGCCGGGCTGCGCGTCAGAGGGAATCTCTTCGAAGTCGAGCGAGAGGCCGTGATAATTCGGATTGGCGGCGAAGAAGGTATCGAGCTGCTTGAGGAAGTTGGCGCGGGCAGAGTCGTCTTCGAGGAAATCCCCGATGGAGGGCAGAAAGACGCCCTTGACCGGATCGTAGTTGTTGACGAGCGGGAAGACTTCAGTATCGACGTGATTTTCCGCGATGGTGCGGGCGACCTTGAACTCCTGATCAACGGAGTGGACTCCGCCGCTATCGACGACCTGAAAGGGGCGGTTGTCGATAGTGAAGGAGGTTAGATTTCCGTCAGGCGTAACGACGTGCAACCACTCGGGAAAGAGGAGGTCGACCTGTTTGATGTGCTGCTTGAGCGAGGAGTAGCTGGCTGGATCCCACTCGACATAGTAGGCAGCACGAAGACCTTCACCGGAGTTCAGCGTGACGTCGGAGGGCTTAAGGTCGGTCTTTCGATGCGGAGAAAGGCGAAGCTTCTGGCCGGGCTTCAGTACCGGCTTACGCGGATTGGTGAGCGTGCGGTAGTTGCGTTTCTGGGTCTGGAAGGACAGCTCGGGCAACGGTTTCGTGCGCAGCAAGCCCACAAGAAACACGGTGATCAGCAGAAATCCCAGAAGGGCGAGGATGTCGAGAATTCGACGCAGCCTCTTCCAGCGTTTTCGTAGCGGATCGTAGAAAATTTGTTTGTTCATTTGGGAGGGCTGGCGGCGTAAGCGGCTATTTCAATCGTATGCAGGGATACGGTTTGAGTCAATGCCTCGGAATGAGGGCATCATCCAAGTATGATTCACATACATGACTCGTAGAAGACGACTGGTATGGCTGTGGGTGGCGCTGCCGCTGATGTTGGGGTTTGCCCTGCGGCTGTGGTTCATCGCCCATCTGGCGCGAATCGATGGCGACACGCTGCTGTATGGTGACATCGCCAAGAACTGGCTGGAGCATGGCGTCTATGGATTCACACAAGTGGGCGTGATGCCGCGGGCGACACTGATTCGGTTGCCAGGCTATCCGCTCTTTCTGGCGACGTGTTTTCGTGTCTTCGGAATGGAGCACTATACGGCTGTGATGGTGGTGCAGAGCATCATCGACCTGTTGACATGCCTTGTAGTGAGTGCGCTAGCTGGGCGTTTGTTCGGACGTCGCGCTGCGGTGGTCGCGCTGTGGCTTGCTGCGCTCTGTCCTTTTACGGCGAACTATGTTGCCGCTCCGTTGACGGAGACTCTTAGTTTGACCTGTGTTGCGCTTGCCTTCTATGGGCTGGAGCGCTGGCGGACGACCTCGCATGGGCCGAACCGATGGCTCTGGTTGATTACTTTTGCGCTTGCTTATGCGGTTCTGCTAAGGCCGGAGCAGGGGCTGCTTGCAGTTGCGGTGCTTGCTGCGATGGTCTGGCTGGCCTGGGTTCCCGGGCGCGGTGTGAGTTCGGTCTGGCCAGTGGCTCTGGCGGCTGTATGCATGGTGCTTCCGCTGGCTCCTTGGACGGTGCGGAATTGGGAGACGTTTCATGTGATACAGCCGCTGGCTCCTCGCTATGCCACCGATCCGGGAGAGCTGGTGCCGCTGGGCTTTCAGCGATGGTATCGAAGCTGGGGCATCGAATTTGCTTCGACCGAAGCTGTCTATTGGAACTACGATGATGCTGGGATCGACATTGGGGATGTGCCGTCGCGGGCCTTCGATTCAGAGGCGCAATATGAGCGTACCAATGCGCTGCTGAACGACTATAACCAGACCGACAATGCCACCCCTGCTATTGACGCGCAATTTGGGAAGCTTGCGGAAGAACGGATTCAGGACGATCCGGTCCGATACTATGTTGCATTGCCGGTGGCCCGCCTGCTGGACATGGCGCTGCGGCCCCGGACCGAGATGATGCCGATTCCACTGAACTGGTGGCGCTGGGCGCATCCGGCGAAGAGCTTATTTGCTTATGGCTATGCGGGGTTGAATCTTGCCTATCTCGTGCTGGGCGGCGTTGGGTTCTGGCTTTGGCACCGGCGCAAATGGAATGGAAATCCCGCGCTGGCATGGTCGATGATGGGGTTTGTGATCCTGCGGTGCGCTGTGCTGCTGACGCTCGATAACTCGGAGCCGCGCTATACGCTGGAGTTCTTCCCCGTGATCTTTGTCTGGTCGGCGATGGTGTTTTCGCGGCCTAGCGCCGATCGACTGTCGTCTTCTTGTCGGTCTTGATGGCGAAGGGCTTCGTATTAACAGGCTGGTTGTAGCGGATGTTTGTGAAGTAAGTGGTGCGCTCGTCTTCCGACGGTGTAAAGAACTGCTGCTTCAAGGAAATGCCGCGCGCCGGATCGACCCAGATGATGACGTGGGTAAACATGTTGCGCACGTTGGGGTCTTTCGAAACGAGATTGAGCTTGGTCGTGGTCACCATTTTGGAGCCGTCGTTGATGGGTTCGGTGCCTTGATCGGTGATGTCCCAGGCTTTGGCGAGATCGGTGCCGCTGCCGCCGAAGCCGAGAGTGAGGAAGCTCTCATACTGTGCCTGCTTGTTTCCCGCGCTCATAACGGTAAGGTGATCGGAGCCGGGATCGAAGAGTTGCAGGCTGCCATTTTTATACTCGATGACCTTCGCAGTCGGGGGATTGATCTTCGCGCCCATCTGCAAGGTAGAGCTGTTTTTGAGGAAGTAGATGGTGCCGTTCTGGGTGGTCGTCTCTTTGACGACGCGCTCGTAGATGTCCCATCGGAAGTCGGCCTCTGCCGATTTGAACTTTGTGCTTGCCTGATCCATCTGATGGAGGACGGTGTTCAGGTCTGCGGGCTTGCTTTGAGCGAATGAGGAAACCGGAGTGATAAGAAGCGCGGCGGCAGGAATGAGAAGCGTTGCGGCTACACGGCGGAAAATCTGCATTCGTTTTATTACTCCCGTTGATTGGATGAGTCGTGTTGCGTTGAGGATACTTGCGGATGATTTCGACGCTAGCGAAGCACCCAGGCGTTGTAGGCGATGGTCTTGCCCTGGGCGTCGTGAACGGCCTCGTAGCGCTCCAGCGTGACGCCGCCCGAGATGGGTTCGATCACGCGGAGAATGGCAGCCTGACGGTCGCTGTCGGTAGCCGCTCCGTGCATGTCTTCGGCACGGATCTGATAAACGAAGAGGTTGCCTTCCTCGTTGCTTCCCGCCGCCTTTACGAGGACTTCGCTCGATTGCAAAGCGACAGTTTCGACCGGCTTGTCTTTGAAATCGATGAATCTTGGCCCGACGAAGAGGAAGAGCAGGATCAGGGTCACCATGACGTCGTAGTGGAAGCTGCCGCGCTCGTAGGTCCAGAAGAGATAGTTGCGAAGAAGTTTAATCATCGCGTCAGCTCCTGCCTTGCTGTTTGCCGATGACTGTATCACCGTTCATATATGGGACGAGCGCTTCGGGGACTCGGATGGTGCCGTCGGCCTGCTGGTAGTTTTCGAGGATGGCAAGATAGGTGCGTCCTACGGCGAGGCCGCTGCCGTTCAGCGTGTGAAGAAATTCACCTTTCTTGGCACCGGTCGGACGGTATTTAATGTTGGCGCGCCTCGCCTGGAAGGCCTCAAAGTTAGAGCAGGAGGAGATCTCACGGTAAAGATTCTGGCCGGGGAGCCAGACTTCGAGATCGTAGGTCTTGGCCGAAGAGAAGCCCATGTCGCCGGTGCAGAGCAGCATGCGGCGGTAGGGAAGACCGAGGCGTTCCAGCACAGTCTCGGCGTGGCGGGTGAGGCGCTCGTGCTCTGCGTTGGAGTTCTCGGGCTTGGCGAACTTGACCAGCTCGACCTTCTGAAACTGGTGCTGGCGGATCATGCCGCGAACGTCTTTTCCATAGCTGCCGGCCTCGCTGCGGAAGCAGGGAGTGTAGGCGCAGAAGGAGATGGGGAGCTGCGCCTCGTCGAGGGTCTCGTCGCGAAAGAGGTTGGTGACCGGGACTTCGGCGGTCGGGATAAGCCAGTGGTCGGAGTCCTGATATTGGCCCGGTTCGTAGGGGCGATCCTTGTCTTCGCAGTGAAAGAGGTCTTCGGCGAACTTGGGAAGCTGGCCGGTGCCGAAGAGCGACTTCGAGTTGACCATGTAGGGCGGGAGGACTTCGGTGTAGCCGTGCTCGCGCGTGTGGAGGTCGAGCATGAAGTTGGCGAGGGCGCGTTCGAGGCGCGCTCCCTGGCCGAAGTGGACGACGAAGCGTGAGCCGGAGATCTTGGCGGCGCGGTTGAAGTCGAGGATGCCGAGGGCCTCGCCCAACTCCCAGTGAGGCTTGGCGGGGAAGTCGAAGGCGGGCTGTTCGCCCCAGGTCTTTTCGATGCGGTTGTCGTGCTCGGACTTGCCGAGGGGAACGTCATCCTGCGGCAGGTTGGGCAGGGTCTGCATCATCTCGCGCAAGCGCTCGTCGGCTGCTGTTGCCGTGGCTTCGAGGGATTCAGCTTCGGCTTTGAGAGTGCGCGTCTGCTCGGTCTGAGCGGTGGCGTCCGAGCCTGCCCGGCGGAGGGCGGCGATCTCTTCGGTGAGCTTGTTGCGCTGGGCCTTCAGCGTCTCGACGCGGGTGATGGCATCGCGGCGTTGCTGGTCAGTTTCGGCGAAATTGCCAAGCGCGACGGCGGGATCCATGCCCCGGGCGCGCAGTTTTTCCTCCACAAGGGGCAGGTTTGCCCGCATAAACCCTAGATCAATCATTGAGAACCATTTTAGCGTCTCGGCTGGAAAAGAGTGGCGCAGGAGAAGCAGGTTTCTCCTCCGTGAGCGAGATGACGACCTTTGGTGAAGGAGGAAACAGGTAATTCAACATCGTGGAATACAAATCTACCGGGTATCCCGCTCTGGTATCCAAACAACGAGGTCGTCCATGCGCGCCGGGTCGAGAGCATTCAGCAGCGTGGCTCGGGAAGCTGTGTGAGAATATTCATTACGTTGTAATAAATGATTTGATTACTGATCTCTATACTCCAGGGTATGCAAGATCGAGAATTGACGTATAGCTCCTGCGATGGCGCTAAAGACGGCATGCTTATCCTGACTCTGAATGGACCGTTGTTGCTCGGCAACCTGTTTGACTTTCAGAGTTTGCTTAGAGGATTGAAACCGTCCTGTTTGATTCTTGATCTGACCAATGTTCCCTATATGGATTCGGCGGGGCTCGGTGTGCTGATGAATTACTACGTTTCGGCACAGAACAATCACCGCGAATTTCTTATCGCGGGAGTGAACGAAAGAGTTCAGGCACTGCTTGAAATGACGAAAGTAGACCAGATTCTCAAGACCTATCCGTCAGTGGAATCGGCAGAGGCTGCCTCGCAGTTATAGGTCTTCCACGCTCAGGCAGATCGCCCGAGATTCGGGTAGTTGTATCGGAATTGAATTTTCAGATACAGAGTGCCAAGATCGAAATCTTTTATTTCTATATTGCTGGGGGAGGAGCGGCCTGCCTCTCCTCCCCCAGTTTAAGCCCTCTATGTCAAGTAAATAAACCGAAATCCAAGACCGATTCTAGAAGGGGATGTCGTCGTCGGTGATGCCTTGGTCTGCGTAGTCGGGTTGAGATGCAGGCGTGCGCTGATCGTAGCTGGCGGTGTTTGATTTGGTGTAGCCCCCGCCTCCTTCGCTGCCGCCTTCTCCTTTTCCAGAGAGGAGGGAGAGATCGCTGACGATGATTTCGGTCTTATATTTCTTCTGGCCTGTGGCCTTGTCGTCCCAGGACGAGGTCTGCAGTCGACCTTCGACGTAGAGCTTATTACCCTTCTTGACGTAGTCGCGGACTATCTCGGCAGTGCGCTGGAAGGCGACTAGGTTATGCCATTCGGTTTTGTCGGTGTACTGGCCGTCCTGACCTTTGATGCGGTCGGTGGTGGCGATAGAGAAGTTGGCGACCGTCATGCCGCCGGCGGTCGCACGGATCTCGGGATCTTTGCCGACATTGCCAAGAAGGATGACTTTATTAACGCTCTTTGCCATAAGGGATGCTCCGGTTCATTACTGGTTTTGAAGGTTGAGGATAGCAGATGAGGATGCGTTTTTCAGCAGCCTCATTGGCGGCGGTGGTCGCCCATGACTTTCGCGACGGCGAGGATGAGGGTCAACAGGCCGGTGGGGAGGCAGCCCATGGCCAGCATCAGTGCGAGCCAGCCCGCGTCGGTGTGCGGACCCTGATGGCTGACGCCGCCGAAGAGCGTGATGGTCAGCAGGGCCGCAAGGATTCCTGTCGAGAAGATGCCGATGCCGGAGCGGAGAAGCGTGCGTGTGTCTGGTTGCATAGGGGTTGGCTCAGTGAATCAGGGATTGCATGGCGTAGACGATGACTCCGGTGACGGAGACATAGAGCCAGATCGGGAAGGTGTAGCGGGCGATGCGTTTGTGGGCAGGGAAGCGGCCGGTCAGCGAGAGGAAGAAGGTAATCAGGATGAGCGGGAGCGCGATGGTAGAGAGAATGATGTGGGAGGCGAGGAGTTTCCAATAGAAGGGCCACCACGCGCTGAGACGGTTGAAGCGGGTTTCGCCGTGGAGGGCGAAATTCACCAGATAAGAGCCAAGAAAGATAGTGGAGAAGAAAAATGCCGTGAACATGGCGGCGCGGTGCTGCGGGATGCGTCGGCTGCGAATGAAGCGGTAGCCGAAGAGCAGCGCGATGGTGGAGAGCGCGTTCAGGACGGCGTTGACCAGAGGCAGCGAGTGGAGATGAGTCCTGCCAACGTCAGTTGGAGTGTGGAAGTAGACGAGCCAGCAGATGAAGGCGCTGGCCAGAACGCTGACAGCGATGATAATGGCGATGGTCGCGGGCGGCGTGCGCAGATCGTTGCTGGTAGAGAGTGTGCTTTGTGTCGTCGTTGGAGTCGGGGTCGTCATTAGAAGAGCAGGCGTCCTTGCGCGTTCAACATCAGCGCGGCCATCAGCAGTGGCAGATAAATGATCGAGGCGTGAAGAAGATCGCGGGCGTAGCGGCGCGATTCGTCGGCGAGCGGATTGCGGGTGATGCGGGCGAAGCGGATGGTGTAGAAGAGATATCCGGCGCTGAGAATGCTTGCGGCGATGGCGTAAGGAATTCCTGTAATGCCGAGCCAGGTCGGCCAGACACTGACTGGAATCATCAGGACGGCGTAGAAAAGCGACTGAATGACGGTGCTGCGCGCGGCGTCCTGCGCGTCGGGCTGGGTGGGAGTGAGGCGAATTCCGGCGCGGGCGTAGTCTTCGCGGTACATCCAGCCGATGGCCATGAAGTGCGGGAACTGCCAGATGAAGAGGATGGCGAAGAGCGCGACGCCGGGCCACTCGATGATTCCGCGAGCTGCGGTCCAGCCGATGAGCGGCGGAAGCGCTCCGGGAAAGGCTCCGATGAAGGTGTTGATGACGGTGAAGCGCTTGAGCGGCGTGTAGATGCCGACGTACAGAATCGCGGTGAGGAGGGTCAGAGTTCCGGTTAATAAATTTGTTGTGTAGGCGAGATAGAGCGAGCCGAGAAAGACGGCGGCGAATCCGAGGATCAGGCCGTGAGCAAGGCCGATGCGTCCGGCAGCCATGGGACGGCTGGCGGTGCGGCGCATGAGATGGTCGGTGCGGCGCTCGAGAGCCTGATTGAGCGCTGCCGATCCACAGGTGACGACCGCAATTCCGGCGATGGCTTCGATGAGACCGGCGTGGAAGGGGCTGATCCCGCTGTGCAGGCTGCCGAGATAGAAGCCCGCTCCGGCAGTGATGACGACCATGGCGGAGACGCGGAGCTTGAAGAGGGTGGCGTAATCGCTGAGCAGGGTGTGTGGCTTCGCCGGGGCGAGGACTTGATCGGTTGTCGCGGAGGTGGCCACGTTCTTAGGATACAGCGGATAACGCGGATTGTTTGCGCGATAGATTTTCAGGTGCGGCTGGGCGGAATTGAGAATCTATCGGCAGGCTCAGTAAATTTCTGGATGGCTTGGCTTCTCCTCCGGCTTCCTCCCTTCTCTCTTGATCCGGGTATACCCCCCCTGTACTTTTGGTCTCAAAGTCTTGCATCTAAACAGCTTATTTTGCAAAGTCTTCATTCTAAAGATGTTGCTTGTAAGTCATTCATTTGAATGATGTTGGAGTTCTTAAAAAAGAGAAGCCCCGGTTATTGGACCGGGCCTTTTCAACCTGCTTCTATTCTATTGGATCGGTGGAAACTGTTTTGCAATTTAAAACAAGTTTATCTTCTTTGTTTTGTTTAGGTTGCAAAAAAGTGGGTCTTGACAGGTTGCCTAAATCGGAGTTGCTGTTGGTGTGGAGGAAGGCAACCGCAGATTCCCTTCGGGAATGACAAGCAAGAGGCACGTCCGACTCTACGCGAACTGCTACTTTGCTCTAGCGGATGCCGCTCCGTTGGATTATCAACCACACAATAACTGCCGAGTTGCCGGTTAGCATTGTCTGGACAGAATGGATGGTGCGATGGAGATGGCTTATCGAGAGCGCTGGACGAAAGAGATTGTGGAGATGCGACGGTTGCTTGCCGAGTTCGCCATGAAGGAAGAGTGCAAGTGGGGAAAGCCCACCTACACCGTGAACGGAAATAATGTTGTCATCCTGCAAGGGTTTAAAGAATTCTTTGCCTTGGGGTTCTTTCAAGGAGCGTTGCTGAAGGATCCAAAGAAACTTCTAGTGCAATTGGGGCAGACGCAGGCGGGACGAGTGATGAAGTTCGCCGTTGCCGAGGAGATCATTTCCAAGGCTGCGACGATCAGAGCTTACGTGCGTGAGGCGATGGCCATTGAGAAGGCCGGTCTGCGGGTGGAGAGGAAGAAGACCGAGGATTTTCCGGTACCGGAGGAGTTGAAGGCAAAGTTCCAGAGCGATCCGCGGTTCAAGAAAGCTTTCCTTGCATTGACGCCAGGGCGCCAACGGGGATATTTGTACCACTTCGCTGCGGCGAAACAGGGGTCGACGCGAGTGGCTCGGATAGAAAAGGCTATGCCGGCGATTCTCGCCGGACGTGGATTTCTAGAGCGCCCCAAGAGGTAGCTCGGCCTTATTTCCCCCTTCCCAGCGCGTACGTGGGGGCCCAAAGCTTGCGGGCTCCGAGGATAGTGCTCGACGTGGTTAGGGATTGAACCTCAGCAATACTCGTGGATGCCACATCCAACCCCGAGATGGAAGCGGGCCTCTAAGTAATCGCTGTGAAGTTTTTTAGGAGGCAATATCTCTTCAAATTTAGGTCGACTCGTTGTTACACTCGCGTCCTGCGGAATTCTCTGCGCAGGGCAGGCATTTGGCCAGCCGAACCAAACGTGCAAGCTTCAAGATCTCAACGGCACGTACGGATTCACCCTGCAGGGTAACAACCTTGCTCGTGGTGTGGGCTACATCGTCGCCGGGGTCTTGACGTCCGACGGAAGTGGCAACATCACCGGTTCAGGAAAGCAGACCGTCGGAGGGCAGGTCTCTGACGCGCAGTTCACTGGCACTTACCAGATCAATGCGGATTGCACCGGCACAACTCATCTGCAATTTACCGGAGGCGTTCAATCAGATCTGTTTTTTGTTCTCGTCCAGGATGGCCAAGAGGCCATGATGCTCTACGAAGGACCTGGTGTGCTGGAGAGCGGCAACGCCAAGCGAGTACACACTAAGCCTTGATCGAGCAGGGAAATGTAAGATTCCCTGTTGTTCGGGTCCGATGTCCCTGACCGGACTAGGACCCGCAACAGTGGGAATGGAAGGCAAACGCAGATTCCCTTCGGGAATGACAACCAAGAGGCACGGCCCGACTCTACGCGAACTGCTCATTTGCTCTAGCGACGATGAAGCCGTCGCGAAGATGGGGCATCCGGTTTGGTTGGGTTCATGCGGTCATGAGTTTGTCGAGAGTGATGGGTAGGTCGCGGACGCGTTTGCCGGTGGCGTTGTAGATGGCATTGGCAATAGCGGCGGCGGTGCCGGTGATGCCGATTTCGCCGATGCCGCGTGCGCCGAGAGGGTTGAACCTGTAGTCGGGAATGTTGAGGCAGGTGACGTCGATTTCGCCTACGTCGGCGTTGACGGGGACGTGGTATTCGGCGAAGTTTTCGTTGACCGTGCGGCCATATTTCTTGTCGATGAGCGCCTGTTCGTGGAGGGCCATGCTGATGCCCCAGACGATGCCGCCGGTGAGTTGGTTGATACCGGTCTTGTCATTGAGCAGGGTGCCGATGTCGTAGGTGGCGACGACGCGGCGTACGTGGACCATGTGGGTGTCGGCGTCGACGGCGACCTCGGCGAAGACCGCTCCCCAGGAGTGGGAGGTGAAGCTGTCGCGGTCTTTGGCGAGTTCGCTGGTGGCGGTGGCTTCGACGGGAGTGCCGCCGTTGCGGGCGATGAGAGCGGTGATGGTCTCGGATTTATCGGGTGCGGATTTGAGGAAGAGCTTGCCGTCTTTGGCTTCGAGGTCTTCGGCGGTGGCTCCGTGGAGGGGAGACTGTGTGTCGGCTACCGCGAGTTGCGCGAGTTTGAGCTTGGCCTGGGATGCGGCTTCGTAGACGGCAGGGCAGACGGAGGCGGCGGTGGTCGATCCGCCGGAGCCGCCGGAGCGGGGGAGGTTGGTGTCGCCTAGTTTGACATCGACCAGCGAGGGGTCGATGGAGAAGGCGAGGGCTGCGGCCTGGGCGAGGATGGTGTAGGTGCCGGTGCCGAGGTCCTGGGTTCCGATGCCGACGAAGAGGCGGCCGTTGGGAAGGATGCGGACTACGGCGGAGGAGGGAGAGCGACCGGCTCCGTAGTTGGCGGTGGCCATGCCGTGGCCGATGAGCTTGTTGCCTTCGCGGAGTTGACCGGGCTGCGTATTGCGTTTGGACCAGCCGAAGCGCTCGGCGGCCTGGGCGTAGGCTTCGCGGAGATGCTTGCTCGACCAGGGCTTGCCGTTACGAGGATCCTTTTCGGCGTAGTTGGCGAGGCGGAGCTGGATGGGATCGATGTTGAGTTTTTCGGCCAGCTCATCGAAGGCGATTTCGAGGGCGACGCTGTTGGTGGCTTCGCCGGGGGCGCGCATCCAGGTGCCCATGCCGAGGTTGAGGGGGACGACGAGGTGGCTGACCGAGAGCGATTCGCTGTCGTAGAGCAGCGTGGTTGGGTTGGCGGCGCTCTCAACCCAATCGGAGATGAACGAGGTGTAGCAGGTGGAGTCGTGCTGCTGGAGCAGGAGCTTGCCGTCGGACGAGGCGGCGAGCTTGATGTGCTGGCGGGTATTGGGGCGCGAGCCTACGGGGCCGAACATCTGGTCGCGATCGAGGACGAGCTTTACGGGACGCTGAGCGACTTTGGCCGCCATGGCCGCGAGAATGGTGTGCGACCAGACGTAGCCCTTGCAGCCGAATCCGCCGCCGGTGTAAGGGCATTCGACGTGGACGTTGGTTTGCGGGATGGAGAAGGCGCGGGCCAGTCCCTGCTGAACGCTGGTGATGCCTTGCGTTGCATCGTAAACGTTGAGCTTATCGCCGTCCCATGCAGCGATGGTGGCGTGAGGCTCCATCGGGTTGTGGTTCTGGACGGGCGTTGAGTAGGTCTGCTCGATGGTAACGGTGGCTTTGGCGAGGGAGGCGTCTGGATCTCCACGGCGGGAGGTGCCGCCGCGTTTGGGCGGGCGTGCCTCTTTGAGGAGACCTTCGAAGTCAAGCTTTGCGGGCTGCTCCTTGTAGGTGATGTGGAGCAGCGCGGCGGCGGAGCGAGCCTCGGGCAGGGAGCGGGCGACGACGACGGCGATGGGCTGGCCACTGTAATAGACGGTCGTGTCCTGGAGGACGTTGACGTTGCCTAGCTCTGCGAGTTTCGGTGCGTTGAACGGGGTGAGGATGCTGTGGACACCGGAGGCGCGGGTGGCGGCTGCGTCGTCGATGGCGGCTACGGTTCCGGCGGGGATGGTCGCCTGCACGATGTAGGCATAGGCGACGTTCTTGACGGGGAACTCGGCTGCGTATTTCGCACGGCCGGTGACCTTGGCCAAGGCGTCGTAGCGGTGGTCGAGCTGGCGCTCGGGCTGCTGCTCTAGCGGAGTGTCGATCATGCTTGTGCTCCTTGCGCGGCGAGGGTGAGGGCGCGCACGATGCTCTGTTTGGCGAGTTCGATCTTGAAGGCGTTGTGCTCGTAGGGGTGGGCTCCGGCTACGGCGAGGTCGGCGGCTTTCTTGAAGGCTTCGGGACTGGCTGTTGCACCGGCCAGAGATTTCTCGGCTTCGAGGGACCGCCAGGGTTTGTGGGCTACTCCGCCCAGTGCGAGGCCGGCTGATTTGATGGTGTTGCCGTTCATTTCGAGGCCGGCGGCTACGGCGACCAGCGCGAAGGCGTAGCTCTGGCGGTCGCGGACTTTGAGGTACCAGGAGTTTTTTGCAAATCTGGGCGCGGGAAGTTCGACGGCGGTGATGAGCTCGTCGGGCTTGAGATTGGTTTCGATCTGCGGAGTCTTGCCGGGGAGGCGGTGGAATTCGGCGAAGAGGATGGTGCGTTTGCCCTTGGGGCCTTGGACGTGGACGGTGGCGTTGAGAGCGGCCATGGCTACGTTCATGTCGGAGGGGTTGGTGGCAATGCAGTCTTCGCTTGCGCCGAGAATGGCGTGTATGCGGTTGAAGCCTTGGATGGCTGCACAGCCAGAGCCGGGGTTGCGCTTGTTGCAGGCTGGGAAGGCTGTGTCCATGAAGTAGTAGCAGCGCGTTCGCTGGAGGAGGTTGCCGCCGGTGGTGGCCATGTTGCGCAGTTGCGGAGAGGCTCCGCTGAGGAGGCCCTGGGAAAGCAATGGGTAGTTGTGGCGAATCATCTCGTGGTTGGCGAGGTCGCTGTTGCGGACGAGGGCGCCGATGAGGGCACCGCCGGTGGATGTGGTGGTGACCTGGGTGAGATCGAGGTGGTTGATGTCGATCAGCGTGGCTGGATGCTCTACGCCGTCCTTCATCAGGTCGATGAGGTTGGTGCCGCCGCCGAGGAACTTTGCATCGCGGGCGGAGGCGGCATGGATGGCTTCTTCGGGGGCGGTGGCGCGTTGGTAAGTAAAGGGGTTCATGCGCTGGCTCTCTGCGCCGCGCGGACGGCGGCCACGATGTTGGGGTAGGCGGCGCAGCGGCAGATGTTGCCGGACATGCGCTCGCGGATCTCATTGTCGGTGAGCTGAGGGTTGCTGAGGTTTCCGGTCTCGAAGGAGACGGTGCTTAGAGTGCCGTGCTTCTGCTCAGTGAGCAGAGCGGTGGCGGAACAGATCTGGCCGGGGGTGCAGTAGCCGCACTGGAAGGCGTCATGCTCAAGGAAGGCGGCTTGCACGGGGCTGAGATTGTCGCCGTCGGCGAGGCCCTCGATGGTGGTGATCTCGGCTCCGTTGGCTACGGCGGCGAGAGTGAGGCAACTGTTGACCCGGCGACCGTCGATGAGGACGGTGCAGGCTCCGCATTGGCCATGATCGCAACCCTTTTTGCTGCCGGTGAGATCGAGGTGGTCGCGGAGGGCGTCGAGCAGGGTGGTGCGAGTGTCGAGGGTGAGGGCCTCGGATTTGCCGTTGACCTTGAGGGTGACGGAGATCGTCTGGGGGACGCTGGCGGCGGCGGTTTGGGCGGCCTCGGCTTCGGCCATGCGGGGGAGGCCGGTGGCGACTCCGGCGCTTAGGATGCCTGCGGCTTTGACGAAGGTGCGGCGGGAGATTTCGCTGTCGGAAGAGTCTGACTCGTTTTCGAGGAGTTCTTCATCGAGAGGGGAGCAGGGGGGTGTGCTCATTGAGATTGCCTCACATGCCGGTTGATCTTGCAAAAGTGGTCGGATCACAGGTGGACTTGATGGCATAGACGGACGGTGTGTCGAAAAAGATGCCCGCCTGCCTGGAGGAACGGATGACCGGATCATTAGCGTCGCCGAAAGAGAGCGATTGGCTTCGCTTAGAAAGATATCGCAGAGTGGGTGACTTTGTTCGAAATCGTGAAGAATGGCAGGGAAATGCTTGATTTATGAGGATAAATGCCATAGAATGAATACAGCGTCAATTTCCCTTAAATCGCCGCACGAAGTGCGATGGGATTAATTAGACATTAGAAGAGGTACTGAACAGATATGGCAAAGCGTCGCGGAAACCCGAACTGGGGCAAGCCTGAGCCGATAGGGCCAGTTGTGCCAACGGTTACATCGTTCGAGCAGGTTGTGAAAGAGTTCAAATTGACACCCGACCAGTACATCCGGTCGACCCGGCTGCGTGAGTGGGCCCGGCGCAACAAGAATTCCAAATATATCCCCGAGGCGCTGCTGGAGGCCTGGGGCTTTGAGATTGAGTCGACTCTGTAAGCAGTAGTCTGGAGCGATAAGCGCCGCCTGAAAATGGCGGCGTTTCTTTTTTGCGTCGAACGTATGATGAGTTGAGTCGAAAGTAGTGCAGGGTTGGAGGTAGTCGATGTTTGCCGATGTTGCCGAGGCGGTCGCGGAGATACGGGCTGGACGAATGGTGGTGGTCGTCGACGACGAGGACCGCGAGAACGAGGGCGACCTTACCCTGGCGGCGGAGTTTGTTACGCCTGAGGCCATCAACTTTATGGCACGGTTTGGGCGCGGTTTGATTTGCCTGACGTTGACAGAAGAGCGGGCGGATTATCTGCGGCTGGGGCCCATGACGCAGGAGAATACTTCGCGATTTGGCACGGCATTTACCGAGAGCATCGAGGCTCGGGAAGGCGTGACTACGGGAATCTCCGCGGCGGACAGGGCGCATACGATTCGCGTGGCGATCGATCCGGGTTCTACGGCTCAGGATCTGGCGCGGCCGGGGCATGTTTTCCCGCTGCGAGCGCGGAAGGGCGGCGTGCTGGTGCGGGCGGGGCAGACCGAGGCTTCGGTCGATCTGGCGCGGATGGCCGGACTGATTTCGGCGGGCGTGATCTGCGAGATCATGAATGAAGACGGGACCATGGCGCGTGTCCCGGATCTGATAAAGTTCTGCGAACTGCATGGGCTCAAGATGGTGACGGTAGCGGACCTCATTCGGTACCGGTTGCAGAATGAGCGGTATATTCATCGCGTTGCGGAGTCGCTGATGCCGACGGCGCATGGCGAGTTTCGCATGATCGCTTATGAGAGCGAGGTGGAGGGCGGCGAGTCGCATGTGGCGCTGGTGTACGGCGATGTGGCTGGCGATGAGCCGGTGACGGTGCGGGTGCATACGCACTGCCTGGCGGGGGATGTGTTTTCGACGACGCTTTGCGATTGCAGGGCGGTGGTCGAGAACTCTTTGCGCATCATTGCCGAGACAGGCCGGGGTGCTTTGGTGTACCTGCACAATGGAACCAAAGGTTTTGGCATCGATCGTGGGACGGTGCCTGCGCGGGTGGCTCTGCATCGCGAACAGCGGTCTCGCGAACGGGGTGATGACCGGACGCAGAGGACGCTGCGGCAGGTGGGGCTAGGGGGGCAGATTCTGTCCGATCTGGGGATTCATAAGATCCGGCTGCTGACCAATACACCTACGCATGTGCCAGCTCTGCAGGGATTTGGGATTGAGATTGTAGAGCAGGTTCCGGTGCCGGTTGGCGTGAAGGTTTAGGCCTACTGAACGGTCAAGTTAAGGGTGACGGTTTGGCTGAGTTTGGGGCCGCTGGTTGAGGTGGCGGTGATCTGGTATTGGTAGGTGCCGGGGGGCGTTCGGAGGAGAGATGCATCGGGTGGATTGATGCTGCCTCCGCTGCCGCAGCCGCTGAGGGTGAGCAGCGTGGCTGCCGCGAGGACCATGGCGCAGAGTTTGGTGCGGGCACTGGTGGGGCGAGTTCTCCAGAAGAAGATAAGAGCGGTGGGAAGGAGGCAGAGGAGTGTGCCTTCATGGAAGGGGTGCGTGGTTTGCGCGGTGGTGGCGTTGGCGGTGGTGATGGTATTGAGGGTGGCGGTGGTGTTCTGGACGGCTCCTTTCATGGCGATGCTGGAGGGCTGCAGCCCGCAGGTTGCGTATTGGCCCGGGGTGATGGCGGTGCAATTGAGGATGATGGTGCCGCTGAAGCCGTTTTGCGGAGTGAGAGTGAGCGGATAGGTGGCGGGGTCGCCGCTCTTGACCGTGGCGCTGGAGGTGGGGTTGCCGTTGGCGGTGAGGGTGAAGCTGCCGTTGGGAACTCCCGTGCCGGTGAGAGGGAGCTTCATGGGGGAGTTGACGTCGGAGCTGGTGACGGTGAGGGTTCCTGCGCGGACGCCTGAAGTGGCTGGCGTGAAAGCGAGGGTGATGGAGCAGCTGGCGCCCGCGTTAAGGGTGGTGATGGCGCAGGGGTTGGTGACGACGTAGTCGCCGGTGAGAGCCAGGGCGAGGTTGGTGATGGGGATGTTGCCAGAGTTGCTGAGGGTGAGCGTGAGGTCTGCCGAGGTGCCGAGAAAGATGCTTCCGAAGTCGAGCGACGCGAGGTTGGCCTGAAGGTGCGACTGCGCTCCCACGCCTGTGAGCTGGACGGTGAGGGGAAGGGTCGAGAGGGAGCTGGCTACCTTGATGGTTCCGATGCGCGGTCCGGATTGGGTGGGGGTGAAGGCGGCGTCGATGGTACAAATTGCGGCTGCAGCGAGTGCGCCTCCGGGCGCGGGGCAGGTTCCGCTTAGCGTGTAGTCTCCGGTGACGCTGATGCCGTTGAAGATTGCCGGGGCGGAACTGGTATTGGTGACTGTGAGGGGAAGGGTCGTCGTGCTGCCGACGAGGAGGGTGCCGAAGTCGAGCGAAGTGGGAGAGAAGTTGAGGCTGGATGGGTTTGCAGTGCCGACGAGGCTGATGAAATCGAGCGCGGTGCTGGCGTCGGAGGTGATTTCGAGCGCGCTGATGCGAGTGCCGGGAAGTTGGGGCGTGAAGTTTACGGTGAGCGTGCAGCTTGATCCGGAGACGAGAGTGTTGCAGGTGCTGGAGGAGGTAAAGTCGGGGGTGGTCTGAAGGCCAGTGATGTGGAGGGTGCGGGTTCCGGTGTTGGTGAGGGTAACGGTGTGGGGAGCGGAGATATTGCCGACGGCGGTGGCGGCGAAGGCGAGGGAGCTTTCTGAGGCGATATAGGCGACGAGCGGGGCGCTGTTGTCGGGGACGCTGACGAGAATCGGGGCGGCGGTTCCAGTGAGATCGACGAGGTCGGGGCTGGTGAGGGCATCGCTTTCGATGACGAGCGATCCGGTGTCGGTGTTGGAGAGAGGAGAGACTGTTCCGGTGGCTGCCTGATTGAGCGGCGAGTAAGTGACGGTGACGGTGCAGGTCTGGCTGGGAGCGAGGGCCGCGCCGCAGGTCGTTGCGCTGAGGAAGGGCCACTCGGTGGTGATGCGACGGATGGTGATGGGGGCGGTGCCGGAATTGGTGAGCGTGAGTGTCTCGCTGAGTAATTGCCCGGATGCGACCTGGCCGAAGTTAAGCAGGGTGCCGTCGCCGCCGGTGGGGGTCAGATTGCCCGTGATGCTGAGGTTGCCGGAGCCGAGGCCGTAGCCTTCGACGTAGCCCAGGCTGGTGATGGTCGCGCTGCCATCGGTAGGGGTGGCCTGGGCAAAGACGGTTCCGGTGACGTCGCCGCTGACGAGGGGAAGAAAAGTGGCGGAGAAGTTGCAGCTTGCGTTAGGTGCGAGTGCGGCGCAGGGTGGAGTGGAGAGGACGAACTGGCGGGGCAGGGCGAGCGCGAGGGTGAGGAACTTGGCGGTGAGATTGTTGATGGTGAACTGGCGGGTGATGCCGGTGGTTCCGGTGGCCTGCGGACCGAAGTTGGCCTCGGCGGCGATGATCTGGAGCCCGGAGTTGTCGGTAGTGTAGGCGCCGGTGAGAGGGACGGTGTAGGTGGCGGCTCCGGTGAGTGAACTGGTGACCGGGATGGTGAGGGTGTCGGTTGCGTTGGCAGTGCCGGGAGTGAAGGTGATGGTGACGGTGCAGGTGGCTGCGGGGGAGAGGGTGGTGCAGGTGGTGGTGGCGGTGAAATTGGCTGTGGCGACGGTGGGCGTGGCGATCTGGAGGATGGCGGTTCCTGTGTTTTTGAGGGTGATGGTTTGCTGCGTGGCCGTGATGCCGGGGACGGGGTTGAAGGTGAGGGTGTTGGGCGTGAGGGAGAGGCCGGGGTCGGGTGCGCCGAAGCCGGTGAGAGGAGCGGTGACGGTGTTGGCGCTGGTTGGAATAGTGAGGGTTCCGGTCTCGGAGCCTGCGGCTGTAGGCGTGTAGGCGACTTCGATGAAGCAGGACGCGGTAGGCGCGAGGATGGCGCTGCAGGGTGCGCCTCCGGTGGGGGCGTTGCTGATGCCGAAGTCTCCGGTGATGGCGGGTGGGGCGATGGTGACGGTTGCGTTGGTGAGGTTGGTGAGGGTGAAGAGGGTGGGGGCGCTGGCACTGTGGATGGGGATGGGGCCGAAGTCGTTGGTGATGGGAGTGAGGACGAGTCCGGTGAGGGGAAGGCCGTTGCCGGTGAGGGTGAGAGGGTAGGCGTTGCCGCTGGTGCTGGAGGAGAGGGCAACGGCGGCGGTCTGCGGGCCGGTGGTGGGTGGAGTGAATTGCAGGCCGAGCCAGCAGTTGGTGCAGGGGCCGGTGGCCGTAGTGGTGAAGGCGGAGGCAGGGGGCTGGCCATGGCCGTAGCCGATGTCTTCGACGAGGAGGGCTTTGAAGGCGGGGCTTGAGGTGGCGGCGGTGAGGGTGGGGAAGGATTGCGTGATCTTGTACCACTGGACGGCGGGCTCACCGGTGATGACGTTGCCGAAGTCGACGTTGCCGTTATTGGTGCCGAGGATGGGAGTGGCTGTGCCGCTGAGGGCAACATAGGCAGGCGTGGTTCCGCTGCCTGCGGTGACGGAGAGCAGGCCCTGCCGGGTTCCGGGTTGCGAGGGGGCGAAGGTGATGACTACCTTGCAGGTGGTGTGGCCCGGGAGGGAGGCGGTGCAATCAGTGGCCTGGGTAAAGTCTCCGGTGAGGGCGAGTGCGAGTGGAATGGGCAGGGTTCCGGTATTGCCGATGGTGACGGTCTGCGTGGTGCTGGACGTGGCTGTGACGGGAATGGCGTTGGGAAAGTTGAGAGTCGTCGGAGAGACGGTGAGGTTGGGGTTGACGGTGGCTCCGCTGGCTCCGGGGGGCGGGAGGGTTTTGCCGTTTACGAGGACGATGAGGCCTTCGTCGAGCGAGAGGGTGATGGAGTCATCGGAGGGAGATTTTGGGGAGAGGTAGCTGAGTTGTATCTGGCAGACGGTGTGGGGGAGGAGTTGGCTGGGGCAGCGGTCGGAGAGAGTGAATGGGGAAGGGCCAGGAATGGTGACGGCGGTGTGCGGAATGGTGGCGGCGGAGTTGTTGGAGAGGTAGAGATAGCGCGGGAGGCGGATGCCTCCGGTGTATTGGGTGCCAAAGTCGATCTCGGTGGCGGAGAGATTGAGAGATTCGGCTTGAGAGTAGCCGGTGAGGAGGAGGCTGCGGGAGCCGATGGTCCAGTTGGACTGGATGGGGCCGTCGTTGGCGGAATCATTGGAGGCGATAAAGGCGATGGTAATGTGACAGTTTGCGCCTGAGGGGAGCAGCTTCGCTGTGCCGTTGGTCGTGCAGTCGCTGGATTGCTCGGTGAATTGGGAGCCGCCTGTGGTGGAGGTCGCGACGGTTTGGCTTTGCTGGCTTAGGTTGGTGAGGGTAACGATGCGCGTGGCGGCGGGGCTTGAGGCGGTCTGGATACCGAAGTCCAGCTCTTTGGGAGAGAAGACGATTGGGTTTGGAGAGGTCGTTGATGCGGGGAGATTTGCAGTTTGGGTGGTGGCGTTGGCGGCTTGCGCGGTGAGCGAGCCGGGGCCGGAGCCGTTGAGGGATATGCTGCACTCGGCTCCGGGGTTGAGGGTGGGGGCGCAGTTGGTGGCGAGGGTGAATCCGCTGGCGGTGAGTTGCAGGTCGGTGGCGGCGATGCCGCCGAGGTTGCGTAGAGTGATGTTTGGAGAGTCGTCGGTGGAGAGGGCAAGACTGGGGGCTGCTGTGGCGGGATTGACTTTGGTGAGGTAGGCGGCTGATCCGGCACAGAGGCTTCCGGTGCAGGTGCCGGGAGCAAGGACGGCGTCGCGCATGTTGGAAGGGAGAGCGGCGGTGGGTGCGTTGTAGAGCGAGAGGTCGTAGGTCTGGGTGGGGAGGAGGCTCGAACTGGCGGTGGGAGTTACGGCTCCGGCGAAGATCGGTTGGCCGGTGGTGTCCGTAGTGAGTGAGGTGAGGGTGACCGGGGCGCTGGCGTATGAGGGGTTTGTAGTGGGAAGGCCGCCGAAGCGTAGCGTCTGATCGATAGTGTTTTGCGGTGTGACGCGCAGGGCGAAACTGTTGCCCGTGGTCGAGAGGGCTGGGATGGGAAGGAGTGGAGTGGTGAGGTTTCCTGTGGCCCATGTGTCGCCGCTCGACGTGTCCGCGATGAAGGATTGCGTGCCCGGGGCGAGGAGGACGGAGGATAGGACGGTGCTGCCATCGAGCGGGATGCGCAGCAGGCTTTGGTAGGTGGTGTTGACCAGCGGCGTGGTAACGGTGGCGATGGGGAATTGGCCGAGGGCGATGGTGCCGGAGAGGAGGAGATTTTGGGCGGCGGGGTCGAGCGCGAGGGAGGAGATGCCGTTGCCGGGAATGAAGGTGGAAAAGGAGATCCCGCTTCCGGTGGGGGTAAGTTTGGTGAGGAAGCCGGAGTTGGTGCCGAGCATCTCGGGGACGAGGGCGTTGAGGGTGGGGTAGCCAGGGGAGGTGGTGTATCCGGCGATGTAGGCGTTGTCGGAGGTGTTCGCTGCGATCGCCGCGGGAGCGGTATTGCCGTTGGCTCCGCTGAGATAGGTGGCGTAGAGCAGCGTGGTTCCGGTGGCGTTGAATTTTTCGACGAAGCCGCTTTGCGTGCTCCCTGTGGCTGGGTTTTGGATGAAGGCGGAAGGAGTGACGGGGAGATTTGCGTTGAAGATGCTGCCGGTGATGAAGACGGCGTCGGGGGTAGCAGTGATTGATGTGGCGGCGGTGCGTCCGCTGCCGGTGAAGGTGACGAAGAGAGGATTCAGGTTGGCGTCAAACTTGGCGATGAACGAGTTGGTGGAGGCATCGGCCGGGCTGGGGAAGGCTGCGCCAGAGGTTGCGGTGAGAGAGCCCGAGGTAGAGGTTCCGGTGACGTAGACGTTGCCCGAGGGATCGAGGGACATCGCTACTCCGATGTCGCCCTTGGCGCCTAGTTGTGCCTGGGCGAGAACAGTGGTGGCATTGGCGTCGGTTTTGAGAAGGCGGACGCCATCTTTCTGATCGACTAAAAGGTAGACGCCGCCGTTGGGCGCGGAGAGGACGGCATTGAATTGGCCCTGACTGGCTGTGGCGCGGAGGCCGGTGAAGACGAGTTGCTGAGTTTGCTGGGCGGTGAGGGGTATTGGGAGTGTTGCGGGAATGAGAGTGCAAAGGACGCAGAGGATGAGGCGAAGGGAGGATCGTGTTTTCATCATGGTCATTGGCTGCGGTGGTGCGCTGATTGCAGCCTGCCCTTAATATCCATGGTGTTGCGGGGGAGGAGTTGATTTCTTTAAGAATTCGTTACGAAGGTCATGACTTTGTGCCGATTTGGGAATGCTATGAGATCGCAGCTTCCATTGGAAGGTTGAGCAGGGAATCGAGGCCTCGGCGGCGTAGCTCTTGTTCAAATGCGGGCTGATCGAGATTGTATTGGATGGCCTGCATGCCGATCGATTGGGCGGCTTCGATGTTTTCGGGCTTGTCGTCGATGAAGAGAATTTCGGAGGGCTGGGTAGCAAGGCCCTGGGCAGCACAGTAATAGATGGCGGCTTCGGGCTTGGCGAGCCTTAGGGAGTAGGACCAGATGCAGAGGTCGAAGTCGGCGATCCAGCCGAACTTTGCGGTGAGGCCTTCTGCCATGGCGTCGCCGATGTTGGAGAGGATGCCGGTGCGAATGTCGGCGCGTTGCAGGCGCTGTGCCCACTCCACCATGGGGAGGTTGAGGCGGGACCAGAGGTTGACGTCGGCGGCGATGAGGGCGGCGACCTGCTCGGTCGTGAAGGTCGCGTGGGAGTCTGCGGCGACTTTGTACCAGTAGGCCTCGCCGGTGTAGGTGCCCCGGTCGTACTCATGGCGATGCGCCCAGTATTCGCGGTGAAGATCGGCTTCGGAGAGGCCGCTGATGGTGAGCATCTGCTGCCAGACGGCGGGGTCGGGGCGTAGGGAGAGGACCTGGCCGAAGTCGAAGAGGACTGCATTCACTGGGTTCATAGGTTGAATGGTTATTGTAGGGGAAACGGATGCTTAGGCGGATTTAAGACGAAGCGCAATTTAGCATGGGTGGGTGAACTTTCGATTTTCTCGGCGTACGGGATGGGATGTTGGGGAGAGCGGCTTCGCGGCGGCGATTCGTGAGGCGCGGGCTGCCGGACGCAGGATCTATGATCTAACTGTTTCAAATCCAACCATTTGCGGGTTTGAATATGATGCGGAAGGTTGGCTGGCTCCGCTAAGTAATCAAGAGGCTTTGGTTTATGACCCCGACCCGAAGGGATTGCTGTTGGCTCGGACGGCGGTGGCGGAATATTACCGAGAGCATGGAGCGGTGGTCGATCCCAATGCGTTTGTGCTGACTACAAGCACCAGCGAGGGGTATGGGTATCTGTTTCGACTGATTTGCGATGCCGGCGATGAGGTGCTGGTAGCGCAGCCGAGCTATCCACTCTTCGATTTTCTGGCTGATCTTGAGGATGTGAAGCTGAGGCCCTATCCGCTGTTTTATGACTTTGGGTGGTGGATTGATTTCGCGGAACTGGAGCGCGGGATTGGGCCTCGTACCAAGGCGATTGTGGTGGTGCATCCGAACAATCCGACAGGACATGGGACCAAGGCTGTCGAACGGGAGAGATTGCAGGAGATCTGTGCGCGGCATGGGTTGGCTTTGATTGTGGACGAGGTGTTTCTGGATTATTCGCTGCATCGGGCAGATTCGGAGGAGTTGGTCAGTTTTGCGGTGGGGCCGCATCCGGTTTTGACGTTTGTTTTGAGTGGGATGAGTAAGATCGCGGGGCTTCCGCAGATGAAGGTGGCCTGGATTGGCGGATTCGGGCCAGAGGCGGTTCAGCGGGAGGCGATGGGAAGGCTGGAGGTGATTGCCGATACGTTTCTGTCGATGAACGCGCCGGTGCAGATGGCACTCCCTTTCTGGCTGGAGGAGCGGAAGGGAATTCAGGAACAGATTCTGGAGAGGGTTCGGGTGAATCTGGCCCGCGCTGAGGCAAGTGGAGTGGAGGTGCTTCGGTTGGAGGCCGGGTGGTGCGCGATTCTGCGACTGCCGAGGGGCGGAGAGGTGGCAGAGGAGTTATTGCAGGAATGGGGGGTGATCGTGCATCCGGGGTCGTTCTATGGAATCGCGGAAGACGGTCGGGTGGTGATTAGTTTGATTGGGCCGGTGGACGAGTTTGCTGGAGGGATGGAGCGAATTGGGGGTTGTATGGGGAGAATCAAGTGAGTAAATAGCTCATGCGCTAGCAATAAAGTAATAGATTAGCATTCTTCTATAAGTTGTTGATTTATTGAAGGAACGGATTGGATTCGCGCTCGGATCCTATGGACGTCTTCGGGCCGTGGCCGGGGATGACGGTGACCTCGTCGGGGAGTGTGAGGAGGGAGTTGTGAATCGATTGGATGAGTTTTCGGCTGTCGCCTCCGGGGAGATCGGTGCGGCCTACGGAACCGCTGAAGAGAGTATCTCCTGCGAGCACGAGGGATTGCCTGGGGAGATAGAGGCAGACGCTGCCCTCGGTGTGGCCCGGGGTGTGGAGGATGGAGCCGGTTAGTCCAGAGATAGAGATGACCTGACCGTCTTCAAGACTGGCGTCGGGTGGGGCGACCTCCGGCGTGGGAATGCCGAGCCAAGCCGCCTGGATATCCATCATCTTGACCAGAGGCAGATCGTTCTGGTTGTAGAGGATGGGCGCTCCGGTGAGTTGCTTGAGGCGTTGCGCCCCGGCGATATGGTCGATGTGGGCGTGGGTGACGATGATCTGCTTGACCGTGAGGTGATGCTTTTCGAGGGTGCTGACGATCCGGGAGATATTGTCGCCCGGATCGACAACGATGGCTTCGCGAGAGGTTTCATCGCCGAGAATGGAGCAGTTGCACTGGAGCGGGCCGACGATCAGGATTTCGTGAATCATGCTTAAAGACTAAAGGCTTAACACGGATTTACACCGGATAAGAAGGGATTTAAAACAGGAAAGGCAACGGCAAAATTCAGGGATCTCTCCACTCCGGCGCGCTTCCGTCGAGATGACGTGGGTTTGTTGCTGGAACATGAAAAATGCGCAAGCCTTTTGGCCTGCGCATGGATGAATCCTGAAGCAAAAGGCTTATTTCTTGGGAGTGGTCTGGGTGACCGGGTGACCTGCACCTGAGAGGACTGAATGGTCTCCGCTGGAGCGAGAGAGCATGACCGTGAGGGAGATCGAGGTAATCATGAAGAGCACTGCGGACCAGGCGGTGAGCTTGGTGAGCAGCGTGGTCGCGCCGCGGGGGCCGAATGCTGTCTGCGAACCCTGTCCGCCGAAGGCACCGGCGAGATCTGCGGAACTTCCTTGCTGCAGAAGGATGATACCGACGATGAAGAACGAGACAATGACGTGAATGATAAGGACGAAATAGAGCATCGGGTTGCTTTACGACCTTCTTAAGCCAGAATGTTTGGATTGGTGCGGAGGAGGGGACTTGAACCCCTATGCCTTGCGGCGCTAGCACCTCAAGCTAGTGCGTCTGCCAATTTCGCCACCTCCGCATTATTTCTCTTACGTTAGAACGCGAGAGGTGCGGTGAGCAATCCGAAACCTAGTATAGCATTCCGATCGGGATAGATGGATAGAGAAATGCACAGGATTGGGTGCGTGATTTTGTGCTGGCCGGCTGGTTGAGCCCCATGTCCCCGGAAGAGGACATGGGGCATCCGGATTTGTGGTCTCTATGGGAGCATGGCGAATGGGCCTGACTGGCTCGCGTGCTCGACGTTGAGGAAGGCGGGGCGGGGACTGTTAGATGAAAACTCCAGATCCCAGATTGGTGATTGTAGCTCCGGCATGGGCTTGGCCTGAAAGAGCTTTCTGCATTGTCCGGCGGTCCAGCGCGCCCACCTTTTTGACTTCTTGCGGCGTGCGCTGTCGGTGGAGATTCCAGTGCCCGCATACATCTGCCGGTAGAGCTTCGACAGAAACATAAACGCGACTCTTGCGCGCAAGGTCGGTGTGCAGGCGGACCTTTGCCAGATGGCGCTCCAGTTGTAAAACCGGTCCCAGACCTTTTGAGTCCGCTCTCGAATTTCTTCCGAACTCATGGATGGATGCGGCGTGAACATCTTGGGGCGTACCGCTATGGGAATGAGCCAGTAGCGCGTGATCGGGACGTCGCCGACCAGCGTGGGATGCTCTGCCTGTTCCTTTTCCCAGCGAAGGAAGTCCACTGTGCCGGGGAATGGCGTCATCATGACGAACTGGGCGAAGGTTACGCCAGCCTTCAAGGCCATCTCCACAGTTGCGTCGAAGGTTGCGGGCTTGTCGGTTGGCAGACCGAAGATAAATGAGCCGAGCACATGGACGCCGTGCTGTTTGAATGTCTGTAACTGTTTTGCCAGCGCTTCGCCAGAGTAGTTGAAGTCCTTGAAGACCGCTTTCAGGCCCTCGGGGGTTACGGCTTCCACGCCGACTAGCGCGCCCTTGATGTTGGCCTTGCGCATGGCGTCGAGATACTCGCCGTCTTCGCCTGCTTCCATCGTGATCTGGGTGAAGAAGACCATATCCTTGGGCAGCTTGGCCAATTCTTCCATGAGGCGGAAGCGCTCTGCGCGAATGCTGGTGAGTTCTTCAAGGCGGGCGGTGTTGTTCTGCTCGCGAGCTAAGCGGAGATCGGTGAGGGTCACTGGGTAGAAGTTGTCGTCGGCGAGAGCGATGAAGCGAAAGCCAATGCGCCGCAGGGCGACGATCTCGTCGATGACTTTCTGGAACTGGCGCTGGCGCGGCTTCTGTCCGTCGGTGCGCCAGACGCTACAGAAGGAGCAATGCTTTGGGCATCCGCGGGTCGTCTGGACCGAGGCCCACATATACTTATCGCGCGGCATCAAGTCCCAACGCGCGGGAATAAACTCGCTGCCTTCGAGACGGCCTCCGTCGTAGATTCTGCCGGGCTTGCCTGCGAGACAATCGGTGACGACCTTGGCCCAGATGAGGTCGCCGTCGCCTTTGACGACAGAGTGAGCCTCGCCGCGTTCAAAGGATTCCTCGGGAAAGAGTGTCGCATGAATGCCGCCGTAAACGACCCATGCGCCCCGCGCTCGGGCCATGCGTCCAACTTCGTATCCACGCAGGGCGTTGCCGGTGTGGACGCTGATACCGACGATGTCGCCTGGGGAGATGGACTCTGGCACAATCTGCTCCAGGGACTCATCGACGAGAATGGGGTCTCCGGCGCTGGACGGGGTGGCTGCTGCCAGGACAAACAGCCACCTTGGCGTGATAACCGCGGTACCAAATGAATTGTCGCTGGGATTAACAAGATGGACTTTAATAGTAGAGCCTTTCCTCGTTCGAGTACTCCGGCTACCGGATCGGTTCGTGCAGACCAGGCCGCTTTGGTTAACGGGCTTAAAAACTAAGCTCAGTTGGCGGACCGTAATACCTGCGGTTCGTCGTCTAGGCGACATTATAAGGAACTGCTGCCATGAATGTCTTGCCCGGCAATTAAAAGGTAAAGGCGACCAGTGGTTGTTTGGCGGGCTATATAAGCCGGGAGTTGGTACTATGGGGCGCCGGGACATCCAACAGACCATGGCAGGTCATCTGACATGCAAGCTGGTTCTTTTTGTCCAACATTCGAGCTTTCGTGAATGTAGTCCGCGCGACTGCACTCGGAATCCCTTTGAGGAGTTCAACATGCAAGAGAAGGCGATGCTAAATGCCGTAGGGACTTCCCTGTAGACTCACAATTCAATGATGACGACGCATTTGTTTGTCAGATAGTAAAGACTGGGCAAGTAACCAGAATGGACGATAGGCCAATGATGGAATTTCACATTTCGCGTGACTCTCGCGACCGCTACAAGGTGAAGGAAGTACTTTTCTCGTTCAGTGGGAATGCTATATTCGCTAATCTCGCCGGCAGCAGGGAATTAGCGCACCGCATGAACGAAGTACGTGGCACTCAAGCGGACCCGGCAGGTTACATCAACCCCGGCGCGCTCTACGCGATGGGATTGATCGATGAAGCCAGCCATGCTCTGATTGCGCACTACCGCAAACATGTCGATCCAAACGTCATTACCGAGGCGCTAGCCTGGTTCGGAGATCGGGTTGGGCAAGCGTCGCTAGATAATCTGCTGCTTGCTTTCGTCACCAAATTTCCTTCCACCTCGGTTTATGTGGGCGAACAGGAGCCCGCCCAGTGGCTTCGCGGGGCGACCGATGGCATTGAGCACCGTGCTGCTGCACTGGAAGAGCTTCTTTTGCTCTGGACTGCGAATGCCAACCCGGCGTTCGAGCCCTTCCAGGAACTGTTTGACGACTCCGATCTCGCGGCAGCAACTGTCTATCCCAAGGTGGTAGAGGGTTTCCGCGATTATTTTGGAAGTAAGCCCTCCCTTGGGCCCGGCTTGCCGAACCTCTTCGACATGCTGCGCGCTCCAGTTCTGGCTGCTCCGCAATCTCTGAGCGGGCAGCTTGAGTTTATTCGCGGCCAGTGGGTTACTTATCTTGGCGAAACTCTACGGGACGTGATCCTGGCCGAAGACATTCTGCGCGAAGAAGAAGTTGCCATCTGGATGCGTTTCCATCCCCCTTCGCCAGATGCCGGAATGCGCCAGAAAGGGCACGCGCATTTTCACCAGGACCAGCACTCGGAGGTGCCTCAGTTCGCCAGTAGCCAGGAAGAATATGAAAAGTTCAGCCCGGACAAGGATTGGATGCCGAACACGGTGATGGTTGCCAAGAGTACCTACGTGTGGCTGGCGCAGCTTTCGAAGCAATATGGCCGTCCAGTTCATCGGCTCAACGAGATACCGGATGAGGAACTGGATTCGCTTGCGCGCCAGGGTATGAATGCTCTCTGGCTGATCGGAATCTGGGAGCGCAGTCGCGCGTCGCGGATTATCAAACGGTACTGCGGCAATGGAGAAGCGGTCGCTTCGGCTTATTCGCTGTATGACTACACCATAGCTGCCGAACTCGGTGGGGAGGCTGCCTATACGAATCTACGCGACCGGGCGTTTGCTCGGGGCATTCGCCTTGCCAGCGACATGGTTCCAAATCACATGGGCATTGATTCGAGCTGGGTCATCGATCACCCCGAGTGGTTTCTCTCGCGGCCTGACTGCCCTTACCCTGCATATCAATTCAGCGGACCCAACCTCTCGGGAGATCACCGAGTTGAAATCAAGATCGAAGACCATTATTACGAACAGACCGACGCAGCAGTCGTCTTTCGCCGCCGGGATAACTGGACCGGAGATATCCGGTACGTCTACCACGGTAACGATGGCACCAGCTTTCCCTGGAATGACACTGCGCAGTTGAACTATCTGAGTGCCGCGGTGCGCGAGCAGGTGATTCAAACGATCCTGCATGTTGCGCGTCTTTTCCCCATCATCCGCTTCGACGCTGCGATGACTCTGGCCAAGCGCCATATCCAACGGCTCTGGTTTCCCTCACCCGGCAGTGCAGGAGCCATTCCGTCGCGTGCCGAATGCGGTATGACTACCGCTGAATTCGATGCTGCCATTCCTGAGGAATTCTGGCGCGAGGTCGTGGACCGTGTGGCGACGGAGGTTCCCGGTACGCTGCTGCTGGCCGAAGCCTTCTGGCTGATGGAAGGCTATTTTGTGCGCACTCTGGGAATGCACCGCGTCTATAACAGCGCCTTCATGAACATGATGCGCGATGAAGAGAACGCGAAGTACCGGCAGGTGCTGAAGAGCACATTGGAATTCGATCCGGGAATCATGAAGCGCTATGTCAACTTCATGAGCAACCCGGATGAACGCACGGCGATCGACCAGTTCGGCAGCGACGACAAGTATTTCGGAGTAACGACGATGATGGCGACCTTGCCCGGCCTTCCTATGTTTGGACACGGTCAGGTGCAAGGTCTTACAGAAAAATATGGCATGGAATACTTCCGGCCCCGCTATGACGAAAGCCCGAACACGTGGCTAGTGGATCGCCATCAGCGGGAGATCGCCCCCCTTCTGCACAACCGGGCACTGTTTGCCGAGAGCGACAACTTCCTGCTCTACGACCTCTGGAAAGATGACGGAACCGTCGATGAGAACGTCTTCGCCTACTCGAATCGACGGGGTAACGAACGCGCACTGATCATTTATCACAACAAGTTCGCATCGACTCGCGGCACCGTTCACAACTCCGTGGCGTACCAGGATAAGGCCACCGGTATGCTACGCCAGCGCAGCCTGCAAGAGGGCCTCGGGTTGCCGGCAGACGGCTCGATTTTGATCGCCTATCGAAATATAACGAATGGGTTGGAATATTTGCGCCGCGCCAGTGATCTGACTTCCTCCGGATTCCACATCGACCTCGAAGCCTATCAGCACACCGTTCTTCTGAATTGGCGCGAACTGACTGCTGATGCCGAACATCCCTGGGATCGTCTTCACGATGCGCTTCACGGCGCAGGCGTAGAGAGCCTGGATGAAGCTCTGTTAGGCCTCAAACTTGTGCCTCTCCACGAAGCCATTCTTGAGCTTCTTGCGCCAGAGATGATGGGGAGACTGGCGGCGGCTGCGGACGAGGCGGCCATCCTTGCAAAACCTCGCAAGCCGAAAAATCGTCCGAAACCCGAACCGGCTGCGGACGAGGAGGAGTTGCTCCAACCATTGCTCCACTCCGCCGTTCAAGTTATTGACGAAGCCCGCAAGATATATCTCGCGAAGGTTGGCCTGACCGCGCAAGGCCAGGCTGGACTTAGGAATGGAATGATCGCCCATCGTCTTGAACAACAGATACGGTCGCTCATAAAGCTGCCGCAGCTTGCAGCGGGATTTTCTTTCGAAGGGCCTGCTCCAATCCGGACTGTGCTGCCAGGGACCGGCGCTGGCGTGGTGAATACCAAGGTGTGGGGACTTCCACTGGCCTACCTTCTTCTTGAAGGCTTGGCGCAAACGGTGGATGCCGATCAGACAGACGAAGCGGCGCTCGCGCTTTTTGAGAAGCTCCGTTTGCGCGACGTCTTCGCCAGGGCTTTTGCTGCCTTGGGTCTTAAAACAGAAGACAGTTGGCGTGCGGCAGCTCGGATTCGTCTGCTATTTTTGTCCGGTTGCAACAGTACGGAGCAGCAGCTCCCAGGTGTTGTGCCTCCAGACGATCAAGAGCTGGAAACAATATTCGGCTTCCCTCCGAAGTTATGGAAAGACCCGGATTTCCGCTGGCTCATTGGTCTGCATGATGATGGAGGCAAACAATACTTCGTCCAGGAATCGCAAGAAGAACTGCTCTGGTGGTGCCAATTGCCCTGTCTGCTCAAGCTGACGCGCACTCCCAGCCAGCAGGAGCTTCTGCTTAGTCTGAAAGCCAAGTTAGAAGACGCCACTACAAAGGCAAAAATCGCTAAATACCAACTTGCCCCAGAAACTTCAGTCAGCAAATTAGGCGAAGACTAACGAGCCATAAACCCGGCGAAGGAGTTGTTCGTGACCCGCTCAAGGATTTTATTGTGAGTCTGTCAGGGTCAACTGATCGCCGGGCTCGATTCTGCATTGTTCGATTTGACCCGCGGCTAGCTCCAGCACGCTATGAGTTTTAAGGCTCACACTCGTAACGCGAAACGGAGCCAGCCGAGGCCAAACCTTGAGCACGCGCAGATCTTTACTCAGCGCTACGACATCAATAGCAAATAGCATCCCTAAGGTGTGGACACCCGACGAAGGCCGAATGAGCAAACCGCATCCGGCATCGAGCCGCCTTTTACCGAGAAGGCCGAACAATCGTGTGGAGAATGTATTCGCAAGAACAATTCGCGTGCCGATCGTTACGGCCTTCCCGGTGTTACTGACGGTTAAGTACTTCATATTTTTGCCGACGTCCATAACTTAGACAGCTTTCTTTCTGCGATAGATGATGACGCCAAGGACAACGACTGTGAGCATGCCTGCAATCGCCCGGATGATGATTGTTGTATCCATATTTATTTCTCCTTTCCGACAGATGTCGATTGATCAGAAGTTTTGTGCTGTAACTTTACGGGCCTAAGCGGTTTTCTTTCTGCGGTAGATGATGACGCCAAGAACAACGGCGGTTAGTACGCCCGCAACCACCCGAATAATGATTGATGTATCCATATTTATTTCTCCCTTTTTAGATAGAGGTGTATTGACCAGAAATTTTATGCGGCAAATTTTTACTGAGCCTAGGCGGTTTTCTTTCGGCGGTAGATGATGATGCCGAGAACAACCACGGTTAGCACGCCCGCAATAACTCGAATGATGATTGCTGTATCCATGTCCATTTCTCCTTTCCGTATGCGTCGCCTTACCAGGCGCACACCCATCGTTCAGGACTGAATGTGCAGAACTGCTTATCTGCAGACAGTCAATTCCATATCTCCTATCGGCTCCCTTACTTCAATGCACTCAGGTTCTTTGCAAGGTTAAGAATTGCAGGGCCAAGTAAAACAATGAAGATGCAAGGGAAGATAAAAAGCACGAGAGGAAATAAAATTTTGATTTTGGTTTTGGCGGCGGCCTCTTCCGCGCGTTGTCGCCGCCTTGTGCGGATTTCTTCAGCGAAGCGGCTCAGGGCTCGAATAATCGGAGTTCCGAAACGGTCCGTCTGAATCAACATATTCACAAGCTCTGCGAACTCGGGAATTTTTGTACGGTCGGCCATGCTCTGCCAAGCTTCCAGACGAGGCTTGCCCGCTCGCTGCTCAAGGTTGATCTGCATGAACTCCTCATTGAGTTCGGGATGGCTGATAGCTAGTTCCTGTCCTACACGCAGCAGCGCCTGATCCAGTCCGAGGCCGGCATCGACACAGATGACCATCAGATCGATGGCATCGGGAATGCTTTTCTGAATACGCTTTTGCCTCCCTTTGCCGAGATGGCCCAGCCAGAAGTCCGGGATCATGTAACCGATGACGCCAAGACAAAGGCACCACATCAACGTATTGCCATGATTGAAGCTGCCGCAGACAATGCCCGCCAGGGGACAGAGAAAGCGGGCGGTGAAGTAGAGATCCATGCCACCGCCGCTCCGCAACCCGGCGCTTAGAAATCGTTGTTTGAGCTTTTCGTCCTCGGCCATGCCCACGCGCGCACGGAACGCCCTCGCAACTAATAAAACTTTCTCCTGTGCCCGTTCTTTGGTGCCTATCTTTCTTTCGTCCGGCCGGTTGCTCTGCACGATTTCAAGAATGTGTCGTGCTCCGCGCGAGGGCCGCAGCAGAATCGGAGCGACCAGCAGGGCGATGACGCAGAAAAAGGTCAGGGAGAGCGCGATGTAGAAGATCAGGTCCATATTGAGTTTTCTAGACCTCAATTCCATTGACGATGCGATGAATGATGACGGAACCCAGAACAATCAGAACCACCGCGGCATAGATCATCTTTCGGCCGCCGGGATCGGTCATGAGAACACTCGAATACCCTGGGTTGACGGCGTTGGTAAGAAGCAGCATGAGGATAGGCAGTGCGCTGAGGATCCACCCCGTCATGCGGCCCTGTGCTGTTTGAATGCGGATCTCTCCGTGAATGCGCAGTCGTTCGCGGATGATGAAGACCGTGCGATCGAGGATCTCTACCAGATTGCCGCCGGTGTCTCGCTGCACGAGGATCGCGGTCACCAGAACGCGTAAGTCCTGCGATGGGACGCGGTCGAGCATCTGCAACAGAGCGTCGCGAAGCGGCAGGCCAAAATTCTGCTGTTTGAAGACTTCACGGAATTCGAATGCGGCCGGTTCAACCGCATCCTGTGAAACCATTTCGATCGCAGCGGCCATCGAATGCCCGGCACGGAGAGCGCGGCCCATCATGTCAACAGCGCCTGGCAGGGCGGCATTGAATGCTTGAATCCTCTTTGACCGCTTCCATGAAATAAAGATATATGGAATGCAGCTAAGGATGAACGCTGCGCCCAACTCCAGGGGAAGCATAGGCGCGACGAGAAAACTAACAAAGAATCCTGCGGCAGCGAGTGCCAGACTTAAGAGAACCAGATTCGATACGGTGGTGGAACTGGCGCTCTGTGCAATGCGTGTTTGAAGCTTCTGCGAAATTCCGTACTTTTCGAGAATGGCTTCGAGCCAGCCGAATTGGCTTGTCCGGCTTATCTTGAGCAGTTGCAGGCCTTCAAAGGATCCATCCGACTGCATGTCTCCAGCTTTGATTGCAGCCAGCCGCTGCTGAACAGTTTTGTCCAGTTGCGTCGGGCCGGTGGCGAGAGCTACCAGGCTGAACGTGACAATCAAAATCGTACTGAATCCAAGAACAAGAAGGATCATAAGTTTGTCACCGCTACACTTCCACCGAGTGGTCCATCATGCCCGCCGGAAGCGGAATCCCCGCCGCTTTGAGCCGCTCTCCGAACTTCGGCATAATACCGGTCGAGCGGAATCTGCCTTTGACCTTGCCGTTTGGCCCGAGGCCCTCTTTCTCAAACACAAATAAATCCTGCATGCTGATCACATCGCTGTAGGCGCCGGTGAGCTCCGAAATATGGGTAATGCGCCGGCTGCCGTCGCTCATGCGCGCCGCCTGCACAATCAGGTCGATTGCCGAAGAGATCTGCATGCGAATGGCTTTTTCCGGTAACCTCATGTCTCCCATCATGCACATTGTTTCAAGACGTGCCAATCCATCTCTTGGGGTATTGGCATGGATGGTTGTAATCGATCCGTCATGACCGGTATTCATGGCCTGCAACATGTCGAGCGCTTCCTCGCCTCGAACCTCGCCGAGGACGATGCGATCGGGACGCATTCGCAGTGCATTGATGACCAGTTCTCGCTGTTTCACCGCTCCTTTGCCTTCCACATTCGGAGGACGGCATTCCAGCCGCACCACGTGGTCCTGTTTCAGTTGCAGCTCGGCGGAGTCTTCGATGGTCACAATTCTCTCGTTCGCTGAGATATATCCCGAGAGGACATTGAGAAGCGTCGTTTTACCGGCGCCAGTGCCGCCGCAGACAATGACATTAAGCCGCGCTTTAACCGCTGCGCCCAGTAGTTCAAGCATCGGCTGCGTGAGTGCCTTGTTCCTCACTAGATCCTCGGCGGCCATCGGCGTCGAGCCAAAACGGCGAATGGAAAGGATCGGACCATCTACCGCCAGCGGCGGGATGATGGCGTTGACGCGGGAGCCATCTTTCAGGCGCGCGTCCACCATGGGGGATGATTCATCGACGCGTCTGCCCACGCCAGAGACGATTTTATCGATGATCTGCATGAGGTGGCGATTGTCCTTGAACGTCACATTCGTGTGTTGCAGTACGCCACGGCGTTCCACGTAAACGTGGTTGTAGGTATTCACCAGAATGTCGCTGATGGTGTCGTCCTGAAGCAGCGGTTCGAGCGGCCCGAGTCCAAAGACCTCATCGAGTACCTCCTGGGCCAGCCGGTCGCGTTCAGACGAACTCAGCGGAATGCTCTGTTCGCCGATGATCTGCTGGATCAACGAAAACAGCTGTTGCTGGCCGGCGCGGGTTTCCTGAATCGCGCCAAGCTTCTCCAGGTCGAGACGCTTGATGAGCTCTTGATGGATTATCGATTTCAGTCCTTGCTGCTCTTTTCCCTGGGACGCTCTGGCGTTTCCGTTTCCGTTGCGCAGGGTCGGCCCGATGACCCGGAGCGGCATGATGTTGAGACTGCTGTCAGCCATAAAGATTCCTCTTCCTGCTCAAACCCATTTCGCTTACCACAGAGCAAAGCGTTTCTTCGCTGGAGGTGCGAGTTCCGTGCTATTTGCACCCACCAGCATGTTGGACCACTTTGTGAACTGCAGTGAAAATTCCGATTTGCGCTCCGGTCCGATCGGCTCGCCTACGTTGATCGCGCGCACACACTCGGCATAGCTATTGCAGATTCTGACTTCTACCGGCAGCCGGATTGCCTTTTCAATCTGTTCAATTCCCACGGCGTCGCGCGAGGAGAAGCGATTGATGACAACGTGAACCTTGACGGTGGTGTGCTCATTCTGGATCAGGCCGTCGATATATCTCGAGAGATCGCGGATCGCACCGATCTCGGGGGTCGCAATCAGATAAATCTGATCGGAGCGGTCCATGACTGCGAGATTGGTTTCGGCGAAAGATGTTTCGCAATCGAGGAGGACGTAATCGTATTCGCCCCGAAGAAACTCGAGCGTCCGTTCAATAGCGTCGGGATCGATGTTCCGCAGAGCATCGTGGGAGTCTGGGGAGGAGAGCACATCGAGACCGCTTTGGTGAGTCGCTATAAATCCGCGTAGAAGGTCAGAGTCAAGACGGTCGACATTCCGGAGCAGTTCGTGGAAGTGATAACGGTTCCCATCCAGCCCTAAATAGAGGCAGACATGGCCCAACTCCTGATGATTGTCGATGAGCAGGACCTTTTTCTTGTGGCAGCGAACCAGGAAAGTCGCGAGTTGCACGGCCACTGTCGTTGTTCCCACACCGCCTTTGGCGCCGAAGAAAGACAGGATTTGCCCAGTGTTGCGCGCTCGACCCATATTGTTCGACCATTGCTGCTCGAGGCGATCCAGCGTTTTGGCAAACGGAATGGGATCAAACGGCTTCTTTAGAAATTCGTTGCAGCCTGAGCGCATGGCCCGCAGCAGAAGTTCGCTGTCTGCCAGAGAGGAGAGAGCAATGACGGCGATCTTTCCAAAAAAGAGTTGATGCAGATAAGCGGTCGTCTCCAGGGCAAGTTCAGCATCCTGATCGAAGTCCACTACGGCGATGATCGCGTCCGCATTCTTCACATCAATCGAGAACTGAGTCCGCCGGAGCGGGGACATGTATTCCTCAGACTCCGCCGGGGCCACTTTCCACGGCATATGAGCGGTCGGTTGCAGAAGCTTGTCCGTCAGGTCGCGATCGACGCAGACGGTCAGCATCGCCACATTCAGAGCTTGCGAGTTGTTGACTGCCTGAATCACGGTTGAACTCTCTTGCTCACGGTTTTGTCGAACGCTTGCGGTGTCATGGTGGGAATGGCTAGATGTGGCTCTGCAGGAGAAGTGGAATCGGTGAGAGGATCGACGATGCTTGGCGTTACGATCACAACCAGTTCCACTACGGAATGGTTGATGCTCTTCGACTTGAACAGAGTTCCCAGGACCGGGATGTCACCGATGCCCGGCGTTTTTGACAGCAGATCTGTCGTCCGGTGGTCTAGCAATCCGGAGATCGCAAAGCTCTGGCCGTCCTTCAACTCCACCTGAGTATCGGCGCGCCGTGTTGAGAGCGCAGGGATCGTATAACCGGAGATGGTTACAGCGTTGCTGTAATCGAGCGCGCTGACCTCTGGCGTCACCTTGAGTTGAATAGTGCCTTCCGGAGTGACAACTGGAGTGAAGTCAAGTTTGACTCCATAGGGGCGAAACTGAATCGTCACCGAGGTAAAGCCGCCTGTTCCTCCCTGTATAACGGGGAACGGAAATTCGCCGCCGGAGAGAAAGGAGGCCTTTTGCCCGCTCACAGTGGTAATGGTCGGCTCCGCCAGTATTTGCAGAATCTGCTTATTTTCCAGGTCTTTAACGACCGCGCCTACATTCAGGCTGCTGTTATAGAAAAGCAAATTGAGCGGATCGCTGAGCGCAAGAAGAGATGCTGCCGTGGAACCCGCGCTCGACGAACTGCTGCTGCTCGATGAACTCTGATTTTGATTCGTCGTAACGGCAGGGAACTGTCCCGTAGTGAAATTGCTGGTGTTCTTTCCAACGCTGAAGAAGTTGAATCCTGCCTGGTCTGCCTTTGACCTGTCGATCTCAACAATTCGTACCTTCAGTCTGACCTGCTTTGCGTGCTGTGGAGCGAGCACAAGTGAATCGGCGACATTTTTTGAATAAAGCGCGGCCAGCTTCAGAGCCGTATCTGCGGCTGCAGTGTCGGAGACCGTACCGGCGAGCGAAACCTGATCTTCGTTTCCCTCCGCCCTGATGCTCTCGTAAGGGAGTGCTTCTTTCAGAGATTTGCGCAGGCCATCTACATCGACATCCGCTGAGACGAGATACGCCTGCGATTCTCCGGTCTCATTCCAGAGAACCAGGCTGCTGATGCCCGCCGTCTTGGCTGTAATTACGATCTGAGTCGGGCTAGCGGTAAACGAGTCGAGCACTGCGGGATTGCTGACATAGATTCGGCGAAGTCGTGCCTTCGTGTTGACAAACATCGACCTTCCCACGAGGAGGTGCAACGGATTGCCCACCGCCTCTGCGCGACTCATTGATCCCGCGACCGCCAGAGGAGCAGTCGCGACCCTGGATGCCTGGGCTGGTATTGCTCTGACGAACGTTTGCGCTGCCGCGCACGCAAGTGTTGTTGCGGTATAGCCGAACAGCATGATGGCGCGACGCAGATTCTTCAAGAATTTTTCTCTTCCATGTGTCATCAGGCTGCTCAATTGAAACTATCCGTCTGCGGTTTCTGGCCCAAGAGGGTCTCTACAACCCAAGGTTTATGCGCGGGCTGTGCAGGACGCCTAGAGATTACAGTCGTTTTCGTAGGCTGTCCGGCCATCAGTTGCGGGAGTGTCACCGGTGGCGTATCGGCCTGCTGGTGGTCTGCTCCGTTGCGGAGCACGAAATGGACGGTGCCCTGGCTGCTTGCCAGCACCGCTTTCGCGGCGTCTTCCGGCTTCAGCAGCAGGGTGACTACATCCACGGTGGTTGGCTTGCCTGCCGGATCAGGCTGGTATTGGTGTCCCGCAGCGAGCACCTCCACATCCTGAAGTGCCGTGGCCGTAACCGGCCCCGGCCGATCGTTATCGCGAAAGGTCACCAGTACGTCAACATGGGTGCCGGGGAGTAGAAAGCCCGCAACACCCACCACTTCATCAGACTTAAGCGCGATAGCTCGCATGCCTTCCGGAATTTTTCCGGTCAATCCTACACCCGATCCGGCTGCACTCAATTGCCTGTCCAGAATCGGCTCTCCTGCAGCTAACGGATACAGTACGGCTCGTCCAATGATGTCTTCCGGCTTCATGAAGGCGCCTTGGAGCGGTATCGATTTTGGCCAGTCAACCAGCGAAATGTCCTCACGTTTAAGCACCGCGCCGGCGTCCAAGGGGTGAGCGGCAGCAGCATAGCGGTTCTGCACCTGCACGGCAGGGTGCGATTTGGCCACCTTTTTGCTCAGCCAGAAAGTAAACAGACCGGACACCATCAATGCGGCGATCAGAGCTATGGTAAGGCGGCGTGCGATCACTTCTTCACCTTTGCACCGTCAGGACAAAAAACATGAGAGCGCAGCCCACGGCAATGGCCAGGGCATAAGGGAGACGAAGCGTCTGATTGTTCGCGATATTCAGTTCCGGATGCGGCGCAAGCCCCTCGTGTCGATGGTGGGCCGCAAGCGCGCCTATATTGGATACGGTTTCCTTGACGCGGCCACGGTAGAGCACGAGCCCCAGCGCCATCACTCCGCCGGCAAGCGCGGTCAAAATAAGTAAATAGCCGGTACGGGGCAGCCCGGCAATGCAGCCAACCGCCGTGATGAGCTTGACGTCGCCACCGCCCATACCACCCGCGATGTTGAGTAAAAGAAAGATGAAACCGCAGATCAGGCCGGCAGCAAGAGCCGAGCCCAGTTGTCGCCACCCGCCCAGCGCGAGATGCAATAGAAGGCCGAAGACGATGGCTGGCAGCGTTAGCAGATTCGGCACCCGGCGGCTCCGCACGTCGTACACCGCGCCGATGATGGCGCAGAGGAGGGCAGCAGCCGGGTACACGAAATCTGTCGTTAATCCGAACATTGGAGATCCAAGTAAGGTAAAGATGCGCACCGGTCATGCGTGCGCATCAAACACGGTTAAAAGTCTGGCAGCGAGGATGATCGGTCTTAGCTGGTTCCTGCGCTGCCAGAGAGAAAAGTAACGATAGCTAGGCTGGCGTCTGGTTAGGAGCCGATGGCGGCGGTGATCTTGCCTCCGACGGAGGTAATGGCACCGGTGATAATGGTCGAAAGGCTGCCAGAAGCTGTGAGGGCAATGCCGGCAACCATCGCCACGACGAGCGCGTATTCGACGAGATCCTGACCTGACTCGTCGTTCAGAAGGTTGGCAAAAATCTGTTTGTAATTCTTCATTGGTAATTCTCCTTGAGAGGTTAGGGCGGGTTACCCTCGCTCTGTAGCGAAGGCTTAATGCGTGATGATGTGATTGATACTGTCACGAATCCAGCGGTTCTCAATGACCCTTAAGTGTTAGTTGTTTGGACTTTAGTTACTATCCGGTACCGCTAACGTGGCATCGATAAAGCGGTAATGCGGAATTGATAATGAATCATCATTCGCTGACGGAGGGATAGACTCCGCGGAGGCTTGCTTTCGCTGGAGTGGGAGTCGTGGACAGCAATGGACTGCAATTACAAAAAACGCGCAGGTGAGGCAAAGGGGTCTGTGGGCAGAAGCCGCTTCTGGCGTCAGGACGAAGGCCAAAGCCTGATTGAGGTCGCCCTCTTCGTTCCCCTGTTTACACTGCTCATTATCTACGCGGTCGACTTCGGCTTTTTTTTCCTGGCAGCCACGACGCTGACGACAGCCGCAAGAAACGCAGCCAGCTTCGCGATCCAGGGAGTCAAGTCGCCTTCTCTGGCCGCCGAGCCTGCCGCGAGTCTTGTTCAATCTCTTGCGATCGCCAGCATCGGTCTTCCTAACGCCTCGTCTGCCAAAGTGCAGGTCTGCTCAAACTCTGTGGGCACTCCCTCGGCCAGCAACATCGCGCAATGCACGTCGTCTACCTATACGGCCGGCACCGATCCTGAATCCCCCATTTTTCAGTTGAACCGTGTGGACATTGTCTACACCGTGACTCCGCCCATTCCTCTTCCCGCTGGCGTATTTCCCAACCTGACCTTCCATCGCTATGTAGAGATGAGGGCCATCCAGTGATGCTCGGGAACTGGATGATTGGTCGCGGCCTTCGCAAGACGCTGCAAGACGAGGATGGCACGGCGCTACTGGAGATGGCCATCTCTCTCACAGCGACCTTCCTGCTGGCATTCGCGCTCTTCGAACTGTGCATGCTCACCTACACCTGTATCGTCCTCAATGATGCCGCGCAGGAAGGGGTCCGCTACGCAATCATGCATGGGACAGACAGCAGCAATTGCAGCGGTCCAGATAATGGTTGCGCCGATAAGACCTATGCGAATGTTAAGAAGATTGTTACAAAGACTGCCTCCGCTTCGCTTCACGACCTATCGGCGATGACCGTCAACGTGACCTATGGAAGTGTCACAGCAACGCCAGGTAATCCTGTTTCAGTCAAGGTGGTCTACACGTACGTTCCCTATATGAATTTTCCAGGTTTGAAGCGAACGATGACCTTTACATCTCAGGGGCGGGTCTTATTTTGATTCGACGTATTGAAATTTGTTTAGCAGGTGCTACCGGTCTCTTTAGTTGTTGAGATTGCATTTAGGTACATAGCCGGAGAGATTATCCGGCAGGATAAACCGATGAAGGAAACGAGAATTAACCGGAACAGCGAGTCGGGCCAGGCGTCGATACTGCTGATCATCATGCTGGCTTCTTTTCTGCTTGGGTCGTTAGCTTTCTCCGTCGATTTCGGCAATCTCTGGTTTCGTCGTCAAGCAGCCCAGACAGCCGCCGATGCGGCCTGTCAGGCGGGCGCGATGGATATGCTCTACATTGCCAGGGGAAATACCCTGTCTGGCATGGGGTTTACCCCTGGAACCAGCAGCAACTGCACATCGTCCTCAAGCTCGACCATTTGCTGGTATGCGAACAGAAACGGCTTCAGCGGCTCGGGCTATACCGCAACGACGGCTGGCAGCCAGGTAAGCTGGACCTTTCCAACATCGACCTCCGTGACTGGCGTTAAGGCGGCGGGTGTTACCTATCCTTTCCTGCAGGTAACGGTCCAGCAGAACGTAAAGACGTGGTTCATGGGTTTATTGGGCAAGAACTACCAGGCAGTTGCGGCAAGCTGTACCTGCGGACTTACTCCAGGGCCCGCACCAGCGCCGCTTATCATCCTGCACCCTACCCTCGCTGGCGCGCTGACCAGCACGGGCGCCACTAAGATTCAAATTGCGGGTGGCCCGCAAACCAGTATTCAGATAGATTCGACCAGCTCGACAGCGTATCAATGCGTGTCGCCGGGTTCGCTCGACACCAGCACGGCCGGCCCTAATGGTACGGGTGGTAACATGGCGATTGCCGGCGGACCCGCTGCCAATCCAACCTGTGGCGGAGGGTTAGGTTGGAATGGGGGTACCACGGGATCGTGGCAGGGCGGAATTACCTCACTCAATCAAAAGACCACTGATGGCACCACCATGCTCAACGATCCTTACAAGAGTGTCCCTGCTCCAACCCGTCCAGCTGTACCCGCCGAAGCAACAACTCCCGTGGATTCTCCCGATCATCACCAAACGGCCGACGGCACCAACGGTTTCGACCAAGGCACCTGGGTTGCCACCGGTGTGGATAGCTGCCCGAACATCAACCCGTCACAGCAATATCTGTGGCACAGCAAGACACAGGGTAAGGACGTCTATGCGAATTGTCTGGAGTTCACGCCCGGGTACTATCCCACCGGCATCGATCTGACAAGCATCTCCGGCGCTGGAGCCAGCAGTGCCACAATAATTTTCATGCCTGGGATTTATTATCTGAACGGAAACCTGAAGGTTGGCGCGAGCAGCACAGTCCGGAATGCGTGGCCAGCCACCGAGCCCTCCACCCAGGGCGTTGTTTTCTATTTTCTGACTGGGGCACCTCAATTTTCCGGTGGTTCGGGCGCCGCCAACGCCAATATCAATTCAGTTCCTTCCTATTACCTAAATTGTTCGAGTACTACAACCCCCGGCAGCATGCCATCTTCTGTTAACGGGAATGTGCTGGTGGCACAGTGTAGTTCGGCAGCGACCTACGTCGGTTCGACGAGCACGGACACCTATTCGGCTTCAGGGAGCAGGGGATTGCTTTTCTTTCTGGCCCATTCGAATGTGTTCAGCGGAACTATCGTTGGAAATGGCGCGTCGTTGATTTTTACCGGTGCATTTTATTTTCATAACACTACCTTCCAGGACAGGGTGGAGTGGGACGGCGCCGGTGCTTCGACGACATACGCAGTTGGCAATATTGTGGTGGACCAACTGACACTGGGTGGAAGCGGAAATATCAAAATGGGCTTGAACGGAATTGAAGTCGGCGCCGGGCCCCCTCTGGTCGGCCTCTTTCAGTAGCGATCTATTTTTGGCCTATATCTACATAATAGATATAGGCCAAAACATTTATTCCGTGTCTTGGAGGTAACCCTGAGCACATCGGCGATTCTTTAGGTGTGCCTCGGCTTACAGATTTTCCTGGCTTGCGCTTCGTGGGCGCCACTTGTAGGCAGCCATGGAGTTTTTCCAGAAGAACTTTTGCGCCACCGCGTTGCCTTTCGGCAGAACATAGCCCCGTACGAGCGCGAGTGTATCGGCATATGTGGCCAGATGATCGCTGTTGGGCCAGTCACTGCCGTAGAGAATGCGATCCTCGCCGAAGATGTTCCAGATTATGTCGAGCCGCTCGCGATAATAAGCAGGGTCTTTTGGGACGTTCTGGCCAACTCTAACGGGGATCTCTGAAAGCTTTATAAAGATGTTTGGATTGGCCGCACAGTGACGAAGATTGGACCAGTATTCATTGCGCGCAGTGCCGGGAGGCGGTATTGGCGCGGAAGGCAAGTGATCGATGACGATGCGCAACTCTGGAATCTTGTCCGACACCCCGACGATCGCTCGAATAAGATCGTCGTCAGGATTGGCGCTATCTAACTCAAGACCGTAGCCCGAGAGTCGTTTCAGGTCAGAGATAAAATCAGGGTTTCTCGAGTCCACTCCCAAGTCGCGTTTCCAGAGATTTCCATAACGAATGCCCAGGAAGAGGGAGTTTGCGTGGAGGCGCTCTAGTTCCTTCGCGTAATCCGGTGTTCCGGGAATTAGATCGCCAACCATTCCTACGATGACGGGGTTCCTTGCTGCAACCTCCAGCACCCAGTCATTATCGCGGAGCAAAGGACTGGCCTCGATAGCTATCGCTCCTACCACCCCGAGCGGCGCCGTGATCTTTGCATAACGATCGGGAAGTGCGGGTTTATAGATGACGGTATCGCTGGGCTCTGGCCATGGAACCCCGCCCGGGCGACCAGGATCGAAAAGATGAATGTGGGCATCAATGATAGGAATCTGGGATGCTGAGACGGCTGCATGAATTGGACGGGTCGCCCACGATGCACCTGCGGATGCTGCGAGTTTTAGAAAGTTTCTGCGCCGCATGTATACCTCAGTGTTCGTCTGGAGAAGGAAGCAAGCAGTTTCTTGTCTCGAGGCCAATTCAAGCGCCTGGGAGAGAAGAACGATCCGAGGCACGTCAATACTACATCGGTCGCCAATGACGCTGTCAACCAGCCGCCTGTGTCCATCGCCAATCGGTTTCGCCTGTCTGTCTGCGCGGAAGGAAGCGCTTTAGTTTTCCGATTGAGATAGTTGCCCTATTGATCTTTCGTGTGGTATCAAAGTGTGGCTTGCGAAAAACGGTTCCACGGCGTTCGAGCGGGTTCGCTCACATCCAAAAAGGAAACCGAGCACTGGGCGGCTAACAACTGAAAGGATCCATCAGAGATGATCAGAAGCAAATCGACAGCAATCGCCACTCTCATAGTGCTCTGCCTTCCAGGTGTTGGCGCCATCAAGGCGCATGGACAGGCCAGTCAAGATTCGATGATGCGTGAATTCGAAAATCCGCCAAACAGCGCTCGACCACGCGTGTGGTGGCACTGGATGAATGGAAACATCACAAAAGAGGGAATCGATCTCGATCTGCACTGGATGAACAGGGTGGGAATCGCGGGCTTTCAGACCTTCGACGCTGCTTTGGCAACACCACAGGTAGTGCCAAAGAGATTGGTGTACATGACGCCCGAGTGGAAGGACGCGTTTAAGTACGCGACGACACTTGCCGGGCAACTCGGTATGGAAGAGGCGATCGCAGGTTCCCCGGGGTGGAGTGAGACCGGTGGTCCATGGGTTCCGGCTTCGCAGGGGATGAAGAAATACGTATGGAGCGAGACGGTTGTTGAGGGCGGTCATCCATTCACCGGTAAGCTGGCCCATCCTCCGATCAATACTGGCTCGTTTCAGGATCTCGGTGTGCATGATGCGTTGGAGGCACCGAAAGGTTCGAAGCCTATTCCTCAGTTCTATGCCGACTCGGTTGTGATCGCGTACCGCAGGCCTGCTGGCGATATTCCGCTTGAATCTCTGCATCCAGTCATAACGGCTAGCAGCGGTACACCTGACTTTTCCATCCTTTCTGATGGAAAGTTGCAGAACACGACGAATCTGCCTATCCCGAGCGCGGGTGGCGAGGCCTGGATACAGTATGAGTTCTCTACTCCGCAGACAATCCGTGCGCTGACGCTGGCGATGAAAAACATCGGTGGATTGCCTGCGGCTCTCTCCGGGATCGGTAATCCTGAGAAAACCCTGGAGTCGAGTAGCGACGGAAGTAATTTTCAAACGGTTGCACAGATTCCCGATGGGCAATCGCCGGAGTATACGATATCGTTTCCGGCCGTGACGGCGAAGTACTTCCGCGTTGTGTTCAAGCGGAAACTTCCTCCACCTCTGCCTGATTGGGCAAAAAATATAGATCCCCACTCGTTCGGCATCAAGCTTGGGGCGCCTCCAACGGAGTACGAAATATCTGAGTTGGAATTACACACGGACGGTCGGGTAAATCGCTTCGAGGAAAAGGCGGCGTTTGTTCCCGTGCCGGATCTGTATGAGTACGCAACTCCATCGGAGCCTTCTGCGGATGCGGTGCAGAAGAACGACGTCATTGATGTGACCAGCAAAGTGCGGCCCGACGGCACGATGGATTGGACGCCTCCCGCCGGCAACTGGGTCGTTCTTCGCTTCGGCTATTCGTTGCTTGGCATCACCAATCATCCTGCGACGGCCGAAGCCACGGGTCTCGAGGTGGACAAGCTGAACCGCGGCTTTGTCAAGAATTACATGAACAACTATCTGGACAGTTATAAGCAGACCGTCGGCGCCGATCAGATGGGCAAGCGTGGTATCGAGTATGTGATTACCGATAGCTGGGAGGCGGGAGCGCAGAACTGGACCGACGACATGATTGTGGAGTTCAAGAAGCGGCGTGGCTACGATCCGATTCCGTGGATGCCGGTACTCACGGGCCAGGTTGTCGAGAGCGCCAAGGCTAGCGATGATTTTCTATGGGACTTGCGCAAGACCATTGCAGACCTGACCGCGGATGAACACTACGGCCAGGTAGAAGCGTCTCTGAAGGAACGGGGAATGGGACACTACGGAGAGTCCCATGAGGCAGGCCGCGCTTTTATCGCCGATGGGATGGAAGTCAAAAAGTTGGATGACATCCCGATGGGGGCGATGTGGACTCAGACACCCGGGGTAAATGAGGTGCAGTACGATTTCAACGCGGACGATCGTGAATCAGCGTCTGTGGCGCACATTTACGGTCAAAACATTGCCGCCGCAGAGTCGATGACCGCAGCTGCCGCTCCGTGGGCGTGGTCGCCTGCTACGCTGAAGCCGACTGCGGATCAGGAGCTACTCAACGGCATCAACCGGATCGTCATTCACGAGTCGGCACACCAGCCACTGATCGGCAAAGCACCTGGTTTAACCCTCGGACCTTTCGGACAATGGTTCAATCGCAACGAGACCTGGGCGGACGAAGCGGGTCCGTGGATCGATTACCTTGCGCGCAGCAGTTACATGCTGCAGCAGGGGCGGTTCGATGCCGACTTGCTCTACTTCTATGGTGAGGATTCCAACCTGACCGCAATCTTCAATAAGAAGGCGCCGGAGATACCTGCGGGATACGGCTTCGACTACATCAATGCGGATGGACTGATTCACGCGATCAGCGTAGCCAACGGCCTGCTCACAACGAAGAGCGGTATGAGTTACCGTGTCCTCGGACTTGATCCCTACGCGAAGCATATGTCGCTTCCCGTGCTTCGCGCCATCGACAAGCTGGTGCGAGAGGGCGCCGTAGTGGCCGGTCCGAAGCCGGTTGACGATCCCAGCCTCGCCGATGATCAGGCGGAGTTCCAACGCTTGAATGAAGCACTCTTTGGGGACGGTACGGGCGTTCACCACGTCGGCAAAGGCGAGGTGTTTGCCGGACAGAGTCTGAACGAGGTTCTCACTGCCTTGAAAGTGGCCCCAGACTTCGACTACACCAAGGGAGAGGGTGACACACAGATTCAGTTTAATCATCGCAAGTTGACTGACGGTGATATTTACTTTGTGGACAACCGCAGCGACCGAGACGCGTCAGTGGATGCAAGCTTCCGAGTGGCGGGTAAACTGCCTGAGATATGGCATGCTGAGACCGGGAAATCGGAGCCAGTATCATATAAGATCGCGGATGGCCGCACGACCGTACCCTTGCACCTGGAGCCATGGGGCACAGCGTTCGTTGTATTTCGCAAACCTGCCAAAGAATCATCGCATCAGCTTCCTCCTAAGACGGAGACGAACGTTGCCACGGTCAGCGGGCCATGGACTGTTGCTTTTCAGCCAGGTCGCGGAGCACCGGATTCCATCAACCTGGAAAAACTGATCTCATGGAGCGATAGTACCAACCAAGGCGTGAAGTATTTCTCGGGCATTGGAACATACACGACGACTCTTCAGGCCGAGCCGCAGTGGTTTCAGAAGAACGCGCACCTTTGGATCGATCTCGGCGACGTAAAAAACATGGCGGATGTAACGGTGAACGGCAAGGACCTGGGCCAGATCTGGCACGCGCCCTATCGAGTCGATGTGACGGGGGCGCTGAAGCCTGGCGCGAACGAGGTCACAATCAAAGTGACCAATGCCTGGGTGAATCGTCTGATCGGTGACGAACAACCAGGTACCACGGTGAAATATACCTTCGCCGACGTCAAGCCATATCGGGCAAACTCGCCTTTACTGCCTTCGGGGCTGCTGGGACCGGTGCGGATCTCCTCAGTAGCGACGCAGCAGTAGGGTGTCATCAGCTTCCTCGAATCCGGCGGACCAGGCGATCGCGCATGCGAAGCGTCGCCTGGTGCCGTTCCTGCTCCTGATGTATGTGGTGTCGTTCCTCGATCGGGCCAACGTTGGATTTGCGAAGCAGGCGCTTCAGCAGTCCCTCGGCCTATCTGCTGCCGCGTACGCTCTGGGGGCCGGCCTGTTTTTCGTCACGTATGCGCTGTTTGAGATTCCCAGTAACCTCATCATGCAAAGGGTAGGTGCGCGCGTCTGGATGTGCCGCATCATGGTGAGTTGGGGTCTGGTCTCGATGGCCACCATGTTCGTTACCGGCCCGATCTCTTATTACGCGCTGCGCCTGATGCTTGGAGCTGCCGAGGCGGGTTTTTTTCCGGGTGTTCTTCTTTATCTCACCTATTGGTTCCCGAACCGTACCAAAGGTCAGGTTCTTGGCCTGTTTTACTTCGGTGCTCCTCTTGCCCTTGTCCTTGGCGGCCCGGTATCGGGAGCGCTGCTCCAGATACCCTCTACTAGCGGACTGCAGGGCTGGCAGTGGATGTTTCTTATTGAAGGACTGATGGCCGTGATCGTCGGAATCTGGGCATTCGCGTATTTACAAGATAAGCCTCAGGATGTTGCGTGGCTCACAGAGATACAGAAGGCAGCTCTGCTCAAAGAGCTTTCCGAAGAGGAGCAACTGAGACGTGCATACGGGGCCACGGGTCTTAGATCGTTGCTGAAAAGTGGTCCGTTGCTCTACTGCACGCTTATTTATCTTCTTATTCAGATGAGTGTGTATGGTGTGGTCTTTTACCTGCCGACGCTGGTGGGGGCGATGCTGGGCCGGACGATGGGCTTTAAGGTGGGCCTTGTATCAGCTATCCCGTGGGTTTGTGCGGTTGCGGCCACTTATTGGATACCACGTACGGCAGACCGTCATCGGAATCATCGGCTGCTCGCTGGCCTGACACTCTTTGGTGCCGGGATAGCAAGCGCGCTGTTCGGGTCGGGAAGCTCGCTCGTAGCCATGCTCGCTTTATGCTTCGCTGCGTCAGGGTTCATCGCTGTCCAGCCACTGTTCTGGACGCTTCCCATGGGTTATCTGGCTGACAATGCAGCTGCGGGTGGACTTGCTCTGATCAATGCAGCAGGGGCCGTGGGGGGATTCCTAGCGCCCAATGCGAAGGTTTGGGCGGATACTCAGTTTAGCTTCCCTCGGGCTGGACTGTATCTACTTGCAGGCTTTTCTTTACTAGCTGCAATACTTATCCTGGGCGTGAGAAAGATCGAACTATCGCGCGTGAGAGGTTGATCGCGCACGTGATCCTCGCGGAACAGTGCCACGCAGTGGGCGACGTGCACTCACGATCATCTGGCCGCGATAAACGCGTCTGACATTCAAAGAATCCCAACCTCCTGATGATTGTCCTTTGGGCATCTTAGGGAGAAGAGTTGGGCAGCGCGCGGCGGAAATTGGAGAAATGATTCGATTTCTTGACCCTCGACGCGTCGACGAGCGGATGAGGCCACTGTGCATCGGATTTTCAGGCTGGTACCAGTACTCTTTCTGTGAAACGCCAGCATCTAACCGACGATGTGTCGATGTGGGTGCGAATATTCCGGCTCGTTTTCAGGGGGAAAGTCTCAGTGACTTGGCAACGCAAACATCAAAGATCAAGCCAAGATATCGAGAATCAGGGTAAGCCAGGTCCGCTACGCGAGGTTGTCGCTTCGTCTAGTCGGCAACGGTTTACAGATTTTACAAATCCTAGACTGTTACTTGCTTTAGCACTTTTAGATGTTGTGACATGCTCCGTACTTGGGGAGTTTAGACCATTCCAGAGGGGTCTTCTTGGGCTTGTTGGTGCGGGAGTGCCATTTTTGGCCGCGCTAGGATGCTTGCAGCGTGGTTTTAACGGCCCCATTGAGACAAGAAGAAGCTGGAACCTGATAGCCGCGGGTCTCGTTCTTTGGGCTGTTGGGCAGGCTGGGCTTTCATATTTGAGCGGTGCCTTCGATTTACGGCAGATGCTTGCTCCAACGTGGAACTTCTTTTTCTTTGCTTACGGAATTCCAATCATATTGGCGTTGTCTTCTGCCAATGAGAATGTGGGGCTTCGATCGTTTCTGTGGCCGGATGGGGCGATTGCAGCAATCGTCGTCGTATTGGCCAATTTGCAGCTCTTTTCAAGTGCTCCCGGCTGGAGTCGCTTAGTGCCGCTTTCTGTAACCGACCTTGGAAATATCTACAACATACAGAACGTCCTGCTCGCCTGTGCATGTACGTTGCGTTTGCTTTTATCTTCGCGGGGAGAGAAGAGGACGATCTATTCCATCCTTTCAGGATTTCTGTGGATCAATGCTCTGGTTTGGGCGATCTTGAGCTCCTTTAAGGAGATGCCCGTGCCGATCCGAAATGCCCTATGGGAACTGCCGTTTCTTTTGCTCCTGACTGCGCTTGCGTTCTGGCCGCAATCTCACGGCTCTAAGGTAGCTAAAGGAACTGGGATCTTGACAGTAGGGTTTTTGGTGGACAATTTAAGCCCGGTTTTGTTAACGATAGGCGTGATCATCCTGGCCTCCGAAATCAAGAGAGAACACATTGTCTTCAAAGTCCTCTCGATGACCATCGCTGTTGTGCTTTTTGGTATTCGAACGGCCATACGCCAAAGCGACTACTTTCGTGGGCACTTGCAAATCGTTGAGAGCCAACAGGCATTGGAAGAAGCGAATGTTCAACTGACCCGAGATGCGGTACGAGATGGTCTGACGGGTGCATACAATCGACGGTACTTTGATCAGACGCTTACCGAAGAATGGAAGAGAGCGAGCCGCGCACAGCAGCCTCTCTCACTGATTATGGTCGATGTCGATCACTTCAAATCGCTTAACGACCACTATGGACATCCAACGGGGGATGCCGTTCTGCGTGCGATCGTTCGGACTCTGACGACCGTGTTAAGGCGCCCAAATGATCTACTCGCACGCTACGGAGGCGAGGAATTCGCTGTGATTCTGCCTGGAACTGATTTGAAGGGAGCCATGCTAGTCGCCGAACACATGAGGGCTTCAATCGAGGCAAGAGAGATCCCAAATGATCGATCAGGTTCGGGTCGAGTAGTAACTTTGAGTGTAGGCGTGGCGAGCGACCAGCCTGCGATTGGGGGCACCCAGCAGGAACTGCTGGATAGGGTCGATTCAGCTCTCTATCGCGCTAAATCGCAAGGAAGAAATCGAATTTGCTCTTAGCATCTAGTGGGAGATGCTGAAATAGTAGAGGATGGAGACGGTGGGTACTGAACACAACTGCCGCGCAGACGTTCCTTGCGTCGGGCCATCACACGAATTCAACTTCTAATGCTTGAGCGCGAAATCGACCTTAACAATAGTCGCAATTTCTGTTGCCTTGCCATGGATGACGTAAGGCTTATAGACCCAAGTGCGGACAGCGCTGGTCGCTGCTTTTCGAAGGAGATACGGCCCTTTGATTACGTGCACAGATTCCACGGTTCCATAGGGGGAGATGATCGTCTGAAGGAAAACAGGTCCTTGAACATGGGTCAGGCTTGCCAGCTTCGGGTAGGAAGGTAGGCTGCACTCCAACAGATTTCCCGTCATTATGCCGGATGATATGCCGATGCTGTGTGTCTTTTCCTTCGATGAGTCCGAATCTGGCGGCGTGGATGTCGTTGCAAAGCTTATATTTCGTCTCAGAGGAGAGAGACGAGCGCTGTTCGACTTGGCGGATCCATCGAATTTACCGAAATGATCGGAGTGGGCTGTAGGATTTTGCTCTAGGCTTCTTACGCGGGAGAAGCCCTTTTGGGGATCGAAATTTTTCTCGCTTGTGTTTGAGAGTGGGAGAGATATGGCCGCTTGGCTCGGGGGAGGGAAGCTGGTGGATGCAATTTTCCCATCGATGGAGCTACTCTTCTCTGAAGATATTGCTCTCTCGGAGTGTGTACGACGGGCAGTGAGGCTCCGCAGAGATGAGATTGCCAGAAGTGAGAGAATCCCGAAACCAGCCACATAGAGATATTGCCTGGGCTGTGGGAAAAGCTTCACAGCTGCAACGGGAAATATCAATTTCTTACCGTCGCCGTTTTTCGGTCCATTTCGATCAGAGGATTGTGGAGCGTAGGCTGGATCCAGGACTTCGGGAACGCGTGAGAGTGCAGGATCATTCTTATGAGCAAGAAGAATGGCGTCGAACTCCGTAACGAGGTCTCCTATTTGACTATCCGCAGTAGAGACTTCGGTTCCTGCCACCGAGATCACAAGGAGCGTAAGCAATTCGCATTGAGAGAGATTGCCCTTCTCTTTCATTTGTACGAACGCCGTGTGCTGCCAGAAATCAGCAGCAAAATTCGTATTCTCTTTTAATTCTCGAATAAATGCAGAGAGATTTTGAGGTGTTCCATAGGAGATGGAATGCCGATCGAAGAGGAATCTATACTCTCGGACATCCGGATCCGACTGGCAGGCAATTTCTTGAAGATTTGGACACAATTCCATTCATAAGCTTGGATGCGCGTTTCATCTCGCAGGTAGTATGGATCTTGAAAGATATGGACTTCGGAGCACCGCTGAATCCTCACCCGCCCCGACCTAAGTCATTCATTCGAAAAGGGACGTTCGGGAGGCAACGGGAGGCAATAAGCGCTAGAGGAACTCATTGGAAAACGGCCGGCCAAGGGTTAACATGGCCGGCCGTTTTCTGAGTTGCTCTAGCGCTGCTCATTGCATTGAACAGGCAGAGCTAGTTCACTGTGTGGCCACGATGTTTAGCTTTCTTCGAAACCTCTACCAGCGAGGTGTCAGCCGCCGAGGTATCCGACACGTCATTTGCAAAGTTCGCACCCGAAGGAACGAGGTAGTTCTGCACGGTTGGGGTTCCTGAATTACCAGTACGAACCTCGATGCGGGCAGAATCGACGCCCTTCTCGTCCACAAGGTAAGCTCTGGTATTGATGGCCCGCTCCACAGCCAGGGTAGAGCCGTGTCTCTCTGCGGGACCACTGTTCCCGACAACCACGTACTTAGCATCGGAAGAACGCTGCAAGTTCAACGCAACATCGTCCAAACATGCCTTTCCTTCATTATCGACACGGCTGGGGCGACGTTTGTCTCTGCCGAAATCTATCGTGCAGAGCGCTTGAGTCTTCGCCACTGGCGCTGGTGTGGGTGCATTGATCGTCACGGTGGTAGTCGCCGAAGCGGTCTGTCCCGTGTCATCGACTACGTTGCATGTCACCGTTACTGCGCCTGGTGCAATGTCCGCCGTGTTCAGAGTAGCGCTATTGGTGGAACCGCTGATCTGGCCTGAAGCCGAGCTGTAGCTGTACGACAGAGGACGGTTCTGGGGGCTGGACGCTTGCGTGGTAATGGTAGAAGAATCGCCCGGATTCACGGTCGATGGGTTGGCTGAACAGGCAACGGTTGGTGGTCCGAAAGGCTTCACCGTGAAACCGGCGCTGCAATCGGCGGACTGACCAGCTTTTGCACCTTCCGTCACATGGCCGGTAACCGTGTAGCTGCCTGGGGCCAGACCGGTGGTATCAATATTCGATACGGAAGACGTGCCGCTGGCTTTGCCGCCCGTCGTGGTCCATCCGTAGGTCGCCGTCCGCTTCGGGTTGAGATTTATGGCACTTCCCGTTACCGTCACCGGATCTCCCGGAAACACCTCGGCGGGGCTAACTGAGCAGCTGTAGCCTACTGGTTCGGGCCGAGCCATACCTCCGAACATGAATACTGCACCGCTCTGGAGTCTCACGCCGCGAAGTTCGGTGGTGGGAACAGTCGCAGATGGTCCAAATTGATGGTTGGAAAATACATAATCGCCTTGTATAGGACGCCACGCGAAGTGCCTGGTCAAAGGAACGTCGATTCCACCTCCACCGATAAACCCGATGCTGTCGCTGCTGCCGATCCCACTATATTCGGAATGCAGTCTCTGCCAGCCGACCAAGCCTTCGATAAAAGGGGCAAAGTGTGCCTTGCGATACGTCAACTTAGGTCCAATGGACGCGGTGTAAAGGTTGGAGTCATCCAGTGTGCCAATGTATCCTGCAGCCAGATTTGGTCCGCCCTCTCCATCGCCCCAATCTCCGCTGAAATCACCCGTCACACCTAGCCAGCGAGTGAAATTGTAGGTAATGCTGGCACCAACACCTCGAGGATTCGATTCCTGGCGAAGGCTCACAGGAAGCGTTGCTCCGGGATTAAGGTAATGCAGATTCGCACCAGGATAAAGGAAGGAATATCCGCCAAAGAGCTCCCATCGCGGATAAGGATGGTCCTGATTTGTAATCGGATGAGGAGCTGGAGCACTGATAGAAGCCTGGTCCTGCGCCTGGGCTAGCGTTCCGGTACTACATAGGACCGCAAATGCTGCGATCAGTATTGCTGTAACAGGCCCACGAGGGCTCTGAGAATAAAATGACATAGGACAGTTCCTCCGAACTTTGAGACTTGAGAGCGAATTGGAGCGCAGCCCCGGTAGATGACAGCTTTAGGCTGTCGTCTACCGGTTGCTCATAGTTAGGGGGCAGTAACTGCGTTGCTGTCCAGGGTGACCGCGCCATTGCTGGCCAATGCTCTGCCGTGCAGACTCGCACCGGTATCCAATGTGATCGATTGGAGAGACAGGATCGTCCCACTAAAGGCGGAGTTTGTGCCAAGCGTCGCCGAGCTGCCGACCTGCCAGAAGACGTTCTTTGCCTGCGCCTTTCCCGCGAGAATGACTTGCGTGGAACCTAGCGTCGTTAGCGTAGAGCCGACCTGGAAGATGAAGACAGCATCCTGATTGCCTTGAGCGTCTAGAGTCACATTGCCTGACGATAGTTGGACAGTGCTGGACGTCTTGTACACTCCCGGTGTGAAGGTCAGGCCGGTCATGTCTCCCGGCAGAACTGCCGCTCCCTGGACTCCGGCCGCGTAGTTATAAGCGGCTGTCAAATCCAGTTGCGCCTGTGCTGCAGTCGGATCCGTCAGGAACATGGCTGCCGGTGGGGTAAGCGTTCCTGGAGGAAATCCCGTGACCGCCGATCCCGGGCTAAGTCCGAGGTTTCCGCCTGTGAGACTGGTTGGGCCCGTATTCGTCACAGTCGATCCCGCGAGCACCAGAAAATTAGCCGCTGAGTTCAGAGGAACGGCCTGTTGGCACGCCACACTTGAGGTTGTGAAGGTCCAAACCTCGTCGTTTGCGAGCCCATTGCCGGAGAGATCCTTGGCTCCCGTCGTGATTGTGGCGGTGTACGAGGTATTCAGCGAGAGCGGCGCGCTCGGGGTATAGGTTGCCGTCAGGCTGGGCAGATCGTAGCTCACGGTTCCTGCGGCGCCCGCTCCAGCAAGAGTGAAAGTGCTGCTATTGATCGTGGTTGGGTTCATTGCTTCGCTGAAAGTGCCCGTGACCAGCGTGTTCGGACAAGCTCCATTGGCAGGAGTAACCGTAACCACTGTTGGCACAACCGGCACAGTGCAAGCGGATGTCGTGAAATTCCAGACATAGTCGCTCGCTAAGGCGTCGCCCGCCGCATCTTGGGCTCCCGTTGTGATGGTGGCCGTATACTGCGCGCCGACAACCAGGGGAGTGGAGGAAGATGGGGTGAACGTCGCGATATTGCCTGAAGAATTATAAGTAACCGTGCCTGTCACAGAAGAGTTGTTCGGCCCCATTACTGTAAAGGTAGAAGCATTGATGGTAGAAGACTTCATCTGTTCGTTGAAGGCTGCGGTAACAACCGTGCTTATACATGCAGTCTGGCTGCCATTGATCGGTCCCACTGTTACGACTGTGGGCAAAACGGGCGGTGGAATCACGATGCATATGCCCGAAGTGAAGCTCCACACATAATTGCTGGCGACTGCGTTTCCGTACAGATCTTTGGCGCCTGTGGTGATTGTCGCCGTATATTTCGTATTTTCGGCAAGAGGCGCGGATAAAGTAAAAGTCGCCGTTTTATTTGTGGAATTGTAGGAAACCTGTCCCGATACTGCTGTTCCATTCGGTCCGGCCAACGTGAAGGTGGTGCCGTTGATCGTGGAAGGATCCATCGCTTCGCTGAAGGTGGCATTCACAACGCTGAGACCACAGGCAGCAGTGGTGCCATTCGAAGGGCTGACGGAAACTACGGTAGGTAAGTTGAGTCCGGGAGTACCGGGATTCTTGTCTAGGTCTTTACATCCGGTGGTAACAAAAATAAGTAGGAATGCTACTAACCAGATCTTGTAGCTATTGTGTTTCTGCATAACCGAAGCCTCTTGTTCTTAGGCCTTGGTTGAAGTTCCGAGATACGTTGTAATCCCCGAGGTCTGAGTCTAGCGTAGCAGTGTACACGTCGGCTATGTCTACGTCCTTCGGGGGATAGACCATGCTCGGTTTGGCTGCTATGCTTTAGTCCATCGCGAAGCAGCCTTCGCCAACGAAGGCTGCTTAAGTTCTATAGCGTCCCAATTGTGGGAGGCTTCATTGCTTGACAATTGGTGGGAAATATCATCTGGATGCAGGTGCCGCCCTCCAGCCGGTTCGTCGCTCGCAGGGTTCCCCCATGAAGTCTGACGGCACGTTCTGTTATCGCCAGACCGACGCCAAAGCCGCCAGTAGAAGAACTGCGTGCCTGATCAACGCGGTAGAAGGGCCGGAAGATGTGTTCCAGTTCGGCGTCCAGTATGCCAGGGCCGCAGTCGTCCACTTCAATCTTTGCAAACCGCTTCGCCTCCACAGACATCTCGGTGATCCGGATCGTAACCACGGTATTCGGGTATGTGTAACGAAGTGCATTGCGAATTACATTTTCAATTGCGCGGTACAGCAGCTCCCAATCGCCGCGGATCGTGCAATCACTATCCTGCGCCAGAACGACGGTGCAGGGACGCCGTTGCGCTTCGTATTCGGCATCCGGCAGGATCTGCTCGCAGATTTCATTGAGGGAGATTGGTTTGAACCCTGTGGTGTTCTCCCGTGCCTCCATCGAGGATAGGGTGAGCAACTGACCGACGAGTTGGTTGAGTCTTTCAGCTTCTCGTTCGATGCGCGATAAGTGCTTGCCGAGTTCAGGTGCCGCATCCTCATGTGCCAACTCGAGGGCGACACTTAATCTTGCGAGCGGCGAGCGAAGCTCATGAGAGACGTCGCGTAATAGAAGTTTTTGAGCACCGACCAGGGACTCGAGCCTTTCTGCCATGTGGTTGAAGTCGTGGACGAGACCCTGGAACTCATCCGAGTTTGGCCTTAATGGGCCTGAAGGTGCTTCTTCGACGCGCGCGCTGAGATTTCCCCCAGCGAGTTCACGCGCCGCCTTCCGTAAACGTACGAGGGGACGGCTGAATAGAAGCACCAAGACAAAAGTTGTCAGGCCACCCACGGCGATCGCAACGGGCAGTTGCGGGAACGCGAAATGCATAAGATTCCACCCGTGCCGCTGTGGTCGACTCGAGGGAGGCTGAAACCAGACATACTCGTAGTGCGTGCCGTTGGTGGACACAACCGGAACAAGCCAGACATAACCACTCGCTACCATCCTTCCGTCGACCCTATCAGGGAAACGTGGAACTAAATCCCTTAGCGAAAGTGCGTTCGAAGTGCGACAGACGGTGTGCCCACTCTGATCGAGGAGCGCCGAACCGGAGGGTTCGTGGCGCGTGGCGTTAGCTGCAAAGCTACTGCAACCGCCAGCTTCATAGGCTCGAAGAGCAACAGCGCCATCGTGTTGAAGATTACTGTCGAGTGCATCGGAAAGAATATTTGGACCTGGAAAACGTTGCCGGACGATCAACGTCGTTGAGATGACGAAGATTAAGCTTTGAGCGAGCCAGAAGATTGCAAAGATCTTGAAGAATAATCCGCGCATACGTCAGCTCCGCCCGCTTGCGGGAGTTCGGCGCAAGACGAGTTGATAACCTGTCCCTCGCACTGTCTTCACGCGATCATCACTACGGCCATCCCCAGCCAGTTTCTTACGAAGGCGGCTTACGTGCATATCCAGGCTCCGATCAAATGGGTTGAATTTGCGACCGAGCACCTCTTCTGCCAGGCCTTCGCGCTCCACTACCTTGCCGGGTGATCGCATCAGAACTTCTAACAGTGTGAATTCAACATCAGTCAGATCGATCTGTGCACCGTTCTGCCTTACAGTCCGTGCTGCGGGGTCAAGCACCAGGTCCTCGACGACAACAGCCGAGGACTTATCTCCCACAACCGGGACCAAACTTCGGCGTCGAATCGCACGAATACGTGCGAGAAGTTCACGTGCGTTGAAGGGCTTGGCAAGGTAGTCATCCGCTCCCATCTCAAGTCCGACGATGCGATCAACATCTTCTCCGCGCGCTGTCAGAAGGAGAACGCTTCCGGTCGAAAAACTTCGGATCTGTTTGAGGACCTCGAAACCGTCTAAACCGGGCAGCATTACGTCCAGGAGAATCATGGACCATTGACGGCCCTTAGCGACTTCGAGCCCGGCGTCCCCTCGATGGACCGCACGAACGCGCAGATCGTAGCGGCCGAGGTACTCCGTCAACATGTCGCACAACTCGACGTCATCATCGATCAGAAGAATATCTTCCATTGCCTCACAAACTTTCTCCCTTAGGGTACCCCTCTCAGCCCTCAGTGTTGAGACTCTTCATGTAACAAATGGTCAAGAGCTTCGTTACAAACCGTTACAGAGCGTTACTCAACGTAACCGCACGGGATCATGCGATGCGGTGTTCTTGAGATACGCCACGAAGAGGTAACGATAATGAAAAAAATTACTGCTTCTCAACTAATTCCATACCTGTTTTTGATTGTGTGTCTCCCCATCCCCGCGTTCGCACAAGTGGCTACAGGGACCATCAGAGGAACGGTCAGCGACCCATCCGGAGCGCTCGTGCCTCAGGCCGAGGTCACACTCGCGAACTCCAGCGGGTTTTCGCGCAAGATCAAAAGCGGTGCAGCCGGAACATTCGAGATGATGCGCCTGGTTCCCGGACGCTACTCCTTGAGTGTCAACGCAAAGGGTTTCACGCCAGCGACGGTGAATGACGTCGATGTGTTCGGCGGGAAGGTAACGAGCCAAAACCTGAAGCTGGAGATCTCCGTCGAGTCGGAGGTCCAGGTCACCGCTGAGAGTTCCACTGTGAGCACCAGTCCAGACGACAATGCAAGCGCGCTGGTCATCAAAGGCAAAGATCTGGACGCACTGTCAGACGACCCGGACGATCTTCAAAATGAATTGTCCGCTCTTGCTGGCCCGACTGCCGGACCAAGCGGCGGTCAGATCTATATCGACGGATTCACGGGTGGACAGCTTCCTCCAAAGAGTTCCATCCGCGAGATCCGCATCAACCGCAATCCGTTTTCCGCTCAGTATGACAAACTCGGCTACGGCCGAATCGAAATTCTGACAAAGCCGGGGACCGATAAATTCCATGGGTCGTTTATGGTGAACGGGAACGATAAAGCGTTCAATTCGCTCAACCCATTCGTCACCAAAGAGCCCTCTTATTACTCGTCCTTTCTAACCGGAAATGCGAGCGGTGCCTTAAGCAAAAGCGCATCCTGGTTTACCAGTGTCTTCCGCCGCGACAACCAATCGAACTCAATCATCAACGCCGACATCCTTGGTACCGACGGGACGACACAGAACTTCACGCTGGCGGTTCCCAACCCCCAGTCACGAATCGACATAAGTCCTCGCCTTGATTTCCAACTCGGCGCAAACAATACACTCAGCGTGCGCTACATGTTCGATCGTCAGAAAGAAAACAACAGCGGTGTCACTGGATTTGCACTGCAGAGCCAGGCTTACAACGTCCTCAACTACGAGAACACGGTGCAGATCAGCGACACCCAGATCCTGAGCCCGAAGATTGTCAACGAGACACGCTTTCAATACACGGCGGACCGCGACAGCCAGATTGCATCCTCTACTGACCCGACGATCACGGTACAGGGCGCATTCACGGGGGGCGGAAGCAACTCGGGAACCGTCCGAGACAATCAGGATAGATTCGAGTTGCAGGATTACATCACATCAGCCGAAGGAAGACACGCGCTGAACTTCGGCGGCCGGTTGCGGCTTACTCACGAGATCAATTCTTCAACCTCCGGTTTCAATGGGAACTACATCTACCAGTCTCTGGCTGCCTATGCCGCGGGTAGACCATCGGAGTACAACGTGACCGTCGGCAGTTCCAAAGCGGGTGTCAATCTGTTCGACGCCGCGCTCTTTTTTCAGGACGATTGGACGGCGCGTCCGAACCTCACGGTGAGCTACGGCCTGCGCTATGAAGGCCAGAACCGAATCAGTGATCACTCCGATTGGGCTCCTCGCCTCTCGGTCGCATACGCACCTGGGGCGCGCAATGGCAAGAAGGCAAGCACAGTCTTCCGCGCTGGCTATGGCTGGTTTTTCGACCGATTCTCTCCGACGTACGTTCTGGATGCCATCCATCAAAACGGCATCAACCAGCGGCAGTACGTCGTGAAGAACCCCACCTTCACGGTGGGCGACGCCCCTTCAGCATCCGTGCTATCGAGCACCAACACGACTGCTCCAACGCTCTATACCGTCGCCCCAAATTTGAAGACCGCCGTCAATATGCAGGCGGCGGTTGGGGTCGATCATCAGTTCGGAAAGGCGGTGACACTCTCGGTAACATACCTTAACTCGCGCGGAGTACATCAATACCTAAGCGACAACACGAACGCGTACATCGCTTCAACCTACAACGCGACAACGGGAACGGGAGTCAGGCCCAACGGGATTAACGAGAACATCTATCAGTTCCAGTCGGGCGGTGTCTATAACCAGAATCAACTGATGCTCAATTACTCCATCAAAGCGAGGAAGGTATCTCTCTTCGGCTTCTACGTGTTGAGCTCAGCGAAGGCAGACACCTCAGGCGCGACCTACTTTCCTTCCAATCAGACAAATCCGGGAAGTGACTACGGACGAGCGACCTTCGATGTGCGGAATCGCTTTCTGCTCGGTGGCAATTACATCGCCCCGTTCGGAATCTCGGTCAGCCCCTTCCTTGTCGCAAACTCCGGCAGTCCATTCAATATCACGGTCGGCCAGGACCTCAACGGGGACAACCAATACAACGATCGCCCCTCCTATGCAACCGAAAGCAGCACCGACACGCTGCAGACTGTCTACGGAAATTTCGATCTTAATCCGGACGCGGGTGCAGCCCGGATTCCTTATAACGCCGGTGTCGGTCCGGCACAGTTCAGTATGAATCTGCGCGTGAGTAAGACCTTTGGCATCGGCCCGCGGGTCGAAGGCGGCGCTGGTGCCGGATCTTTTGGCGGCGGTCCAAGGGGGCCCGGCGGTCCTGGCGGAGGCGGTCCCGGCGGCGGCCTTGGGCCGGGAGGCTTGAGCGGCAACAACGGTCCGCCAAGGCTTGATCAGGCGCCTCCTCGCCGTTACTCGCTGACATTCTCTGCGATGAGTCGGAACGTGTTCAACCATGTAAGTCTGGCGGCGCCGGTAGGCGTGCTCGATTCGGCGCGCTTTGGCCAGTCCACTGCAATCTCCGGAGGTTTCTTCGGTTCGGCCGCTGCCAATCGCAGCATCGACCTTCAGGCCGCTTTTAACTTCTGAGATGCGCTGCCGCTCGTACCGGACTAAAATCCGACGATTTCAAAAGCCTGTCCCGGCGAGAGGGAACTGATCAAGAAAATAAATTCTCTGCTGGTGGATGGTCGGTGTGGAAGGACGAGGCCCCACTTTTCGGCGGTTGAGACTCTTCCTGCAACTGAGGTGTATGCTTGGCTGGCACAAAATCAGCATAAGAAAGATCAAATGAACAATTTGGAAGTTTCTCTGCCTAGTGAGTTGGTGTCAGCCGAAGCAAAAATCCAGTGGATTTCGCCTACATGGATGAGGCCGTATCTTTGCTTAATTAGCAATCCTAGTCATTCTTTGCACGAAGTGATGACGGTGGAGCAGGTCCTCAACGGCCCCGATGGTGATCGTAAAGCAGTAGTGTCTGCTCAGGTATCCCTTGTCTGCCGGATGAAGTCGCTAGGGTTTCTTCGATAAAGGTATTAGGCAGGTGAGGCAGCAGACGGCTTCCTGTATTGGTACATGACGACTGACCCTGGTGAGACGGAAGAGGGGCTGCGGGCCTCCTGGCACGAGTACGCCATGATCTCTAGGAGGCGCACGCAATCATAAAAGCCTCTCTGGTACCTACCTGCCTTTTTGCGGTTGGTCGTGGGCCCACGTATCATAGGAATCTTGAGCAGTCGATAAATAAGGCCTAAAGTGGCTTATAAGGACATGATGAAGGCCCTGCAACGAAACAATGTACATGTACTGGGAACAGGCGATCGAGTGCTCATGTTTGCTCACGGGTATGGCTGTGACCAAAGCATGTGGCGGCATGTGTACCCCTCCTTCCTGGACAAATTCAAGGTCATTCTCTTTGATTACGTCGGCTCCGGCTCTTCCGACGCATCCGCTTTTGATCGCACCCGGTACAGTACTTTGAACGGATACGCATCGGATGTACTCGAAATTCTCCATGAATTGGAAATTGAACGTGTCAATTTCGTTGGGCATTCGGTGAGTTCCATGATTGGAGCTCTTGCAGCCAACCGAGAACCGGATCGTTTCGACTCCCTGGTGATGATTGGGCCGTCGCCAAGTTATATCAACGATGGTGACTACATCGGTGGATTCGATAAAGAGGACATTGATGGTCTTCTATCTTCACTCGAAAGCAACCATATGGCGTGGTCAGCTACGATGGCTTCCGTGATTATGGGAAACCCGGAGTCACCAGAATTAGCCGGGGAACTGGAAGCCAGTTTTTGCAGAATGGACCCGATTTTGGCACACCACTTTGCTCGGGTGACGTTTCTCTCGGACAACCGGGCGGACCTCCCGCAGATCAAAACACGTACGCTGATCTTGCAATGCGTAAAGGATATGATCGCGCCCGCCAGCGTGGGAGAATATGTACACCAATGCATCCCGGGAAGCCAATACGCGGTGATGGACGCGACAGGTCACTGTCCGCACATGAGCTCCCCGAAAGAGGTAACCCGAGAGATTCTGGCGTTTCTTTAGAGGAGACAGAAATAGAAGCTCCTTCCGAGGCGTTCTTCAGTCAACTTATTTGCGACACTCCTTCCAGTCAGTTGGTTATGAAGATGGATGGAACCCTGCTGTACGCAAATGAGCGTTTTCTATCCCTGACCCAACTCGCTCTCCCGGATCTGAAGAACCTTCGGTTCCAACAGCTGCTCACTCGCGGAGCAGCGATTTTTTATGAGACTCAGTTTGCCCCGAGTTTGATCCTTCGCGGGTACCTCGATGAAATCTCCTTCGAACTGATACGTGCTGACAAAAGCCGCGTTCCTGTTTTCGTGAATGCTATAGCTCGGCGTGACGCTTTCGGCTCTCAAATTGACATTGTGATGGCTGTGTTTGAAGCAAGCCAGCGCCGGGCGTATGAAGAGGAGTTGCTTCGTTCTCGAAAGAGCTCGGAACAAGTTGCCGAGGTCGTGCACCGTTCCTCCGACGCGATCATTACCCTGACGGATAAAGGCGTGATTCGGAACTGGAATCGCGGCGCGGCTCAAATTTTCGGTTGGCAGCGAGATGAAGTTTTAGGGCAAGAACTGGCTTCACTGCTTCTCCGCGACAGCGGACAGATCGAGTTCGCGAGAGCTACTTCGATCCTTCATTCGGGCGCGGACCAAACGTTCGAGCTGGAAGGATTTCACAAAAGTGGACGTTCCATCCAACTTTCTCTCAGTCTCACGGCACATATGGAGGCGCCTGGAGTTCTCGTTGCTTTTTCAGCGATCATTCGGGATATTACGGCTCGCAAGCTATCAGAGAAAGCTCTCATTCAAACCGAAAAATTAGCTTCGGTAGGCCGACTCGCAAGTTCGATCGCACATGAGATCAACAACCCGCTCGAAGCGATCACCAACCTTCTGTACATCCTTGCAGGAGAGGTCGAGGGCACCCAAGCTAGAGACCTGGTTCAGACTGCCCAGGAGGAATTGGCGCGAGTTTCTCATATTGCGGCTCACACACTTCAATTCCACCGGCAGAGCAGCAATCGCACCCCTCTTGATCTGCGTATTCTCTTTGAGTCCGTCTTGGGTTTGTACCGGGCTCGTATGATCAACAGCGGAATCACGGCTGAAATCGAAACAAGGAGAGCTTCCTCTCTATATTGTTACGAGGGCGAACTTCGGCAAATTATCGTAAATATTGTGGCGAATGCTTACGATGCAATGAAGAAGGGAGGCAGACTCCTGCTTCGGGCTCGAGATGCTACTGATTGGCGAACTGGCACGAAGTGCGTTCGTCTCACAGTCGCAGATACAGGAATCGGAATTGAAAAGGAAATTCTGGCTCGAATATTTGAGCCTTTCTTCACGACGAAAGGCATTGGGGGTACGGGTCTTGGGCTTTGGATCACCCAAGGCCTGGTTGAAAATAACCGAGGTATTATTCAACTGCGCAGTACCACCTCATCAAGCAAATGCGGCACCGTTGTAGTCCTTCGATTTCTAATAGACCCACCGGCCGATCAATCTTCTGAGGCGAAATCTTTGGCTCGTTGAAGATCGGAGTTTTGACGACATCGGCTAGTTCCTTTTCAGGAAGACAGTTCCAATAGTCAAGGTTGCAGCAGAAGTTGGCGCGGCACGCGTCGATCCGTGTCCTTGCGTAATAGGCGTTCCACGTCGCGCCGTAGCCGCGCAAACCACCTCTACTGGCACGGGAGGCCAATCCTTGGCTCGATCGCCGCGCCAAAGTCCTCGCAAGCGTCTGCGGCATAATCGGCATCCGCGCCGCTCCAAGCGCAGTCCTGAACCCTCAAACCTCTACCGCTTTGCGCGATTCTTCTCCATGTTTGCTCGTGGCAATGGCTTCAGACGCCGAGTTTTTCGCTAGTGCTTCTTTTACGGCATTGCCGCTCACGGTCTCTTGCGCCAGCAGTTGCTGAGCCAACGTCTTCAAGCCCTCGCGGTGGTCCTTCAGTAACGCTTGGGCTCGCTGATATTGTTCAGTTATCAAGCGCTGGACTTCTTCATCGATCGCCTGGCGCGTCTCTGGACTTATCTGGCTGTTGTCCTCGACGGATGTCCCCAGGTATTGCAGTTGTTGGCCCGCGTAGCGTACCGACCCGAGCTTCTCGCTCATGCCGTATTCGACAACCATGCGGCGGGCGAGTTCCGTCGCTCGCATAATGTCGTCGCTGGCCCCGGTGCTGATGATCTGAAACTCAACGATCTCGGCGGCACGTCCGCCCAACATCACGGCGATCCTGTCCTTTAGTTCGTCGATCGTGAGGAGATAACGGTCTTCGGTTGGCATCTGCATGGTGTAGCCTAACGCTCCGCGGCTGTGAGGAACGATGCTAATTTTGCTGACCGGTTCGCCATGGGGCACCAGTTCGGCCACCAGTGCGTGGCCTGACTCGTGGTACGCAACCGTTTTCCGTTCCTGCTCATTCATTACCCGGCTCTTTTTCTCCGAGCCTGCGACCACCCGCTCTATCGCAACCTCGAAATCGTTCAATGTAACGGCGACAGCCTTGTGCCTGGCGGCGAGCAGCGCAGCCTCATTCATGGCGTTCGCAAGATCTGCTCCGCTGAAGCCAGCCGTCATCCGCGCAGCCCGCTCGATGTCAAAATCCGCCGCGAGTTTTACTCGCTTGCTGTGAATCCGCAGGATCTCCACCCGGCCGATAAGGTCCGGATTTCCAATGGCGATCTGTCGGTCAAAGCGGCCGGCACGCAGCAGCGCCGGGTCGAGCACCTCCGGACGGTTGGTAGCCGCCATGATGATGACTGGGGCGCTGGCATCGGTTTTGAAGCCGTCGATCTCGGCCAGCAACTGGTTCAGGGTCTGCTCGCGCTCGTCGTTGCTGCCTAGGCGCATGACACCTCCCCGGCTTTGGCCGATGGCATCGATCTCATCAATGAAAACAATTGCCGGAGCAGCCCTCCGCGCCTGCTCGAACAGGTCTCGCACGCGCGCAGCGCCGACCCCCACAAACATCTCTACAAATTCCGAGCCGCTGGTTTCGAAGAAGGCAACTTTGGCTTCTCCGGCCGTGGCCTTGGCTAGCAGAGTCTTGCCCGTTCCCGGCGGCCCGACCAGCAATACTCCCTTAGGGATGTGCCCGCCCAGTTGAGCAAATTGCTCAGGCGCCTTCAGAAACTGAATAATCTCCTGGAGTTCGGCAATTGCTTCATCAGCTCCGCCAACATCCTTATAAGTGACGGAGATGTCCTCAGGCTTAACCTCGATCGCTTTGCTCCTGCCAACTCCAAAGATGCCGCCCGCGCCTCCGGCCGCTCGCCTGTACCCCATGTACCAGAACCCGCCAAGCATCACCATTGGCAACAGGTAGCCGAGCAAGAATTCGCCGATGGGATTGGGAGGACGCTCGAATCGGTAAGGAATATTTGCGTTCTGTAGCTCTTCGATTAGCTTTGGGTCGCCTGCCGGCGCAGGAAAGGCGGTGAACGGCACGGTAGGAGGGAAAGCATTTGGCGTAGGGTTCTTCATCTTCCCATCGATACTCCTTGCACCGATGGTTATATTTACAAGTTGTCCAGCAGCCAGCTTCTTCTTGAACTCGTTGTAAGGAATCTCCGTGGCTCCGCTGAAAAGAACCGTGGTCAACAGCTGAATCAACCATAACGCAAGCAGACTCGTGATCAGGTAGCCGATACCGAAACGAAACTGCCGCCCACTTTGTTCCTGGTGTTTCTTTGGGTCGTCGTTGTTGCGTTTACGTGGCGACAAGTTCGATTCGTCCACGATCCACCTCATCTGTATAGCCGTAAAGGGTCAGTCAAAGCCCCGATTGCCAAACCGGTTGTGATGTACGAAGTCGTCGATATCGCGACGCACCCGAAGGTATTTAGCTGGCTTCGATGCCAGAAAGCCAAAGCGGCAGGCAAATGCGATCTTCATAGGAGGGGGAATATTCAGAATGGCTCCCACCTGGCCTTCCACGCCCGCTGTGCTGAAAGTACTCAATATCTGGCACCCTATGCCTAACGATTGAGCCATGAGCCACATGTTCTCCATTACGCAGCCCAGACTCATCATCCCCAGCACATCTCCCTCGGAAGCCGGAGCTCTCTGGGTCGCATCGTAAATGACGACAAGCAGGAGAGTACTCTGTTGAAGTGCATCGCCCAGGAATGAATGCAGGATTTCGATTGCGGCATCGGGCGTGGCATCGGGCTTACGCCAGGAGGCGGGGAACATGCTGGCCAACACGCCAGTTTTCTTGTTTAACAGTTCCTCTTCGGAGAAAGACATCTGCAGGTAATTCTCACGCAAAAAAGTTTCGGATACCTGCGAGCCGATACTCCCGATGGCCTGCAATCGTTGTTGGTCATCAACTACGACGATCTCGAAGTTCTGCATATTGTGAGCCGTGGGGGCCCAGCGAGCCGCTTCGAGGATTTTCTCCAGGTCTTGCCTCGAAATGGGGAGCTGCGGATCGAATGGCTCGCGCGCCGAATGTCTTGCTCGTACGATCTCCAAAAGGTCACTCATCTGTGCCACTCGATCCGTGTTGCTACGCATGTTATGCGCTTTGACTCGAACGTATGTATGAACACCAAGACCCTCATGTTCTCCCCCAAAAACTTCCATTGAGCCGGGCACCCCAGATTGCGCTTCAATACTGCAGATATCGAGGCCGCAAGAACCAGCACGTCTCCATTGTCGCGAGTGCAGCCACTTGGTCCTGGTGAATACCTTAACGATCTTTTACTTGTGCCGTCGCGTCAAAAGCCTTATACCGCAGGATCGCAGCTGCGGAACCCCCTGAGGGCAGTTGTTGATGGGCGAAGGTTGCAACGTGGCCGCCATGACGAAGAGTTTCCAGCGCAATCAAATTTAGCAATTCTTCTTGATCAGAAGCTCTGTTTTGCTCACTAAGCAACAAGAGTTGAATATGACCGGAACGAGCGGCAGTGAGCATGGAGGGGATGCCGGTCAGGGTCAGGCCGCTCGATTGTTTTTCTGCGAACTGCGACAGGAGATTTGTCTCGTCAACAGCAGCCTCATCATCCAGGACTTTTAGCGCTGAGTGATGGAGGTCGGAGTTGGAAACCCTCTCCGGGCTCCCCTGAATGTTTCCCTCAAGCAGATGCGGATAGTTGCTTAGCTTCTTATATATCGCCAGTTCGCGTTCGACTGCAGCCAATATCAGGGGCAACTCTTCTCCCCTATAGCGCTGGTTTATCTCGTGGTCGATTATTCTGAAAAAGTGAGAGATGTATTCTTCGGTCTTCTCTTCCGCCGTACCGGTTCCAAAGTGAATCCTGCTGCGACTACCGGGCGCGGATCCGGCCGCCGAGCGGGCCTCCAGATCATGATCGGGTTTGTCAAATGCTCCGGCTTGCTCAACGCTTCGAGGAATCGATGCGGGAAGATCCACCTCGACCGCTTCAAAATTGCTGCACCGGAGTAGTCGAACGTGTTTCTCGCTAAGAGCAAGAATGATAAATTGAGTAGGCTTGGAGAGAACCGACAACAAAGGCGTGATGTGGAAGTCGTTGCCAACATGCACCGACTCCGATACGACATGCGAAGTTCGAAAGATGCGGATCAAATTTCGTGCGCAAAAAAATGCCAAGCCGCCTCGTTCTTTCTCCCACCGCCTCTCTTTCGCAAATTGGCGCAGTTGTTCTAGTGGGAGATCATCGCCGTCAGCAAGCACAGCGGTTGAACCCAGCTTTTGCGTTGCAAGCTGCAGCGCGGCCTTAAACTGCGCATCGAAGCGAATGGAGTCGTTTTCAGGAGAGTAAGCAGAGAGATAGATCGAAAGACAAGGAGGCTTTGCCACTTCCGCGAGTTCCGAAACCTGTCTGATGGAGTTCAGTGATTCTTCAATGATTCGGTCGATGGCCATTTCGAGTTCTCTTTTCCCGGCAGTTTATTGGCAACTGTAATTGCTCGCTGATCTAGACCCCAGAGACAATCAATTTCTATAACTGGTTTGCCTGTCGGGGCTGTGATCAGCATCACTCATTCGCTGAAGCGATGCCGCAAGATAGACTCGTTGCGTCTGCCCGGATAGTGCAAGCATCACAGGGGAGATGACGCGGCTTATGTCACTGGTTGCGCTGGACCTGGCCTTTGCCGCAGTAATGCTGGCATGGCAGAACCGGTGTCCGAGCAGAGAAGGGAACCTGGGTCTTCCCAAACCCCAACAGTGCCGCGGTGAACGGCATGATCTGGCTCACGTCTGGGCTCGGGTGGGCGGGGAAGCGTCTCTACAGAATGCGCCGAAGACCACCGTCAATACGTCTGCTTCGTCCTCTCAAGCCTTGCCGCATCATAACCCTTGGCCGCTAGGCGATTCGTAAGTTCAGCATAGAGCGTATCGTCCATCTTCGGAGTGCGGCTCAGAACCCATAGGTATTTTCGGCTTGGTTCCCCGATCACGGCATACTCATAATTCGGGCCGAGGTCGATAATCCAATAGTCGCCAAAGAACGGCCAGAAGAATGTCACCTTGAGCTTAGAGCAAGTTTTCCGGTCAACTACCTTGGCCCAACCGCGCGATTGGGTAAGCTTGCCTTCGTGAGTTATGCAGCTATTCACTACGCTGATCTTGCCGTCGGCACGGATGGCATATGTCGCCTTCACGTCGCTGGCACACTTGCGCTCGAAACGATTGGGGTACTTTGCAATCTCATACCAGCGCCCAACGTAGCGGTTTAGGTCAACGTTCGGAACCGAATCAAGAGGAGAATCAACGCCTGCCGCTCTAGCCAAAGAGAAAACTCCCATCAATGCGAAACCAGGATAAATGAGTGTTTGCACTTTCATAAGCAATGGATTTCCTTTTTTGATCCCCATCCGTTCACATTGAACTGTCTCTGAGAGGGGTCCCGTTCAATACTTTTAACGCGATCCCTCTCAAATGGGGCCTATCTGCTCAGAGTATGCTCAGCGAAGCTGAGCCGTTTAAATTCTGGTGCGACGACGATGATATGTATATCGAATACTCTCAACCGGCGCTATCGTCTTTCTCGTTTTTTGCTTCTATGCGTCATGCTGATGGTTGGGGTTCCTGATGCTATAGCGGCACCGGCATTCTCCGGACAAACTCCGACGGAGGTCTTGCATGTGCCGGAACTCGAAACCGGTTTTCATCTTCTGTACGAATTAAAAACGGTAGAAGCTCGCGCCCAGTTTAGGGCCTGGCAGAAAACCCACCCAGAAGATCCTCTTGCGAGTGCTTCGGAAGCTGCGAGCTATTTATTTGAGGAGTGCTATCGACAAGGAGTTTTAACCTCCGCGTTTTTCTTGGACAATAAGCGTTTTCTTAGCAAAATCCCTCTTGCCCCGGACCCGGAACGACGCGCAGCCTTCTTCGCCGCGGACAAACAGGCCCAGGATCAGGCGCAATTGCGATTGAGGACAAACCCTGACGATACGAATGCTCTGTTCGCCATGACTCTAAGCCTGGGCATGCAGGCCGACTATGCCAGTCTGATTGATAAGCAACAGATGGAGAGCCTGAAAAAGACCCGAGAGGCGGATCTATATGCTAAAAAACTATTGGCGATCGCGCCGGACGCTGCCGACGCTTACTTCACACTGGGCAAGGCGAATTACGTCCTCGGAAGTCTTCCGGGTTTCAAGAGGCTTTTTCTCAGCCTCCTTGGAATCCATGCTGACAAACGGGTCGGCATTCAGCAACTCGAGATCGCCGCCGAGCACGGTCATTATCTCCGTCCGTTTGCGAAGCTCACGCTGGCCCTGGCGGCCATCCGTGAAAGAAAGAGAGATGTGGCCCGCGCACAATTTAAGGAACTGGCCACGGAATTCCCTGAAAATCCACTCTTTGCGGCTGAACTGAACAAGGTCAATGTCCCTCCCACAGCGGCTGGCCCTCAAAAATGAATTAGGAGCAGAAGGTGCAGCAGGAACTGATGCGACACGCCTCCATCCAGACGACGATGAATGTCTATGGACAAGCGATGTCGTCATCGAAGCGGGAAGCGAATGGAAAGGTCGTGGAGATGGTGCTCAAGCCGATGAAACCGAGCGCCTGAACTCCACTTTTTGCTATTGGGAGTTTATGGGAGTCTGCAGGTAGTTTCAGACTTTTGTAAATTGTTGATTTGATTGGTTGCGGGGACAGGATTTGAACCTGCGACCTTTGGGTTATGAGTTCTGAAATCTAGGCACTGGCAAGCGACGAGAATCGCCGAGCTGCACCACCGGGCACCGAGAACGATCCCGGGAAGCTTACTGGAACCGGGAAATTGGGTTCGACCGACAACTGTCGTTTTGATCTCTCAAGGCACGGTATCGCTAGTGGGATGTCCCTTCCAGGTAACTGCGGCGTCCAGGAAATTACTCTGTCTGGGCTGTGGCTCGTTGCTGTAACCCGCTTGGCCGAATGTTGATGTTTGGTTGGCCGATAGCCCGCATTCGGGTTCGAGAACTGCGGCGTGTTGCTCAATTGGGTCGCATCGATGTAGGTCTCCAGGGAGGCCTCGCGGAAGATGGGGAAGCTCTTGAACAGCGAGATGTTGTCCTGCTACGGGATGCGCATTCATTTTGGCAATTTCGCCCTGCTTATCCATGACGTGGCAATGGCAGTTTTGGCTGCCATTGGTGGGTAATCTAGTGAAAACTAGGCGCCGAATACGTCGGCGGGTGATTTCGCCAAGCGCACAGTCGAACCTGTTCCGAAGTTCGTCGGCAAGCGCGCTCAGTATGAGCTTTCTTGTATTCGGCGAATGGGTTGTAATCACCGTTCACAGATATCATGACCGTTTTCTTGCCGTCGCTTGAGATGAGCTGCGCTTGATTCGCAATCCACGAGTCGCCGCTGCGTGAAAGTTGGTGGATTCGCGGACAATGAGTGAGGTGCCGACACGAATGGCCTGGTGAGGGGTCTTCATCTCGGAGCTGGTGATCAGTTGCAGGGCATTGAAGGCGTTGCGTGCGAGATCTTCGCGTGACATGCGGACTGTGGTGAGGGGCGGATTGGCAAATTCAGCCAGATGGATATCATCAAAGCCGATCACGGACATATCGCCTGGCACTTTGACATTTCGTTGCGACAGAATTCGCATTACACCAACTGCCATGATGTCGTTTGAGCAGATGATCGCTGTCGGCCGGACAGCCATGTCGAGAAAGTGACGTGCAGCAAGCGTTCCGCCCTCAAAGGTATGTGCCCCTTCGAAGATCTGCGACTCTTTCGCTTGCAGTCCGATCGAACGGACTGCCTGGATGAATGCTTCTTTTCTGCGCAGGTTCGTGAGATGAGGCATCGGGCCGCCGGCAAATGCAATTTGACGATGTCCCAGGACGGCCAGATGCTGAACCGCCTGCGTAATTCCCTGGGCATAGTCTACTTCCAGCACGACGGAGCGCGGGGCATTGGTACTCACATCGATGGAGACCATCGGAACATCCTGTGCGATGAGCTCGTCCAGCAGGTGCGATTCAGCACGAAAGGTCATGACCGCCACTCCCTCGACCCTTCGCTGTGCGAGCCGTTTGATGAACAGCCTGGCGTGCTCGTAGTTATAGTTGGTTGAGCCGACCATTACTTCAAAGTCATTCTTGCCCGCAATATCCTCAAAGCTCTGAATCAACTCCGGGAAGAACGGATTTGTGATCTCGGAGACGAGGAGGCCGAGCGTACGGCTGCGACCAGACACCAGGGCGCGCGCCTGGGGATTGGGCACATAGCCAAGCTCCTCGATCGCCTCCCAGACACGCTTCGCTAACTTCTTGTCTACGGAAGCCAAGCCGTTAGTGACTCGCGAAACAGTTGCAACTGAAACGCCAGCCCTCTTCGCGACCTCTTCAGACCGCGATGGAGCGGCAACTCGTTTACTCATGAAATCAGCCTCAGTCCCAATGCCGACATTGTCAAGCCGGTTGCCCTTCAACTCCAGAGGATGTTAAACAAAATGCAGCAGACCACCAATAGAACTGCGAGCGCGTACAACGTCTTCGAAGCCGGGAGGACTGCGATTTCAGCGAGACCGGAAGAATTCGCGGGCTGCAACCGTTGCTCGGCGGGGATTAAACGAGTGGCGACCAGGCAGGCTATTAGCGAAGTGCCGAAGCTCACGATAGCGGTGTGGAAGTTCGCATTGAGTTCACTGCCTGAATGTAGCCAGTGACTGCGATATGCCAACTGCGTTATTCCTCCCATGACGATTCCGCAAAGCGCACCGGCAATTGCCCCGGCAGACGAGGCTCGCCGGGAGATGACGCCCATGATGACTACCGCGAAGAATGGAGCCAGAGTCAGCGAGAAGATGGCGAGCATGAACTCGGACAAGCTCTCGAAGTAGAGAGTCGCGCACGCTCCTGCCAGGCTCAGGACGACACAAAGCACGCTGGCAATACGGCCGACAAAAATATAGTGCTGCTCCGGCCGATCCGGCCTGAGGGCACTGCGGTAAATCTCCTGGGTCCACAGCGCGGAGAAGGCTGAGATATTGCCGCCGAGCCCTGTCATAAGACTGGCGACGAGAGCCAAAATGCCAACCCACAGAAACCTCGGATCATACAGGGAGCGCATCAACATCGCCGCGGTCTGATCCAGCGTGCCTTTTCCCGAGGAAGGCAACGAGTGGCCGACGAGCAGGATCGGCATGACCACCAGAAACGAGAACAACAGTTTGCCAAAGCCTGCATAAAGGGGTACCCGTCGAGCCGCTTCAGTAGAGCGTGCGGTCAATGCGCGTTGCATCAGGAGAAAGTCGGTACACCAGTAGGAGAACCCGATGACCACGCCCAGACCTATAACGACTCCGACCAGGTCCACGGGGACTTTCGCGGAGAGGAGCGGTGTTGCGCGCCATAGGTGGGTACGGGTACTCCAACTCTCTGCCGGTTGCCCAGCGACATGCCGCGACAGGTACAGCAGCGGCAGCAGACCGGCGAACATGACGAAGAAGTGAAGGATCTCTGTCCGCATCGTTCCTCGAAGGCCTCCCGTCAGGACGTTTGTCATCGCCACGCCTGCCGCAACGAGTGCGCACGTCGTAAACGTCCAGCCGGCGAAGACGTGCAACGTCATCGCGAGCGCATAGAGGCTGATGCCCGCGGTGAGACATGTGCTACCCAGCAGAACAGATGCGTTCAGCAACCTGACCTCTGGTCCGAAGCGCCGCTCAAGATATTCGGGAACGCTGCGAACGCCGCTCCGCTGATAGACCGGCAACACGACGAAGGAGACGAAGATCATCGCAGGAATCGCTCCGATCCAATAGAAGTGAAAGGTCTGCACGCCATAGCGGGCAGCAATCCCGCTGAGCCCTACTATCTCGAGTGCCCCACAATTTGCTGCCAGAAACGAGAGGGTGGCCACCCAGGTTGGCAGATTCCCAGTTTCATTCAGGAAGTCGTTCGATGTTTTCTGTTTATGGAAGGAGCGAATCGCAATGACCAGCGTACAGCTAAAGTAGGCTGCAATGAGCAATGAAGGAAGATGCGTGTACACTCGAATTCTTCCTTTCACTTAGAGCGCAGCCCAAGGGAGCGGCTTCCAGGCTGACATTGATAGCAGCTCACCGTCAACCGTTTGAATGTCTGTAGGGTTCACGATTAATGCTGCGAGAAGATATCCCTCCCAAACCATCGCTGTAACCAAACTCCGACAGTAGAGCCGACCCAGGGCTCTTCGAACACCACGCGCTTCGACCCCACGGCCCAGTGCCGGCAACTGTTGCAGTCGCCAGTGATCCCTGTTGAAGAAAACTTCTGCGTGAAATTCTTCCCATGGTCAGTCTCCTTATTTCGATCCAGACGCCAATTCTAAAGAGTAGTGGTGTACCGGAATCTTCAAGCTATCGCGTCCCTTGGTTGTAAGCCCCTGCTCGCCTTCCGCAAGTGCGTCACTGGCAGCTTGCTTCCCGCTCGCTGATGTATCCACACGCAAAGAAAACTCCGCCTCTTCAAGCTTAGACCTACTGTCCAGATCTCCGCTCAATTCTTTAGCCTGATGCAGCATCGGCGTGTTCATCGTCGCGAGATTGATCCCATGTGCAAGCTCTTCAGCCGTAAACGGACCGAGTGCCTTCTCATGATCTACCTTAACCGTATATTTTCCGGCTGGAAGATCGGCGACGCTAAGTGTCTCTTGATCGAGGGATGAGAGATCCGTCAGGGATAGAAGCAGCCGCATGAGGGGGTCATTGAGATTCAGCGGAAGAGGAAGGGCTTCGTCCTGCTGATCCCAATTCAGTGTTGTGCCGCTGGCGGACAATCCGGAAACATGTGTTCTTTCCGATGCATCCACTCTGGATTGTGCGGCGTTCAGCTTGACGGTGCTTACAATTGGGGTGACGTGCCAGGCCTTCATGACCGCTGCAGCAATAACCCAATGCGCTGCTTCAGCCGGATGAATGTGATCGGGGATAAAGAGTTGCGCCAGTACCGGTTGTGCTTTGGCTGCCGACTCGATGAGATCTTCGACGGGAGCCTCTACGTTGATTACCGGTACCTTTTCGGATGCGCCGATCGCGGGAATGCTGTTCGCGATTCGTTTGGTGGTATCCATGTAACCGGTGAATTCGGTGCCGTGAGTGACCTCATCGTATGACGTGTTCTCCAGCAACGTAATACGTGCGTCCGGTGCGGCCTCGCGCAGAAGCGTCAGCAACTTCTTGTATCCGGTCTCAAATGGAGGAATGACGTCTGGGTTGAAACTTGTGTATCCACCTTCGTTCATGCCCAGCATCACGGTAATGACCGAAGGATGGAATGGAGCGACATCGCGGGTGACCCGTGTGGCGGCATCTCCTGCGTATCCCCCCGTGACGCGATCCCCCGGAACGCCGGCATTATGAAATGCGATATTCAGCTTCGGGTACCGCGTGTCCACGAAGGATTCAATGTCCTGCGTGTAAAAGCGCTGTGCCGTGATGCTGTCCCCGTAGAACGTGACTCGATCGCCATCGTGCAGATAAAACGCCTGAGCGTGAATGACCGGTGCGGCGGCTACGAAGATGCTCCCCAGCAATACAAGCCGTAACGAAGATGGTTGCAGTATTTCGCGAAACATCGATAAATTCTCCTCAGTTTTCTTCCACGATGATGACATCCCATGGCTGCACGGTGACAGTCTTGCCGTGCGCAATAGGATGGGCAGTAGGTAGGTCAACTCCATCAGCATAGGGATAGACGAACTGCTGTGCGGAGCCTGAATAATTCAGGTAGTAGTGAACGCGCTTATTGAAGCGGTTCGTACCGTGCTTCACGTGAACGGGCGCCGGAAGCGATTGGTCCGGGCCAGTGAGGCCGGACCGCGTCAGTACGTCGAGCAAGACGCGACGTTGCAGCTCATCGGACAGATAGGTGCCCTCGTAGGTCAGCGTGCCGGAGCCAAAGCTATTGCGGGTAATGGCCGGCCATCTGCCAAAGAAGGGATGGTCATACCAGGCCAGGGCAGTAGCGTGTTCGGGCATAAGAAATTCGGCCCAATAACTAACTTTGTTTTCGGCACCGGCTCCGAATGGATCGCCCTTCAGGGCGAGCGGATGCTCGAGGCTCGAAAATTCCTGGTAGCTGAAGCCGGTGGCTTTCCTCAGAGGCCCAGGAGCGCGTTCCCAGCGCACGGCCGAGTCCTCGTTGGCAAAGCCGCTCTTGAAGGTCATCAGGACGTGACCACCGTTCTCTACATAGTCGGAGATCTTCTGCAACAAGGCATCATCAGCGATATAAAGGGCAGGAATAATGAGAACCTTATACCGCGAGAAGTCCGGGTCTTCCGGAAAGACGAAATCTGCACCGACGTTAAGACGATAGAGCGTGTGGTGGACCTGGCTGACCAGCGTGCCGTAATCTGCTACAGGCTGTGCACTGGCCCATTGCGGACCTGAACTGGAGAAAGGCATGAAGCTGATCGCATTGAGCGAGTCGGTGCTCCAGAGGATTCCGACCTGGTTTGAGATTTTGAGATCGACAAGATGGGGACCAATGCGCCTAAGCTCGTTTCCAATACGTGAGACCTCTGCGTATGCCCGATTAGGCTCAAGATCGTGAGATAGAACACCCTTCCAGTAGGTCTCCTGGCCAGAGTGGATTGAGCCCCAGTGCCAGTACTCGACCATGTTCGCGCCGCTGGAGAGATCGGTATAAGCATCCAGACGGAGCTGCCCGTCGTATGGAGGGTATTGGAAGGCCGAGGTCCAGTCGGTGGTTTGCGCGTTGGTCTCGGTGATGAGGTAATTGGAGTGCTTCAGGGATCGGGTGAAGTCACCGTGTTCGGCCTGTGCCCATCCATCCATGTTGTCCTGTGTGCCGTGATAGATGTTGTCCGCGGCGATATCGAGTGACTTGGCAACCTCAAATTCATTTACATCGCGGTGCATTGCCCCGGCAAAATCGGTGGTAACAAATTGGTCTGGCCTGCGGTACTGCCGCACGAGAGCGGCCTGCCAGGCCAGGTAATTTGTGACTCGCATTTGCTGCCAACGCGACCATTCCAGCTTATAGCCGGTGCTTTGGGCGCTGTCGGGCGTGGGCATTTCGTTCCAGTTATTGATGTCCTGACCCCAGTAATTGAGGAACCAAGCTTTGTTAAGGTTTTGCGGTGTACCAAATTTCTCCTGGAGATGATGCACGAAGCCAGCGAACACGTCAGGGTTGGAGGCTCCATTGGAGCTGGTCTCATTGTCGACCTGCCATCCAATAACGTTGGGGTTATTGCGGTAATGCTCGACCAGATGAGCGACGAGTCGCTGCGCATAGGACCGGAATATGGGATTGTCGGTATCCATATTCTGGCGCATACCGTAAAACTGCGGAGCTCCCCCGAGGGGACGGGCGAGCATCTCGGGATGCTCGTGGTACAGCCAGACGGGGAGGGAATATGTGGGCGTTCCCATGATGACCTTGATTCCCGCCTTACCCATGGCATCAACGACGCGGTCCATCCAGGCGTAGGTGAAATGGCCGTCCTCCGGCTCCCATAGGCTCCAAGTCGATTCGCCCATACGTACGACGGAGAAGCCAGCTTTCTTCATCATGGCTACATCCTGATCGAGGCGCTCGTAAGGCTCGTACTCGTGATAATAAGCTGCACCGTACAACACGTTGGGAAGCAATTCCACAGAAGGCGTGGGGCTGCTTGTTTGCGAGTCCTGCCCATGAGCGAGTGGAAGACTACAAGTCAGCAAAGCAGCCAAAAGCACAAAGAACACTTTTTTTGCAGCGGCTATCCGACGATATAAAAGGTGCATGAGAAAACTCCGTTAAGAAATCCTTTTCTGAAACTTATCATGAGATGCGGGACATGGGCCCCCGATGGGGCTTATCCACTATATCTCCAGTGATATATACAAAATGATTTGACTAACGATCTAAAAATTAAAAAGAACATGCTTGACAACAGCATAGAGGCGGAGGCAATCTCGTATGCGCCTTAAGAATTCGTTTTCTTAAGGAGGTTCAGAACACAGTTCAACCGCTGCTTTGGACAAGAGGCAACAAATTTATTGCAAGGGCAGGCCAGTTCTCAAGAAATCAGGAGAAGATCGACATGAAAAATATTCGTAATAAGTGCTTTGGGTTATGCGCCGTGGTTTGCGTATTGTTCCTTGCTGCTGGTACGGCGAATGCCCAGGCAACCACCGGACTCATCGTCGGACAAGTAACGGATGCGACGGGGGCCGTGATACCGCAAACCGTCATCACGGCAAAGGATGAAGACAAGGGCGTAACCTTCACGGGGCGATCTGACGGCAGCGGCAACTACGTCATTCTCAACCTTACTCCCGGCACTTATACGGTAACGGCTGCGCACCAGGGCTTTGGAGATTCCTCGTTGCAGCATGCCACCCTGGTAATCGATCAGAAGCTTCTCTTGAATTTCCACCTCACGCCGGGAAGCGTATCTACGAGCATCGAGGTGACCGACAAGGCCCCCGTGCTACAGACACAGAGCGCCGAGGTGGGGACCGTCATCAGCGGAGACGTCATCACATCGCTTCCTCTGCTCTCACGCGACTTTTACAGCCTGACCACCTTGGTTCCCGGTGTGGCTCAAGTGGGCGGCAGCATCAACAGCTACGCCTTATCGGTAAGCGGCCAACGAGAGTTCGCCAACTCAATCCTTCTCGATGGCGTGGAGTCCACAACGAACCGCACCCAGGATGTGACGGTTACGCCAAGTGTTGATTCGGTACAGGAATTCAAGGTCATTACCTCTAGCTATGATGCGGAATATGGCAATGCCGCCGGAGGAGTGGTGCAAGTCCAGACCAAAGCCGGCACGAATAAATATCACGGAGTTGCCTACGAATTCTTCCGCCCTAATTTTTTGACGGCAAAGCCCTATTCTTTCGGAGGATCAGAACCTGCTCCCACTCTCAAGCAGCACAATTTCGGGGGCACCTTCGGTGGCCCGATATTCAAAGACCGCTCCTTTTTCTTCGTCTCCTATGAAGGGAGTCGCCAGAATAATGCGTATACCTATCTCGATTCGACGATTCCATTCGGCCTGATAAAGACGCAGCCCGATGGCTCGGTTGACCTTTCCGGATTGGTGGATCCCAATGCGGGACTAGACCCCAGTTCCTGCAATGGAAAGCCATGCCCCAAGGCTGGGACTGTGGATCCGATCTTCGACCCAGCGATCTCTTACGCCTGCTACGGCGGCTATACTGGCTGCTTGCCTCAACAGTTCCCTGGAAATATCATTCCGGCGAGTCGCGTGAGTGCGGCGGGGCTGAACACACTGCTTAAGTTCTTCCCCAAGCCCAACCTCCCCGGAACCCGCAATGGATGGTTCTCGAATTATGCTGTGGACTCTCCGGTTACATCCAACACCAACCAGGTCGACTCGCGTTTTGATCAGGTGATCACCCAGGCAGACCGTCTATATGCCATCTATCACTGGGGCACAAACAACTCCCTTGTCACTGACCCATATCACGGCAATACGGTGGTACCAGGCGCTGGGGATGCCGATCAGGCCAACAAGCAGGATGGGGGTGCTCAGTCGATTTCAATCACAGAGGATCACACCTTCTCGGCGACCATGTTGAATGAGTTTCGTTTTGGCTACACGAGATACTATCTTGATCAATACAGCTTGCTGAATGGCACCGACTACTCGACGAAGTATGGGGTGGGCAATATCGCGGTTCCCGGCTACTCCGCAACAGTGGGTTTCCCGTACATGTACCTCGCGGATGGTTATCTTACCGGGGGCTCAACCTACAAGCCATACCACGTTCTGGATAACAACTCCCAATTCACCGACTACCTGACAATGACCGGCATTTCCGGGCACACCATCAAGATTGGCGGAGACTTCCGCAAGCTGAATTCTCATCCGAACTTCTCACTGTTCCCGACGGGCTTCCAGTATTACTCGAGCTTTGGTACCGCTGAAACGTCCGATCCCACTTTCAACTCGGCAAATGGGTATGCGCAGTATGTCCCCAATGGATGGAACGCCTATGGCGGATCAGACATTGCCGACCTGATAGTCGGGATTCCTCAGGTTGTGGATATGGGTTTGCAGTTGACCAATCCTCACACGAAGTCCTGGGATCTGGATTTGTACGCTCAGGATTCATGGAAGGTAACGCAGAAGCTAACGTTGAATTATGGGGTACGCTACGAGTACCAGAACCCATATACGGAAGCCAACAACTATATGTCCAACTATGACGTGGCTACCAATCGTATTCTGGTTGCCGGAGTTGGCGGAAATTCAAATTCGCTCGTGGCTGCACGGCGGAATCAGTTTGCTCCCCGCGTTGGCTTTGCCTTCCAGGCAAACCCGAAAACCGTTCTTCGCGGCGGATTTGGAATTTTCTACACCCCAGAGAATGACGGCCGCGAAGACTTCCTGACAAAGAACACTCCCTTCGCAACGCAGTCGAGCTACTACAACACACCTTATAACGGATATGTGACGTATCAGCTTGACGCAGGTGTCCCGCGCAACACAAAGATCCTCTCTCCTACTTCAGGGGGATATATCGACCCTGCCACTATTCCGAATGGCTCCCTCAATGTGACCTATGCGCTCGACCCCCACATCAGGACCGGGTATTCGGAATCGTTCAACGCGGCGGTGGAGAGACAGGTTGGATCCTCGATCTCTGTAGATCTGGCTTATGTTGGCTCCCTTAACCATGCTCTGCCGTATGAGATTGGCGATATCAATCAGAATCCACTCGATAGTACGAATAAATATGACAATCGCCTTACGGCAGACCTGGGGCAGATCCAGTACCTCACCGATTCCGGCTTCGGTGACTATAACTCCATGCAACTGAAGGTGACCAAGCGGCAGTCACACAACCTAAGTTTCCTGGGAAGCTACACCTATAGCCATAATCTGGACAACGGCCCGGCTCCGTTCAATCTCGGACACATTAACAATGACAATCCTCAGAGTCCTTATAACCTGCGCGCGGAGTATGCGTCCGCAGATAGTGATCTGCGGCACAACTTCGTCTTTAGTGGATTGTGGTATCTCCCCATCGGACGGGGACAGCGTTACTTTTCCCAGTGGAGCAATGTAACGAACACAATCCTGGGTGGGTGGCAGTTGAACGCCATCTATGTGATGCAGTCTGGAACGCCCGTGAATGTTGTGCGCGGCAATAATCCGACGGGCTCGTCCGCAGGGTTGAGGCCCAACCTGATCGGGACGCCAAATCTGGCGCGGGGAAAGCGCACTCTTGCCAAATACTTCAACACGGCGGCATTTACAAACCAGCCATTCAATGTGCCGGATCCCCTCGCTCAAATTGCTCCCGGCAATGCAGGACGCAACCTTGTCGTAGGCCCCGGCAACATCAATCTAGACGCCTCGATCTTCAAAGAAGTGCCCGTCACCGACCGTGCAAAGCTGCAATTGCGGATGGAGGCTTTCAATACTCTGAACACTCCGCATTTTGGCAATCCAGACGGCAATGCAAACAGTGGCACCTTCGGCGAGATCATACGGCAGAATGGGGCCGCCAACGCCAATCGTGTCATACAACTAGATATAAAGGCCATCTTCTAAACCATTCTTCTACCCGCGCTGCCGTGTATTTCGGCAGCGCGGCTTTATTTTTCCGAGAGCTTATTCGATGATTGCCGTCCGACGTGCATGCCTGTTCTTCTCCGTGATGACCTGTCTGATTTCAACCTGCTTCGGACAAACCATCGCTCAGCAAAGCAACTCACCCGGGCACGAATATTTTGTCGATTGTTCCAGCCGCATCAATGGAAATGGCGAATCTTCCACATCGCCATGGAACTCTCTGCAGTCATTCCAGGCAAAGGTCTTCTCCCCGGGAGATGTTATCCAATTGCGCCGCGGCACTGAATGCCGAGGCTCGCTGTGGCCTAAAGGATCCGGCAGTACGGATTATCCGATACGGTTGACTGCTTACGGCGAGGGCGCGCGCCCCAAAGTGGTCGCCGGAACATCTGCTCAGGAGACGTTACGACTCTTTGATCAGCAATATTGGGATATCGACTCGCTCGATCTATCAGGCGGCACCACCTACGGCATTTTCGTCAGCGGAACGAAAGGCATTCTGCACCATATCCACCTCTCGAACCTTGCGGTTCACGATGTGTTCGGCGGCCCCATGAAGAACAAAGACAATGGGCTCGTGATGTTTTCTCCTGGCAGCGTCGACCAGCATTTCGACGACGTACTATTGGATGGTGTGACGGCCTGGAATACGAATCAATGGGTCGGGATTATGATTGGCGGCGGAAATCTGGGCTACCCGCCGGAGAGCGTCTGGAACACAAATGCGGTAATCCGCAACTCCACCGTACATGATGTACAGGGCGATGGCATTGTTCTGTTCCGCGTGCGCGGAGGAAGCATTGATTCCAGCGTTGCGTGGAATACCGGCATGCAGATTACGCAATCGATCGGTACGCCGAATGCGATCTGGACGTGGATGTGCGACGACTGCACCGTCGAGGGGAATGAGGCGTATCTGACGGACAGCCCCGGAGTCGACGGCGGCGCATTCGACATCGACTATGGAAATACAAAAGATTCTGTCATCGATAATTATGGCCACGACACGCAGGGCTACTGTGTCGCTATCTTTGGCGCCGGATTTGTGACCCGGCAGAGCGTCGTGCGCGGAAACCTTTGCATCAATAACGGCCGCAGTCCGCGTATGGCGAATTACCAGGGTGCAATCTTTCTGTTGTCGTGGAATGACGGTTCCATCGACGGGCTGACCATGGAAAATAACACTGTCTACTGGAGCCCATATGAGAATGCGCCGGCATTGTTGAACCAGGGGAACATCAAGCCAGGAACGGCGGTATTTCGCAACAACACGATTTACTCCACCGCGCCATGGATGGTAGATAGCAATACGTCACTGTCATTGGCACAAAACCATTACAGCTATTTTGGAGCTGGAACTCCGGAGTGGCGATATGGGACATCACGGTTCACAAGCCTCACAGCAATGCAAGGCGACTCGCATCAAGAGACAGGGAGCAGTCTTTCGCAGCATGTGCTGCAACAATGGCCTCGAGTATATGAGCTGAACGCCGAATTGGAGCAAACAAAAGCCGCCAGCGCGGTACCGCGTGAGCAACAGCAGATTAAAGGTTGGGTGCTCTCTTGCTTGCTCCCGGTTTCCCTCGATGCGAATGGAATGATGAGCGATGCAGCGTTACGGCAGATGGTGGTGCTGAAAAGCTTGAGCCAGCAGTATCGAGCGCTAGGCTTGCAGGTAAAATTGCGGATGACCTCGCCTGATGCCCAGTTATTCAAAACCGAAGCATTCCATAATGCGGTCGTCGATCTTGATCTGGCCGGCATTACGACGGAGCAGGATTCAGGCAGCGGCGTGGAGCAGACCATGCTATTGATGCCTGGCGGAAAAATTGTCGCACGATGGAAGGGATTCACTGGACCGTCGACGCTGGGGCTCGCGCTACGTCGATGGATGGGTGAGCCGAATTATTCGCAAATGGGAGTTAAAGCAGATGAATAGTGCGAAACGCTTTGTTGTTGTTTCTGCGGCCCTGGTTCTTATAGGTGGCACTTGCTCCGCTGCGCAGTATGCCTTAGCGCAGAAGGGATACTCCAGAAATGTTCTCGGCTCGCCGACCCTGCCAGACCCAATCTCCATTTACAACAACTGGTCAGCCTATGACGAACTCTCGGACAACATCCCGCTCACACAGGACCTCGCCATGCGAGAGCTCGACAATGTCATTCGTCTGCGGAAACTTGGAGTGCGTTTCGATTACTACATGATGGATGCCTTCTGGTTTGATCCTGATGGTGGGTACCGCACATGGAGACAGCCAAATTGGCCGAATGGTCCCGATGCCTGGATCAAAAAATGCCAGGACAATGGCATTCGCCCTGGTATGTGGTTCAGCTCGAATACGCTCGTGAAGATCAAGCCTGCTCCACAGTGGCGCGACTCGCTGAACAAGCAGGGAAGCGCCATGTCTTTCTCTGAAGGCGGATTTTTGCCCGATTTTGTGGATGTGCTGCAGTACTGGTACGGCCACGGCATTCGCATGTTCAAATTTGACTTTGTTGACCTGACGGTGGCTACGCCGAAGGACGAGGCCACGCTTACCAAAGCCGAGATTGTGCGACGAAATGCGACGGCGTTCCGCAATGCGCTGGCGGCGTTCCGCACTCAGCATCCCGATGTTGTCCTTGAAGGCTTCAATGGCTTCGGCGGTGTTCTGGACTCCACCTCATACCCGTTTCCCTTCAAGGATCCCGTCGATCTGCGTTGGCTGGGGGTACTCGATGCGCAGTACTCCGGTGACCCTCGCCCCGGCGATGTGCCTGAGATGAACTTCTGGCGCTCGATGGACATCTATAGCGATCATCAGGTGCGCCGCTTTCAGGAGTCCGGATTGCCAATCGAGCGTATCGACTCCACCGGCTTCATGGTGGGCAAGACCGGCACCATCTATTACCGCGGCATGCATGCATGGAAGGGGGCATTGATTCTTATGCTGGCGCGTGGCGGCTGGATGAATACAACGCACGGCAACCTTGAGCTCATTGGAGAAGATGAAGCCCGCTGGTTCGCTCGTGTGCAGTCGCTGTATCTACACCTCCAGTCGGAAGGCCGCATCAAGACCTTCGGCGGCATTCCCGGCAACGTGCAGACGTACGGGTTTGGCGCGTTGGATGCCAATGGCAGCGTATACGTGATGGTGAATCCGGGACAAGATATGGCGAAGATCCGGATGCCGTTACTTTCACAGGCGCAGAAACCACTCGGGCAGGGACGGTTGCTCTTTCGAGACGCAGGCTTCGTACCACGCCTGAACGAAGATACGATCGAACTTGGACCGGGGCAGATGGCCATGGTGGGTTTCGGCAAGTACGCTACGCCCGCATATGATTTTGGCATCCAGCAGGATGTGGTTATTCCGCGTGCAATCCGCCCTGTGGAGGCTGAGTTCAAGTCAATTGGTAAAGGCATCATTCAGGCGACAATTCCGGCACCTGCGGGTGGCGATCTGCGCCTTATCATGCAGCAATATTCCCCCGATGGAAGCCTTCGCCGGACGTGGGCGGGCGGTCCGCCAAACGGTACGAACATGGACAAAGTTTTTCTGCTGAAGGCAGAGCAGGAAGGCCGGGAACTACCCATTCGCGAAGACTATAATCGCGTGATCTGGGCCGGACTCTCGTGGGCCGCAGGCGAGATCAGCCAGAATTACCTGCACGCGGGAGAGCCTCTAACACTTACCTTCCAGTCTACGGAGAAGGATCCGGTGACACTGAAGGGCAGTTTGTATCTTGTGGACTATTAGCTCAGATTGCAGGTCGCAACTCGTCAGGAGCTCTAAGCCGGTGACAGATTCTGACTTCTCAACCAGACGCGTTATGTGGCCCACATAACGCGCAAGCCGGAACCGACAAGAAGGAACACTGATGTCATTTTGCATGTTTTCTAAGAGTCTAAAGATCTCTTCGCTTCTGATTGTTCTGGCGCTCGCATCCGCTGGCGCAGTGCAGGCTCAAACACCGCAAGATGCATCGCGAATGCCGTGGATGAACACGGCTCTTTCGCCGGATCAGCGGGCCGACATGGTGATCGGCCAGATGACCCTCGACGAAAAGATTCAATTCGTTCACGGAACCGGCTGGGGCATCTCGAATGTCATCGACGCTCGCTCCAACGGCGGTGCCGGCTTTGTTCCCGGTATCCCCCGTCTGCACATTCCCGACATCAACATGACTGACTCAGCCGTCGGAATCTGCAAGGCTGCGATTCAGGGCCGTTATGCTACGTTGCTGCCATCCACTCTAGGAGCGGCTGCAAGCTGGGACCCCGATGGGGCCTTCCTCTATGGATCGGTGATCGGGCGCGAGGCCCGCGCCCTCGGATTCAATATGTCCATCGGGGGCGGCGTCGATATCACCCGTGAGCCGCGCAATGGCCGCAACTTCGAATATGCCGGCGAAGATCCCGTGCTGGCTGGAACCATGACGGGCGAGTTGGAACGCGGCGTCAAATCCGAGCACGTCATGAGCGACATCAAGCACTTTGCACTTAACGACCAGGAGACCGGGCGAACCGTCGTCAACGTCCTGCTTGACAAGCGATCCATGCGCGAGTCCGACTTACTCGCCTTCGAGGTTGCTATAGGAATCGCCGAGCCATCAGCCGTGATGTGCTCCTACAATCTCGTCGAGGGCGATCATGCCTGTGAAAACGACTATCTTCTCAACCAGACACTGAAGAAGGACTTCCACTTCAAGGGCTGGGTCGTTTCGGATTGGGGTGCAACCCACAGCACAGTGAAGTCCGCGCTGAACGGCCTGGACCAAGAGATGCCGGGAGACGACAACTACTTCAATGCACCTCTCAAAAAGGCAGTTGAAGACGGCCAGGTTCCGATGACACGCCTCAACGACATGGTGCATCGCATTCTGCGCAGCATGTTCGCCGCGGGTGTCGTCGACAATCCTCCAATTCGCAGCGTGGTCGATCCGTTTCGTGGCCGTGATGATGCCCAGCGTATCGAAGAAGAGAGCATTGTGCTGCTCAAAAACTCCGGCAATATTCTGCCGCTCAAGGCCTCCGCCGCAACTTCCATTGCGCTCATAGGATCACACGCCGATGTTGGTGTCCTCTCCGGCGGCGGATCCGCGCAGGTGGATGCGCCCGGCGGCAACGTAATCGATCCAAAGCCCGGCCCCTCCCCCTGGGGAGAATCCATCTACTTCCCCTCGTCGCCGCTTCGCTATATCCGAGCGAAGTCGCCACAAAGCAAGGTTCAATTCATCGATGGAAAAGACGCTGTTGCTGCGGCAAAACTGGCTGGCTCCTGCAATCTGGCCATCGTCTTCGTCACCCAGCCGATGACGGAAGCCAAGGATGCGGCAACGCTATCCCTGCCTGACAATCAGGACGCTCTTGTAGAAGCAGTGGCCAAAGCCAATCCCAACACCATCGTTGTTCTCGAAACCGGTGGCGCCGTCACCATGCCCTGGGTGCAGGATGTCAAAGGAATCGTAGAAATGTGGTACCCCGGCATAGGAGGAGCACAGGCGCTTGCCAATATTCTCTTTGGCCACGTCAATCCTTCGGGCAAGCTCGCCGTCACTTTCCCAAAAAGCGACGCGGACCTGCCGCATCCAACCGCTCCCGGCCTTGAACCCGTCAGCAATGGAGACTCCCATCACGAGGTGCGTCCCTTCGACCTCACCTACACCGCAGGGGCCGAGGTCGGTTACAAGTGGTTTGAGGCGACCCATCGACAGCCGCTATTCCCGTTCGGCTTCGGGCTTTCGTACACCACCTTCGCCTACTCCGGCCTCCAGATCGATAACCATGCGCGTACGGCTCGCCTCACTATAAAGAACACGGGATTTCGCGAAGGTACTGAGATCGCCGAGCTGTATGTTGCGCTTCCGTCCGCTGCACTCGAGAATTACAAGCGACTCGTCGCATGGCAGCGGGTCACGCTTGCGCCTGGAGAATCGAAGAGCCTCACCCTGACCATGAATCCGCTCTATCTCTCTATCTTCGACGTCCCCAAAGACGCATGGCAACTTCTGCCCGGCGACTATAAGGTGACGGTGGGTCCATCCTCCGGCCAAGCTCTCCTGAAAGCCACCCTACACGTGCGCCCATAAAAGAGAGCGGTGCAACCCTGAAACCGAGAAGATTTCGATCATCTCTCATCTCTGAGATCGCGAAGCGGCGCAAAAAATCGAGGGTCATTCATGCTTTCACTGGAAAAGGACAACGTGTGAGTCTCGAGTACCCAGGGGGGATACCTCCGGTATGCCTTAGAACGTAGTGCTGACCGTCAGGCGGAAGGTCTTGCGCGGCTCGCGAAGCAGGTAGTTCGCCCCGTAGTATTGCACCGCCTGCTGGTAGGTGAACAAGCCCGCATCCGACGTTGGGAAGAAGCTTTGGAACTTGTTGCCCGCGCCCGAGTTCGGCACGGCAAGGTCCTGCGGAATCTGCTTGTAGAGCCGCAGCGGGTTATAAGCGTAGTAGAGCCGGAACGGTGCATTCACAATCGGCAGAATCACCTGAAGCTCAGCACCGTTCGACATGCGCGGCACAAAGTTCGTGCCCGGAACCACATGCAGCCGGTCCGGGAACGCTACCGACTGACCGCCGAAGCAGGAGCCGTTGACCAGCGTCGGGCAGCCATAGGATGCGCCGGAGATGACCGACTGGCCGGCGATGCTCTGCCGCAACTGGTTGGGCTTGCGCATCGAAGGTCAGGTTGAAGTCGGTATCCAACCACTCGTTAGCAGTCTCCAAACGTTCCAGATTATTCCTCCATCACCGAGCGAAGGCGCCTCACCGGCCCTGCACTTCGGCGCTTCTTTAATATCATGCAGAAGTGGAAGGTAGACACGAAAGACGCGCGGTTTCTGCTTGGTGGAATTACCAGCCGGCGCTTCAAACAGTTATCCTCTCGCCCGGAAGGACGAATTCTCAACCAGGATCAGCTTTTTCGAGCAACCAGCGTGATCGCAATCGATCAATCCCTCCACAAACTGCTCCCTCGGCGGGAGGGTGATGAATGGGTACAAACGCCCAACAGGCAATTCCGCGGGGGAACATATTCCCTCATTGCTACTGGCCATTCAATCATATCGAGGGTATCTATCCGGGGGAAGTTGCCTCATCTGCCGTCACTGTGTCTGTTTTCGCACGTCTATTGCTATGTGAGTTGCGCCACCGGAGGGACAGCAAGTCGAGAGAAAGTGGCAGCGCGGCGCGTGTTTGGATTGCTACCAGAACCGTTGGCGACGGACCTGTATCGAGCCGGGAGGAATTCGAGGCTCGCGTCACTCCCGAAGCACGTTTCGCACGCGCAATTGACCGCTTGCAGCCACTTCTTCACAACTACTACACACGCGGCTTAAGTTGGAAGCAACATGGGATTTCGGCAGTGCAGGTTCGAAAAGTCATGTCAGTCATTGACGAAGCGTCAAGGCCCCTTGGAGAACTTGCCGCCGCAATCATCGAAGATTCTGTCGATCGAGGTTTCCTTCCCGAGACAAGCAGCTAAAGGCACGACTCGGAAGACTCAATTCAATACCGATGCGAGCACATCCACCCCGCGCCGCAATTCGTCAGGAGTACATCCGGCGAAACCCAGCATCAAGCCATTAGGTTGGTGACTTCGAATGGCGAACTGTGAGAGCGCTGCGATTTCGAGGCCCTGAGCGCGGGCGCGCCCCGCGACAGTTTGGTCGAGTTCGGCTCCTTGAAGCCAGCCGATCGTCCGCATTCCCGAGGGTGCAAGATCTACATTTAGCCGCCCACTCAATCGGTTCTTGGCAGCTTCAACCAGGACGCTGACTCGTTCTGAATAGATCTGGCGCATGCGCCGGATGTGGTGTCCGAAGTGCCCGTCGAGGATAAACTCTGCCAGGATTGCCTGCTCCAATGTCGGCGAATGGCGGTCGATCAGGAAGCGAGCAGACGCAAATGCTTCAACGAGCCGCTGAGGGAGCACGAGGAAACCAAGGCGCAGAGAATTGAACAGCATCTTGGTAAATGTTCCGACATAAATTACGGTTCCGGATCGATCGAGACTCTGTAGCGCGGGGACCGGCCGTCCGAAGTAACGATACTCTGCGTCAAATTCGTCTTCCACAATCCATGCCCCTTTGTCGATCGCCCAATTCAGCAGTTGCAGTCGGCGCGGAAGCGACATCGTGATACCAAGCGGAAACTGATTGGCAGGTGTTGTATAAATCAATTGTGCCTTTTGGTGATGGCGCGGAACCGTTGCGATTTTGATTCCTTGCTCATCGACGGGTACTGGCACAACGCGGCCACCACCCGCTTTGAAAGCGGAAACAGCACCTGGATAGCCGGGATCTTCCATCAACACCACGTCGCCGGGGTCCAGCAGCAGACGAGCCACAAGATCGAGCGCCTGTTGCGCTCCCGCAGTGATGATGACTTGATCAGGTTCACAGCGCACACTCCGGGCGCTTCCCACATATTCGGCAATAGCTTTCCGAAGCGGCGCATATCCATGCGCATCGCCTTGTCCGTAAAGCGATCTCGGCGCGCGACGTACTACTCTGCCTGCAATTCGCGACCAAAGGTCGACCGGAAACAGATCGATTGCCGGCTCGTATGCCCGAAATGCCTTGCCCACAGAACGAGACGCAGGAAGTGGAGAAATATTGTCGGCCGTGAGATTGCCTCTCTTGGACAAGCCTGCTCGCGATGGTCGATCCGAAGCTTGAATCGCAGGACGGTTCGCAGACAACAAATCGTCCGGGAGCGCTAGCGCCACAAATGAACCTGCCCCTTTGCGCGTCTCGATGTACCCTTCGTCTTGAAGATGTTCAAAGGCAGTGACAACTGTTCCACGAGAGCATTGATACTGTTGAGCCAATCCGCGGCTGGAGGGCATTCGCGTTCCGCGCTTGAGCTTACTCGATAAGATTGAATTCCGAATCTCGTCTCTTAGCCAACGCCACAGCTCTTTTTCCCCCCTTGGGTGTGTTAGCGGCAAATCCTGAAACGTCTCCTGTTTGCTCATCGTGGACTACTCCATATTTCAATTATGGTCCGGTTGGCCATCCACTGCACGCATATCTTAAGAGTGGAAGGACATTGATATGCAACCAAGACTGGAGGTTCAGAAGATCGCACGGCAGGAATGCCGCACAGTCATAGCCTTGGAAACGTACGTTAGGAACTCCGGGCGACGACTCGGTAAGAGGGTGTGCCCCCAACTGCAAACAGAAAGTGAGTTGGTCTCAATGGCCATCGAGGAGAAATCTATGAATTTAGGTAAACTGTTTCACCGCTTCCGCGTACCAATGCTCACCCTGGTAGTTTGCACCCTGGTGTTATTCGGCGCGCAATCTTCTTCGGCCCAAGAGATCACCGTATCAACGCCGAGGTTTTCTGTCGGGAGCCAACACTACTCAACCGGAACCTACAGGTTCACTCTTATCTCCACATGCTTTCTCTCCATTCGCAAAGTGGGTGGTGGAGACGAAAAGATGTTTCTGATACGGCATGAAGGCGACAGACAGCTGGGAGCAAAGGGTGGCCTGACCTTCGATGAATCCAAGGGACAAAGAATTCTTCGAGCAGTCTATATTCCGGGGGCAAACATGGCCGCCGAGTTGGTCGGAGACGAGATCGCGAGGAATGGAGAGTAGATCATATACGGCGGTCTTGACGAACTCTCTCCCTAAGGGGCGCGATCGGCAAGCGAGGTTCAACAGACCAATGAAGTAAGGACTGTGATCGAACTCACCACATCATACGATTCGCAATTAAACGAAGGGCGAATTGCTGATCCCTGGCCAATCCCGAACGTCCGATAAAGACAAGGAGCTGCGATGACTCTGGCAACTGAAGCAGGAACGGAAAAACACTTTGTAAATCCTGCCTTGCTTACCATCATCTTCGATATCGAGGCATCGTCCGATCGAGTGTTCACGGTGCTATGCAATGTTGAGCGCTGGCCCGAATGGACTTCAACGATGTCGAGTGTTCGACGAATTGATGACGGCCCTTTATCGGTGGGAAGTCGGGCGCAGGTTCGACAACCCGGATTGCGCCCGGCAATTTGGCAAGTCACCGAAATGGAACCAGGAAGGAGTTTTAGTTGGGCCACTCGCAGCCCTGGAGTGCACGTTACGGGGCGCCACCTCATCGAGAAGCGTGGGGCAAGCAGTAGGGTGACGCTGTCAATCGAATTCGCGGGGCTTCTAGGGCCGGTGGTCTCCCGCCTGTTTCGCAAGATGAACGAGCGGTACCTCACGACCGAGGCCGAGAGCCTCAAAACGCGCAGCGAAAGCTGAATGTTGGAAGCGAAGAAATATTTTCACTAGTTTTGAGCTCATCTGATATCTCGGTGCCGGCGCAGAAGCGTGAAACCGGTTACAGCCGGTTAGGTCCCCGGTTGTAGAGGAGCAGGCTTGACATCAATCGCAAAACTATCCAGCTGATTCGCATCGGCAAGTGGCCAGGAGGAGCAACCACCTGCACACCTGAATTAGCGCATTAACCGTGGCAACATGACAACGAAGGTTACGGTCCCGGTGCATCTGTTGCGGACCGCTCACCAGCGAAATCTCCCGTCTAGAGGAACATTCCTTAATATCGCTACGCATCTGAGGCGGAACTGCATGCGCACATTCACGCTGCGAAACGTGAGCTAGGAGAGCAAGTGATCATACTCGGTCACTTCTACCAAAGAGACGAAATCGTCCGCCACGCGGACTTTCTCGGCGATAACTTTCAGCTGGCTCACGCTGCCAAGAGCCGTCCAGAGGCAGGATACATCGTCTTTTGCGGCGTTCACTTCATGGCGCAGACGGCCGCAGTCCTTTCCGGTCCAGATCAGAAAGTAATTCTCCCAAACCTAGCGGCCGGTTGCTCTATGGCCGACATTGCAGACATCGATTCCATATGGGATTGCTGGGAGGATCTCACCGCTTTCCTGGACTACGAGGCTGGCGGGAAGCAGCGAGTGCTGCCGGTGACGTATATGAATTCTGCGGCGGGCATCGAAATCCTAAAGGATGCATGTTGGCATGTCCTGAACGCCGATGTTGTTGTGATGGCGAGTGGTGGCGCTGGTCAGGTCTTTCTCCACACTACAAACCCGCGTTGTGCGACTGGCGATGGATTTGCGATGGCATTTCGCGCCGGGGCGGAGAATTGCGGATGTGGAGTTCTACCAATTCCATCCAACCGCACTTGCGGTGGGGTCAACGTTCCTCTGTTCAGAGGCAGTGCGTGGTGAAGGCGCCGTGCTGGTGAACGCTGCCGGGCAACGGTTCATGCAGAGCGTCCATCCCGATGCCGAGTTGGCGCCGCGAGACGTTGTGGCACGTGGCATTGCAGTCGAGATGGCGGCCCAAGGTGGCCGGGCAGTCTGTCTGGATGCCTCTGTAGTGGAGGCAAAGCATGGCGCGGGATTCCTCGCGCATCGCTTTCCGACCATTGACCGTGCGGTGAAGGAGCGCGGGCTCGATTGGGCACACGAACCAATCCCTGTTACGCCAGCTGCTCACTATTGGATGGGTGGAGTTCGCACAGACCCGTTGGGGCGTACGAGCATTCCTGGGCTGTTTGCGGTAGGAGGGGTGGCGTGCACCGGAGTGCACGGCGCCAATCTGCTTGCTTCCAATTCACTCCTTGAGAGTGCAGTCTTTGCATGGCAAGCGGCCCAATTCTGGAACAGCAACAACTACGACCCAATATCAAAGAATGAAGAGCCGAACCATGCGATCCGGTTCTACGAACGCGAAGCGGTTCTCACAACGCATGTCGATCGTCTCGCACTCCCTTTCCCGCACCGAGTCGCGCACCGTCGTGACTTTCCTATCGCAAGCACCGCATGGCACGTTCGCTCGTCTACTCGCGGCGGCCTGTGTTGAGACGCCGCGCACGAGTACAGAGCTCTGTGACCGTGGCTTAGTCAGCTTGGAGTGGACCGCTCCAAATTTCAATTATGGTCCGGTTTGATGTCCACTGCACGCATAGTCTGAGAGTGAGAGGAGATTGATATGCAATCAAGACTGGAGATTCAAAAGGTCGCGCCGCAGGCATACCGCACAATGGCGGCGCTGGAAACATACGTTAGAAACTCCGGGCTGGAAGAAGCCCTGATTCTACTTGTAAAGCTGCGTGCATCGCAGATCAACGGTTGTTCGTACTGCATCGACATGCACACAAAGGATGCACGTGCGAACGGCGAATCGGAGCAGCGTTTGTATGCGCTCAGTGCTTGGCGGGAAACTCCGTTCTTCACTGACCGGGAACGGGCGGCGCTCAACTGGACCGAGGCGCTCACCTTGATCAGCCAGAGCCAGGCGCCGGACAGCATCTATGAAGAGGTGCGGGAACGGTTCAGTGAATTGGAACTAGTCAACCTGACAATGACCATCGTCACGATCAATGGCTGGAATCGTATTTGCGTCGGATTCAGAAAGGTCCCCGGAACGTATGAGCCGGCTTCGAAGCACCCATGATCCAAGAGGGAAGGGGGACGAGATTCACTGGACGTTGCGGATACGCCGTCGAATTCCTAGCGAGGAGAACATATGGAAACTCAGGAATACAAGAAGGGCCGTGAACTCTGCGAAAGACTTCACGGTAAACATAGTGGCGGCGCTCTAGTCGCAATGCTAGAAGAGATCTGTCCTGATTATGTCGACATGACAAATGGAATGGTCTTATGCCGCAATCACCGCAAGACCAGGCTTATCGATCGAAACCAAAGTATTACTCTTGCTTGCCTGCTGCATATGCCGTGGCGAACTCCCGCTGCAAGTGAAAGCTTACGTGGAGGCGGCTCATGGTTTGGGCATTTCGAAAGAGACGATCCTGCAAACGCTTCCAATTGCGGGATTTCCTGCAGTCACGAACGCATTTCTTTGCGCCAAAGAGGCGCTGGCCGCCTGAAATAAATTGTGGGCTCGACTGCAGCGTTCGTTACAGCGATTGATGTGCTCATCGACCTCCTAAGCAAGTGCGGAAGGGGAGGGCCGGAATCGGAGGAATCTATGAAAAACAACCGGAACAAGGTAGATATCTTGATCGTCGGTGCTGGACCTGTGGGCCTGTTCCTGGCAAATGAATGTGCTCGTCGAGGTCTGCAGTACCGCATCGTCGAAGAGCGCTCATCGCAGTCAGAATATTCCAAAGCGCTGGCCATTTTTCCGCGGACACTTGAGATCTTCGACATGGCGGGGATTGTAAACCCGTTCCTCGATGTTGCTAACCCGGTGAAGTCGGTGGCCGTAGTGACCCGCGATATAACGCTTGCCCGTTTGCGTTTCGAACCCGAGGAAAGCCCGTATGGATTCGTCGCAATGGTTCCACAGAACGTTACTGAAAGATTACTGGTTGAAGAGCTGAAACATAGAGGCGGAATGGTCGAGTACAACACAGCATTCTTCTCCGCCACGCAACAAGATGGTAATGTCGTCGTCACTCTCGATCACAACGGCGAGGTCGAAAGGATCACAGCTTCGTTCGTCGTCGGATGCGACGGGGCGCATAGCAAGGTCCGGAAAACGTTAAATGTTCCCCTCGAAGGAGGAGACTACGAGACTCCGTTCATGCTTGCCGATATTGAGACGAACGACGCTCTTCCCGGTGACGAACTGCAATTATGCCCAAGTGAATTCGGACCGGTCGCCATCTTTCCAATGAGCGCAACCCGTCGACGCATTGTGGCAACCATCGAGCAGCCGCAGGGAGATGCGCCCAACTTGGAACTCGTTCAGAAGATATTGCACGAACGGGCGTCTCGCGAGATTGAGGCTCATGCTCTCCACTGGAGCAGCTATTTCCGCATCCACCACCGGCACGCGGCCAAGCTGCGCGACGCACGGATCTTCATCGCAGGAGACGCCGCACACATTCACAGTCCATTTGGTGGACAGGGAATGAACACAGGCTTGCACGATGTCTGGAACTTGATTTGGAAGCTTGACCTGCACCTCCAGGGTTATCGATCTGAAGAACTCCTCAATAGCTACGCAGAAGAACGGATTCCCGTAATCAAGAGCGTCATCCAAACAACTGATCTTCTGACTAAGGCGATGGGGACATCAAGTGTGATCGCTCAGGCCCTGCGTGATGCTGCGATACCCATCGTTTCACGCTTAGCCCCCTTTCAGCACGCTTTTGTGGAGCGACTCTCGGGACTTGGCATCGCCTATCGTTCAAGTCCAATTATTGAGGGATCGGGCGAACGGTACTTGGACGATTCCATGCGTGGTGGTAATGGAATCTGCGGGCGCTTTTTGCTGGTTACCCAAGGCACCGAAGATCCGTCAATTACCGACGCAGCGAAGCTGATCTGCTCGGAATTCGATGATCTTGTCGAGTGGAAATCGTCGCGAGCTGACCCGCCAAAAAATGGGGTCAAGCTTGTCAGGCCCGACGGCTATCTGGCGTTCTCTTCACGGTGCGATGATGGCCTCGCTGCTATGAGTTCGGTACGGTCAATCCTGATGCGGGTGGCCGCACAACCGCAAGTTGCCACCGCTTAGCGAACTGTCAATAGGAGAGGTATTGAACCAGAGACGAATCGTTGGGAACGTGCGGATAGGGTTCCGCCCCTGGTGGTCAAAGTCATGACGCAACCTCAGAATATCTACGATAATCCAGAGTTCTTTCAAGGCTATCGGGAGCTTCGTGAAAGCGGCTCCAGTTTGAACAATATTCTCGAGCAACCAGCACTTTGGTCCATGCTCCCAGCGTCGCTGACTGGAATGCGCGTGCTCGATTTGGGGCGCGGTTTCGGCAACTTTGCCCGAAAGGCGCGACAAGGTGGGGCACGGCAAGTCCTTGGTATCGACATCTCAAAACAAATGCTTGCCTATGCAAGAGAATTAACCCTTGACGATGGAATCCAGTATCGCCGTGCCAGTATCGAAGCACTCGATTTGGGTAGCCAGCGTTTCGATCTGACCGTGTCGTCTCTCGCACTTCACTACGTCAGAAACTATGCAGCCGCAGTTGTGCGCGTGGCGCTTCTTCTGAAGGAAAGAGGGCGGTTCGTATTCTCAGTCGAGCATCCGATCTGTACAGCAATGGCCCAACAGCAATGGACACGAGACGACGCTGGCCAGGCGCTGTCTTGGCCCGTCGACCAATATCAGTCTGAAGGTGAGAGGCAGACCAAGTGGTTCGTAGACAAAGTTGCGAAATATCACCGCACGATCGAAACGTACGTGAGCGTGCTTATCGAAAATGGATTTTGCCTGCGCGGCCTCCGCGAGCCGAAACCCGCAGTTGCGACGTCACCCTTGATTCCCGACTTGGATCTGCACCGGCGTCGCCCCCCGTTTCTAGTTCTTTCGGCCGACCTACAAAGCGCAAGTCCTCGAAATGAGCAGGCAACAAATCATAATCGGAGATCAGCGTGATTCACTCGGATTCATCACTAAAGAGCGCAATGGGTTCGTGGATGTGCCTCAACCCAGAAGTTCTCATTCGAAGTGGGCCCTTAACAACGGCGTTTATGCAGATTGGACTGACCGACTTTCGTTCTGCAGCTCAATGGGTGTGTTCACTTCCATACGGGAGGAACTCGAACCCAAATGAGCACATGGTCGTGTTCTTCGAAGGCCATGGTACATGTAGCACAAAGCACGCACTTATCTGCCGGCTGGCGATTGAGCAAGGTCTCAACATGGCACTAACCGTCGGGATCTATGAAATGACGGAAAGCAATACCCCAGGAGTTGGAATCGTGCTGGAAAAGTATGGCCTCGAAGCAAGTCGTACAGGACCATGAACTCAATTCAAGTGTCATTGCCGCTGGTCGGTTCCTGTTTGAAAATCTGGATGCGTACTGCATTCACAGCAATCCTATAGGAGATGTTAGGTGAAAAAGAATCGTTGTTTCCACGGTTGTGCGCTTTTTGTATCTTTACTGGCCTGCCAATGCGTCGCGCAGACGCAGACAATTCAATCCACTGCAGCGGCGGAACAGCCTCAGCAGAAAATGATGTCGCGGCAGAAGGTGACGGACATCATCGCTGCATCGCGGAAGATCGTCTCGCCGAATGGCGTCGAAGAACTTCTGCCTGTACAGATCAATGGGATCACGCAGTGGTTATCTATTCGCGGTCGAGATCGTCGCAACCCAATTCTGCTATTTCTCCATGGCGGACCGGGATCTCCGACAATGCCCGCCGACTACACCTTTCAGAGCCCGTGGGAAGACTACTTTACCGTCGTGCAATGGGATCAGCGTGGCGCCGGAAAGACCTACGCCTCCAACGATCCCAAAGCGCTCGCTTCGACCATGACGGTGGAGCAAATGACGAGCGACGCGGAACAGGTCGTTCTGTACCTGCAGAAAAACTATGGCAAGAAGAAGATTTTTCTGCTGGGCCATTCCTGGGGAACCGTCCTTGGTGTTGCTTTAGCTCAACGACATCCTGATTGGTTCTATGCCTATCTGGGAGTCGGGCAGGTAGTGAATGACGAAAAGAGCGAGGAAGAGGGTTACCAATTTGCCATGCAGCAAGCGAAGTCCCATAACAACCTTGAAGCAGAAAAAGAGTTGACAGCGCTCGCTCCATATCCAGGAAAGCTTACGTTCGACCGGATCGGGGAGGAGCGCAAATGGCTGATGTACTACGGCGGATTGACCTACGGGCGGACCAATTTCTCCTACGACGGTAATGCATGGTCTCTCTCTCCTGACTACACACAGAAGGATCTGGATCTTGTGAACGATGGCAGTTTCTTCTCTGTGACGTACCTTCTTGGAGCGCTCGAGGCCGTGGATTATGATTCCGTGACAAATTTCAAGTGTCCGATCTTTCTTTTTGAAGGACGGCACGACTATACGACGTCTCATACACTGGCGGCGGAGTGGTTCGCGCGCATCCATGCTCCGTCAAAGAAGTTCGTGTGGTTCAATAACTCCGCTCACATGGTGATGCAGGAAGAACCTGGGCGCTTTCTCTACCACCTGATCACCGATGTCCGTCCCTTGGCTGCGAAGGCTGGGGATGTCCCACCGGGTGATGAGCAAAGCGTCTCTTTGCAGCAGCAGTAGCAGGCGCATTGATCCCACTCACCATGCACGGCCGGAGGTCCGAGTGGTGACGGCTGGGCATGACGACCTACCTTGTTACGGGCACGGCGGCGGCCACCGCGGCCCGCGAGCGGAAGCGAGCTTCGTTAGCCTCACAGAACCTTCTACTGTGTATATAAACCGCCCACCTAAGGCGAGTGACGTGGAATGACAATTGTTGTGGATTTCTTACTGCTGTAAGGGTGATGTTGAACGAGTTGATTGATGCGAAAGCCTCATCGGCTCAGATGTTCCCTCCGCGTGATCCGCAGAAATCAGCACGGCTGATGAACGCGATGGATAACATTAGCGGCCGTTTGGGACCAGGGATGGTAATTCCGGCTGTGTCTGGCATCGACCGGCGCTGGAGGGCCAAAGCAGAATTCCTGTCGCCGCGCTATACGACCCGGCTAGAAGAAAGAAATCGTGACTGACACAGCTTAGGACGGCGCCGACTTCAATCCTTCGTAGTAGAAATTCGGTAGACAACCAGGATTTAGAAGAAGCCGGTCAGTTGCTTCAGGCGCGCTTGCTCGTTGAAACAAGCGAAGGTATGACCGCCGCTGAACCCGTAGCCGTCTCTGTTGTACATCGTCCATTCCAATAAGAGCTGACCGTAGTGGACAAGAAGTCCGTTGCTTCTAAACTAGCAAGCTGGCAAGGAGATTCGAAATGCTGTGCCACTCCTGCCCTGTCGAATACTGCTTCGGGTCTTCAATCTGCCGTGATGGCCTTCGACGATCGACTTCGAGATAGCCAGGCCTAAACCTGTTCCCAGATCCTGCTTGGTGGTGAAAAATGGCTCGAATATCTGAGAGAGAATCGATTCTGGGATTCCGTGGCCGTTGTCAGCGACCATAATGTGAATCTCTTGTCCTGCTTTTCGAATACTGAGCGCTAGCGATCCTCCAATTGGAAGGGCATCTAACGCATTCCCAACAAGATTGGATAGGACCTGGAGCATCTCCCCGGCGTGCCCGTTGATAGCTGCTTTTTCGGGAAATACCTTCCGAACCTGCAGGCTGTTTGTTGAAATTTTGTGTTGATGTACGCGAAGCGCCGCCTCTGCGACCAGGATCAGATCGATCGGCTTCATCTCCGAAGACTTTCGATAGAAAGTGAGCGTTCTCGTTGCGATTTGTCTTACGGTTGCGAGCTGCTCTGCAAGCAAGCGTGCATATTGGCGCACCTTTGCTGGATTTTCGGCTTCCTCGTCAATCAAATAGGCAAGATTTCCGGCCGCGTCAAGAGGATTATTGATCTCGTGCATGATAGCCGCGCGAAGTATCCCGCTGTGGCCAGGGTTTGATTTTTGCGCGATGTCTCGACAATTTCGATCCACTTGGCCTGATCATATAACGCTTCTACCATGACAAATCCCCGTTTCCAGAAGAGGCTCTGGACTGGAGAAAACGTCTGCGAGGCGTTTTGTGAGCTGGAGAAAAAGTACCTCCACTGACCAGTTTCTTCACTTCCGACAGAAGGAGACAGTTTTCAATCCTAATGTCGCGCACCAAATGTTGGATGCATAAATGCTGGCTTTAGTTTTCAAATGCCTCCAAATAGCGAACGCACCAACTATTGGAACGGGTTTCATCTACAAATCGTTGCAAGAGCGGGAATCACTGGGATTCGATCAACAGGTCGCCACCGGTGTCCATAGTAGGGCCAAGTTCTATATCTGAAAGGGTTGAAGAAGACGGATTTGGCTCCTCGTCCGTTTCGCGTCGACGAGCCCAGTCGGGGACCTGAACGACACTCTCCTTTCCATATTTCAAGGTCATTCAGCGGCCCACTGAACGGATATAGCAACCACGGTTTAGAACCATCGCGATGTGTCTGAAAAATGACGAAATGATGTGCGAACAGTAAGATTGAAGTTCTGTGCAAAAAAGGAGCCGATGAATGAGCGCGTTTCAGCAGCTAGTCCGGTCGAATGAGTCAGGAATTCTCACTGGCTGGATACATGAGATGTCCAGTACAACGCGCCGTAGCGACCTTATGGACGACGCTGATTTGAAGCAACAGGCAGCGGAGTTCCTGCGGCTGTTCACAGACGCCGCGCAGTCCGGCTCTGACGTCCAAGCTCAGGAGTTCGCAGCGACCAGAGAATTTCTGAAAGCCATCGCGAAGTCCCGTATGGAGCAGGGGTTCTCTCCGGTAGAAACGGCTATGTTTGTTCTTTCCTTGAAGCAACCAGTTTTTAATGCTCTCAAGGACGCTCTTAAGGCAAATGCGTCCGAACTGGTGACAGAGATTTGGCTGTCAGGAGATCTCTTGGACAAACTTGCGATGCTGACTGTCGATATCGCGATCGTGTTTCGTGAGCAAACGATTAGCCGGCAGCAAGAAGAGATGTTGGAACTCTCAACTCCCGTAGTAAAGTTGTGGGATGGGGTCCTCGCGCTTCCGCTCATCGGGACCTTGGACAGCGCTCGTACACAAGTCGTCATGGAATCGCTTCTCACGGCCATCGTAGAGACCAACAGCCAGGTCGCCATCATCGACATCACCGGCGTTCCGACCGTGGATACCTTGGTGGCACAGCACCTCATCAAGACCATTACAGCTGCGCGTTTGATGGGCGCGGATTGCTACTTGAGCGGCATTCGCCCGGCAATTGCCCAGACTATTGTTCATCTGGGCATCGACCTGATTGATGTTCAGACTAAAGCTAAACTTTCGGATGCGTTCGCGGTGGCTCTACAGCGCCTCGGCAAGACCGTCGTATCAATAAAGACTTCGGCAAGTCACGCGCCCAAGGGTAGGGAATAAAACAAATGGATCGTATCCCCATCCTAAAATTTGGCGACTGTCTTCTCGTCACGATCCAGGTGGATATGCACGACGAGCTCGCGATGTCTTTGCAGGAAGATCTGACTGCACAGATCGCGAAGTACGCTTCGCGGGGAGTGCTCATTGACATCTCTTCGCTTGAGATCGTCGACTCCTTCATCGGGCGCATGCTTGCAAATATCGCAGCCATGTCCCGTGTACTGGACGCGCAGACGGTGTTGACCGGCATGCAGCCCGCAGTAGCCATCACACTGGTCGAACTTGGTATGTCACTTCCCGGCATCAAAACCGCGCTCAACATTGAGCGCGGCATGGAACTGCTTAAAGAGTATGTGAAGCAGGAGGTTGATGCCGAGGACGTCGATGACACTGAATCGTGAGACCCATCTCATCTCGGTTTCGGACGATGTCGTCCGCATACGGCAGATCGCCCGAGCTTGGTGCGTGGAACTAAAGTTTAGTCTCGTCGATCAGACTAAATTCGTAACGGCAGCGAGCGAACTTGCGCGCAACACATTGGAACATGGCGGTGGTGGCAGGATGAGCGCCGAGATTGTTGAAAATGGAGCGCGACGCGGTCTCAAACTGGTCTTTCAAGACAACGGACCAGGGATTTCGGATTTAGAACTAGCACTCAAGGATGGCTATACAACGGGCGGCGGCATGGGGCTCGGTTTGAGCGGCAGCAAACGACTTGTCAATGAATTCGATATCAAGAGCGAACCGGGGCAGGGCACGACTGTCACGATTGTCCGCTGGAAGTAGCGAGCCTTGCAACATCATCAGAAATCGATCGCGATCACCGATCGCAGCTCCATTGGGGAGGCGCGCCGCTCCGCAATTCATGCGGCGCAGACACTCGGCTTTGACGAAGAGCATCGTAGCAATATCGGGATCGTTTCTACGGAAGCCGCGACCAACATGCTGCTGCACGGACGCGAGGGGGAACTGCTTATCTGCCCGAATCTTTGCGTCGACGGCGCATGGCTGGATTTGATTGCGTTGGACTCTGGTCCGGGAATACGTGATGTAAGCCGGGCTATGGAAGACGGTTATTCCACAATAGGCACTGCCGGTCAGGGCATGGGAGCCATTCAGCGCATCTCTGACACTTGTTCGCTCTATTCGGCAGTAGGTAAAGGAACAGCGTTTTGGTGCCGCTTCGTCCGCGGCCGAATACCCGCGACAGCGAATGTGGGAGTGGTGAGCCTCCCCATCAAGGGCGAGACGGTTGCCGGCGACTCCTATCTGGTATTGGAACGACATGGCCGGACGATCTACGTGGTGGTGGATGGTCTTGGACACGGAGCCGGGGCGACAGAAGCGTCGCAGGAGGCAGTCACTTCAGTCGAAAGACATTTCGAGCAGCCAGCCACAGTCATCATTGAACGGGCTCATGATGCGTTGAAGAAGACGCGGGGAGCTGCGCTTTCAATCGCCATTTTCGAATCTGCAGATCGAACACTAACGTACGCGGGAGTCGGCAACGTCAGCGCCATCGCCGTGACCGCGTCCGCCTCGCGCAGCCTAGTGACGCAGAATGGAACTCTTGGCGCAGTAATGCCACGCTCTCCGCAGCAATATGTATATCCGGTTGAGCCGGACACAACCCTCATCATGTTTTCTGACGGCCTAACATCCAAGGTCAGCCCGGCTGGCTATCCTGGCATTCTCCATCGTCCTCCCGGACTCCTGGCAGCCCTGCTCTACAGGGACTTCAGCCGCAGGCGGGACGATGCTACGGTACTGGTCGCAAAGCTCGGAGACAGGTCATGAACAGGCACATCCATAGTGTGAATCTGACGACTGAACGCGAGGTGGTCAGCGCCCGGCAGCAAGGCCGCACCATCGCCAGCGCCCTCGGCTTCGATCATCACGATCAGATTCGCATCGCCACAGCTGTGTCGGAAATTGCAAGGAACGCGTTCCGTTACGCGAAAGATGGGACAGTCGTCTTTAGCGTTGACCCTCAGGTACGGCTGTTCCGCGTCACAGTAACCGACCATGGCGCTGGAATCCCCCACCTTGATGTCGTGATGGAAGGATCATACCGATCTACAACCGGCATGGGCATGGGTATTTTGGGTACAAAGCGTCTGATGGACGAATTTTCTATCGATACGACCCGGTTGGGTACCGCCGTCGAGTTTGGAAAATTTCTCCCAGTCCACAGTACCGCTCTTGGTGAAGATGATCTCCAGAGACTCATCGCCGAAGTTGCACGGCAGCATCCGGCTGCGCCGATCGACGAGTTGCAGACGCAGAATCGTGAGTTGTTGCGAACGCTGAACGAGCTTCGTGAGCGCAAAGAGGAACTGGATCACATCAACGCTGAACTCCAGGACACCAATCGCGGCGTTGTAGCGCTGTACGCGGAGCTGGATGAGCGTGCCGACTACCTGCGAAGAGCGTCCGAACTGAAGAGCAGCTTCCTGTCCAACATGTCCCACGAGTTTCGTACGCCGCTCAATTCCATGCTGGCTCTGACGCGAATGCTGCTCGAAAGGCTTGATGGAGAACTGACTTCGGAGCAAGACCAGCAGATTCGCTTTATTCAGCGCTCGGCAAAAGAACTTTCAGAGATGGTGGATGACCTCCTCGACCTGGCAAAGGTCGAAGCGGGTCGGTTCAAGGTGAACGCCAAGACTTTCGACGTGAGTGAGCTGCTTGGGGCGCTTCGAGGGATGCTGAAGCCCTTGCTGGCCGAAAGCTCGCTGAATTTGGCCTTTGCATACGCTGAAAAGCTGCCTCCCCTGCATACGGATGAACAGAAGATATCGCAGGTACTGCGTAACTTTATCTCGAATGCAATCAAATTTACGCCGCACGGGGAGGTGCGTGTTTCGACACGCGTCGTTGATGATGAGATTGAATTTTCTGTCACGGACTCCGGTATCGGCATTTCCGAGAGTGATCAGCGCATCATCTTCGAAGAGTTTTCTCAGATCGACAGCGCGATGCAAAAGAAGGTGAGGGGAACCGGCCTCGGTCTGCCTCTGTCAAAGAAGTTCGCCGAGTTGCTAGGCGGTCGAGTGGAAGTGAAGAGCGCAATGGGCGCGGGCTCTACCTTTTCCCTGATCGTTCCGATTGTCTTCAACAGCTCCTCTGCCTCCGTAGAGCCGGTCGTCCCTCTGCTCGATGCCGACAAGAAGCTCATCCTCATCGTGGAAGATAATGCCGAAACGGCATTTATCTATTCCAAATATCTCTCGAAGGCGGGCTTTCAGGCTCATTGCGTCTCGACGGTGCAGGCGGCCGAGGAACTTATCACCAAGATTCGGCCGGCCGCCGTCATTCTGGATGTTCTCTTGGGTACCGAGACTACTTGGGATTTTCTGCGCGAGATCAAGAAAGAAAAAGAAGCAATTCCTGTATTGGTGATGAGTGTCACTGACGATGCTCAGAGAATCTTTGGCTCCGGTGCCGATTCGTACCTCCTCAAGCCGTTTGTGCCCGAAGAAATGATTGCCGAAATCCTAAAGTTGACGTCGCCGTTCGAACGCATACGTATCCTCATGATCGACGACAACGAGGTCTCCCGGTACCTGCTTCGGGGGCATATACCGGAGACACGTTACGAAGTCTTCGAGGCGAGGGATGCCAGGGAAGGGCTTCGCATGGCACAGCAACTGATGCCCGCGCTCATTTTTCTCGACTTTTATATGCCGGATCTCAACGGAGCAGAAGTTGTTCGCAATATCCGCAACTCCAAAGACATCGCGCAGACCCCGGTCGTCTTGCACTCCACCAAGGTCCTCGATGCCGAGGAGCTGGAGTATTTTCGCGAAAACTCCATCACCATTTTCCCCAAGCAGACTCTGACTCTGACAGACTCGTCCGTCCGGATTCGCTCGCTCATTGAAAGTCTTACTGCCCACGGGAACGAGGAGGAGCCTCGTGTCTGAACTAGAAAATCGCGGGCGCGTTCTGATCATTGATGATCGAGAGGAGACCCGCTACATTTTCCGACGAATCCTGGTTCGAGCAGGTTTTGCAGTCGAAGAAGCAGCGACTGGCAGTGAGGGATTGGTGAGAGCACTGTCTCTACCAGACATCGTCATCTCAGATGTGAATCTCCCCGACATGCTCGGCTACGAGGTGTGCAGGAGACTGAAATCTAATCCTGTCACGGCCAGCATCCCCGTGTTGCAGATATCCGCATCTTTCGTTTCAGACGAGAGCAAGGTCCAGGCACTGAAAGAAGGGGCAGACTCCTATCTGACGCAACCCGTAGAGCCGACTGTGCTTGTTGCGCAGGTTGAGGCGCTTCTACGGTTGCGCCGCGCGGAGTCCCTTTCGCATCACTCGGCTCTGCAATGGCAGACCGCCTTTGACGCCTTGAATGATGGCCTTGCGCTCGCAGATTCAAACGGACGCACGATTCGTGTAAATGCGACCTTTATGCAGCTTCTTAATTTGGTCGCGGCGGATATTGAAGGGAAAAGGCTCGCCGATATCTTTCAAGCGAATTTTCAGATGAGCTTGGAGAGCTTGCTGGAATCGAGTGAAAGAGGCCAACTTGGAGAGCTTTCATTCGGGAATCGTTGGTTTAGGGTGCGTTATGACACGATCAAAGCAAATCTTGATATGGAAAGTGGCTCGATTCTGATCCTGACCGATACGACGGATCATCGAAAACTGCAAGAGATGCTGAAATTGAGTGAGCGGCTAGCGGCTACCGGTCGGCTGGCCCACATCATCGCGCACGAAATCAACAATCCGCTTGAGGCGATGTCGAACCTGCTTTATCTGGCGGCAAACGGATCGAGAGAGAATTTTCCGGAAACCCAAAGCTACATAAATCAGGCATCAGAAGAGCTGCTGCGCATCAGCCGAATCACAAAGCAGGTGCTGGCTTTCCATCGCGAGTCGACGTTGCCCACGATGTGCGCGGCCAACGAAATGATCGAAGGTGTCATCGCGCTCTTCCGTATTCATGTCGCGAAGCAGAACATAACGCTGAAATCGGATCTTAGATCCAACGATCAGCTACTGCTCCACTCTGGTGAAATGCGACAGGTATTCAATAATTTGGTCACGAATGCTTTGGACGCTATGGGAGTATGTGAGGGTACGGTGTTGGTACGCTGCATGCGTTCCGTTAGCTATCCGGACGGCGTACCAGGGGTGCGCTTCCTCTTCAGCGATTGCGGAAGAGGAATTCCGCCAGAGGCTTTGCCTCGGATCTTTGAAGCGTTCTATACCACCAAGGATTCGAAGGGCGCCGGTACCGGTCTGTGGCTGAGCTCTGAAGTAGTAGCCAAGCACCAAGGGCTGATCCGCGTCAGGAGCAGAACATCAGGGTCTTATCGGGGTACCCTCTTCGACGTTTTCATTCCTTTGCCATCTGCAAATTAGCCGTTGTAAATTAGCGTTGCAAGTATCCCGCTCTGATTCTAACTTTGCAATTATCGCCAATCCACCGCTGGACGACGCCTTCCAGCAGTATGCCTGGCAAGCGTAAAGGCAGAGAATGAAAGCCCGTTAAGACGACCTTATAGCAGAGCTCCGCTGTCCGGTTTAGCTTTGACAGGAAGAGATCTAAATGGCAATGCATTCTACTCATACCGTTCCTGCGCTCGGCGACTTGTTGCGATGGATACGAGCCGTTCCTCAGTCTCACGACCAGCCTCTTCGCCTCCCCGTGCCAATGCGGATGCAAGCGGACCTTCGTCGCCTCCCGTCAAACACACCAGACCAGAAGCGTATTGCCGGAGATCGGCGCAGGCAGCGGCGCCCTCCTGTTTGGAAGTCTTGCGCATCTTGAATTGCGTGATGAGCTGACAATGATTCTGCTATCCCTCCCGGGATTCGCAGAGCAATGGAATCCGAGCGGGTTCTTCCAATGTGTTGGTGTGGGAGCCAGATCGGCGGTGTGAGACGAAGTCCCATGTCCGATACAGCGAAATGAAAACGAGCGGAGCCATAGACTCCGTTCCGATCCACCAGGGCCATAGCACTCTCTTGGGCATTTGAATGAGGCGAGTAGGCAGAATTGGCACACGGCACTTGATGCTTGGGGGCTCTTGGGCGAGCGCGGTAGGCGAAAATGGCGCACAACCCAGCTCTCGACACTGCTTTAAGTCCTTTGGATTACCGCCTACTGTGCAAATAAACTCCCTACTGTGTATATAAACCGCCTACCGAAGGCGAGTGATCATGTTATGTACTGATGCCGAGAATTCCAGAAGTCATAGGCGGGACGTAAGCAAAGAGCACGCATGGCTTCGCGATTCCCAGTGACCGGCAGCGCTCCTTACCAGTTTTTCCGGCTTGAGCAGCCCCCTGCGCTTCTCGCGTGTGTAGAACAACGAAATTGCCTGCAGAAAGTCTGTGTTCGAAACCTCAGCAATGATTCCGGATGCAGTTCCTTCTCTCCATTCGTACGGACGCCAACATACGGCACGTCACACATACCGAAGCCTCCTAGACGATGCAGGGGCACCCATCGGAGTCCAGCAGAAGCTCATGCGGCACGCGCAGGTGAGCACGACAATGGACATCTATGGATCTGCTTATCTGGAGTCGAAGAGGGCAGCTAATGGGAGCGTCGTCAATCTTATCTTGGCTCCAAAACAGATTGGCCAGAACCATGCCACCACATGAGTTCTGGCTTATCTTTGGTTTCTATCGGTTCGGAAACCCCTAAATGGTTGCGGGGGTAGGATTTGAACCTACGACCTTTGGGTTATGAGCCCAACGAGCTACCGGGCTGCTCCACCCCGCTCTTTGAATATACCGCTATTTGAATGGAAGGTCAACGCACTCCAAAAGCAGGAATTAGACGAGGTATTTGTGTTGTACTGGAGTAACTTTTTTTCGCAAACTGCGTTTTTATAGATTGGCAACTGTGCCTAATAAATTTGGTTTGACAGTCGCCACGAGGGAAATCATGCAACAGTGGAAGTGCTTTCAGATCTCAGGTCTCGTGCTAGGTGTTCTGCTAACGGCTGGCGGTGCGGCGACCGCGCAGGAAAAAACGGCGATAGTGCCAGATGCGCAGATTGAAGCCAACGTTTTGAAGGCGTTAGCGGCCCAACCTCAGCTGGCGGATCAGGCGATCAGCACGACCACTGTTTTTGGTCAGGTCACACTCACCGGGACGGTGCGGGATGAGGCCTCCCGAGACATGGCCGAGAAGGTCACGTCCGATGCTCCCGGAGTCAAGAAGGTGATCGACCAGCTGGCCATCGGCACGGTTGCGGCTGAAGGCAGCCCCGCACCGGATCAGGGAGCCGCAGCCGAAGGCACTCAACCTGAGTTGCAGTCAGATGGGACCTATGCGCCAGCACCCAATGGGCAGCAACCGGACAATCAACAGAACGGAGAGATGGGCGCCGCTGGAGTACCCCCGTCGAATGGCCCAGAGAATGGACCTCAATATGGTCCGGCCGGACCTCCTCCTCCGCCACAGGAAAGCCAGAATCAGCCCGAAGGCCAGTATCGGCCACCTTACAACCCGTCCAATGGCCCGGCGAACGGCCAGGCGCCTCCTCCTCCTCAGTACCGGAGACCCTATCCTGCGCAGCGGGGTGGGGAAGCGGTTGTCGTTCCCAGCGGCACGATGCTTCGTGTCCGGGTAAATGAGGGAATGGATAGCAAAAACACTGCACCGGGAACGATGTTTGATGGTGTTGTCATCAACGATGTCGTCGCCGGAAATGCAGTCGCGATTCCACGCGGCACAGCGGTGCAGGGAAAAGTTGTGGATGTGCATAACGCCGGTGCATTGAACGGAAAAGGAGAGCTGGCGCTGCAACTGACACAGATAACGCTAGCTGGTCAAACATATCCGATCGTCTCCGATGCCTGGAGTCATCAGGGTGCAGACAAGACCGGACAGACCGTGGGCAATGCGGTTGGGTTGGGAGCGTTTGGTGCTCTCATCGGAGCCGTGGCAGGCGGTGGCCCGGGAGCGTTGGTTGGCGCCGGACTCGGCGGGGCTGCGGGTGTCGGCGTTTCGGCTGCGTCCCGGCGTGGCGAAGCGATGGTTCCGCCCGAAGCGATCCTGAACTTTCGTTTGGCTCAGCAGGTGCCATTGACGACTGTCTCGCAAGATGAGATGAATCGCCTGGCATCCGGTATCCAGCCAGCGCGGCAATTGCAGCGGCGTCCTTATGCCCCGCCCTATTACTACTATGGCCCAGCTTATTACCCTTACTAGAGGGTGCGTTAGACAAGAGTAGGCAGTGAGAAGCAAACCAGTTGGATGAATTCAGGCGCTGGCTGATTTATACTTGTAGCTTGCCCTGCAAATGGCTCGGTGCACGTCGAAAAGACATGCGGCCAGGTCACGCAAAATCCCGGGCACGCGGTCGCCTTCCGGCATGGAGGGCGGGAACGCGCGAAGTGAAGGTCTTTCGTCTAGCATGATTCGTATTCTGCAGCAGGACAACCGCCTCATCAAGATCATCTTTGCCGTCATTATTACCGTGGCGTGCGTCACCATGGTGATCACGCTTGTTCCCGGCATCTTCGACAATGCTGATACCACCGCTGGGCCGAATGGCACCTTTGCAACGGTTCGCGGTCCTGGCATCCTGGGGCGGTTCACCGGCGAAAGCATTCCCATCAAAGAAACAGATGTGGAGCAACTGGCGCAGCGACAGTTGCAGCAGCAGCACCTTCCGGATTTCCTCATGCCGTACATGACCCAGCGCGCCGGGCAGGTGCTGGTGCAGCGAGCGATCCTGAAGCGTGAAGCAGACAAGATGAAGCTGCAGGTGAGCGACGAAGACCTTCGTCGTGAGTTGCAGACTGGGCCCTTCGCGCAGTACCTCTTTCCCAATGGGCAGTACATCGGCGACGACGGCTACATGAACTTCGTGCAGAGCAACTTCCAGACCAGCCGCAGCGACTTCGAGTCCAAGGTGAAGAGCGACTTGGAATTGAACCGGCTGCAGGCCCTGATTACGGGCGGCGTGACGGTCCCGGACAGCGCGGTTCGCGAGGCTTACCGGGTGCAGGGAACCAAGGTCAAGTTTGATTACGCTGTGATCTCGTCTGACGATTTAGCCAAGACGATCAATCCGAGCGACGCGGAGTTGCAGTCCTTCTTCAAGGCGAACCAGGCCCGCTATGCCACAGCGATCCCCGAGACTCGCAAGATTCAGTACGTCGCCTTCGACGCATCGAACCTGCCCGGCGGCAAGCCTCAGATCACCGATGCCGAGGTGCAGGCTTACTACAAGCAGCATCAGGATGAGTACCAGGTGAAGGACCAGGTCAAGGTCCGGCACATTTTGATTGCCGTTCCTCAGGGCGCAGATGCCAAGACGGATGCCGCAGCCAAGGCGAAGGCTGAGGATGTGCTGAAGCAGATTAAGAGCGGCGGCAACTTCGCCGAGCTTGCCAAGAAAAACTCAGATGACCCGGGAAGCAAGGACCAGGGCGGCGAGCTCGGCTGGCTCGACCATGGCAAGACGGTTCCGGAGTTTGACAAGGCCGCCTTTGCATTGGCTCCCGGACAGACTTCCGATCTAGTCAAGACGCAGTTCGGTTATCACATTTTGCAGGTCGAAGATAAAAAGACCGCTCACGAGCGGCCTTTGGAAGAGGTAAAGTCGGAGATTGTTCCTGTGCTGGAGCAGCAGAAGGCTGGAGCAGCCGAGCAGAACTTCGCGACGCAGTTAGCGGCAGACGCAAAGAAAGAGGGTCTCGACAAGGCTGCAGCGGCAAAGGGTCTGCACGTCGTTACGACCGACTATGTAGCCAAGGACGGCGTTATAGCCGGGCTGGCTGATGGATCTGCTCTGTTGACGCAGGCTTTCGCTACGACAAAGGGAGCGGCTCCCGCGGCGGTTTCGACCGGCAACGGCTTCGCGGTATTTCAAGTCGAGGATGTGAAGACGGCACACGCGCCGGACTTTGCCGACTATAAATCTCACATTCTTGACGACTACAGAGAACAGCAGTTGCCGCAATTGCTGAGCACCCAACTCACTAAGCTGGATGACCGGGCCAAAGTTCTAAATGACCTGAAGAAGGCAGCCGCTGAAATGAACGTTCCAGTGAAGACCAGCGACTTCGTCTCCAAAGATGGTCAGGTTCCTGATCTGGGCGCGATGAGCGGCCCGGGCGCAGTGGCTTTCTCGCTAGCCAAGGGAGCCATCTCTGGACCGATTAATGCAGGCAGAGTAGGAGTTGTCCTTACGGTCCTCGACAAACAGGAGCCGACTGCGGACGATATTGCCAAGAACTTTGACAAGATGCGAGCGCAGTTGATGGGAGAACGTCAGGATGAAATCTTCCGCGTATATATGGGAAGCCTGATGGAGAAGTACGAGAAGGGCGGGGCAGTGCGGTATTCGAAAAAGCCGGCTGAACCAGGTCAGGCCCCCATCGGCGGTTAGAATCCTGTAGTTTTGCAGTAAGGCCCGGACAGATGTCCGGGCCTTGTGTTTTTAGATCACCTTGGAAGCTGGATGCGATTTCGCGAGCGCTTCGGTTGAACCATAATTATTTGCCGAGTAATGTCTGACGCAGCTCTGTCGTCAACGATGTGAGGTCACTGTGAGAATCGGAGGTTAAGGTCTTCAGTATCTGCTCCATTTGACGGGCGATCTCCGTGCCATGGTGGTAGCCGAACATTCCGAGAGAGCCGGAGAGTTTGTGGGCGACCTCGAAGGCCTGCGCCCGCAAGGTTTCACTCATCGTACCCGATGCAGCTTCCGATGCGGCGCGGTCGAGAAGGTCGAGCCGTTCGTACAGCGTGGGCAGATGGCGTTCCCACATGCTTCTCAACAGGACATCGATTTTAGCTTCTTCTTCTGGGGTCATTGGGGAATCTGCGGCGTTGCTGAGTGGCAATCTGACTCGCTAGTCTTCTTTCCAGCCAAGCGCCTCAGATATCTGATGGGCCAGGGTCAGAGGATCGAAGGGCTTGAAGAGAATTGCGGCCAGGCCGAGGCTGGCGAAACGGCGCTGATCTACTCCTTGCACCTTGGCAGTGAGCAATAGAACGGGGATGTGGGCGACGAGTGGATTCTGCTGCATGTTGCGGAAAGTGGTTGGGCCGTCTACGCCGGGCATCATGACGTCCATGAGAATTGCATCGGGTTGCTCGGCAGTTGCGACCGCGATTCCTTCGACGCCGGAACCGGCAGTGAAAACCTGCCAGCCAGCGGTCGCCTCCAGCGCGAGCGCGGCGACTTCGCGGATATCGTCCTCATCGTCAATGATCAAGATGCGTCGCATAAGCGTGCCTATTCTCTCATGCTACCCGAAGGATTGCCGATAACCGTGCAGCTTCGCCGGAGACTGGTTCACGCTGACGGGCCGACCGGAGCGAGGTCGGAAAGTTTCGAGCGCAGGCGCTGGACCATTGAAACCACAAGTTCCTCGACCTCCTGCGGTTGAATACGTGCTTTGGTGAGGAACTCGGTGGGACCGAGACGGAGCTTGGCCATTTCACTATCTGAGACTTCGCGGCCCGAGTAGACGATGAGCGGCAGCGCGCGAAGCTTGGGTTGCTGACGGAGCCACTCGACCAGACTGAAGCCATCGCCGTCGGGAAGCGTCAGATCAAGAATAAGCAGGTCCGGGGGCGAGTCGATGCATTGCCGGATTGCCTCCTGCCGCGTGGCAGCGTGGCAGATCTTTACGCTGGCGCTCCGAAAGCTGGCGAGTACGACGTTAGCCAGATCGCTGTCATCCTCAATGAGCAGAACATTGGCTGGCCCTTCGCCATGATGCAAGACGCGGCTCAGTTCGGCGAAGAGATGCTTTTCGTCGAAGGGTTTCTGCACCCATCCCTGGGCGTCGCCGATAAATTGCGGGCGCAGTGTGGAAGACAGGACGCTGAGGACGACGACAGGGATGTGAGCGGTGGCAGGATTGTTGCGGAGGTGCTGGAGAGTCTCCCACCCGCTGAGTCCCGGCATATACAGATCGAGGAGAATGGCTTCAACCTGATGCTCGGCGGCGAGGACAAGCGCTTGCTGGCCAGAGTTGGCTTCGATGACGGTGTAACCCTGACGCTGAAGGTGCTCAGAGACTACAGTGCGGATTCCGGGATCGTCGTCGCAGATCAGGATAGAGGCGTGAACAGGAGAAGACGGTAGCGAAGCAGGTTGAGCCACATCGCTCGCTCGCGTGACCCGAGGGAGCATGACATAGAACGTGGCTCCGGGGCCGAGGTTACGCTGCGCCCAGATCGATCCACTGTGCTGCTGGACGATGCTGCGGCAGATGGAGAGACCGAGACCAGTTCCGCCTTTTTGGCGGGCGTCGGAGGGTTCGACCTGCTGGAAGCGGTCGAAGATGCTGTCCAGCTTGTCGCTGGGAATGCCCCGGCCTTCGTCTGAGACCTTGAGCAGGATGGAGTCTGAGGATGCTTCGGTGTAAATGCTGACGGTCGACGCTGCGGGCGAGAACTTGATGGCGTTGGAGAGCAGGTTGGTGAGGACCTGAAGGATGCGGTCAGAGTCGCCGTCGAAGAAGAGGCCTTCTTGCGGACCAGCCGGCGTAATGAGTTGGAGGTGAACGGTGTTCGCGTCGGCCATCGGCTTCATGGTTTCGATGGCCTGCTTGCAGAGGTCGCGGAGAGAGCAGCGGCGGACCTGAAGCGGCGCGCGGCCGGATTCCATGCGCTCGATATCGAGGATGTCGTTGATGAGGCGGATGAGACGATCGGTGTTGGTGACGGCGATGCGGAGGAGGTTTTGTGCCTTGGCGTCGACATTGCCGATAACGCCGGAGGAGAGCAGACCGAGTGCACCGCGAATACTGGTAAGTGGCGTGCGTAGTTCGTGGGATACGGTAGAGATGAACTCGTTCTTCAGGGTGTCAAGCTGCGAACGTTCGGTAAGTTGGAGATTGTGCTGATGCTGCTGTTCGCGGGCCTGCGTGAGCTGGACAGAGATGTCCCGCAGATTGCGTCGGGCGCGAAGAGCGACGAAGGCAAGAACGGCGATGAAAGCAAGCAGTACAAGATATCCGGCAATGAGGAGCGTGTTCATTTGAGGCCCGTAACTCTATAGTAACTTCCTGGCAGCGTAATAGTAACGCATTGACTATGACTGTTAGATGTATGGAATCTGAATGGAATCTGATTGATACATAAAAAAAGGACGTTCCAGAGGGAGCGCCCTTTTTTTCGGCTTGATAAGAAGGGAGTTAGACCGTAACGGGAACCTGGTTGAGGATGGTTGCCCATTGCTTGCCTTTGCGGGCGGCGTGGGCCTTTTTGTGGAAGGCGTAGCCAGCGATAAGGGGAAGGGCGAGGGTGGCCTCTGAGAAGACCATCTGCTCGTAGGTGAGGTCTACCTTGCCCCAACTGGATGCTTCTTTCAGGGTGCTTCCGGAGAGAGCACCGTCGCGGGCGTCGGCTACGGTGATCTGGATCGCGTATTTGTGCATCGAGGCTTCGACGCCGAGCACGTCTGCGGCTACGACGATGTCCTGAGCGAAGTTTTTGGGAACGCCGCCGCCGATCATGAGCAGGCCGGTGGTTGGGTTGGCGATCTTGAGCTGGGTGATCTCGTAGAAATCTTTGGCGGAGTCGATCGAGACCATTGGCTTGCCCTGACGCGCGTGCTGGTGAGCAACGAGGCCGAATCCGGCAGAGCAGTCGGAGAAGGCCGGGCAGAAGATGGGAACGTTCTTCTCGTAGGCGGCGAGGATGATGGAGTCGCGTCCGCCTGCTGCCGGGGTCTTGCCTTCCTTGACCAGGTAAGCACCCATCTCGCGGATGAACTCGCGAGAGCTGTAGGGGCGATGTTCGAGGGAGTTGGTGATCTGGTGGATGGTCTCGTCGCAGATGCGCAGCTCTTCTTCGTCGATGAAGGTATCGTAGATGCGATCGATCATCAACTCGCGGAGATCGGCGTCACCGGCACCGTACTTATACTCGTCACCGGCGATGTAGTGGTTGAAGCCGAGGGCCTCGAAGAAGTCCTGATCGACGATGTTTGCTCCGGTGGAGACGATGGCGTCAACCATGTTGTTGCGGATGAGATCGATGAAGACCTTCTGCAGACCGGCGGAGATGAGCGAGCCGGCGAGGCAGAGGATGACGCCGCAGTCGGTGTCGCGGAGCATCATGTCGTAGATGGAGGCGGCCCGGGCGGCGTCGCGAGAGCTGTAGGCCATCGACTGCATGGCGTCGATGAGGGGGACGACGTTGTGCTGCTTGATGTCGATGTGCTGAATGGGCTGGCTGAGGAGTTCTTTTTTGGTTGGCATGGCAAGTATTAGGATAGCAACTTTGGGGCTGTATTAATGCGGGTTTGAGTGTAAATTTCCGTTGTAAAAGCGCGCTGGAGATGGATCGGGCTTGCAGAAGCTGCTGGAATGGGTGGCACGGAGAAAAACGTACCTCAGGGGCTGAAGCCCCGTTTCCGATGGAGGATCTGCGGCACGGCTGAAGCCGTGCCCTTAAGCGAGACGGGCCTTTTCCGGCTGGTTCGTTCGCTGCGTCGGCCTGGAGGGTGGGCAGGATGGCGGTTTCGCTGATCTCGGCTACGGGTGCGAGATCTCCGTAGCGAGGGTTGGTGATGACCTCTTCGACGGACTGGTTATCCTGCTGATGGGATTCGGTTTCGCCGACTTCGGGCAGGTTGAGGCTGGCGATCTGCAGGCCGTAGAGGAGCAGACCGGCTTGTTTCGTCGGGAGGTTGTCGCAGGCGATACGCTGAAGGACTTCGGTGATGGCGGCCAGGATGGAGCTGCGATCTTCGAGTGGGGGCAGCTCAAACTCCGTCCAGGTCCGGCGCTCCCGCTTCTCGTCGGCGAAGCCGCGTGTGGTGTGATGGTAGTAACAGAAGTGCTCGCCATGCAGCGATGGGCTGCCGCATCGGTGGCCGTCGATGAAGATGTGGCGGCAGCGGTAGCGTTTGGATTTATCTTGTGTGGCCTCGGTCGTGGCTTCGATGATCTTCATGGTGTATCCCCCCCTGTACTTAAAGTCCCAAAGTCTTCAAAAGAAAGGGCCTACCTGTGGACTTCGAGGTAGACCCGGTTAAATGCGAAAGCCCGGCACTAGGCCGGGCTGTTGATTTACTGCATTGGGTTAATTGTAGCGGATGGGAGATAACTCTTTTGCAATTTTATGTTGCTGAAGATGCAGGAGTTATGCGATTTAGGGCTTGACAAGGTTTTCCACAGGAGGGTTAGGTGCAACGAAAAACCGGACCTCAGGGGCTAAAGCCCCGTCGCACGGGAATGCATTTGCGGCACGGCTGAAGCCGTGCCCTTAAGCGAGACGGGGATCTCTCCCAGGTTATTGAAGTTCCCTGCATTCGAGCAGTTCGGGTTACCCGGTCCTCGGTGTGGGCAAGATTTGGCGATCCGGGTGGCGGGTCGAGCTTGACGGTTTGTGTCCTGTCTTCGTCTGAGCGCGTGCTGATTGGAAGGAAGCGGACGGTTGCGTGTTGCGGGGCTGGAGGCGAGACTGGTGGCATGAATGTTAATTTTGCGGAGCGGGCGCATAACCATAACTGGAAGCTGGATCCAATTGTGCGGTCGCTGCTGGACACGGACTTTTATAAGCTGCTGATGCTGCAGTTCATCTGGAAGAACTTTCCGCAGGTGCATGTGACCAGCGAGGTGGTGAATCGGACGGTTTCGGTGAAGCTGGCGGAGCGCGTGGGCGCGGCGGCGCTGATCGAGCAGATGGAGCATGTACGCGGGCTGCGGTTTCGCAAGAGCGAGATGGTTTGGCTGGCGGGCAATAGCTTTTATGGAACACGGAGCATCTTTGAGCCGAAGTTTCTGGAGTGGCTGGAGCGGGACTTCAGGCTGAGCGGCTATGAGGTGATGGAGCAGGACGGACAACTGGTGCTGCGGTTCAGCGGGCTGTGGACCGAGGTGACGATGTGGGAGATCTATGCGCTGGCGATTGTGAGCGAGCTGAAGACGCGGTCGGCGCTGGCGGAGTTGAGCGAGCTGGAGCTGGACATTTTGTATGCGCGGGCGAAGACGCGGCTGTGGGACAAGATTGAGCTGCTGCGCGGGGTGGACGATCTGGAGCTGTCGGACTTTGGGACTCGGCGGCGGCATAGCTTTTTGTGGCAGGAATATGTAGTCGAGGCGCTGCGGGCGGGGTTGGGCGACCGGCTGAAGGGAACGTCGAATACGGCGCTGGCTTATAAGCACGATCTGGAAGCGATGGGCACGAATGCGCATGAGCTTCCGATGGCGCTGGCGGCGATGGCGACGAGCGATGAGGAGTTGCGGGCTTCGCAGTATAAGGTGCTGGAGCTTTGGCAGCAGAGTTATGGTGGCGCGCTGCTGGTGATGCTGCCGGATACGTTTGGGACGACGCAGTTTCTGGAGGGCGCACCGGATTGGGTGGCGGATTGGACCGGGCAGAGGGTGGATAGCAAAGACCCTATGGCTGCGGGAGATGAGTATATTGCGTGGCTGATGCGGCGGGGGCGCGATGCGAGAGGGAAGCGGCTGATCGCTTCGGATGGTTTGGACGCGGAGGACATTGTTAGGCTGGTTGCTTATTTTCGCGGGCGGATACGGTTCAGCGCGGGTTGGGGGACACTGCTTACGAACGACTTTCGGGGGTGCCATCCGCGAGGGGAGGACACCCTCGAACCGATCAGCCTGGTGTGCAAGCTGATGACGGTGGAGGGCAGGCCCGCAGTGAAGCTGAGTGATAATGCGCGGAAGTCGACCGGGCCGGCGGAGGAGATTGCACGGTATCGGCGGGTGTTTGGGAGTGTGGCGGTGGAGGGAGCGCTGGTGGTTGTCTGAAGATGACTCAGCGCCATGCTCCGCCGCGTGGCTCGCGCTTCAGATATCGGCCGCGGCCTGGCTTGCCGAGGAACCTTCCGTGCTCGACGATCAATTCACCGGCGGAGTAGACCTGCCGCGCATTTCCCCTGACTTGATAGCCCTCGAACATGGAGTAGTCGCAGCGCATGTTGTGGGTGGCGGCGCTGATGGTGTGCTCAGACTCGGGGTCCCAGATTACGATGTCGGCGTCGCTGCCGGGGGCGATCGTCCCCTTTTTGGGATACATGCCAAAGATGCGCGCCGGGGCGGTGGCGGTGATCTCGACGAACCTGTTCAGCGAGAGACGGCCGGAGTTGACGCCATGATGATGGATCAACTGCATTCGGTTCTCGATGCCCGGACCTCCGTTGGGGATCTTCGTAAAATCGTCGATGCCCAGTACCTTCTGATCGGCGAAACAGAAAGGACAGTGGTCGGTCGAGACCACTTGTAGATGATCGTGCTTCAAGCCATCCCACAGGCGGGCCTGGTTCTTTTTTTCGCGCAGAGGAGGAGTGAAGACATACTTGGCATCCTCGAAGGAGCCGGTGTTCATATTGTCTTCAATCGAGAGCAGAAGATACTGGGGGCAGGTCTCGGCGAAGGCGGGAACTCCGCGGTCGCGTGCTTCGCGGACCTGGTTCAAGGCGTCTTCGGAGGAGAGATGCACGATGTAGACGGGCGCGCCGGCGATCTCAGCCATCGCGATTGCGCGCTGCACTGCTTCGGCTTCGGCGAGCGTGGGCCGCGTGAGAGCATGATAGATCGGTGCCGTCTTACCTTCGGCGAGGGCCTGCTGGACGAGCACATCGATGACGCTGCCGTTCTCGGCGTGCATGCAGACGAGCGCGCCGTTTTTGGCGGTCTGCCGCAGCGCCTTGAAGATGGTGGCATCGTCGGCCATGAGGACGTTGGGATAGGCCATGAAGAGTTTGAAGCTGGCTACGCCTTCGCGCACGAGGTCGTCCATGTCGTCGAGGCCAGCCTTGCCAGCGTCACTGCCGAGATCGGTGACGATCATGTGCAGACCGTAGTCGATACAGGCTTTGCCCTCAGCCTTCTTCCACCAGAGATCGAGCGCGTCGCGCATCTTCGTTCCTTTGGCCTGGATGGCGAAGTCGACGATGGTAGTTGTGCCGCCGATAGCTGCGGCGCGGGTTCCGGTCTCAAAGTCGTCGCTCGACATGGTGCCGCCGAAGGGCATGTCGAGATGGGTATGCGCGTCGATGCCGCCCGGCAGAACAAGCATTCCCGCCGCATCGACAACCGTATGTCCGTTAGAAGAAATTCCGGCGCGGACTTCTTTGATGACTTCGCCTTCTACCAGAACATCGGCGGCGAAGGTCTTGTCCGCGGTGACTACGGTTCCATTCTGAATGAGCAAACCCATCAGCAACTCTTTCCTGTGAGGCATTCGGCAGTACGTTCTTCCCAAGTCTCCGATGGCAGATGTGTCTTCACTTCCACCATGGTGATGCAGTCATCGACAGGACAGACCAGCGAACACAGATTGCAGCCCACGCATTCGGTCTCGTCCACTCGAGGAATTCGTGCGAGCGGAGTTGCATAGCTGGGAGTTGTAACACTCGCAGCGTCCAGCTTCGGAATCGGAGTAACAGTAATTGTGTTTCTGCTTGCAGCTTCTATTTCAGATGGCTTCAGGTGTAACTCAACGGGGCCGTCTATTGGGCCGCTTACGCGGTCGACGTGGATGCACTGATGCGCTCCGTCCCAACATGCGGTGTAGCAGAGCCCGCAGCCGATGCACTTCGCTTCATCAATGTGCGCGACGACTTTGTAGTTCAGGTTCAGGTCCTTCCACTCCGTCACCTTTGGAAGACTGAGCCCACGAAAGTCTTCGATGGATTGAAAACCCTTCTCGCACATCCAGTTTTGAAGACCGTCGATCATGTCCTCGACGATGCGGTATCCATAGTGCATCACCGCCGTGCACACCTGAACAGTGCCGGAACCAAGCAGGATATATTCAGCAGCATCCTTCCATGTGGCGACGCCACCGATGCCGGAGATAGGCAGCATCGACTCCGGATCGCTCATCACCTGCTGCACCATGTTGAGCGCAATTGGCTTCACCGCCGGTCCGCTGTAGCCGCCATGTGTTGACCTGCCGTCGACATTTGGCTGCGGAATGAATGTATCCAGATCGATACCGGTGATGGAGTTGATGGTGTTGATGGCGGCGAGCGCGTCGGCACCACCGCGTTTCGCTGCCTGCGCGATTACACGAATGTCGGAGATATTCGGCGTCAACTTGACGATGACCGGAGTCGTAGCCTTCTCCTTCACCCATGCCGTAATCATCTCCGTATACTCCGGCACCTGGCCGACAGCGGAGCCCATGCCGCGTTCGCTCATGCCGTGGGGACAGCCAAAGTTCAACTCCAGACCATCGGCGCCTGCGTCTTCGGCCTGTTGCACGACTGTGTGCCATGCTTCGCGGGTGGACTCAACCATCAACGATGCGATGAGCGCCTGCTTCGGGTAACGCTTCTTCACCTCTGCCAGCTCACGCAGATTTATATCAAGCGGACGGTCACTGATCAGCTCGATGTTGCTGAAGCCCATCATGCGCTGGCCATTCCAGTTGATCGATGAATAGCGCGAAGAGGTATTCGTTACCTGCGCTCCCATCGTCTTCCACACGGCTCCTCCCCAACCGGCATCGAAGGCCCGCATAATCTGCTCGCCGGTATTGGTCGGTGGGGCAGATGCAAGCCAGAATGGGTTTGGCGATTTGATGCCCGCAAAAGTAACCGCAAGATCGGGTTTCACTATGTAGTTAGACATACGCGACCTCCAGCAGACGAGCGATGGCCGCTCCGGCACGCTTACCGTCCGCAACTGCGTCTACTACTTCACGACCGCCGTTGACGCAATCGCCGCCGGCAAAGTACTTCGGATTTGTAGTTTGTCCGGTGGCGCGGTCTACTACTACCCGCCCTTGCTGCAACTGCACATCTCGGCATTGGGCTAATAGCTCTAGCATGGGCGATTGTCCAATCGCGGAGACCACCATGCTGCACTCTAAATGGAAGGTCGAATCTTCAATTGGTCGGAGTAAGCCGCCGGAGCCGATCTCCATGCGTGCACATTCGACGGAGGTAATCCCTTCAGAGGACGCACGGATGGCCATCAGTTGCGTCAACCAGAGAAAACGGATGCCTTCCTGCAACGCCTGTCGATATTCAAAATCAAAGGCCGAGATGTGCTTTCTGGTGCGCCGGTACAAGATCGAAACCTCTTTCGCTCCCAGCCGCTTCGCAGCGTTGGCAGCGTCGATGGCGGTGTTGCCCGCTCCTACCACTACGACCTTCCCCTCTATGTGCGTGGTCTTTCCCGTCTTGTAGTCTTCTATCAATTGCAGAGCTTCAGTAACTCTCGGCTGCTGATCGCCAGTAACGGCGAGCTTATGCATTGCGCCAAGCCCTACACCGATGAAGATGATGTCGAACTCAGCTTCGAGTTTTGCAAGGGAAGTCTTAGTGCCAATTTCGACGCCAAATCGAAAGTCGACTCCCAGTTCCTTAATCAATTCGATCTCACGAAGGCTATCGAGCAACGGCAGCTTGTACTCGGCTATTCCATAGGTATTCAGGCCGCCCGGCAGAGGATGCTTGTCGAAGATAGTTACCTGAAAGCCTCGCTGCTTCAATTCCGCCGCCGCAGCCAAGGATGCGGGGCCAGCGCCGATGCAGGCAATCTTTTCGGGACGATTCTCATATGACTTACGCGGCAGCCTTCCACCTTGCGCATGAAAGTCGTCCATGGCAAAGCGCTGGAGCCGTCCAATCTCAATCGGCTGCTGGTTGAGGCCATGCATGACGCAGGCTCCCTCGCATAGTACCTCGACGGGACACGCTCGAGCGCAACTGGCTCCTAGAATGTTTGCATCGAGGATGCCGAGAGCGGCGCCGTGCAGGTTGCCGCTGGCGATCTTCTTAATGAACCTTGGCACATCGATATGCGTGGGACACGCGCCAGTACAGGGCGCATCGAAACAATTCAGGCAGCGGTCCGCTTCAATCACGGCGGCTTGTGCCTGGAATGGTGGATGCAGGTCTGCGAATATCGCTGCAATCTCGGGCTTCTGCTGGAGTAACTCCTGCATTGCTACTTACCTCGTAATGACAAAACCGTCATGGGCTGAACGCCAAAAGGGAACTACGGCTTCACCAGATCGCCGTACATCTCTGGCCTGCGGTCGCGGTAGAACTGCCACGTCTTACGAACTTCAGCTACCTGGTCCAGATCGAGATTGGCGGTCAGCACTTCGTCCTTATCGCGCGAGGCCTCAGCAAATATCTGTCCGCGCGGATCGCAGAAGTAACTCTGGCCAAAGAACTCGCCGATGTTCCAGGGCGCTTCGGTGCCAACTCGATTGATCGCGCCGACAAAGTATCCATTCGCTGCGGCGTGTGCCGGTTGTTCAAGCTTCCATAGATACTCGCTCAAACCAGCGACGGTGGCGGAAGGATTGAAGACTATATCTGCGCCGTTCAGGCCAAGCGCACGGGCGCCTTCGGGGAAGTGGCGGTCGTAGCAGAGATAGACGCCGATCTTGCAGAAGCCGAGGTCGAAGACTGGAAAGCCAAGATTGCCGGGCCGGAAATAAAACTTCTCCCAGAAGCCGGGAGCAAGATGCGGAAGATGTGACTTGCGATATTTTCCGAGATAGTTGCCGTCGCCATCAATGACCGCAGCCGTGTTGTAGTACACGCCGGTGCCTTCCATCTCATAGATGGGGACGACGATGGCGACGTGTAGCTCCTTCGCAAGGTCCTGCATGAGCTTCATGGTTGGGCCGTTGGGCACGGCCTCGGCGAGGTCATACCAGCGGGGAGACTGCTCCGCGCAGAAGTATGGCCCGTAGAAAAGCTCCTGAAGGCAAACTATCTGGGAGCCGTCGGCAGCAGCCTGGCGGATGAGGGGAAGATGCTTGTCGATCATGGCCTGTTTAATCTCGGCCAACGATCTTCCTTCATGTTGAGGGCTTGTAGCCTGAATCAGGGAACAGCGAACGATACGCGACATTCTAGTAAGTCCTTCCGTGGATTCCGCCTCATGCGAGAGTGCAGATCCCTTGGCAAAATTACATTGCCTACTGCTTTAGAGACGTTGCCTGCTGGATTATGAGCCCAGCGGCTTCGGTTCTCATGCGCGAGCTTCGCAGCCCCAACCGGGTGGCGAAATACTTGCAACGGCTTCATTTTACGCCATTGGTATAAAAATAGCCGACCCGCAGAGGGTCGGCTATTGGAGGGTTATTTTGAAGTGTCGTTGCTGGAACTCATCGCTTGGGTCCGAAGAAAGCAATCATGCCAACCGTGATTCCCGGTTGATTTTGCGTACTTGCCGGGTTCTTGTCTTTGTCGAAGAAGTTCGTGTCCGAGTGATCGTTTCTGAACTCCACTCTCGCCAGCATTCCTTCTACCATCTTGTACTCATACGTTATGGTGAATTCGTTCAACGTCTGCGCCGTACCGGTATTGAATCCTTGTGGATCGAGGAAGTACTCAAAGCGCGGGGTGAACGAAGATTTGGCTGTCACCTGATAGTGCGCGGCGGCGGCAATGCCTTGCCAGCGCGCCAAGGATCCGGTCGTGAATCCTGTTCCCGTCGCTACAGCGTTCCGATTCTGGCCATAGTCGTAGTTGATGTAGGCGCTCAACTTTGGCGTTGGGGTCAGCACCAGGTTTGCGTCAATCAAGTTCCGCCAGCCGGTGTTGGTGCCAACGTTTTCCGGCCCTACATAATAATTTCCATAGAGAGTGAACTTCGGCTTTGTGTAGACGCCAGTGAAGCCCAGCGTCTTTCCTGTGTTGTTGTCCTCGGTGTCGTTCCATCCATTCACTAGCTGAAAGCCGCCGGTAAATGACTTCGTCAGTGGCATCGACGTGCGCAAACCCATGTGATAGTAAGGGACGGCATAGGAAAACAGGAGTGAGTGAGAGTAGTTCCAGTTCGTCATTGTTTCAATGACTTCGGCTCCTGCGGAGGTCACAAACTGTCCGAAGTCCGCCTCGAACCCCTTCGCTTTTGCTGGTTTTATCGCTATATACGCCTGCTCAACGTTACGCAGATAGCCTGTCGAACCGCTGGGTTCGGTGGCATGGATCCAGTCAAAGGCCTTGCCGAATCCCAGATCAACCTGGAAACCGATGGGGTCAGGAGAGTGCGACATGGACACCTTCAACATCTCAAGGCTGAATTGATTTGCCTTGAAGTCGAAGTTTTGCAGCTGGTTTACCTGCGAGGCCGGGTTATTGAAGTTGCCGGAATAATAGCCGTCCACGAGACCGCTGAAATCAATCGATCCAACGCTCCACACTGGCGCTGCCGCTGGAGCTGGGGCTGGAGTTGCTGCCGGTGGCTGGGTAGAAGGAGCAGGGGTGTCCTTCGGCGCCGCGGCCGACGGTGGAGACGCATCCTGCGCCTGGGTGTGGCGCACAGTGAAAAGTGCGCCGGTGCAACAGATCAATACCGCAAGCGTAGTCCTGGTGAGTGCAGTCTTCCTCTTCAATTGAGCCATCGCTTCGTGTCCTTTCTCTTACTGAGTTGCTGTGATGGTAGAGCGCAAATCATAGGAAGTTCGTAGAGAAACCGTTAAGAAGTCATAAGTGTACCGTTGCAAATGCCAACGGTTATCTATGGCCCGTTATCCTGCCCGGTGCTACGTCTGAGCAGGCTTGCTATGTGTGTAACTTGGGTATAGCACGCAGATTTTGGCATTCTTCCTGAATCAGCGCATTCGATACGCCACATCACAAAAACTTATCAACACTGCCTTCCTTCAGCACTGGAGAGGGATTTCCGTCGCAAAAAGTGATGCCGTGCATAGAAAAAAGTTCTTCTACGAATCTGCCCTTGCTGCCCGGCGAGGGGCTGTGTAACGGTACAGCTACCGCAACGTAACCAGGGATCGCAAAATCAGGTAGTTGGCTCCAATCATCTTCCGGGTCGAAGCGATACGTGTCTCCATAGCTTCATCTACTTCCAGCAAAGGAGTTCTCTGAATGTCACAAACAGTGAACCAGGCAGTAAGACTATCTCTCCCGCAGAAGATCAGCCGTCTGGGCGAACGCCTGCACGATGCTCAATGGCGCCGTTATGGCATGGTGTTGCTTGCAGGCAAGGCGCTGGGTGTTGCAGCGGTCCTGCTGGTCGCCACCTTTATCACCGAACTCTGCTTTACCAATGTGCTGGCGGCGGATGCCCCCATCAAGGCCGCCGACATCGTCAATCCAGTCAATACTGCGTGGACGCTGATCGCTGCATTCCTGGTCTTTGGAATGCAGGTTGGCTTCACCATGCTCGAAGCTGGCTTCTGCCGGTCGCGAGAGACCGTCAACGTGTTGATGGAATGCGTCGTCGATACCTGTCTCTGCGGCCTGCTCTTCTACGCCATCGGCTTTTCATTCATGTTCAGCCACGGCAATGGATTCATTGGCTATCACTGGTTCTTTCTGAAAGACATACCAGCAACTTATGAAGGTACAGGGGTTGCTTTTCTGGCCTTCTGGATCTTCCAGTTTGCCTTTGCCGATACCTGCTCCACGATTACCTCGGGAGCCATGATCGGTCGTACCGGTTTCGTCGGCGACCTGCTCTATAGTCTCGCCGTCTCCGGCTTCATCTATCCCATCATCGGTCACTGGGCATGGGGTCCGGATGGTTTCCTTGCAACCATGGGAAGCACGGGCTTCTTTCTTCCTACGCTTGGTCAAAGCTTCCACGATTTCGCCGGGTCAACGGTGGTCCATACCATTGGCGGCATGATCGCTCTTG